>JAQEDL010000017.1:37666-48924 GCA_027669365.1 Coriobacteriaceae bacterium AM49-12 | reverse complement strand
GCCTTGCGAAAAACAAATCCAAGTTAGACCATTTCAAATGGTTCGATGTCTGCCCGGATGCGACACATCTGGTGTGTCCATCCTCGCAGTATCCGGTTCTCAAGGTGCACGCCTGCGCCGGTTCCCGGTTCGACCGGCCGCGCGGCAAGGAGATATATTGCCAGACCGGCAGGGCCCCGGGGCGGGAATCTGGCACTCCATATTTTGTTCACAAATGAATAGAACCCTCAGTTGCTTCACTGAGGCCGTATTCGAAGCAGCAGCTTCTGATATTGGCGATGACCAGCTGGTTTATAGGTGTTAAGGCATCGGTCATCTCTGGAGCGCCACTTTACTCCAAAAGCATCAGCTATTTGTTTCCCGTCGGTAGAAGGCAGGTTTTGTTCGCCAAGCGTTCTTATATATAGAGAAGTTCGGGTTCGAACCCGTGTCGCGGCAACAAAAAAGCGACCAACCGGAGTCGATCGCTTTCTTTTCTATGGTGGGCCGTCAGGGGTTCGAACCCTGGACCTTGGGATTAAAAGTCCCCTGCTCTGCCAGCTGAGCTAACGGCCCGCGGGTGGCATTGTACCACGGTCTGGGACTATTCCCAACTCCATTGGCCGTTCTGGAAAATCACAACTTCACGTCCATCAGGCGTAATGCCCGTAATATCGATATCGTCCGTGCCGATCATAAAATCGACGTGCGTGCTCGAGACGTTTACGCCATGTTCCAGGAGCTCCTCCTTGGACATGTCATACCCACCCTCGATGCATTCGGGGAAGCCGACGCCCAGCGCAAGGTGGCAGCTGGCGTTCTCGTCATAGAGCGTGTCATAGAACAGAACGCCACTTTCGCGGATCGGAGTGTTCTTGGAAATGAGCGCGACCTCACCGAGATGAGCGGCACCTTCATCGGTGTCAATAATGCTCGCAAGCGTCGCCTTGCCCACGCGGGCATCGTAGTCCACCACGCGGCCGGCCTCGAACTTAATCCAAAAATCGTCAACCTTGTTACCGTGGTGAATGAGCGGCATAGCCGAATACACGATACCGTCGGCACGCATACGATCAGGCGAGGTGAAGACTTCCTCGGTGGGAATGTTGGGGAAGAAGGGGTGCCCATCGGGCGTCTTGCCCTTGCCGCCGGCCCACTCGTGACCCTTCGTCATGCCAATCGTCAGATCGGTTCCATTTTCCGCGGTGTAATGCAGGCGGTCAAAACGATTGTCGTTCAGGAAACGCAGGTTCTTTTCGAACGCCGCGTCATGAAGCTCCCAGTCGCTCTCCGGGTCCTGGCCATCGGCACGAGCGGTGTGCAGAATCGCATTCCATAGTTTATAGATCGCAACCTCATCCGCATCGCCCGAGAACACCTCGCGAGCCCAGGCAACGACCGGCGCGCCGGCGATGCACCACGGGTTGATATTGTAGTCCAGCCCACGGCGGAAGACCTTGCACTGCGTATTCCTTGCCTTGGAAGCCGCGGCGGGCTTGGCGGGATCGATACCCTTGAGAGCCGCAGGGTCCGCACCCTCGATAAAGATAAAGCAGGCACCGTCCTGGGCCAGGGAATCCAACTGCAGGCGCTTCCACTCGGGCGTCTGCTCAAAATAGCTTTTATCGACATGCTCGTACGTGAGCCTCGTCACGGCATCATCGGCCCAAATAACCGTCACGTGGCCAGCGCCGGCTTCATAAGCCTCCGCGACCACCACGCGGGCAAAAACGACGCGCCTTATATCTTAGCGATAAGTATGGATACAAGCGCTACTTCTTCTTGGAGGCCTTCGTGTCCTCCTCGGCAGCCGCGCGCTCAATAAGAGCGTTGAGCTTGTTCTCGGACATGCCCTCGGCCTGCGCGCGGTACATGTTGCGCAAGGGACGAATACGAACGAAGTCGTAGATAAAGTCACCCAGGATGATGGCATAGGACAAAACGATGCCGACCATCTGGACGGGACTGGACACCGTGCCGCCGGGAGCGAAGTAGAACGAGGCCCAAATTGCCACGATGAGCACCATGCCGATGGCGAGCACGGCCCACCAGATACGACGGCGCTTGGTGTAGTCCTCGTCCTGCTTGAGGAGAATATTCGACACCGTGTAGATACGATCCTCGCGAGCACGCTGCTTGGCCTTGCGGGCGCGTTTCTCCTCCTTGGAAAGGCCTTCCAGGTTTTCACCCTTCTCGAGCTCTTTGCGGCGAGCTTTAGACGAAGCCGGCACGACGCGAACGGAGCTCGCTGCCTGGCGGGCGGGTTTAGCAGATGCGGCGGACTTGCGCGCAACCCCGGTAACTTCGTGGGATTGCGTGCGCTTGTTCGTGGCGCTACGGGTACTCACTTATGCGTTCTCCTTCATGCTTGTGAACTGGGAGCCCGTGATGATCTGGAAGGCCTCGCGATAGCGCTCGGACGTGCCATCGATGACCTCGGCGGGCAGGTGCGGGGTCTCCCCCGTCATATCCCAGTTGGCCTTGAGCCAATTGCGGACGAATTGCTTGTCGTAGCTAGGCTGGATCTTGCCCTCCTCGTAGCTGGCAGCAGGCCAGAAACGGCTGGAGTCGGGCGTGAGGCACTCGTCGATCAGCGTGACCTTGCCATCAATAACACCAAACTCGAACTTGGTGTCGGCAATGATGATGCCACGGGTCGCGGCGTACTCGGCAGCGGCCTTGTAGATCTTGAGGGAAAGGTCACGAATCTGCGTGGCGATGTCCTCGCCCACGATCTCGCAGCAACGCTCGAACGAGATGTTCTCGTCGTGGTCACCGATCTCGGCCTTCGTGGACGGCGTGAACAGCGGCTCAGGAAGCTTGGAAGCCTCGGTCAGGCCCTCAGGCAGCTGGATGCCGCAGACGGTGCCGTTCTCGTCGTAGGTCTTCTTGCCCGAACCGGTCAGATAGCCGCGGACGATGCACTCGATAGGAATCGTCTGGGCCTTCTTAACCAGCATGGCGCGGCCAGCGAGGTAGTCACGATACTCGGCAAACTCCTCGGGGAAATCAGCCGGGTCGATGGAGACGAGGTGATTGGGAACGATGTCGGCAAACTTATCGAACCAGAATGCCGAGATGCGGTTGAGCACCTCTCCCTTAAACGGAATCTCGTCGGGAAGAATAAAGTCGAACGCAGAAATGCGGTCGGTGGCGACCATCAGCAGGTTTTCACCGGCATCGTAGATATCACGAACCTTGCCACGGGAATCCGGACGACGCTCCATCGTTGTCACGTGAGTCACTCCTTACCAAAATACGACAGTAATGCGGGTTCTTCCCCGCATGTTTTCGCAAACTCGGAGCGGCAGGGACGAAACCCCTCCTTCACCGAATAGCGAAAAGCTAGTGCTCCATTGTAGTAGATGCCGCGTCCGCCGTGTGCTCGCGAGGCAGATGAATCGTAAAAGTCGTACCCTTTCCAAGCTCCGACTCCACGGATATGTAGCCGTGATGACGCTCGACAATCTGTTTAGTTACGGCGAGGCCAACGCCCAGGCCGCCAGCTTCGCGGGCGCGGCTGGCGTCGGCACGCCAAAAACGTCCGAAGATGCGCGACAAATCATCCTTGGCGATACCGATGCCCGTATCCGAAACCGCGATATCGACGTGCTTGCGGTCGCTGAGCACCGACACCACGACCCAACCGCCCTCGGGGGTATAGCGCATGGCGTTACTCATGAGATTGATGACGCATTGCGTGATCATGTCGGGATCTGCCTCGACAACGTCATCGTGGCCCTGCGTCTCATCTGCAAAGCGCAAACGCAGGTCACGGTCGGCAAACAGGCGCTCCTGGCCATTCACAATCGAACGCACAAACGGCACCATATCCACCGGCTCCAGGTTGAGCGGCGCGGTACTGTTTTCCATGCGTGACAGGTCAAGCATCTGCTGCACCAAACGAGCCAGGCGACGCGTCTCGGAGGCGACTGTCTCCAGGTGTTCGTCGTCGGTGGGGTACACGCCGTCTTGCATGGCCTCGACCGTTGCAAGCATGGCCATGAGCGGCGTACGCAGCTCGTGGGCAACATCAGAGGTTAGGCGCTTCTCGTGCTTCATATCCTTCTCGAGCGAGGTGGCCATCTCGTCGAAGGTCTCTCCCAGCTGATCGATCTCATCATCGCCGCGCAAGCCCGTACGAGCGGACAGGTCTCCATCGCGAATCTGCTTGGCCGTGCTGGTAATACGATGAATCGGCTTGGTGAGCATGCGCGACATGAGCGCTCCGATAACGACCGAGATGCAGACGGCCACAACCGCGGCAAGGGCCATGGCATTAAAGGTCTTCTCTCTGAATGCTGAGTCTGCCCTGGTGAGCAGGGCATCGGAGCCAATCGCCCACAATTTGACCTGACCCACGTGCTCGCCGGAGGACGTCACGATCTCAACGTTGGCAACACTATTGGAATCGGTGGGAGCAGACGAGACTGGACTGTGCGATGCCTTCTTTCCGCTCGTACCGTCGGTTGTCGCCTGATTTTCGCGTACATCGGCAGTAGCGCTTGCCGAGGGCCACGAGTCGTCGTAGACGATGACGCCCTTTTTATTGACGACCTGCATACCAAGATCGTCGGACACCAAACTCGATGTCGCGACCGTACGCAGCTCCCCCGCAGTCCAAGAACCGTTTTCCTCATATGACGTTGCCAACTTTTCGGCAGCCTTGGAACCCGCCTCGTTCTCCTGCTTATGCTTTTGCCCGATTTCAAAGCGCGCAGGTGTCATATGTGATTTCCTTTATTTCTCGTCCGACTTATCGGTCTTGGTCGGAGCCTCGAAGCGGTAGCCGACACCGTGGACGGTGTAGAGCCACTTGGGCTTCTTGGGGTCGTCGCCCAGCTTGGCGCGAAGGTTCTTCACGTGGCTGTCGATGGTGCGCTCGTAACCCTCAAAGTCGTAGCCGAGCACCTTCTCGACCAGCTCCATGCGGTTGTAGACGCGGCCGGGGTGACGGGCAAGCGTGGTGAGTAGCTTGAACTCGGAAGCCGTCAGGTCGACTTCCTTGCCCTCGACCAAAATCTTGTGGCCCGAGATGTCAATGACCAGATCGCCAAAGTCGAGCACCTCGACGGCCGGCTCATCGGCCTGGTGGGCACGGCGGAACAAGGCGCGTACGCGCGCGACAAGCTCGCGCGGCGAGAACGGCTTGATCAGGTAGTCGTCGGCTCCGAGCTCGAGGCCGATAATACGGTCCTCGATCTCGCCCTTGGCCGTCAGCATAATGATGGGGACATCCGAGGTGTCGCGAATGGTGCGGCAAACGCGCTCGCCCGGAATCTTGGGGAGCATAAGGTCGAGCACAACCAGGTCGAACTGATGCTTCTCGAACTCCTCGATAGCGGACTGGCCGTCGCCGACGCCCACAACCCAATAGCCCTCGCGCTCGAGATAGGCAGCGACAGCATCACGGATTGCCTTCTCATCCTCGACCAGCAGAATCTTTTTTGCATCTGAAGCCATAACACGGCCCCCCTGTCTCAATTAGCTAAGAACAAGCTCATTTTAACGCACCTGAGCCCACCGGGTATCGCATGGGCGCGACAGCTCGGCGGGCGGTACTCATAGTCACAACGCGTTTATTCCCCTGCCGACGCCTTTTTAACCCCTCGGAGACTAAAGAGAGAACAAGCGAGCGGTAACCGTCTCGGGAATTCCCTGGCTGTTACGCACCGTTGCGTACGTTAAGAACGAGCTCGATTTACCCGCCGTAGCAGGATAATCGCCATACTCCAAGGCTCGGTCGGGCGACAGAAGCGAGCCGTAGGTCTTAGCCGAAGTGTCAATCAAAAAATGCGACGCCTGAACTTTAACCAGGTATTTATTTTTCCTTCCCGCAGCGCACGCGAGCGGCTCACGCGAAAGGAAGAGGTACGGCCCGCCCTCGTTACCGATATAGGTGCCCATATTGCCCAGGCTGCCCACACCGCTATACGTCGCCTCAATGGAGAACACGAAGGTGTCTCCCATATACACGGCCTCGAAAGGCGAAACCGACGAAGGAAGCACCAGCTGAGCCCGCTTCGTGTTGTTGCCGTCAGTCAGGTCGATCGCCGTCATACCGTAATAGACGCCCTCATCATTGTGTACACGGGGCGAGATGGTCAGGATGCCGTCGCTCACACGCGGAGCGGATGCGAAACGGCCCGTCGACTTCCAAATAGTCTCAGGCTTGGACTCGTTGGGCGCCTGACGGTAGCAGTACGAATCGTTACTCGTTTTGGTGCCGCCGGACGAAGGCATCTTGTACCAGATGACCGACGACCCATACGCTGTGAAGAGCGGCGGATCGTAGTTTTTGCCACCGCGGTCGAGCTCGACAGCGTTGCCGGTAAGGGAGGAGCCTGCAAGGTTTTGCGCATAGAGTTTCCAAGACGCATTGGCAAAGTTCATCTCGACCCACGCGAACACGCCATCACCCGCGCGAACGTCGTAAAACGCATAACCGGTTCCCTCAATGGGATCCTCGATAAGTGTGGTAAGCGAGCCATCGCCCAGGTTGAGCACACCAAGCGTATTGGCATGCAGGGCAGAAGCAGGCGCCATCATCGCGGCAGCATAGTCGCCATCGCAGTAGTACAGCAGCGTGCCCAGCGGCAGCGTCCACGAGGCCGTGGGCTCAAGATCGATATCGACAGCTTCGTACTCATCAGTGATCGAGACAATTTTCGAATCGTCCTTGATAACCTGTGGCTCGCCAGCGGCATCATCACTCGTGCCCGTTTTTTTCGAGCAACCGGCCAGTACGGCAGCAGCACCGGTAGCGGCGCCACCCAGCACAAAACCTCGACGCGTTATTCCATTCTTAAAGCGATCGGCGATACTCATTAGGCGATCTCGGCGCGAGCGGCCTCGATAGCGCGCGTGAGCTGATCGGCGCAAGAAGTCTTTTTCATACCGCAGGTATTACCAGCGAGAACCTCGATGACGCGATCGGCAGGAGCGCCCTCGACCAGTTTGGAGATAGCCTTGAGATTGCCGTTGCAGCCGCCGGTAAACTCGACGCCCACCACCTTGTTGCCGTCATCAGAAAGATCAAGGTGGATATTGCGAGCACATACACCCTGAGGCTTGTAATCAAAACTAATCATTGCGTTCCCCTCTCGTAAAACAATTTCAGACGTCTATTATCCCCGTCCGAACCGATAAAGTATCGCGGGCACCGATTCAACATTCCCCAATGCGCAAACCGGCGACAGCAATACTAGCAATTTGCTTCCCAAGCGTGGACTTCTCGTTTCTCTTGATACATGTTGTGGTCAGCGATGTGGTACATCTCGGTCAGCGTACATCCGGGTGTCTCTGCCGTCGCGACGCCAAACGACACACTGACTGTCAGCACCTCATCGCTCGCAGCAGCAAGGCTGAGGCGAAGATCTTGCACCACTTTACATGCGGATTCGCGATCGGTGTGAGGGCAAATCAGCAAGAACTCGTCGCCACCAATGCGCATAGGCACAAACTTCTCGCCTGCCGTTCGCCTCAATACAGACGCCGTACGCCGTAGCAGCTCATCGCCCATTTCGTGACCGCAGAGATCGTTGGTACGCTTGAGGAAATTGCAGTCCATCATGATCACACTCACGGGCAGGGACTCGTTCACCAGGTCGTCGCCAAGGGACTCAAGGTAATTTCTATTGCGAAGCCCCGTCAGCTTGTCCTGGAAAGAAAGCTCCTCGGCGCGCTTTGTCATCGAGATGTTATGCGTCGCCACGACGACCGATTCCAGTCGACCCTGCTCATCGCGGCGCTGTGGAACAACCTGCAGCGAATACCACGTACCTCGACAATCTCGTACCTCGGCATCCAAGTACGGCATGCCCTCCATACGATCCTGAAGCGTGCTTAGATCTATTAGCTTTATGACCGCCTCGCGGCTTTCGGGACTCACGATGTCTCGGCAAACCGTTGTCAAAAAGTCATACGCCTCGGCATGCTCGGCAAATATCTTTGCCACCGATGGCGACATGTTAATTCCCTCGATCTCGAGCGTATCGAGATGTAGCAGGAAGGTCGACTCATATGTGGAACTGATAGCATTGATGATGCCGAGCTGCTTATCCTTTTCGGCCAAATTGCGACGATCGGCGATGATACGCACCAACAGCACTACAACCAAAAACACCAGACACGCCAGTACGCCGACAGCGATAAATGAAATCCTGCCCGACATGACCTCAGATTTGGGATAGAGCGCAAACAGGCGATAGTCCTTATACGCCGCACGCACGGCATACCAGGTACTTCCCCGATATTCGATACGTGTTAAGCCTTCGTCTTTCCAATCAATTCCGCTATCGGCAAGAAGCCGGGCAAGGGTTAGATCGACATTCGAATCGTTTGAGGAAACAATCTGCATATCACGCATCACAAGCACCGTTGGATCTTGATGGAATGTGTTGTTCACGAGCACGTCGGCGATCGTGTACGAATAATCATCGGCGGGCTCGGGCGCAAGCGATCGGTACCCCAGCGCTACGCCATCACTGTACGGAACGGCACTCACGGCAAAATCGACATCGCGACGCTCAACGACCGTCGAGTAGGACACCTTGGATCCTCGATACATCGATGCGACCGACGAACAGGCAAGCTCCTCTCGCCACAGCATCAGCGGATCGCGACCGTCGATATCGTAATGAGCGACCATATGGCCGTCGGCGTCCATGACCAACATTCCCGAAAGGTGCTCGGTATGGACGTACTCCTCGACGAGGTCATCGTTGACTTCAACGTGATCAGACGGCAAGAACGTCGAAAACGACTCGAGCGCGGCTTCCAAATTGCACGTCGCCTCGGTTTTTCTTCCCTGTTCATATCGGTCATATTTTTCGCAGGCGTTTTCTAAAAACACCATGGTTTCCTGGCCAAACCCAAGCGTTTTATCGAGACAGCGATGCGTGCCGACCACATACAGCAGACCCAACAAAACAGCGCTGGCCACAACGCAGATAGCCGCGGTGACTAATGCCTTTCGGCGCAAGCGGCGCTCATCATTTGTCATGATTCCGCTCCTTGCCCGTCCGTCGTTTCCCCTGCCTTGTACTTGTCCACAATGCGCTCAATCGTGCCATCTCGATCCATCTCGAACAGCACGGTATTGAGGTTTTTGACGTACTCCCCCTCATAGCCGTCCTTAAACGCGACGCCAAGGTCAACCGTCATAACGTTATCGGCGAACACACGATACAGGCCGGGATACTGGGCGACCAGACAATCAAACGACTGAACGTCCGCCATCCAACAGTCAACATACCCCTTGACGAGGGCGGCTTTGCAGAGTTCGGCGGAGCCATATGATTTGATATGCACGTCCGACGAGATTTCCAGATCGCCTGCAAGCAATCGGCGTTCACTCACCGAACCGGAAATCACCGCGACAGTCTTGCTGCCATCGAGATACGCCAAGGACTTGATACCACTCGTTTTCTTGGTGGCAACCGAAACCGTCAAGGTTAGATACGGCTCAGTCCAGTAATACTCGTCTTCGCGATAACAGGGCGAATAGTCGCACCACAGGCAATCGATCTCGCCGTTTTTGAGCAGGCGGTCACGATCATTCCAAGATATGTCAATGAATTGCGGCTTGATTCCCGCACGCTTGCAAGCCTCGCGGGCGATATCGATATCGATACCGGCGTAATCGCCCGCGATATCGGTATACACATAGGGATCGTTATCCGTAACGCCGATTTTGAGCACCGGGAGATCTTTATCGGCTTCACTCGATGAGGTAGAGCTGCTTCGAACGGTATACGTCAGGGCGACCGCACAGACGGCAACAAGGAGTATGAGCACGGACGAGACGATGGCACCTCGTTTGATACGTCTGGGCACATGGCTCTTTTCATCGAAACAGCAGATAAGGTTCATTTTATTACCAGGGGGCCAGTGCAACAGCGAAAAAAGCGCTTGCCCAAGACGGGCAAGGCGCCAATGGTTGAAATGTATCCGCAAGCGGTCGAATTAGGTCAACCCTACTCGAAGCTTAGCTGCTCCAGGCGATCGAAGACTGTGTCGATGCGGGTGAGGAAGTCCCACGGATCAAAGATCTCGTCGAGCTTTTCCTGGCTGACGGTGCAGCGCGGATCGGCCTCGAGACGCTCCTTAAAGGTGGGGCCGGAGACACAATCCTGTACCTCGTGCCAGGTGTCCATGGCATTTTCCTGCACGATAGCATAGGCATCCTCGCGGGTGATACCCGTGTCGACGAGGGCCAGCAGGACCTTGGAGGAGAAGATGAGGCCGCGAGTCTTGTTGAGGTTGGCCATCATGCGAGCCGGATACAGCTGCAGGCCGTCGATAACGCGGATGAGGCACTGGAACATGTGGTCGAGTGCGATAAAGCTATCGGCCTGGGCGACGCGCTCGGCGGAGGAGTGCGAAATGTCGCGCTCGTGCCACAGGGCAACGTTGTCAAAGGCAACCTGGGCGTTGGACTTCACGACGCGCGACAGGCCGCAGACCTTCTCCATGGTGATCGGGTTGCGCTTGTGCGGCATGGCGGAGCTGCCCTTTTGACCCTTGCGGAACGGCTCCTCGGCCTCGAGCGTATCGGTCTTCTGCAGATTGCGAACCTCGGTAGCGATGCGCTCGCAGGTGGCCGCCGTGGTGGCAAGGACGCCGGCGAGGTAGGCGTGATGGTCGCGGCTGATAACCTGCGTGGACAGCGGATCGTGAACCAGACCCAGGTGCTCACAGACATACTCCTCGACAAACGGCTCGATGGAGCTGTACGTGCCGACAGCGCCCGAGATGGCACCAAAGGCAACGTTCTTGCGGGCATCCTCAAGACGGTCCAGATCGCGCTTGAGCTCCCAGCCCAAGAGCCAAACTTCATGCCGAAGGTCATCGGCTCGGCGTGGATACCATGAGTGCGGCCGGCACAGAGCGTATTGCGCTCCTCAAAGGCGCGACGCTTGCAAATCTCGCCGAGCTTCTTGACGTCCTCGATGATCAAGTCGCAGGCCTGGGTGAGCTGGTAGCACAGAGCCGTGTCGCCCAGATCGGAGCTGGTCATGCCATAGTGAACCCAGCGGCTGGGCTTGGGGTCGCCCTCGGGAACATCGGCATCGATGTATTCCTTCATGTTGGTCAGGAAGGCAATGACGTCGTGGCGCGTGACTTCCTCGATCTCATCGACCTTCGCCTTCTCAAAGTTGGCATGATCGCGGATCCACTGGGCCTCGTCTTTGGAAATACCGATCTTACCGAGCTCCGCCTGGGCCTCGCAGGCCAGAACCTCGATCTCCTGCCAAATGGCGTACTTGTTCTCGAGG
>JAQEDL010000017.1:30351-37503 GCA_027669365.1 Coriobacteriaceae bacterium AM49-12 | reverse complement strand
TTTTTGGTTATTGGCACGTTGGTCGTAACCCAACCATTGTACCGTGCGCAGGTGCAAGTATGGGCAGCAGGCATGAACCTAACATTTTGGAATTGGAGCGGGCAACGAAGATGGACAGCAGCGTCACCGCAGCAGGCGGCAATAGTTCCGTGTACTAATGTAATTTCACGCGTTATCCGCGAAGCTACATGCGAAATTACATTAGAAGAAGACACATTATTTTCCGTTTCCCCTGGCAGCTAATCTGCGAGGTAAATTAAAAGTACAGACATTATATGCACTGAAATATATGACCTTACAGTCGGCCTACAGCCTTATGCACGGGCGGCTAATGTAACAGGAGATATAATTACATTAGTTGCGGATAAAATTACATTATATGGAGTGTCATGATACGGAAAACGAGCGAAATGCCCTCCCTACTTCTGCGCATCATTGCAGACGTCGAGACCGAGGTCGTCGAATACAAGGCAGCAAAGCAGAACTATGACTTCGAGGACATTGGCAGGTATTTCTCCGCCCTCAGCAACGAGGCCAATTTACGCAAGGCAGAGTGCGGATGGCTTTTCTTTGGCATTTCAAACGACCGCAAGATAAAGGGAACCGCCTACCGTAAAGAACCCCAATCGCCAAGTGTCGGCCTGCGACGCCTAAAGCACGAAATCGCCCAATACACCAACAACGGCATGACTTTCGAAGAGATTTACGAGTTTGAGGTTGATGACAAAAGAGTCATTGCTTTCCAGATACCGGCTGGCAGCTTCGCAACGCCAACGACTTGGCACGGAATCCCTTGGTCACGAGAGAATGAGTCCCTCGTAGAGATGCCCAAGTTCAAACTCGACGCCATTTACGGGCAGAGCCGGCCCGACTGGTCGCGCCAGATTGCCTACGAGGCAAACTTCGGTGACCTTGATCCAGATGCAGTTAGCTTTGCATGCTCCAAATTCGTCGAAAAGTTCGGAGAAAGCCAGCCTGCCGTTCGTAGCCTCGACGAAGAATCTATCCTTAGCAAGATGGCGCTTGTGATCCACGGCCACGTGAGCAATGCGGCGCTCGTTCTTCTGGGCAAACCGGAATCGAGTGTCTTTCTGGGTGGCATTGAGCCGCGCATCACTTGGACGCTCTACGCGAGCGACGGCTCCACTATGGCCTATGAACACTTTGAGCCGCCCTTCATTCTGCAGGTCGATCGTATCCTGGGAAAGATAAGAAACGAAAAGTATCGCTTCTTCGACCGCGAAGAGACGCTATTTCCCACCGAAGCGCATCGCTACAGTCCCGAAGTCATTCGAGAACTTCTCCACAACGCTATTGCGCATCAAGATTTCAGGATGTCAGGAAAGATCAATGTCCTTGAGTATGAGGACAAGCTTATATTCAAGAACGAGGGTGCCTTTATCCCCGAGACGATAGAGAACGCGCTCGCGAGCGGCTACAAGCCGCCCTACTACCGTAACCCCCTGCTTTCAAGCGCTATGAACAAAACAGGCATGATGGACCGCAACGCCATAGGCATTCGCAACGTCTTCGATATTCAGCGCAACCGCCTATTACCAATGCCCACCTACGATCTATCTGAGATTGGGCGCGTTGCCGTAACGCTGTACGGTACGGTTCTCAACGAGGACTATTCTCGACTTCTCGCAAGCAATCGAAATCTTGATTTGGTGACAGTGCTGCTGTTGGACCTCGTTCAGAAGGGACTACCCGTCACAAAGGAACAGTCACGTCTGCTTCACGAACAAGGCCTCGTTAGGGGCCGTTACCCCAAACTGACGGTCTCAGCCGAGGTGGCAGCAGCCACCGGTGCCCACAGCGAGTATGTGCGAAACAAGGGCGTAGACAATAGCGTCTTCAAGGAGTTGATCTTGGAGCTCCTGCGCGTGCGCCCATGTTCAAGAGCGGAGATTATCGCAGGGCTGGATCATGCCTTGCCGGCAGACCTTACGGCAAAGCAAAAAGGCGACCATGTAAGCTATCTGCTCCAAAGCCTACGGAAAGCTGGCCGCATCACCAACGCTGGAAGCACTTCGGCAGCTGAGTGGCACATAGTCGAGTGATATGGCTCGCGATTTCGATTCTGCCAAACAGGCACATTCCAAGCCAAGTTCGCAACTAGCCCAGAATGTGCCTGACTACCAGTCGTGATAGGACGCATCCTCCGTCGTCTGGCATCGCGCAGCGTCAGGCAACAGCGCATATGGTTGATCCAACTGAAGTCGACATCCAATCGGGCATTGCAACCTTGCGAGACGGCAGTCTCATACAACAAAAATAGTTCCCTGCCACTCCATGCACGAGCGGCAGGGAGCGCTCATGGCGGATCATTTCTCAAGCTCCACCTTCCTCAACCGTAAAAACGTCCAATGTCTTAGAGGCCGTTTTTACATTTGTTGGCTTCTATTTCTTTAATTAAAAAATCATCCTTTACCTGCTGATTCGTGATATTTTGCTTGTCTACATATAGGTGTAGACCTATACTAATTCCTATTATGGCTAAGCTATGTCCTTGGGAGGTGCCATGCCGTCAGAAGCTCAGAAGCGAGCCGATCGTAAGTACAAGCACGACAAGACCCAGCAGTTCTGTCTGCGGTTCTATCCCGCCGAAGAGGAGATTTGGTCATTCCTCTCCGCACAGGAAAACAAGCAGGGATTTCTTAAAGATTTGATTAGCCGCGAGATGGGCGTCGCATCGGGCGGCCCCGCACGCGTTGATACCAACACCAAGGTTGGAAGGACGGAATCGTAATGTCGCAAGTGAGCAAGACTTCGGTCATCCAGCCGGAGACTATACTGGACTTCATCGACGGCGTGACGCAGCGCAGGGACACCCCCGAGGAGCGAGTGCGCCAGGAAATCCTAAAGTCCCTCGTGCGTGAGTACGGTTACAAGAAGGAGCAGATCGGGGTCGAGGAGTCGATCAAGTTCGGCAGCAACCGAAAAGCGGTCGACGTCGCCATCTGGGAGCCGGGAAAAGCGCACACCCAGGAAAACATCCACATCATCGTCGAGTGCAAAGACCCCAAGACCAAGGCCAAAGGCAAAAAAGACGGCGTAGATCAAATGCACTCCTATGCGTCTGCCTGCATGAACTCGACCTATGGCATGTGGACCAACGGCGACGAGTTGCTTACCTTCCGTTACGTGGTGGACGATGCCGGCAAGCGCGGCCCCGAGGCCGTGCCCGATCTGCCACATGCTGGTGGCGAGGTACCCGACGACGCGCCGCGCTTCGACCAGTTGCGCCCCGCCGCCAGTGACTCGCTGCTGTACTCGTTCCGCCGCTGTCACAACTACATCGCCGGAAACCAAGGCATCCAAAAGGCCGAGGCATTCCTTGAACTGCTCAAGATCATCTTCTGCAAAATCCAGGATGAGCGCGACTCCGAGACGCCAACGTTCTACATCACGCCAACCGAGCGCCAGGGCGCCGCGGGTAAGAAGAAGTGCCGCAAGCGCATCGAGGCACTCTTTGGAAACGTCAAGCAGTCGTACGAGACCATCTTCAAGGCCGACGAGCGCATCGCATTAACCGACGATGTGCTCGCCTACATCGTGGCGCAGCTGCAAATGTATTCCCTGCTCGAGAGCGACGTGGACGTTAAGGGCCACGCGTACGAGACAATCGTGGGCTCCAACCTGCGTGGTGACAAGGGCCAGTTCTTCACGCCGCGCAACATGTGCCACATGATGGTGCGGATGGTCGACCCGTCCGAAAACGACGTCATCCTCGACCCCGCCATGGGCACCTGCGGCTTTTTGGTCACGGCCATGAATTACGTGCTTGAGAAGATCAGAGACTCCGTCGAGGTGAGCGGGCGCAGCAAAGCAGCCAAGCAAGAGGCTCTGATCGCGCGCAAGCGCGAGTTCCTGTCCAAGCATATCGTGGGCATCGACTTTGATCCCATCCTAGTGCGTGCCTCCAAGATGAATATGGTTATGAACAACGACGGCACCGGACAGCTGTTCCACGCCAACTCGCTCGAGCCGTTCTCGGGCTTTGAACCCAAACTGCAAAAGGCGCTGCGCCTGGACGCCGCCGACATTGCGGCAAATAAGGCGCTGCAGCCGGGGCACGGCGTTACGGCGATTATGACCAACCCACCTTTTGGCTCCAAGATTCCTATCGAAGACCCGGCGATTCTGGAATCCTTCGACCTTGGACACACCTGGTCGTGGTCCGAGGAAGATGCCGAGTGGAGCATGGAACCCAAGCTCTTCTCATCTCAGCCGCCCGAGATCCTCTTCATCGAGCGGTGTATCCGCCTGCTTGAGCCCGGCGTGGGTGTGGCGGCGCTCGTCATTCCCAACGGCATCCTGGGCAACCCGGGTCTGGGCTACGTGCGCCAGTGGATTTTGCGCCATGCGCAGATCCTGGGTTCGGTAGACATGCACCCGGATGCGTTCCAACCCAACGTGGGCGTGCAGACATCCGTCCTTGTGCTGAGACGCTGGGACAGTGAGGAAGAGGCATACTGCAAGGACGGTACCTTCCAGGATTACAAGATATTTATGGCCATCTGTGACCACGTAGGGCACGACAAGCGTGGTCAGACCACCTATGTACGCGACGATGACGGCTACCCCATTGTGCAGGAGCAGACCACCGCGGTGACGGGCAACGTGGGCTCCGAAGAGGAGAGCAGCCACACCTCGAAGGAGCGCGTGGTGGACGACGAGACGATGGCGATCGCCGGCGCCTTCTTTGAATGGAGGCGAGACCAATGACGATCGCGCCTTTGGTGAAGAGCGTCCGACTTTCCACCGTGCTGGGCGGCGACGTGAGGCTCGAGGCGTCAACCTACCTGCGCGACGGGTACGGCTTCGTACGCCTTGCCAACCAGTGCGACAACCACAAGAGGCTCGGTGACCTTACCGACATTTGGCAGCCGAGCAGACTGACGGGGTATACCGTGCCGGAAGGCAAAGGGCTACCCTTCTTTACCGCCGGCCAGGTGTTCGAGGACTTTCCCCGAGTGAGGAAGTGGCTCGCCGCGCCTTTCGTGCCCCAGGCTGATTCTAGATTCGTCAATCAGGATTGGCTGCTGCTTTCGCGCTCGGGCGTGGTGGCAACGTTACCGCCGTGTACCCGCATCACCTGAACAAGGTCATCACGGACGACCTGTTGCGCATCGAGCCGAAGGACCAAGACGAGTACGGCTGGCTCTACGCGTATATGAAGACGGACTTCTTCAAGCAGATCGCACGAGCGTCTCAGTACGGTCACATGATCAAGCACATCGAGGTGGCCCACGCCAACGAGTTTCCGGTCATCATGCCCGATGCGGCCACGCGCAAAGCCATCGGCGACAAAGCTGCCGAGGCTGTGCGCCTGCGCGGCGAGGCCTGGAAGCTGCGGGACGGGGCGTTTAAGCTGTTGGAGAAGGAGGTCGGTATTGCTTGTGAGGCAGAAAGTCCTGCAGGAACATGCGTGGTGAGTTTATCCAAAGTTATTGACAACAGATCGCGCCTTGATGCTGACAGTTATGCCGGCTCTATAAGCGCCGTAGACTCATTGGTTGACGTAATGGAGTATGCGCCACTTGCTGAACTTGTAGAGGACGTCGAAGAGCTTCCTCGCTTCAAGCGGTTTTATGGCGATTCCAACGTTCCCTTTGTGGGTGTGTCCGAGGTCTTTGACGTTAACACTCAACCGACAAAATTTGTTTACGCCAAGCTCATTAAAAACTGGGAGCGTTACATCCTAAAGCCGGGAACTCTCGTCATGGCATGTTCTGGTCAAAAGTACGGCATCCTAGGACGAGCTCTTTTGCTCACGGAGAATCATGAGGGAATGTTTGGCAGCAACCATCTGCTGAGAATCTATCCCGACGTTACAAAGATTCGAACTGGCTACCTGCTTGCTTTTCTGAACAGTCCCACCGTTGGCAGGCCGTCGGTCGTTCGTTGCGCATACGGAACCTCGGTGCCTCAACTTAGCCCTATCGATATCAAAAAAATTCGCGTTCCCCGTCTTGGCGCGGACGTCGAATCTGCCATCGCCGACCTTATGGACAGGAGCGTGAGCACCTCGGCCAAGGCTGACCAACTTGAGAACGAGGCTACCAAGCTGGCACAGGAGCAGGTCGATATCGCCATCGAGAAGGTTGTCTCCAACACCTAGTGAGGCGACCTTTTAACCGCCGTTAAGCCTATAGCCTCAACACAAACAAAATGCAACGCGTATCGTAGTAAGTTGGTTAACGGCATAGTGTGAGAATTCACACTTGGACATTTGATTAACGCTCGCACCCTGTCGGGTTCGAGTCCCGGCACTTTATTGAAAAAGGCACAGTAACGAAACGTTACCGTGCCTGAAATTCGAATGGAGCGGGCAACGGGACTCGAACCCGCGAGTGTCAGCTTGGGAAGCTGATGCCTTACCACTTGGCGATGCCCGCATATGTGGGGGATAGTATAACGCGGTTGTCTTGTTCGATACAAGGGTGGCGATGCTTGTTTTAGCTGTGGAGATTCGTTTGAAAATCGCGTCAATTGTGGAGACGAGGACCTTTGACTTCCTGTTCACCTTATCTTCTACCTGCGCTTTTGCTTGATTGTTGTATTTGAGCTCAATTTGTCAGGAATTGGGCAAGCTTTTGGTCAGGCTCCGGTACTTACCCGCATGAACCTCGGGGGTAGCCTCATCCTACGCGTCGCAGCCTCCCCGTGCGGCGCACGAGGGATAAGGAGCAGCCATGTCCAACGCACCCACGCACTCTGTCCACAGCGCAATCGCAACAGGTCCGCTGCTCCTGCTCCTCTTCCTGCTTTTCGGCTGCCTGGCACCGGGAGCCGCATTTGCCGTCGATGGCTACGACCAGCTCGGCTTCCGCACTATCAGCGATGATTGTGGGCCCTTCTTTATCGGCAAGTATGAAGCTCAAGACGCCTCGATTGCCTACTGCATGAACCAGGAGCGTCCCGGCCCCACCAAGCCGGGCGGCCCATGGCTCAACTTTGATCAAGGCTGGGTGTGGCTCGACGACGAGTTCGCAGCAATCGTTTGTCACGGATATCCTACCGCCACGTCGTTTGGCGGTTACCATCTTTCACCCGATCGCGCCCGCGCCGCCACCCAGCTTGCCGTATGGATGCTCAACGGCACTACCCATGTCGACGGCACCTACTCCTACACGACCGCTCAGG
>JAQEDL010000017.1:24633-30153 GCA_027669365.1 Coriobacteriaceae bacterium AM49-12 | reverse complement strand
AAGCCGCTCCGCACCGCGCGCGACGCTATCTAGGAACCGTATCGGGCGGCAGCAGACGTCAAGACATGCTCTATGTACTGCCGGCGGTCTCTGTTTCCTTCCAAAAGCAGTCTGCGAACACTGTTATTACCAGCGGAAACAATACCTATCAGTTTACCGGGGCAACATTCGATGTTTTTGAGAGCGCCAGCGGCGCGCGTGTCGGCACCATCCAGATGGACGGCAACGGTCAAGCGCAAGCAGCACTTCTGCCCAACACGGCATACTACCTAGTTGAGACAACAGCGCCAGCTGGTTATATCCCCCTGCACGATCGCATTGCCTTTACCACGACGGATAACGGCGGATACGTCACCATTGATGAACAACCCGGCACCATTACCTTGCGCATTGTAAAGCTCGACGCCGCAACGAATGCAGGCCCCCAAGTTGGGCTTCGCTCGCAGGAGCAGAATTCGTGTGCGTATCGCAATCAACCCCTGGATGGACACAAACTCTCAGGACCGATGAAAGCGGTCGAGCTACCCTCACCGATGTCCCCCTGGGAACCTTTACCATCTATGAATCGAGGCGCCCGAGGGCTATTTGCCCTCCGGTGACAGTTGGTCTTACACCGTTGGAGCCGACCAACTCGGCGATTCAGGCGTGGTCGAGATCGAATCTCGCGTTTCCGATATCCCCATTGCGTTTGACCTTGAGATTTCCAAATTCAAGGACTACGGCAATAGCGATCAATCCGGCCTGGAGCAGCCGGCAGGAGATGTTGTCTTTGAGGTTGTCAGTAACAGCTCTCAGCAGGTTGTTGGCACACTGACTACAAACATCTATGGCTTTGCCTCCACCAAAGACCAGCCCGAAGCATGGTTCGGCACAGGCAAGCGACCAGCCGGTGTCCACGGAGCCGTCCCATACGACCGCGCCGGCTACACGGTTCGTGAGGTTCCGGAAACCGTCCCCGAGGGTTTTAAACGTGCGGGGGAATGGACCGTCGAGGCCAATCAGATTTCCGACGGCGCCGAGCTTCAATATATCGTGGACAACCACGCTCTGTCGACGCATCTCCAGATTGTAAAACGCGATGCCCAAACAGGCGCTTCTGTTCCCCTAGCCGGATTCACCTTCCAACTCCTCGACAGCAATCACAAACCTGTCTCACAAACATGCTGGTATCCAGCACATAACGTAATGGACACCTTTACGACTGACGCGACCGGCACCGTCACACTGCCCGAATCGCTCGTGCCGGGCACCTATTATGTACGCGAAACCTCGGCCAAAGAGCCCTATCTTGTCGGCGGAGAGATCGAGGTAAACATACCCGCCGATATAAACCTAACGCCCGTTGCAATCGTCTCGTATTATGACCGCGCCGCGACCGGAAACATCAGGATCGTTAAAACCGATGCCGTAGACGGCAGCAGCCTCGCGGGCGCCATCTTTGAGATCCGTGCCTCAGGTGATATCGTGCGCCCCGACGGTAGCATTGCCGCGCTCGACGGTGAGACTGTCGCTACCGTCACGACGGATGAAACTGGAGAAGCACGCGCGGACGACCTCCCGCTGGGATCTGGCACCGCACGCTACGAGGTTGTCGAGACTCAAGCGCCGACCGGCTTCTTACTCGACCGGACGCACCATATCGTCGACCTTACCTATGCCGACCAGAAAACACCCGTTGCGGAAGCACGGCTTAACGTATCCGACGATTACACCAAGGTTGATATCTCCAAGGTCGATGCAAGCGGAGAGCAGGAAGTGAAAGGCGCACAGCTCACCTTATATGGTCCCGATAAAACCGAAATAGACTCCTGGACCTCATCCGACAAGCCGCACCGCATCGAACATCTTGCACCCGGCACCTACTCGTTGCGCGAAACGATGTCTCCGCGGACCTATGACCTTGCCGAGGAGATAACGTTTGAAATAAAGGATACGGGAGAAGTCCAATCCGTCGCGATGAAGGATGCGCCCATCGAGATCAAAGGACAGGTCGACAAGCGTCAGGAACTTGTCCAACCTATCGGGAAGGGTCTGTTGGCTAACGGCGATGGAAAAAACCGCGCCGCGATGCAAACCAATACGGACGGACTTTTCTCCTATACCATCGATGCTCGAAACGATTCCGCTACTTGGGTTGATGAGTTTACGATTACCGATGATCTTGAGTGCGCCAAAGACGGCACGGCGAGATTCGTCTCAATCGAAACCCCCGTCGCCATCGGCGACCTCAACGGTCTGTGCAACGTGTGGTATCGCACGATGCCGTTGGACTCGACAGACGTCGATGAGCCGGCAAACGCGACGCTTGACGATGGGCACGAAAATCCTTGGCTTGAGTCCGACGAAGTAAAAGAGAGTCTGGGTGAAGATTGCCGCCTCGTCGATTACGACGGCTGGCACCTCTGGAAGGCGGATGTCTCGACCACGGAATCCGCCACACTCGAGGCGAAAGAACTCGACCTTGCATCCAATACCGTCGTGACGGGCATTCGCATTGAATACGGTGCGGTAGCCGCCGACTTTACGACTCGAAGCGATGCGGATTCTTGGACCCGTGATGATCTCAAAGATGAGCACGACGACCTTGACGATGCCAGAGCAATCCTTGGCACAGATGCTCGGGGCGCAGTCGTGCACATGCAGGCAACGTCGGCTTATACACCCCAAACTGCACTCACCAACAGCGCACGCGTCGATCTTTGCCGCAACGGCGGCGGCGATAAACTTGAGTCACATGACGAGGACAGTGTCATTCAACGCTGTACCCTACCGCAGGACCTACCGGCAACAGGATCAGCCCCCATCGCCGCTTGCATCACCGCGCTCCTGACCTCGGGTGCCGCAGCCCTATGGTTCGCTCGCCTTAGGTCAATCCCAAAGAAGCGCTAGCGCGATGAAAAAGCGGGCGAGCCAGTCCCCCGGCTCGCCCGCTTTCAATCATTTAAATCGCCGCATCTACTCTGCAGACGAAGATCCACCATCAACGATTGCTTGCTCGGACTCAGGAATCCCATCGGCACCCGTGCTCTGTTCTTGCTCCACCTCTTCGCTGATTGCGGAGGCGGGGGTCGAGCCCTTCGCGCCCACGATATAGGCGGCTCCAAACCCCAACGCAATGGCAATCAAGGTCAAAATCACGTAGACAGGCCAATGGCGCTTAATATACGAAAACACGTTGACTCCTTAGAGCTCCGTCTACGAACGGCGGATAACCTCGGTCACGACCTCGGATACCGTGGCAATGTTCGTCGGGTTGACATTGTGGGGCAGGTCGTCCTCGGTACGAGCGCAAGCCAGACGCGTGCCGTCCACGCCGGCGATGGTGAGGGCTCGGCGGCTCGCCTCGAGCGCGGCGTAGGCATCGGTCTTGGCATAGGGCATCTCGAGCGCGCCACAATCGACATGGAACGACTTGCACACCTTGCTGACCAGGTTCATGATGCGGCGATCGCCCTTGAGCAGCTGCTGTTCGCCCTCAACCGTCACCACCGAAAGCCTACCGGCACCGACGGATTCAAGATTGATGAAGAAGACGCCGCGGAGCTTATCGCGATGCGAAGCCAAGAAGGCCTTCATACCGGCGCCATCACAATCCGAGGCGCCCGTTGCCACAAACCAGATATCGTGACCGAGCAGCTCATCGTCGCCCATAGAGGCGACAGCCGAGAGCATATCTTCGGAAGAAGCGCCGTTGGAAGACGTAGCGCCGCCCTTCCAGCCATCGTTATCGTCCTCGAAATTATCCCACGAACCGATGCCGCGACCGGACTTCTTGGCATCGTAATCGTCTTCGACGCCCAGCCAGTCACTCATGCTGTCCTGTTCGTTTTTCTTTTTACGACCGAACAGGCCGCCCAGGCCGCGCTTGCGAGACTTGGGTGCCGCAGGGGCGGGAGCCGAAATGGTCTCGATCGGCTGTGCGCCCGACGCAACGGGCATAGGAGGCGCAACGGGTGCCGATGTGGGTTCGGGACCCTGGGCGGTAGCAAAGGGGTCGTTGACCTGTGCGGAGGGATCGGGAAGGTCGAGCAGCGACGTGCGAGACGCAACGTTTGTCTGCTTCATCGACGGCAGCGACGGATCAGGACCGAAGCCAGCGGAGACGAGGAGGGTGCAGGCGACGGTGCCGACGCCGGATCGGGAACATTCATCTGCGGACGCGGCGATGCCTGGGAGGAAATCTGGGCCATAAGGGAATCGACCGTTTCGTCCTGGGTGGGAGCGACATTGGCAACCGTGGCACCGGAACCACTCGGGGTCGGCATGGTGAAAATCTGCGTGGAGTAAGGCCTCGACTCATCCGTCTCGGGAGTCTCGGAAACCGCAGGCACCTCCTCCTGCTCGACCTCGGCCGAATCACCTTGATCGGCTGCCGCGTATTGCTCTTCGTCAGAGTTGACCTCGACGGACTCGTCCTCGGCAGCATCCTGAATTTCGGCAGCATCAATGGGCTCGTCATCGTCTGCCGCGTCGCCCTGCTCATCGGAAACAGGAAGGGACTCGGCAATCGCGGTGCCTTGCTTTTCAAACGTTATCGTGGAATCGAACTGCGCGGCATCAAACGACATGGTGCTATCGACGTGCTGCTGAGCCTCGAAAGACGTCGTCGCCTCAACAACATCCGTGGACGCCGGTTGCTGGGACTCAAAGGACGTTGTAGCTTCGGCAGCGTCGACGGGCACGGACTGCATAGCCTCGTTCTGCTCGAGCTCTTGCGCCGCGCGCTCACGTGCCGCCTCGGCTGCCTGCTGTTGAGCGATAGCCTCCTGCTCGGCAGCCTCGCGTGCGGCAGCGCGCTTCTCCTCGAAATCGTCGACAAATTTCTTGCCCTTTGCAAGCGCACCCTTAAAGAAGTTGGAAGCACTGGCGCCAATCGAAGAGAACGCGGATGCAATATCGGCATGGGGCGTTGCCGCGGGAATCTCGGCCGAGAAATCAGTATCGCTCTCGTAAGACACGCGCCTCGGCTGTTCGGCGTAATCGTCGTCAGGCTCGTCCGTAACGTCTTGCGCCGGCGCGGCGGGAGCCAAAATGTCCAGTCCTGCCGCGGGATCGATCGCGGACACCGCCTCGGGCTCGGCAACGGCAGCGGCAACCGCGGCAGACTCATCATCACGGCGACAACGGGCGCAGATGCAGTCACGACGGGGGCAGGCTCGGGCTCAAACGTCGGCTCCTCGCCTTCCTCGTAATCGAGCGTGCAGGACTCGGGAAGCATTCCGAGCGCACGGATGGCATCCGAACCAAAGCGGATGTTGCCGGCGGCATTGCGATAGAGCCTGGGCTCGGGCTCGGCCGCGACAGGCTCCTCCGGCGGCTCGGCAGTGGGAACCTCGTCATTGAACTCTTCGGCCTGGACAGCCTGATTCTGATCCTCGGGCACGATGGCGCCAATCAGCGTCTCGTCGGCAGACGCACCCTCAAAGCCCTCGATCTGCTCGTCGAAAGCCTCGCCCTGTTCGGGCTCGGTCTGAGCGTCGGGAGCAATCGGCTGACCGAACTCGTCCTCGGCGTAGGTAG
>JAQEDL010000017.1:0-24525 GCA_027669365.1 Coriobacteriaceae bacterium AM49-12 | reverse complement strand
GCTCTTCATACTCGATGGTGTTGCCGTAGTCGTTTTGCTGTTGGGCCGCGGCATACTCCGCTGCTGCGCGCGCCATCTCCTCGGCACGACGCTTCTGCTCCCCAAAATAGGTATCGAACGGAACATCGTCGGGAAACTCGTTTTCGCCCTGGAAGGGAGCAACGTTGTCCATAACGCCGAGCATAGCGGCGACAGAAGACTTGTTGCACACCGCGCCGGACGTATAGGGAAGAATGTAGCGGTTAGAAATGATGTTTGCCGCGTTGGCGAGCGCAACGAGGGAAGCGAGGATCGCGACAATCCACAGCAGAACCTTGAGCGCGCCGGGGAGCGGCAGGATACGCAAGATGGCAACGGCAGCAGGGGCAACCGTGGCAACGGGCAACAGCTTGGCGATGAGCGCACGATACGAAGCATAGGGCTCGCGGGCGAGCAGCTCGGCACGGGGAGAGTCGTAGTGTGCGACAACGACCACCGGGCGGTTGCGCGGAGACGCGAGCGGGCCCGAGGCCTTGTGGTAGGCGATGACATTTTGGCTCACGCCCGTCTTGCCCAGGCGCGAAACCACGGGGTGGCCCGTGCGCTCGAGCACGTAAAGAACGGCGCCGACAATGGCCAGCAAGGTGCCGACCAAGCCGATGCCGCCGCCGATGCCCATCAGCAGGCGCCGGCAAACGCAAGAATACCGGTAACGGCAAATGCCAACCTACTGGGCGCCGGGGCATTGAACTCCTGAACCTCGGGATCAAAGCCGTGGTTGCGGAAGATCTGAGCGATATCCTCGGCAGCCAAGCGCTCTTCTTCGCTGCATGCCGGCGTAATGCCGGTGTTCTGCAGCAGGTGGTTAATATAGTTCTGGGTGTTCGCCATGTGCGCTCCACATCCATAATCCGACAAATAGGCCCAATGCATGCACATTAGAACCGTATATAGTCGAAAGTATACCCCGAGCGAGCGCAAACGACCGAATTCGGGCCATCTTAACGCCCCGAGCGGACAAGGATATAGCCTAATCTCCATATCGGACTAAAATCATGGCAGCAAACCACCTTCTCATGCGAGGACTCTATGACGGCAAGCGACGCGACCGCAACAATTAAAAAGGGGAATTCGGAGCCCGGTTTCGATAAAACGGCTCAGCGCATCCTCAATCTTTTCTTTGTGCTCAACAGCTCCCCCGAACCGCTGACGACCGAGCAGATCGTCTTGGATTCTGACCTGGGATATGGCTCGGGCAATATCGACTCGGATAAGCGCAAGTTTCGGCGCGATCGTGACAAACTGTTCGAACGCGGCATCTTAATCAAGGAGGTTCGCCCCGCCGGCGCGCAGGAGACCGAGGAAAGCTCATGGACAATCGACCGCGAGCACACGTTTGCTGCAGGCGGCCTCATCACCGCAGACGACGCCGATATCCTGCTCAACGCCATCGACCAGACGCTAGCGGCCGGCTCATCCACTTTTGCCGCGCCGCTTGCCGATATTCGTTCCAAGATTGCCTACCTCACCGGCATGTCGGCGGTAGACGAAGCACCGATCCGCCGCTCTCCCACCGTCGATGCGGTATGGAGCGCCTTTGCCGAGCGATGCGCGCTGCGATTTTTATATCAGAACGGACGCGGTGAGCAGAAAGAGCGTACCGTCTGCGTCTACGGCATGTTCGAGCGCGAGGGCGTTGCGTACTTCTGCGGCCTCGACAATGCCACCGGCGACATCAGGACATTCCGCTGCGACCGTATCGTTCGCGCTTGGCGTCCTTCGAGGCCTACGTTATCCCTGCGGACTTCAACCTCAGCGACTACCTGTTCTTTGAATTCGATTTTGCCGACCGCCCGCCCGTTGCGGCTACGTTCTCGTTCGCCCCGCAGACGCAGATCGATATGATCAACGGCCTCACGCGCGGGCGAGGTGAGCTCGCACACACCGATTCGGGATGGACTTGGACCGTTGACGTGCGCGATCTTGAAGCCGCCGCCTCATTTTGCATGGCCCACGCCATGGACGGCATGAGGCCCATGGCCCCCAAATCGCTCAAGCAGGCGTGGAACCACCTCATTGAAAGGACGGTGCACGAGCATGCCCGTGCGTAAACTCACCAGCGAGCAGAGGCTCTCGCGCGCCATCGACATCATGGAGGCCCTCTACGCCGCCGGCGAGAGCGGCATGACACGAACTGAGATTTGCAGTCGCTTTGACATCACGGGAGTGTCGCTCGACGAGATTCTCGAGATCGTCTCGACGCTCGCGGACCGAGAATCGGGTGCGCGCATCATCTGCGAATGCCACGGCGAACGTGTGGTCCTCACCGGTGACGCCGGACGTGTGCTACCGCTGCGCTTGAGTACCGCCGAGGGCGCTGTGCTCAACCACGAACTTGAATCGTTGGGAATCGAGCCCCAGGCGGCAGCTCGGATTCGACACGCTCTTCTACCCGAAGAGCTCGGCTATAACCAGCGCGTCTTTGACACCGTCAACCACGGGTCGCACTGGCAGCAGCTGAGCTGCGCCATTCAGGACGGCGTTCGCTGCCTCATCTCGTATCGCTCGATGGACGATGCACGGCCACGCGAGCGTCTGGTCGACCCCTTGCGCATTACGGCAAACGGCGACCAAACATACCTGATTGCCTGGGACATCGCAGTCGATGAGCAGCGCACCTATCGCATGGATAAAATCGAGGGACTCACCTTGACGGAAGATTCCGTCGTGCCTCACGCACCGGACGTTGCATCCCTCCACGATTCCCTTGCCCGGACGCAGCGTAGCGCAAAGCTCTTGATGCCATTCGACATGGCGGAGCATCTGGACTGGGCCGGCATCACCCTCATCGAGCGCAGCGGGGCAGACATGGCAACGGTAACCGTGCATTACGGCTCCGAGCGTTGGCTACTGAGCCAGATAATCGCAGCGGGCGGAGCCATCCGCATCTTGGATGACCCCACCCTGTCAAAGCATCTGTGCGATATGGCAAAAACCCTCGTCTGTCCGCTTTAGCGCCGCCGCTCGTGGCGTGCGCGCCACAGTTGCAGATAGTGACCAATCTGCGCCGATTCGATGCGCTGGTAGGAGCTCGTGGGCAGCGACGTTAAGAACTTCTTTCCGTAGCCCTTCGTCACCAGGCGCGGGTCGGCCAGAATCAGCACGCCGCAATCGGTCGACGAGCGGATAAGGCGGCCGGCCGCCTGCTTGACCTCGAGTACCGCCTCGGGCAGCGAATAGCGCGCCCAAGCGCGGTCTTCGCGCAGGTTGCGCTCGCACGAGAGCGGGTCCGTGGGGCTCGAGAACGGCAGCTTGGGAATGATGACGCAGCGCAGCGTCTCGCCGCTGGCGTCAAACCCCTCCCAGAAGGCCTTAAGCGCAAAAAGCGACGAGGTCGGCTCGTTGATAAACCGATCGCGCAGGCGACGAGGAGATGAGTTGCGCTGCTGGCAGTTGAGCTCCAGACCCGCACGGGCCATCTTGGGCTCAACGCGGGCGTACAGGTCTTCCATGTCGCGCCGATTGGTGAACAACGTGAGCACCGATCCGCCCATGGCAAGATGGGCGTCGACCAACACGCGCTCGAGCGCCGTAAGATAGCTCTCACGATCGCGTGGATCGGGGATATCGCCCGCAACGACTACAGCCATGTTCGAATCGAAATCATAGCTCGAATCCAAGTGCAGCGATGATGATGTTGAAGCACCGATGCGATCGAGGCCGACCGCATGGTTAAAGTGCTCAAAGCTTTTGGACACCGTCATGGTCGCCGAGGCAAAGATAGCCGTGTGAACCTCGGGCAGCCACTCGGTTGCCAAGGCCTCGCCAATGTCGATGCGCTCTGCGGTCATCGATTCTCCGCCGGCACGCAGCCTGCGATTGACCTGCAACGAATACACGTAGTGTTCATCGGTGCCATCAATGATGAGTTTGAGGTTCTCGGCCAGCTCGTGCAGGCGGCGCGAGATATCACCCAGGTCGACAACAACCTCGGGCTTGTCGGCGGCGACGGCTTGCACCAGCGCGTCGACGCTCTTGTCAGCTTGTTCCAATGCGTCGATGGCAGCGTAGGCCGACTGTAAGAAATCATGCCAGTCGTCAGATTCGCGCAGCTCGGGGCCAATCCATAGATTGGCATTGTCATAGCCCCCACGGGCACGGCGACCGAGCTCGCGAACGCCATCGAACACGCCGGCGATCGCCATGCTCGCGCGCGCAACCGTCGACGTCGCTTGGCAGTAAGGCCAGATAGAGCGTAGAGCCCTCGGAGGTTGCCAAATCACGGGAAACCTGGCTTAGCGCGCCGGTGCTCGAGCCACCCAGACGCTCAAACAGGACGCGTGATTCGTCCGCCGACACCACACGCGCCCACTGACGGCGCGCCTCGCGCTCGATGGAATGGGCCTCGTCGATTACCCAATGACGAATCGGAGGCAAAATCCTGCCCTCGGCCGCGACGTTGCGGAACAGCAGGGAATGGTTGGTGACCACCACATCGGCATGCGCCGCACGACGCGAGCGCCGTGGACCAAACATTTATCAGGGAAAAACGGGCAGAGGCGACGAGCGCACTCACGCGAGGCCGTCGTAAAGTCGGGGCGGTTGACGCTGCGCCAACGAATGCCAAGCGAGTCGAGGTCGCCATCGGCTGATTGGCAGACGTACGCCATAATGACCGCGACCGCCGTGAGCGTGTCCGCCGGATCGCGCTTGGTGGTGATCTCGACCTGGCCGCGGCTCATGCGCTCGAGCTTGCGCAGGCACGGATAGTGGTCATACCCCTTGAGAGCGCAAAATGACAGACCACCGTCCAGTTGCTCGGCAAGTTTTGGCAGCTCATGGTACATGAGCTGGTCGGCAAGATTGTTCGATTTGGTCGCAATACCAACCGTGATGTTGTTACGGCGTGCTGCCTCGGCAAAAGGCACCAGATAGGCCATCGATTTGCCGACGCCTGTGCCCGCCTCAATTACACGATGAGTGCCCGTGACCAGCGCATCGCGGACCTCGAGCGCCATCGCGATCTGCTCATCACGCGGCTCGTAGGTGGGATACATGCGATTGACCAGGCCACCTGGCGCATAGTCCGCCTCAATCTCCTCACGACTCGGCATCTTGAGGACCGGCAGTTCGTCGGCGTCCACCCGATCGTCGGCGCGATCGGCCTTGAGAACGTCAGCACGAGCGGCGCTGAGGGAGAAGATAGAACCAGGG
The DNA here is from genome assembly GCA_027669365.1 of Coriobacteriaceae bacterium AM49-12. Classification (GTDB taxonomy): domain Bacteria; phylum Actinomycetota; class Coriobacteriia; order Coriobacteriales; family Coriobacteriaceae; genus Collinsella. Next base: position 19,332 of record JAQEDL010000017.1, on the reverse strand, counting down.
TTCTGCCCTGCCAAGAACGAGAAGATAGGGCGATAGGACCAAGGCACGTCCGGATGCATGTCGCTAGGCGCGCCATGAGGCCCTGGGGCAAGTCGGTGAGCGCCACGAGCAACACGCGCCATACGCCACACAGGGCGTCGACGTCGGCATTGGCACGGTGTGACACCGAGTCACAGCCAAACAGATCGGCCATAAAAGACAGCTTGTGCGAGGCCAGGCGCGGAAGCGCGATGCGCGACAGCGCCAGCGAATCGATCCAAATATCACTCACGTTGACGCCGCCTTTGACCGACTCGATAAACGAGCGGTCGAACGTGGCGTTGTGTGCGATCACCGGGCAGCCACCGACAAAATCGGCGAGAGCGGCGACGGCCTCAACCGCCGACGGGGCATCTGCCACATCGGCATTTGTAATGCTCGTGAGCTCGGTAATCTCGGCGGGAATCAGCTGTTTGGGATGCACGAAGGTATCGAAGCGGTCGATGACCTCGCGGCCCGAAAGACGGGCCGCCGAGATCTCGATCAGCTCGTTGTCCTGCACCGAAAGACCCGTGGTCTCGGTATCGAGGACAATCACATCTTCCTCGATAAGGCCGAATGACTGCGTTTTGGCGCGGTCGGCAAGCGTGGCATAGGAGTCGATGACAAACTGCGGCGTTCCTGACGAAACCGCGTCCTCGATTAGCATGCAATGCCCGCTCGACGAAGGCCCATACGGATCAGGCTGTCACAGACCTGCGGGAACGTCATGTCGTCGGTGTGGCGGATCTCATCCGGATAAAGCGACGTATCGGTCATGCCGGGAATGGTATTGGTCTCGAGGATAACGGGGCCGTCCTCGCTCACAATAAAGTCGCTGCGCGAGATACCCAGGCAACCGAGGGCCTTGTGAGCGGCGCAGGCAAGCTCCTGAGCGCGAGCGTAATTCTCGGGTGAAATCTGCGCCGGAATGCGATGGATATCCGTAGGGTCGACATACTTCACGTCCAGATCGTAGAACTCGCAGTCCTCGGGCTTACGAATCTCGACAATCGGCAGGGCGCGCACGTCATCTTCGCCGTATACGCCGACGGTGATCTCGGTACCCTCGATGCACTTCTCGACCAGCACTTTGTCGCCGTACTCAAACGCCTTGGCGATTGCCCCGGGCAGCTCGGAGGCTCATGGACCAGGGAAATGCCATAGCTGGAACCGTTGACGGCCGGCTTCACAAAGCAGCGCTCGCCACAAACCTCGACGATATGATCGATATCGACTTCATCGCCCACCTCGAGCGCAAGGCCGGGGGCAATGGGAATGCCCGCCTTGGCGTATAGGAGCTTAGAGACCTCCTTGTCGGCACCGCAGGCGCTGGCAAGTACGCCCGAGGCCGTGTAGGGGATACCCAGGGTCTCCATGGCACCCTGCATGGCGCCATCCTCACCGCCGGCGCCGTGCATGGCGATAAATGCCACATCGAATCCGCCGTTCGCCATGGTTACCATAAAGTCATCAGCGGCCGTGTCAAGCAGCTCCACCGAGGTGTAGCCGGCTTCCTTCAGTGCCACCACAACGTTCTTTCCCGAATCGAGCGAGATCTCGCGCTCGGCGGAATGACCGCCCGCCAAGACCGCTACGTGCATGTTCTCTAGGCTTTTACCCGGCATGGGCAGACTCCTCCTCTATAATTTCTGCAGCTGATACCATATTGTAGCGATACCCTCTACGTTTCCCCAAAATCGAAAGGCTTCCATGAATCCCAGGACTAAATCTCAGGACATTCGCGACTTGAGCCAAAACGATATTCGCGAGCTCGTGGCCGAACTTGGCCAGCCCGCCTTCCGCGCGAAGCAGCTCATCGAATGGGTCTTTGAGAAGAACGTTTGTTCGTTTGACGATATGACCAACCTCCCCAAGGCTTTCCGTGTGCAGCTTAAAGAGGCTTTTGCCTTTGATACGCCGACTGAAATCACCAAGCAGGTTTCCAAAGATGGCTCGCGCAAGTATCTGCTCGAGTACCACGATGGCATTTCCGTCGAGACTGTCGGCATGCCCCGCCGTAACAAACTTTCCGTCTGCGTTTCCACCCAGGCAGGCTGCGGCATGGGCTGTGCCTTTTGCGCTACCGGTCTCAACGGCCTCAAGCGCTCTCTGACCGCTCAAGAGATCGTCGACCAGGTGCTTCATGTATCCAACGACTTTGGCGAGCGTGCCACAAGCGTTGTCTTCATGGGCCAGGGCGAGCCGTTTGCCAACTACGACGAGGTTCTCAAGGCACTGCGTATCCTCAACGACCCCGATGGCATCGGTATCGGCGCTCGTCACCTCACCGTCTCTACCAGCGGCGTTATTCCCGGTATTCGCAAATTTGCCGATATCCCCGAGCAGTTCACGCTTGCCGTTTCCCTGCATTCCGCCATCCAGTCGACGCGCAATAAGCTCATGCCCGGTGTTAAGAAATACACGCTGCTTCGCCTTCACGAAGCGCTTCAGCTCTACACCGAGAAGACTGGCCGCCGCCCGACCTATGAGTATGCCATGATCGAAGGCGTCAACGATACGAATCCCGAGATGCAGGCGCTCTGCGACTTCTGCGAGGGAACGCTGTGCCACGTTAACCTGATTCAGCTTAACGACATCGAGGGCAGCCCGCTCAAGCCGTCGCCGATTCATAAGGTTGAGGATCTTCAGCGTCGTCTTGAGTCTCGTGGCATCGAGACCACGATTCGTAACTCCCGTGGTAACGATATTGACGCCGCTTGTGGACAGCTGAAGCAGCGCTTCAAAGTTCAGAAGAACGCATAGGGGAGTCGCACCCCAATACGTTTCATGTGAAACATCGAACGGTCCCGGTTGCAGGATATGCAACCGGGACCGTTTCATTTATCGACCTCAATTTTGGACCAACTGCTACCTTTCCCATTTTTTACGGACAAAATAAAGGGCCCTTGTCTCATGAATCAGACAAGGGCCCCTTAAAATATGCAGGGTAATTGTTAGGTACCTAATAGCCTACATTTTCCCATTGGTTGCTAACCCAACCTTGATTAATCTTGGGATTCTTCGTTACCTGAGCAGTACGCATGGCAACATCTTCTGTCATAACATCCATTTTCTTCTTTGAAGTATCGACGATATCTTGCGTGCTACGAAGCAAACGACCCCGAAGTTCATCGTCTGTCGCGATCTTATAGCCAGCAAAGGCACCAGCAGCGACAGTCGTCGCCAATGCAATCGCAGTAATAATCTTATTCCTCATCTTGGCCCCTTTGATCAAACTGAATCATTTCACCAAGAATACGAGCCTCTGCAACAACCTTTTCTGCAAGTCGAATTCGAGCATCCTCATAGGGAACTGCAAGAATCGCACGTGCATGACCAGCAGTAAGTTTACCCTCAAAAATCATCTGCTGAACTACTTCAGGGAGATCAAGAAGGCGCAACGAATTTGTAATTGCAGAGCGTGATTTGCTTACTGCCTTCGACAATGCCTCCTGGGTCATACCGCTGGCATCAATGAGCTGGCGATAGCCCTTAGCCTCTTCGACGGGATTCAGATCAGAACGCTGAAGGTTTTCGATAAGAGCAAGAGCCAGCATCTCTTCATCATTAACATCTTTAATGATGACAGGCAGCTCCTCAAGACCAGCAAGCTTTGACGCCTGGTAACGACGCTCACCAGCGATAATCTCATAGCCGTTTCCATGCTTGCGAACCAAGAGCGGCTGCAAAACGCCATGCTCTTGGATTGACTCGCTCAACTCGCGAAGTTCAGTTTCATTAAAATGAATTCGCGGTTGATTAGGGTTGGGAACGATATCCTCAATAGGTAGTTTTGTTACAGATGCGGCATTTGAAGCAGATACAGCAGAACCACCGGTCTCATACTCGGCCTCTGAGACCAAAGCATTGAGTCCACGTCCCAATCCGCCACGTTTCTTTACACTAGGCACGCCTGATCACCTCTTTTGCAAGGTTCATATACGCTTTTGCACCCTTATTTTGAGGTGCATAGGTAATTACCGGTTCTCCAAAAGACGGAGCTTCGGAGATTTTAACCGTACGGGGGATTAGCGTCTTAAATGCCTTATCACCAAAGTATGATTGAACCTCCTCAACAACCTGATTCGATAGAGAAGTACGCGAGTCATACATGGTCATAAGCACACCATAGGTGTCTAAGCCCTTGTTCAGACGTGATTTGACCATCTTCATTGACTCTAGCAGCTTCGTAACGCCCTCGAGTGCATAGTACTCGCACTGGATCGGAATCAAAACGCTGTCTGCTGCGGTCAAGGCATTGATTGTAAGCAGGCCGAGCGAAGGAGGACAGTCAATGAAAATAAAATCGAACTCGTCCTGAATCGGCTCAAGCAAATCTTTGAGGCGGGTTTCACGAGCAATTGCGCTTACGAGCTCAATTTCGGCACCTGCAAGCTGAATCGTAGCTGGAATTACGAATACCTTTTTGCAATTTGTATCAAGAACAAGCGATTCTGCCGGCACATCATTCAACAATGCATCATAGATGCAGCGATCAAGGTCTTCTTTTTCAATTCCAAATCCACTGGTGCTGTTTCCCTGCGGATCAAAATCGACAATCAGTGTCTTACGACCCTGCTCACCCAGTGCTGCTGCAAGGTTCACAGCCGTCGTTGACTTACCGACGCCGCCTTTTTGATTGATGATTGCAATGATACGCGTGTCTTTTGCGCTCTTAGAACGCTTAACGTCGCGAAATCCCACGGTCCCTCCTGGTGTGTATTAAAGCTGTCAAACGGAGGATGTTTCACGTGAAACATTCCGATTCGATATCAACCGCCATGTTTCACGTGAAACACTGCAAGTTGTTAGTATCCATTATGTTTCACGTGAACATCTAGGCAAGCGGATTCTTCCTTGCCATGCCATTTGCACGAGGCAATGAAACGGATGCCGGATGACTCTTTTTAAGAACAATGAACTCCCTGTGGCCCAAGCCTCAGGCAAATCGATTGCGTCATTCAGAAGCAAAGTGAAGCCGCAAATCTTAGCTGCTGACATGCCGGAAGCAAGCTCCTCATCCGAAGGATGACCCTTGGTGATAACAAATAGCCCTCCGTCTTTGAGGAACGGAGCAGCATACTCAACAAGAATCGGTAGAGGGGCAAGTGCGCGGGCGGTTACGACAGAAAACTGCTTCTTATGGCTTCGAGCATATTCTTCAAGGCGATCATGAACCGCATGAGCATGTTTCAATCCAAGAACATCAACAAAAGAATTGACAGCATCAACCTTCTTACCAACAGAGTCAATATAAGTAGCTTTACGATGCATGGTTATGGTTAACGGAATACCAGGGAAGCCCGCACCTGTTCCCATATCGAGCAAAGCTCCCTCAGGAGCCTTATTGATATAGGGGAGCAAAACAAGTGAGTCGAGGATATGAAGTACCGCAGCATCTTCTATGTTAAGAATACGGGTGAGATTGGTTGTCTTATTTGTTTCCAGAACCAAATCCAAATGTTGAATACATTTCCTCAGCTCAGTATCAGTTACGCTCAAGGAATACTCTTTGCAATAGGAAGTTAGGCGACTCAGCATCTCGTCAGCCTGCTGATCAGTAAGTACTAACAACGAAAGCTCCTTTCTGACAAAAATCAGTGTATCGAGAACTTTTGACAAAAAAAGGGGACGTGGAAACCACGTCCCCTTAGCATAAGCTCGAGTAGATTATCGAGCAACAATCACCACATGGCGATCGGGGTCAGAACCCTCAGAATGAGTATCGACGGCGTCATTGCCACGAAGTGCAATGTGAACCAGTCGGCGCTCGTAGGCATTCATGGGCGGAAGCGAAACACTCTTATGAGTGCGGATGGCACGCTCGGCAGCAGACTGAGCCATGGAGGCAACCTTGTCCTGACGGCGGCTCTTGTATCCCTCGACGTCCACTACAACCGGATACCTAAAGCCGAGCTTGCGGCTCACCAGCAATGAGAACATAACCTGAAGGGCATCAAGGGTGCGACCATGACGGCCAATGAGAACAGCAAGGTCGGGAGCCGTTACATCCAGAATCAGCTCACCCTCGTCGCCCTCATACTCATCGATAGGAGAGTTGGCGGCATCGAAGTGCGAAAGGATGGAACGCAGGATGGAAATCGCGACATCGGCAATGGTGTCGAGCTCCTCGTCGGTCAGCTCTTCACCGGCCTTGTAGCGCTGTGCAATCTCGGGATAATCGCCCGCGACCTGCGGGGCAACCTCCTCAAGCATATCCTCGATGATCTCTTCAGACATAACGTACTCCAAAAGTTAGGTACCTAAATAAGATTGATATCCCACTACTTCTTCTTGTGCGGGCGCGGCTTCTTCTCGCGACGAGTAACCTCAACCTGCAGCGGCGCGTTCTTAAGGCGCTCCTCCTCATCGGCCTTCGCCTTGTCGATGACCTTCTGCGTCACAAAAATCTGCTGGATAACCTGCCAAGCAGACGAGACGTCGTAGTACAGCAGAACACCAACGGGAAGGCTCCAGCCCATCCAAAGCATCATGACCGTCATGACAACGGCCATCATACGCATGCTCTGAGCCTGCTGGCCGGTCTGGTTGCGCGACATATAGAGCTGCGGAATCAGGGTCAGGACAGCGAACAGGATCAGGCAGACCAGCGCAGGCAGCGCGACCATAAAGCCATCGGCAAAGGAGGCACTCGGCGTGGTGGTCAGGTCGGGCAGAATATTAAAGAACGAGAACGTGCCGTCGTTAAAGTAGTCCGGCAGGTTACGCAGCAGCGTAAATAGGGCGAACAGGACAGGCATCTGAATCAACAGCGGCAGACAACCAGCCATCGGGTTGAACTTGTTCTCGCTGTAGAACTTCTGCATTTCCTCGGCCTGACGCTGGGGATCGTCGGCATAGCGCTCCTGGATCTCGAGCATCTTGGGCTGCAGCACCTGCATGCGTGCCGTCGACTTAGTCGACTTGAGCATAAGCGGCGTCAGCAGCAGACGGATGATGACCACCAGGATGATAATGGACAGGCCCCAGTCGACCGCAAAGGTCTGGATGAGCTTGAGCAGCTCGAAAAGGATGTTAACGATCCAATCCCACATGTAAGTTTTCCTCCGATAGCGAGTGCCCGCTAGGGCACAGGGTCATAACCGCCGACGTGCAGGGGATTGCAGCGAGCGATGCGCCTCACGGCAAGCCAGCAGCCTCTCAAAACACCGTACTTCTCAATCGCCTGGACGGCGTATTGCGAGCACGTTGGGTAATAAATGCAGGCGTCAGGCAATAAGGGCGAAATAACCTGTTGATATATGCGAATAGGAGCGATGGCAACACGTCGCAAAACGTGATTGCTCATCGCTCCTCCCCGGCAACGCCGGCGCGTTTCATAAGCGAACGCAATGCATTGTCCATCTCCTGCGGCGAGGAAACCCTCGTCTTGGGAGTTGCGAACAAGATGATGTCATAACCCGCAACGGGAAATCCACAGCTGCGGGCGGCCTCGCGCATCACACGCTTAGAACGGTTGCGCACGACAGCACAACCGAGCCGTTTAGCACCAACGAAGGCGACCCTTCCGGAGTCGCCTTCGCCAACCGATTCACATATGGTCATTCGAATCAGAGGGTGATTGAAACGACGCCCCTGACTGAACACATGCTCGAAATCTTGCCGAGACTTAATAGTCTTCATGCGAGATGTGTGTATCGCTGCTAGACAGTGAGACGCTTGCGGCCCTTGGCGCGACGACGGGCGAGCACGGCACGACCACCCTTAGTGGCCATACGGGCACGGAAGCCATGGGTCTTGGCACGCTTACGCTTATTAGGCTGATACGTACGCTTCATCTTAAGTTCCTCCTGCTGCATTTCGAGTGTCCGCGGGGGCGCGGACGCAGATATAGACACGTGAGCTTGAAGATTGTAGGGAAATCAATGTTCAAATGTCAAGAAATCAAAGGTAAAAGGTTGCGCAGTTCACACGGTTCCCCCATAAGCCGAGCTCGATTTAGCGTGCATGGCAACTTTTCACGATATTTCATCGAGTTTTCAACAGGTCATGTTGGCAATGTTGAGAACTTTTCGTCCGTTTTCCAAAGTTTTCAACAGGTTTTGGAAAGTTGTCGAAAGATGAGAAACATTGCACGGTGAGCTACTATTTGTTCGAAACCTTTTGAAAGATTGCGAGCGGCATGTCTGACGACTTTTACACCATGGTCGATTCCGGAGACCCGGCACCCGACAACGAGCACATCACCGGCGTGCGCGAAGAGCGTGAGGAAGGCGAGCAGACGACCACGCAGGCGCCAAAAGCCATGTACGCCGCGCGCATCGCCGTCTATGACGACATGCTGTCGACACCGCGTGTGATCGTCATTGATCCGCAAGATGTCCGCACGTATTTGGAAGAGACGACCAACACCGTCTACCAGTGCATGAAAGAACAAGGTGGCCATATCTCGCTCATGGTCATCCGCGAGATTGTCGAAAACTTTATCCACGCGCACTTTGCCGAGCCCATCATCTCGATTCTGGACGGCGGAGACACCATCCGCTTTGCTGACCAAGGACCCGGCATCGACGACAAGGAGCGTGCTTTCGACTTTGGCGTTACCAGCGCAAACAGCAAGATGAAGCGCTATATCCGTGGAACCGGAGCAGGGTTTCCCATGGTGCAGGAGTATTTGGAAAACGCCGGCGGGGCCGTGTCCATCGAGGACAACATGGCAACGGCACCGTGGTTACGGTAAGCCTGGACCCTAAACGCGTGCAGGAAATCGAACGCGCCGGCGGGCGCGGTGCTGCCGTGCGGCCCGAGACGGAGCAGCCACATATCCCCTGCCGGGAGCTTTTGCGCAGCAGCCCATGGCAACGCAACAGATGCAGCCCCGCGTGGGACAGATGCAGCAGCCCGGAATGCTTCCTACACAAGAGCCCCAGGCGGCGTCGATGTCGATGCCGCCAAACGTGCCACAGGCCATGCCGCTGGCGGATCAGGATACAGCAGCAATGCAGCAGGCGACGGGGGCGCCGGGTGGCCAGCAAATGGGCTATCAGCCGTACCAACAGGGATATCCATATCAGCAGATGCCGCCACTGGGGTATGGCCAGCAGTTCCCGCAGCAGTACCAGCAGGATATCAGCAGCCGTACCAGCAGATGCCGCAGCAGCAGTACAACCCCTGGGCCCAGCAGATGCCTCCGCAGCCTTACCAACAGTGGCCTCAAAGTTTTCAACAGCAAATGCCGCCGATGCAGAGTTCTCAACAACCAGCAGCTCAAATGATGTATCCTAATGCAGCAAATCAGTATGCGCAGCCACAACCGGACGTGTTCGTAAGCGATCGCGGCAACGCCGCGCTGGGCTATCTGGCGCAAAATCAAGCATGCGGTGCTACCGATCTGGCGAGGGCGTTTGGAAACTCGGCCCCCACTTGGTCACGCACGCTCAATGACTTGGCGCAGGCCGGCTTGGTCATCAAGCATGGCCAGAAATACCATCTGACCGAACTCGGCGCCGCTCGCGTGCGAGCTCAGAGCTAAAGAACGGGAGAGACAGTGGACGAGGAAGCAAGCATCATCCTGGGGGATGCCATCGCCTTTTGCCAGCGCGACGGCCAAGATGCACGCCTCATCAGCATGCTGGGGCAATCGCGCGCCATAAGCCTGACCGAAGATACGCTCACGATCGAGGCCCCCTCGCGCTTTGCCATCGCGCAGCTCAAAAAGCATCAGCCGACCATTGAGGCCTATCTGGAAGAAATCGCCTTTGCACCGATTGCGCTCGACATCGTGGCACCGCAAGGCGCCGCAGCGGAATCCGCCACGGCTCCCGCTGCTTCCCCGGCGGCGCCGGCCTCCGCAGGCGACGTGCCGGCAATCGAGCACCAGCACAGCGATGTTTCCCGTGAAACCATGGCACCGTTGCCGACCGCGGCGGCGACGTCAACGAACGCACCCGTCACGCACATGCCCATCGCTCATGACGCAACGACGGGCGCGGATTCGGGCATTGCAATCAAGAACACGCTCTCGGCCGATGATTTTCGTCGCATGATGAACCAGATGAAGGGCGGAGCGCCAACTAAATCCACGCAAGCTGCGACCCCCGCTTCACCCATGCCAGCACCGACCGCGCCGGCCGAACAGAATACGGATGGAGCCCCGCTCGCCGCGAACTCAAAATTTACCTTTGAGAACTTTGTCTACGGCCCCGAGAACAGCCATGCCTATCGCTCGGCACTCAAGTTTGCCGCCCTCGCGGACGAGCGGGGCACGTGCACATCACTGTTCATCTACGGCAAATCGGGCCTGGGCAAGACGCACCTGCTGCTTGCCATCAAAAACGAGCTCGCCGAAAAGTCGCCCGAGATCAAGGTCAAGTATGCCAACTCCCAGGCATATCTGGACGACCTGATGACCGAGTTCGACCGCCAAAAGAAGAGCAACGCCCCCATCATGCAGGCGTACCACGGCGTGGACGTGCTCATCATCGACGACATCCAAAACATCATCGGCAAGCGCGCGAGCGTGGACTACTTTTTCCAGCTCATGGACGAGTTCATCCGCAACAACAAGAAGGTCGTCATCGCGGCAGACCGCGCCCCCAAGGACCTGAGCATGGACGAGCGTCTAACCAGCCGCTTCAACGCCGGCATGCTCTGCCTGGTCGCAGAGCCCAGCTACGAAATGAAATACAAGATCTTGCAGCGCTATTACGAGAACACCATCGTCGCCGCTCCCGAGGCAGGCGACGACTCGCTGCTGGCGGCCTATGGGGGCGACGGCGGGCACCTAACCGACGAGCACTTTAAACATATGGCCGAGGTCTCGGGCACCAACATCCGCGAACTCGAGAGCTTTTGCGAGCGCTGCGCCGGCGAGGCGGGCGACCGCGAGCGCGAGGGCGGGGAGCTCACCTTTGACGATATCGACGCCATCGCCAGCCAGTACTTTGACACATCGGCCAAAAAGATCAACGTCCAGACGGTTCAGTCCGTCATCGAAGAGCAGTACGGCGTGACGCACGAGGAGCTCATCGGCCCGCGTCGCAACGCCAATATCGCCAAAGCACGCCATATCGCTATCTACCTGGCCATCGAGATGTGCGAGATGACGACCACGGCGGTGGGCGCCGAATTTGGCAACCGCAACCACTCGACCGTCAGCACGAGTTACAAAAAGGTCCAGAAGATGATCCAGGAAGACCGCACCGTCACCGAAGACCTCAAGTCGCTGCGCGATAAAATTACACTGCGCTCGTAGGGAAATAGAGACACCTGTTGAAAACTTGTCGAAACCACGGGCATAAGGTGTCTAAAACCCAACCCGCGGTGATGAAAAGTTTTGCGCAGGTTTTGAACGTGGAAAACCACCCCTGTTGCACACAGGTTGCTGTCGATTCTCTTTCTTGGTCTGACCTGCGTCTTTGGGAGTAATCAACAGTTTCGTCAGTGCTATTACTATTATTAAGATATTTATATCTATAGAAAGGTATTAAAAGATGAAGTTCACCGTCAGCCAGAGCTCGCTTACACAAGCCATCGGCGTCGTTATGAAGGGTGTCGCTTCGGCATCCACCCTTCCCATCCTGTCGGGCGTGCTCGTTAAGGCCCAAGACGGCATCTTGGAATTCCAGACCTCTAACTACACTATCTCGATCCGTCATCGCATCGCGGCGCATGTCGAAGAAGAGGGCGAGATGGTTATCCCCTGTAAGATGCTCTCCAATATCACCAAGACCCTCCCCGATGCCCCGGTCACCTTTGAGCTGTCCGAGCGCCAGGTGCTGATTGGTTGCGAGAAGAGCTCTTTTAGGCTGAACACGCTCGATGCCAATGACTTCCCCGAGTTTCCGGCCTATGCCATCGAGAGTGCCGTGGAGCTGCCGACCGATGTCTTGTCCGAAATGGTCGGCCGCGTGTGGCGCGTCACCTCGACCGACAAGGCTCGCCCCATCCTGGGCGGCGTGCACATGAAGGTCGAGAACAACACCGTACGCCTGGTGGCGACCGATTCCTTCCGCTTGGCCGTGTGCGATACGCAGGTCGAGACCTCGACCCTCGAGGGCTCCTTTGAGCTCAACGTTCCGGCTGACGCCTTTAACGACGCGCTGAACATCATGGCCAGCCAGGCGACCATCATGATCGGGGCTACCGACACCCAGGTCGTCTTCGAGGCCGGCAACACCACCTACGTGTCGCGTCGCATCGAGGGCGTGTACCCCAACTACAAGCAGCTCATCCCCGATTCGTGCGTGACGAGCGTCAAGATCGATGTCGCCGCCTTTAACGCCGCCCTCAAGCGCGTGGCCGTTATCGCGAGCGCCAACCCCGCCGTCAAGTTCGAGATCGATGCCGAGAACGGGCAGATGGGCCTGTCCTCCATTTCCAATGACCAGGACCTTGCGCAGGAGACGATCGATGTCGAGGCTGAGGGCGAGTCGGGTACCATCGCCTTCAACTACCACTACATCTTCGGCTGCCTCAATGCCCTGTCCAAGGAGAAGGAGATCACGCTGGAGCTCAAGAGCTACTCGCAGGCGGGCATCTTCAAGTCCTACGACAAGATCAACTACCTGTACCTGGTCATGCCGGTCCGCATCTAGCGCTGCGCCATGACCATGTTCGCCCGCGATCTTTCCGTCGCGCACTACCGCAGCTTCGATAGCTATCGCCTTGCCCTGGACGAGGGCGTGACGATACTTGCGGGACCCAACGCGGCGGGAAAGACCAATCTCATAGAGGCGCTGCAGCTGCTGACGAGCGGCGCCTCGTTTAGGCATCCGACTGCAGCCGAGCTCGTCCATGACGGCGTGGGCTCGTGCAAGATCGAGCTGAGGCTCGAGGGCGACGGCCGCGTGCTTGATATGGGATTGAGCGCGGAGGACGGTAAGCGCTCGTTTAGTCGCAACGGCAAGAGATGCTCTGCCGCCGGTGTGCGCGGGATTCTGCCGAGCGTGCTGTTTTGCCCCGACCATCTGGACATGGTTAAGCGAGGCGCCAGTGTGCGCCGCGCCGCCCTCGATGACTTTGGCATGCAGCTGAGCGCGCGTTATGCCGATCTTGCGAGCACCTATGGGCGCTGCGTGACCCAGCGTAACGCCCTGCTCAAGGAGACCTGGTGCTGTCGCGAGATGCTCGGCGCGTGGAACGATTCGATTGCTCGCGCGGGCTCGGCCCTGCTCGTGCACCGGTTGGCCCTACTCGACCGGCTGGCGGGCCATGTGCACACTGCCTACGGGCAAGTGGCGTCCGGCGAGGCTGCCAACGTGACCTATGCGTCCACGCTGGGGGATTTGCCCCAGGTCGAGGATCGCGAAGAGCTGAAGGGTTGGGCGTACGAGCGCATGCTGGCCGCCCTTGACGAGCATGCCGACGAGGAAATTCGCCGCGGCGTGACGTTGGTGGGACCGCATCGCGACGAGATCGAGTTCACCGTGGCGGGTCGCTCCGCCCGTTCATTTGCCAGCCAAGGACAGCAGCGCACGCTGGTACTGTCCTGGAAGGTGGCCGAGGTGGCCGTGGCTCGCGATGTCCTGGGCACCGCCCCGCTGCTGCTTTTGGACGACGTGATGAGCGAGCTCGACGGCGAGCGTCGCGGCGCTTTCCTGCGGCTGATCGGCGATGATATCCAGACGGTCATAACTACGACCAACCTGGGGTACTTTACCGATGACCTGCTTGATCGAGCCAAGGTGGTGAGCATGGGTGAGACGTGCTAATTACGAGAGCGAGACAGTCGCCTTCAGTGGATTTTTGAACGCAGAGCGCCAGCGCATCCTGGCGGCTGCAACGCCTAAGCGCCGTGCGCAGATGGAGGCTGCCGAGGAGTCGCGCACGGTCTATCGCGCATGGAACGCGGTGTGCTCGGGCACGCGCGAGGGACGGCATGTGACGGGGCTGCGCTACCTGCCCGAGTCCAATGAGCTGCTGGTGTATCTCGACTCGCCCTCGTGGACGCAGGAAATGACGCTGTTGCGCGAGATCATCCGTGCGCGCATGGAGCGCGCCGGTGCGCATGTGGACGGCCTGGTGTTCAAAACCACCGCGCCCGGTCACACGCCGCCCGCCGCCAAGGAGCGCCTGCGCCCGGCGACGACCGAGCGACCGCCGGCCCCGCACGCCGACCTAAGTGAGGCCGAGCGTGCCGAGATCGAGCGCCAAGTGGCGCCCATCGAAGACCAAAAACTGCGCGAGGCCCTCGAGAATGCCATGAGAGCCAGCGCCGAGTGGGCCAAGGGCGTGCAAAGCAAAAAAGAGCCTTAAATCGCATCTGGTGGCCTTGTAGAGCCAAATACCCTCGTTCCCGAGGGTATTTTTTTACGATAAACTAGTAAGGCTGTACACATTTTCTTGACTGAAGGAGGACGTGTGGCAAACGAAAACGATTACGATGGCGGCGAGATTAAGATTCTCGAAGGTCTCGAGGCCGTTCGTAAGCGCCGGGCATGTATATCGGCTCGACGAGCGCCAGCGGTCTGCATCACCTGGTGTGGGAGATCGTTGACAACTCCGTCGACGAGGCCATGGCCGGTTTCTGCACCGAGATCCAGGTGACGGTCCACGCCGACAACTCCATCACGGTCGTCGACAACGGGCGCGGCATCCCCGTCGACGAGCACCCTGTTAAAAAGATCCCGACGCTCGAGGTCGTTATGACGATCTTGCACGCCGGCGGTAAGTTCGATAACTCGGCCTATAAGGTCTCGGGCGGCCTGCACGGCGTAGGCATCTCCGTCGTCAACGCACTGTCCAAGCGCGTGGTCGTTCAGGTTCGTCGCGATGGCAACACCTACGAGATGGAGTTCTCGCGCGGCAAGACCGTCAAGAAGATGGAGGTCGTGGGCACCTCGGATTCGACGGGCACCACCGTCACCTTCTGGCCCGACGACGAGATCTTCGAGACCTGCATCTACGATTTCGATACGCTGCACAACCGTCTGCAGGAGACGCGTTCCTCAATAAGAACCTCAAGATCGTGCTGACCGACGAGCGCGAGGCGACTCCCCACGTGGAGGAGTTTTGCTACGAGGGCGGCATCATCGACTTCGTCAAGTTCCTCAACGAGGGCAAGGACGTCCCCGAGGCCTTTAAGGAGCCCATCTACATCGAGGGCAAATCGGACCCGGACGCTCCCGTGGCCAAGATGGGCGAGGTCGAGGTTTCCCTGCAGTGGAATAGCGGCTACGGCGAGAACGTCATGTCGTTTGCCAACGACATCTACACCCCCGAGGGCGGCATGCACCTTGAGGCTTCCGCACCGCGCTCACCCGCGTGATCAACGACTACGCGCGCAAACAGAACCTGCTCAAGGAAAAAGACGCCAACCTGACCGGCGACGATGTGCGCGAGGGCCTTTCGGCCGTTATCTCGGTCAAGCTGCCCGATCCGCAGTTTGAGGGGCAGACCAAGGCCAAGCTCGGTAGCTCCTATATGCGCGCGCTCACGCTCAAGATCGTGACCGACGGCCTCGCCGATTACTTGGAGGAGCATCCC
This sequence comes from Coriobacteriaceae bacterium AM49-12, assembly GCA_027669365.1. GTDB lineage: Bacteria > Actinomycetota > Coriobacteriia > Coriobacteriales > Coriobacteriaceae > Collinsella. The sequence continues at coordinate 3,864 of JAQEDL010000017.1, read as the reverse complement.
AAGCCCGCCCGCGAGATCGTCAAGAAGGCGCAACAGGCCTGCAAGGCGCGCAACGCCGCCCGCAAGGCGCGCGAGGCGACCCGCCGCAAGAGCCTGCTCGAGACGGCATCCCTGCCCGGTAAGCTCGCTGACTGCTCGGTGCGCGATGCCGAGCTGACCGAGCTCTTCATCGTAGAGGGCGACTCGGCAGGCGGTTCGGCCAAGGACGGCCGTCGCCGAGACATCCAGGCGATTCTGCCCCTGCGCGGCAAGATTCTGAACGTCGAGCGCGTTGGTGACCATCGCGCGTTCTCGAGTGACACCATCCAGTCGCTGATTACCGCGATTGGCTGCGGCGTCACGACGAGTGCCGGCGACGGCGGCGACTTCGATATCACCAAGGCGCGCTACCACAAGATCATCATCATGACCGATGCAGACGTCGACGGTGCGCACATCCGCATCCTGCTGCTGACGTTCTTCTACAAGTACATGCGTCCGCTGATCGATGCCGGCTACGTCTATGTCGCCTGCCCGCCCATCTTTGGCATTAAGGTGCGCAACAAGATCCACTACGTGTATCCCAATGGCCGCCAGCCCGAAGACGAGATCCTGCGCGACACCATCCAGAGTCTGGGCCTGAACCCCGACGATAACGACGAAGACGGCAAGGCCAAGGATGGCAAGATCACCAAGAAGCGCAAGGGCTATACCGTCCAGCGCTACAAGGGTCTGGGCGAGATGGACCCCAAGCAGCTCGCCTCGACGACGATGGATCCCAAGACCCGCATCCTGCAGCGCGTGTCGATCGAGGACGCCGTGGTGGCGGACCGCGCCGTGCGCGAGCTGATGGGTTCCGAGGTCGCTATCGCCGCGAGTACATCGAGAAGCATGCACATGATGCACGATTCCTTGACGCTTAAGAGGAGGTAACGTGGCAGACGATATCAACAACAACGAGGGCATGGGCGAGGCCGGCGATGCCGGCATGCCCGACGATCTGAAGCGCCTGCTTGCCCGTGCTGAGCAGGGCGAGGACGGCGATCCTGACGCCTATAACCCCGATGCCGATGATGACGAGGAAGAGGACGACGGTGAGCTCGAGGAGAGCTTTGGCGAAGTCGACCGTGGCGCCTCGGCCGGCGAGGATATCAATGGCGGCCAGCTCCAGATTTCGGAGTTCGGTCGCGAGATGAAGCAGTCGTTTATCGAGTATTCGATGTCGGTCATCACGGCGCGCGCCCTGCCGGACGTGCGCGACGGCCTAAAGCCGGTGCACCGCCGCATCCTGTACGCGATGAACGAGAGCGGCATCTACCCCAACCGTCCGCACAAGAAGTCGGCCTGGACGGTCGGCGAAGTTATCGGTAAGTACCACCCGCATGGCGACTTCGCGGTCTACGAGGCCATGGTCCGCCTGGCGCAGTGGTTCTCCATGCGCACGCCGCTCATCGACGGTCACGGCAACTTCGGCAACATCGACGGCGACGGCGCGGCAGCCATGCGTTACACCGAGAGCCGTCTGGCAAAGCCCGCCATGGAGCTGCTGCGTGACCTGCAGAAGGATACCGTCGACTGGCAGCCCAACTACGACGAATCACTCGCCGAGCCCGTGGCGCTGCCTGCGCGCTTCCCCAACCTGCTGGTCAACGGCAGCCAGGGCATCGCCGTCGGCATGGCCACCAACATCGCCCCGCACAACCTCACCGAGGCGATCGAGGCCACCTGCTACCTGATCGACAACCCCGAAGCCACCGTCGACGAGCTCATGCAGATCATGCCCGGTCCGGACTTCCCCACCGGCGCCATCATCATGGGCAGCGCCGGCATTAAGCAGGGCTACGAGACCGGCCGCGGCTCCATTACCGTGCGCGCCAAGGCTCACGTGGAGTCCACCAAGACCGGCCGCAGCCGCCTGGTCTTTACCGAGATCCCCTACATGGTCAACAAGGGCACCCTGCAGGAGAAGATCGCCCAGCTCGTCAACGACAAGCGCATCGAGGGCATCTCGGATATGCGCGATGAGTCCAACCAGAAGGGTATCCGTCTGGTCATCGAACTCAAGAAGGGCGTCATCCCGCAGGTCGTGCTCAACAACCTGTACAAGTACACCTCGCTGCAGACGACCTTCGGCGCCAACAACCTGGCGCTTGTCAACGGCGTTCCCAAATGCCTGAGTCTGCGCGAGATGCTGCAGCACTACATCGACCACCAGGTCGACGTCGTCACCCGCCGCACCCGCTTCGACCTTAAGAAGGCCCAGGCCCGCGCGCATATCCTTGAGGGCTACCTGATGGCCCTTGACCATATCGACGAGGTCATCAGCATCATCCGCTCCTCGCAGACCGACTCCGAGGCCAGCAGCCGCCTGATCGAGCGCTTTGGCTTTACGCCCGAGCAGACCACGGCCATCCTCGAGATGAAGCTGCGCCGCCTGACCGGCCTGGAGCGCGACAAGATCCAGGAAGAGCTGGACGGCCTGCGCCGCGCCATCGCCTACTACGAGGACCTGCTGGCGCACGAGGAGAAGATCCTGGGCGTCATTAAGGAAGAGATGCGCGAGATCTCCAAGAAGTTCGGCGATAAGCGCCGCACCGAGATCAGCCATGTCGAGAAGGACCTGGACGTCGAGGACCTCATTGCCGATGAGGACATGGTCGTGACCATCACCCACACCGGCTATGTCAAGCGCATCCCGGTGGCCGCCTACCGCGCCCAGAAGCGCGGCGGCAAGGGCGTGTCGGGCGTCAACCTCAAAGAGGACGACGTCATCGACGAGATGTTCATCGCGTCCACGCACGAGTACGTGCTGTTCTTCTCGAGCAAGGGTAAGGTCTATCGCCTGAAGGTGCACGAGCTGCCGGTGGGTACGCGCCAGGCGCGCGGTACCGCAATCGTCAACCTGCTGCCCTTCGAGGAGGGCGAGAAGATCGCGAGCGTCATCAGCTGCCGCGAGTTCCCTGCCGACGAGTACCTGATGTTTGCCACCAAGAGCGGCATGGTCAAGAAGACCGTAATGAGCGCATATGACCGCAGCCGCCGCGACGGCCTGATCGCTATCAACCTGCGTGACGACGACGCGCTGCTGAACGTGCGCCGCGTGCGCGAGGGCGACAAGATTATCCTGGCCACCACCGCGGGCAAGGCGATCATGTTCTCCGAGGAGCAGGTGCGCGCCACCGGCCGCGATACCAGCGGCGTTCGCGGTATCGGTATGAAGGACGGCGTGAGCGTTCTGGGCATGGAAGTCACTAACGGCAACGGCGATCTATTCGTCATCACCGAGCGCGGCTACGGCAAGCGCACGCCGGTCGCGGACTACCCGGAGCAGAATCGCGGCGGCCAGGGCGTCTACACCATCCAAATGACCGAGCGTAAGGGCAACCTCGCGGCCATGAAGACGGTGGGCCCGCAGCACGAGTTGTTCATCGTGACGGAGGGCGCGACGGTCATTCGCGTCAAGACCGATGAGATTAGCCAGACTGGCCGCGCTACCCAGGGCGTCAAGATGATGACCGTCGACGACAACGACCGCGTATGCGCCGTAGCCCGCATGACAGCCGCCAAAGAGAAGCCCGAAGGCGAGGACGCCGAGGCCGAGCCCGCAGCCGACGACGAAAAAGCCCCGGTCGACCTAGGCGACGGCAACGAAGTGCCGCAGGATCTCCTAGACGAGTAAGTGGCCCTTGCTGGCAAAACCTTCAGACCCCTTATATCGGCGGTCGGCGCACTGCGCGCCGACCGCTTTTTTGACAATCTTTGGAGCACCGTTCGCCCCGGTCGCGCGGCTGCAGGCGAAGTCGATCGCGAGTTCCGCACGAGCCGGAGAGCACTTAATGTGCTCTCCGTGCGAGCAGGACTGTCCGAGCAGGCGACTTCGCCTGC
>JAQEDL010000016.1:0-50461 GCA_027669365.1 Coriobacteriaceae bacterium AM49-12 | reverse complement strand
TCATAGTCATCAAGGCTCACAGCCTCTTACTCGGCCGCCTCGCGCAGAGCCGACATCGTAGCCGCATATTGCTGCTGCAACGCATGCATCCCCTCGCGGCGCCGTCAACGGCATCAGCGCCGCGCAGCGCTTCGGTTACCACGACCGCCGGCTCGTACAGATTATCGAATCCCAGGTTCTGGCTCACGCCCTTGAGCGTGTGCGCTGCCATAAACGCACTCTCGGCGTCTCCTGCCGCCATGGCAGCCTCCAGCTTGTCCATGCTCTCGTCATCCAAAAACTTGAGGGCAAAGCGGGCAAGCATTTCCCCGCCCATCAGCCGAGCGCACGCGTCGTCATAATTAGCGCCGATCTTCTCATACGCCTCACGCATGGAAATCATGGATTAAAAACTCCTTTGGTCAAACTAAATCGTGGGAAACGCGACGACGTCGGCGGGGCGTGCCAACGTCTCGGCAATTTGGTCTTGCACCTCGAGCAGGCAATCGAGCAGCAGCGGGTTAAAGGTGCCGCACTTACCGTCCAGGATCATCTGGATCGCCTCCTCGTGCGGGATAGCGTCCTTGTACACGCGCACACTCGTCAGAGCATCGTACACGTCAGCCACCGAAACCACCTGCGCGGCGATGGGAATTTCGTCGCCCTTAAGGCCATCGGGATAACCCTTGCCGTCCCAGCGCTCGTGATGCCAACGCGCAATCTGGTACGCATATTCCATAAGCGCATTGCCGGCGTGATGGCTGCCCAGCTCGAGCAGCATGTTGGCGCCAATCGTGGTATGCGTCTTCATAATCTCGAATTCCTCGGGCGTGAGGCGCCCGGGCTTGTTGAGGATCGCATCGTCAATCGACATCTTGCCGATATCGTGCAGCGCCGAAGCCAGGGCGATCGTGGAGCGTTCCTCATTGTCGAGGGAGATCGTGCCGCTACGCTGGACCAGATAGCCAAGCAGCAGCTCGGTCAGCTTTTCGATGTTCGTAACGTGCCTACCGCTCTCGCCGTTGCGAAGCTCCATGACGCCGGCCATGATGTCGATGAGCATGCGACTGTTCTTGACGCGCTCGTTGTACTGTTGGGACAGCAGGTTCGTCAGGCGGCGCTGTTTGGCGTACAGGCGGATGGTGTTGCTTACGCGGCGGCGCACGACACGGGAGTCAAACGGGCGGTTGATATAGTCCGAGGCGCCCAGCTCGTACGCGCGCAGAACCGCATCATCGGAATCTTCGCTCGAAATCATGATGACAGGCAGATTATCGATACCCGATCGGCGCGACAGATCGGCCAGCACCTCAAAGCCGCTTATGCCCGGCATCACAATGTCCAGCAGCACGAGCGACAACTCATCGCCATAGCGGTCGACCATGTCGAGCGCCGCACGACCGTTATCGGCCTCGAGGATGCAATGCTCGTCCTTGAGCATCTCGCTGAGAATGGCTCGGTTCATCTCGGAGTCATCGGCGATAAGCACCAAAGGCTTTTCGCTTTGGAAGGCCTCGATGGAATCGGCATCGGTCACGACCGTACCGGCTTTTGCCTTAGCGCGGCTCAGTAACTGAGCAGCGCGGCCAACGCCTCATCGACCGTCTCGCCATGAATGCGAACGCCACCAACACATGCCGTCAAGCTCACGTACTCATGGCCCGGAATAATCGTGGAACGAACGGCATCGGACACCTGATGCAGGCGACGGGTGAAGTCATCGGAGGGAATATTGGGCATGACAACCACAAACTTGTCGCAGCCATAGCGCACAAGCTCGTCAGTCGAACGGATTCCGCTGCGCATGGCTGTCGCCACAGCACCGAGCGCAAGGTCGCCGGCATGACGGCCACACGTATCGTTGAAGACCCTAAAATCATCAAGGTCGATCACCGCAACGCCGGCATTCACGCGGGTGCTACGGAGCTTTTCCTCGTAATATCGGCGATTGCGCACATTCGTCAGCACGTCGGTGTAGACAAGGTCCTCTTCTGCGGCCTCTTGCTCATCGATCGGACGCACCATCAGCAAGACGTGAGGCTCGCCCTCGACCTTCAAAGGGCGTAGACGGGCGCGGTACTCAGTGCCATCATTGAGCAGTTGCTCCGACACCTCATCGGAGTCTGCCAAAGCCTCAAGACTTGACTGACGCAGACAAGGACACCGATCACCGGCGAGCAGGCAGTTAGGCTCACTCTTAATCTGATCGGCCGACAGCAAACGCACCACGGGGTAGGTCTTCGCGACACGGGCGACCTCGGCGGCAGCCTCCTCGTCGGTTAGATTGACCTCGTGATTATTGAGCATATGGGGCCCTTTCGATAGTTTCGCATGGTAGCGGTGGGTTCCAAATGTTACAAGGGTAACACCTTGCCGATGCAGGTAAGCACGTGAATGCTGTTACATTTTTATGAGTTGGCAGGCGGCGCGATTGAAGCCGCAGACGTGAGGTTTTGAGCACATTTGTTAACACGGCCGAAACGTTTGCGAGTGAAGACTGTTTTGATTTTTACGGCTGCTAGAGCTCCAGGATGCTACGGACAGTCTGGGCAGCCGCTGCCGGGCGATCGCGCAGGCCGTTGTGCGCGCCCGGGATTGTCACGAGGGGGCAATCGAGATATTCGGCAGCCGCTCGCGTACCAGCCTCGCGGGATGTGCCAATCGAGAGCTCGCCCAGGAGCACGGCGGCCACCGTTTTTGACGCGCGAACGCTATCCCAATCGGGAACGCAGGTCATAGCAATCCCGTATTCGTTTGCCATGAAACTGCGGCCGTTGCGCAGGGCATGTTTGGCTTCCGCTTCGGTCGTTCCAGGAGCCTCGGGGTCCAAGTCGCCGAGGCTCCCAAGAAAAGCCGGAGCGCCCTTGAAACCTTTCCCGCCGCAATCATATCGAGCAAAACCGGAGCTGCGCCCATACCGACGCCTTTGTCCGACACAGCCGGCTCATGCAGAATCGCACGGGCAACGAGATGGGGTTCGGTGCGAAGAAGCTCCAGCGCCACCAACGTACCGGCGCTATGCGCAAGCACATTTGCCGGAGCGCCAACGTGTTCGATCACGGCTTGCAGGTCGGCGGCCTGAGCGGCAAGATCATAGCTGCCGTCTGCCGCATCGCTGCTGCCACCGCAGCCGCGGCGGTCGTAGGCAATTACGCGGTAGTTGCGGCTGAGCTCACAAGCGATACCGTCAAAAAATGTGCCGTCGACACAAGCGCCGTGCACGCACACCAAGGCAGGAGCATCAGGCGACACATCCGGGCCGACATATTCGCGACAGGCGATCGTGGTGCCCGCATTCTCGACCGTAAAATCCATGTTGTGCCCCCGTCATCAATGCTCATCCAGTTGCACGTCAGTGCGGTTGGATAGACCCGCATTGCCTTACACCTTGTTAACAGATTAACTTTACCCGACCCGAGGCTTTTCATGGCACGGCATCATGAGCGACGTGAAAAAACGAAACTTGTAAAGCAAGAGCCCACACCTTGCTTTGGAGCCGATGCTATGCTTAGGCACAACTGTCCCAAGGAGCATATGTCTATGTCTACGTTTTTAAATGCCAGCCCCATCTTTGGACCGGTGCGCAGCCGCCGTCTGGGCCTTTCGCTCGGTGTCAACATGATGCCGGCGTCGGGCAAGATCTGCACGTTCGACTGCATCTACTGCGAGAACGGCCTTAACGCCGAGCGCCCTGCCATGAGCCGTATAACACGGCCGCCGGGGTGCTCGACGCACTCGAGGCCAAGCTGCGCGAGATGGCAGCCGAGGGCGAGCTACCCGATGTAATCACCTTCGCCGGCAATGGCGAGCCCACCGCCGCACCGGAGTTTCCGCAGGCTATCGCCGGCGCCATCGCACTTCGCGACCAGCTGGCCCCGAACACCAAGATCGCCGTGCTCTCCAATGGCACGCGCGCTGACCAGCCCGCTGTGCACGATGCGCTCATGATGGTCGACGACAACATTCTTAAGCTCGATACCGTCGACCCGGCGTTTATCCAGCTGCTCGACCAGCCTGTTGGCCCCTACAACGTCGAACACCAGATCGAGACGTTCGCAAGCTTTGACGGTCACGTTATTATCCAGACGATCTTTTTGACCGGCGAGTATCAGGCAAGCTCATCGACAATACCGGCGAGGAGTATGTTGCCCCCTGGCTCGCGGCGCTTGAGCGCATTCGTCCGCAGGAGGCGACCATCTACACGGTCGCGCGCGAGACACCAGTCGCCGGCCTTGCCAAAGCAGCGCCCGAGGTGCTCGACGCCATTGCCGCGCGCGTGCGCGCCCTCGGTATTCCCTGCCAGGTGAGCTACTAGCAAAACCACGCAGCAGCTAGTGCCCGCCATCCCGCCCCATCAGTTGCGGTGATATAGTTCCTATTTGTGCTGTTAAACCGCTTAAATCGGAACTATATCACCGCAACTTTTATGGCCGCGTGGGTGGGCTATACTAGCTGCGAAAGAAAGGAAGTTAGCCATGTTTGACAACGGACCCGTGCCCGGCCGCAACGACGCTTGCTGGTGCGGCAGCGGCAAGAAATACAAGAAATGCCATAGCGCCTTTGATGAGCGCCTCGAGCGCTTGTGGGAAGAAGGCTGGGAGGTTCTGCCTCGCACGCTCTACAAGACTCCCGCCGATATCGAGGGCATCAAGCGCTCGGCAGCCATCAACGTGGGCGTGCTCGATTATGTGGGCGAGCATATCGCCGCAGGCATGACCACCAACCAGATCGACCAGATGATCTACGACTACACCGTCGAGCACGGTGGCACGCCGGCCGACCTCAACTACGAGGGCTACCCCAAGAGCGTGTGCACCTCGATCAATGATGTGGTCTGCCACGGCATTCCCTGCGATACGGACGTGCTGCACGAGGGCGACATCATCAACGTAGACTGCTCCACGATCTTGGACGGTTACTTTAGTGATTCGAGCCGCATGTTCTGCATCGGCGAGGTCTCGGCCGAGCGCCAGCGCCTGGTCGACGTCACTCGCGCCAGCGTGGAGGCGGGTCTGGCTGCCGTCAAACCATGGCTGCCGCTGTCCGTGATGGCCGAGGCCGTGCAAAAGACGGTCGAGGACGCCGGTTTTAGCGTGGTGCGCGAGTACGGCGGACACGGCATCGGTAAGGAGTTCCACGAGGACCCGTTTGTGGGCTTTACCACCGAGGCGCCCGATGTTGACACCATCATGGCCCCGGGCATGGTCTTTACCATCGAGCCCATGGTCAATGCCGGAGCGCCCGACATCAAGATTAGCAAGGGTGACGGTTGGTGCGTGCGCACCAAGGACGGCAGTGATTCGGCCCAGTGCGAGGTACAGCTCGTGGTGACCGAGGATGGTTACGAGCTGCTGAGCTGGTAGCTGTGGATGCGCCGGATGCTGACGGGCACGCTCGTCTTGCATCCGGTGTTTTATTTAAACGTTTTGCCTGATAAAACCTGCCAAAATAAACCTGTCCCTTTTTGGCAGGTCGAGCGGAGAGGACTGCTTGTGAACATCCTGGTTTTGTTGCCCGTCAACGACCGCCATCGCGCAATTCTTGAGTCGAGCGCTCCGGGCGAGGACTTTATCTACACGAGCGCCGATGCCGTCACGCGTGAGCAGGTCGCCAAAGCCGACGTGATCTTGGGCAACATAGACCCTGACATGCTCACGGCATGCGAGCATCTCCAGCTGTTGCAATTGCAGACCGCTGGCTATGACGACTACCTTGCCGCCGGCACCGTGCCGGCCGACGCCAAGCTGTCTTGCTCGATCGGCGCCTACGGTCAGGCCGTAAGCGAGCACATGTTTGCCATGGTGCTGTCAATGATGAAGCACCTGCCCGGCTACCAGGACCTGCAGCGCGAACATCGCTGGGAGGATTTAGGTCCGGTCACCTCGCTCAAAAACGCCAACGTGCTGGTGCTGGGCGCGGGCGACATTGGCGGCCACTTTGCCACGCTCTGCCGCAGCATGGGCGCGCACGTCCGCGGCATCAAGCGCCATCCGCTCGTCTACCCCATTGTGTTTGAGGACATGGACGGCATGGACGCCCTGCCCGAGCGCCTGGCCGAGGCCGACGTCGTCGCATCCTTTATGCCCAGCACACCCGAGACCCGCAGCCTGGCGAACGCCGAGTTCTTCGCCGCGATGAAGCCGGGCACCTTCTTTGCCAACGGCGGCCGCGGCGATCTTGTGGTCGCCGACGACTTGGTTGCCGCCCTGGAGTCGGGACATCTTGCCGGCGCTGCGGTCGACGTCACCGACCCCGAGCCCCTGCCTGCGACAAGCCCCCTGTGGGATGCGCCCAACATGCTCATCACGCCGCACGTCTCCGGCTGGTTCCACCTGGCAGCCACGCTCAACAACGTGGTCGACATCGCCGCGGAGAATCTGCGTCACCTGCAGGCCGGCGAGACCCTGCGTTGCTGGATCGAACATTAGGGATCCGCCGTTCTAACGAACGGCGGATCAGTCGACGCTGCGCGCCGCCCAGAGCGACAATTTGTCATTCAAAAGGCAAGGCATGACCAGAAGGTCTATGCCTTGCCTTTTTCATGCCAACTTGTTCGCTCTGGACATCGCTCGCTGACGCTTGCTCAACCTGCGGTGTCTTAACAATTCTGTCCAGCTGTTGGCGTTGCGGCATTTGCCCAGATAAAACCGGCCAAAATGAACCTGTCCCTTTTTGGTAGGTTTTAGAGTTCCACGCTTTCAGCGCCGTTGATGGTTAGGTTTCGCTCGTAGAAGGCGGTGAGGGCGCGGATGGCGTACATCACGTCGCGCACGCCGCCGGTCTCGTAGCTCGAGTGCATGGCAAGCTGCGGCAGGCCCACGTCCACGGCATGCATGCTCGCCTGCATGTTCGACAGGTTGCCCAGGGTAGAACCGCCGGCCATGTCGCTCTTGTTGGCGAAGGCCTGCGTGGGCACGTCGCGTCATCGCAGATAGCCTGGAACACCGCGCGGCTAAAGGCATCGGTGCAATAGTGCTGGTTGGCTGCCTCCTTGATGACGATGCCGCCGTTGAGCACCACCTGGTTGCGGGCGTCGCACTTCTCGGCGTGGTTGGGGTGCACGGCATGCGCGTTGTCGCAGCTCACGAGCATCGAAGCGGCAAGCGCACGGTGGTACGACTCGTCGTCAAAGCCCAGCGAGCCGTTAATGCGGCGCAGCGCGTCGGCCAAGAACGTCGACATGGCGCCCTGCTTGGTCTCGGAGCCAACCTCCTCATTATCAAAGCAGCAGAAGACCGAAACGTCGTGCGCGTTCTCAGCACCCAAAAATGCCTGTAGCGAGGTGTAGGCGCAGGCCAGGTCGTCGAGCTTGGGCGTCGAGATAAACTCGTCGGCCCAGCCCCAAATGCGCGCATCCTGACGATTGACCAGGAACAAATCGCGGCCCAGAATCTGCTCGGGCTCAACATCCAGCTCGTCGGCGATCAGGGCATCAAAATCCCCCTGCTTGAGCTCGCCTGCGCTGATAAGCGGGCACAGATCGACAGCGCGATTGGGCGCAAAACCCTCGTTGACGCCGCGGTTCATATGAATGGCGAGGCTCGGAATAATAGCGACCTCGCGCTCGGTGGCAAGCAGGCGGCTCTCGATGCGGTCGCCCTCGCGCACCAGCACGCGGCCCGCGAGCGCCAGCGGACGATCAAACCACGTATAGTCGATCATGCCGCCGTAGGCTCGGTGTTCAGGCGCAGCGTCTCGCCCGCACCGTCGAGCTCGGGCACGGCTTTGACCTTAAACGTCGGCGAATCGCTGTGCGACGCCGCAAGCTGAAAATGATAGTCGCCGGCAACGCCGTCCTCGCCCCACGTCGCGGCCAGGTCCTCGCCCACTTTAAAGGCAACAACGCTCGAGGTGTTGCGTTGCGTGTAATAACGCCCGCCCGGCTCGATGTCCCACGCCGCGTTCTCGGGCAGGTAGGTAAAGCCCGCCTCGTCGAGCTCGGCCATAATGGTCGCCGCCGTATGAAACATGCTGGGGCATGCCTCGATAAAGTCGATAAGGTCGTTAGCGGCCTCGATATCGTCGGCCGTCACATGCGAGCGCTCGGGCGTTTCCTGATCCGTCATGCTCTCCCCTTTCGCTGGGTTGATGGTCCCCTCCAGCATACCCCGCCGCGCCAGTGCCGTGCCTTTCATTCCATGTTTAATCCCGCGCCGCTCGCCAAGTTGAGCCATCATGCCCGCACTCCTTTTGCGACAATTACGCTAACAGGACGAGAGGAGCCGTCATGAAGCCACGTAACATTGCCATCGCCTGCGGTGTCGCGGGAGTCGCCGTCGGCCTTGCCGCTGCCGCCGGCATCGTTTACCGCAAGCAAATCAAGTCCGCCGCGTCACTCAAACGCTTGACCGGCAACGCGGATGGCTATGACCTGTACGCAATCGACATCGCCTACGACTACGATCTTGATCGCATCATCGCCGCTGGTGTGCGCGATGACCAGGCATACATCGATGCCGTGGTGGCACAGGTGCTGCCCGGTGTGCCGGCACATGTCCAGGCGCCCCAGTTTGCCTGCAGCGCTTTTGTCGCCGTAGATGCCGAAGGCCGCGTGCGCACCGGTCGCAATTACGACTTTAAGGACGACACCTCGGCGCTGCTGGTGCGCAATCACCCACGCGGCGGCTATGCCTCCATCGGGTTTGCCGCCCTTAACAACCTGGGCGATAACACTCCGCTTGACTCCGTCGGCGGACGCGCTGCGGCGTTGATGGGCCCGTTTGCCCAGCTCGACGGCGTCAACGAATGTGGCGTGTCCATTGCCGTGCTCACCCTGGATTCCAAACCTTGTGACCAGGACACGCAGCGCCCCGTCATCAACACTTCGCTCGCCATCCGTCTGGTGCTCGACCGCGCGGCCACCACGCAGGAGGCCGTCGACCTGCTTTCTGCCTACGACATGCACGCCATGGCCGGACGCGACTATCACTTCTTTATCAACGACGCCGCCGGTGACGCGCGGGTGGTGGAGTGGGATCCGCGCGATCCCGACCGTGCATGCAAGGCGACGCCCGTACGCCAGGTCACGAACTTCTACGCCTGCTATGGCGACGAAGTGCTGCCCAACCAAAAGAATGGCGAGATGGGCCATGGCAAAGAGCGCGCCATCGCCATCGCCGATGTCCTTGACGCCCATGTCGGTGCCCAGGACGAAACGATTGCCTGGGAAGCCCTGCGAGCCGCAGCGCAAGAGCCCAATCCGGAAGACATCACCAGCAATACGCAATGGTCGGTCGTCTTTGACAATACCGAGCCCGCTGCCGCCATCACGCTGCGCCGCCACTGGGGCGACGTCGACGCCTTCACGCCGTAAGGAGCCAGGCCCGTCGACCTTACGCTCGCCTGACGTTGCTTACATTTCTATACGCTTGAGCTAACACGTTTTACCCCTGTATCAACAGTGTGCGGGGGTAAACTTATGCGCATGTTATAACTTGCCCGGAAGGATTCATCATGCTCAGGATCGGTCTTCTTACCAGTGGCGGCGACTGCCAAGCGCTCAACGCCACCATGCGCGGCATCGTCAAAACGCTTATAACCAATAGCGAAGAGCCTATCGAGATCTATGGTTTTGAGGACGGCTACCAGGGCCTTATCTACAGCAGGTTCCGTGTCATGACGCCCGCCGATTTTAGCGGCATCCTCACCCGTGGCGGCACCATCCTGGGCACGAGCCGCACGCCGTTCAAGCGCCTCGACATCCCCGAGGCCGACGGCGTCGAGAAGGTGCCCGCAATGGTCCACACCTATCATAAGCTGCAGCTCGACTGCCTGTTTATGCTGGGCGGCAACGGCTCCACCAAGACCGCCAACCGCCTGCGCGAAGAGGGCCTCAACGTTATCGCCCTGCCCAAGACCATCGATAACGACACCTGGGGCACCGAGTTGACGTTTGGCTTTACGAGCGCCATCGACGTCGCCACCAAGTGCATCGACGACATCCACACCACTGCCTCGAGTCACGGCCGCGTGTTTGTCATCGAGATCATGGGCCACAAGGTTGGCTGGATTCCGCTGTACGCCGGTGCCGCGGGCGGTGCGGACGTCATCCTGATTCCCGAGATCCCCTACGACATGGATAACGTCATCAAGACCATCGAGCATCGCATGGAGACCGGCAGCCGCTTTACCATCGTGGCCGTCGCCGAGGGCGCTATCTCCAAGGAGGACGCGGCGCTGTCCAAAAAGGAGTACAAGAAAAAGCTCGCTGAGCGCACGAGCCCGTCGATTGTCTACGACATCGCCAAGGAGATCGAGGCCAAGACTGGTCGCGAGACCCGCGTCGCCATCCCCGGTCACACGCAGCGCGGCGGTCAGCCCGACGCCCAGGACCGCATCTTTGCGACCCAGTGCGGCGTCGAGGCAGCACTGGGATGCCTGCGCGGCGAGTTTGGCTACATGATTGCCCTGCGCGACGGCAAGATGTGCCACATGCCGCTCGAGGATGTCGCCGGCAAGCTCAAGTACGTCGATCCCCAGAGCGACTGGTGCGCGAAGCCAAGGCGTTGGGCATCAGCTTCGGCGACGAATAGCCTCGGCCGAAACTGCTCTCATCGGAGGCCCCAGGGCTTACCTCCCAAATCGTCCTCGGACATGTCAGGATCCCGCCGTGCGCTTCGCGCGGCGGGATCCTTCCGCCTGCGGAAAGATTTGGGAGGTAAGCCCTGGGGCCTCCTGCGGTAACTAGGGAGGCCGAGGCTATTCGTCTTCTTGCTGCAAGTGCGTGGGCTGAGATTTTGGGATGTTGCAAGCTCTTAGCTGAGAGTAGCACTGACATTTGTCCTGAAATGGCTGGTCGTTAGGGGTTGCTACCGGTAGTTGCGGTAGGGTCGGAGCAGATTCTAACTAGAAATGGTGGTCGCCACCGGTTGTTCTCGGCATACTCGGCTCATTCGATTACGATCACCACATGAAAGGAACTGCTATGGATCTTGCGATGGCACAGCGGCTCGTTGATCGCCGCAAGGCTGCCGGGCTTTCTCAGGAGGCGCTTGCCGCCCAGCTGGCGTGAGTCGTCAGGCTGTCAGTAAATGGGAGCGCAGCGAATCTTCGCCCGATACCGATAACCTTATTGCGCTCGCCGCGCTGTATGGCGTGTCGCTGGATGAGCTGCTGTATGGGGAGGCGGTGGATAGCACTGATGACTCGCAGACTGATGATGAGGCACGGAACAGCAACGCCGGCACCAAAGCTTCAGATGAGGCTGAGGCTTCTGCTGAGCACGCTGATTGCAGCGATAAGCCACTTGTCGATATTTCCCTCGCGCGCGGCATCCACGTTATTGATCCCAACAAAGGCGAAGAGGTCCATGTTGGTTGGAGCGGCATCCATGTGGCTAACGAGCGCAAGGGTGAAGAGGTCCATGTGGGGCCAGACGGATTGTATATCGATACGCTTGAGGACGATGGACATAGCGTGCATACCAATGACGATGGCACCGTCACCATCGACGGCGAGACGTTTTCCAGCTGGAAGGAGGCGCACGACAAGCTCGACCATCATGGCAAGCATTTCCACACCAAGGTCGGACGTGCATGGAACAAATTCCCCTTCCCCGCACTTGTCGCTCTCGCCTATCTGGTGCTCGGCATTGTCTACAGCACATGGGCTACGGGCCTCTTCCTCGTCTTTTTGATTCCCGTCTACTACGCGATTGGTGACTTCATCGATCGGCGCCACCTGTCTAAGCTGATCGAGGCCATCTACCCGGCAGCCGCCATCGCTTGGTTCCTCTACATGTGGCTCTGTTTGGGACAGCCCCATCCTGCATGGATCATCCTCATCACGATTCCCGTCATAAAGGCGCTCATGCGCTGGTGCCGCAAACAATGGAAGCACCGCAAACAGGCCTAACACGCTCCGACCCACCAGCACCCAACCGCCCCCGCCCTTCTCCTAAGTTGCGGTGAGATAGGGACTGTTTTGAAGCTCCAAAGCGCCAAACAGTCCGTATATCACCGCAACTTACAAACAACTGGGTCAGTTCCGGCACGGAGATTAGCATTGAGCTGACCGCGCGCCAAGAAAAGGGCCTATTTACTACGTTTAACTCGAGAGGGCCGACCATACCCGCCTTTTCCAAAAACTGGCAAGCCATCTACCTGCGGTTTTAATTTCATAATCTTTGTCACGGTCGAGGGTGTGGTAGCAAACGTAGTAGATAGGCCCATTTTGTGGCATACGACCCATACAAGCCCAATCTCGAAGGCCAAAGAGAGTCTCTCATCCACGACTGCGAGCGAAAACCAAATAGAATGAAAGGCAAATGGAAAAGCCCGTTTAACGAGCGGAGGACATATGCGCGACGTAGCCGAAAGCGACTGGAAGCTGTTTAAGAAAATGCTTCCTCAATGGCAAGAACGTTATATGGAAAAGCTCATCGGCCAGTACGTTGAGATACTGAACGGCGACAGTGAAGCGTCCAGTAGATTTTGGGCACTAGAAGAGCGCCTCAATAGAGACAAGCTGTCCTCAGGCGTAATTGCAAACGACATTCGCCGCAGCACAATGCACCGCGAGATAGCCAATTTGCTTATCGACAGCGTGATCACCCTTGACGACCTTGACGGTTTTACCGAGGACATTAAGAGCTATGCGCAACACTGGATTGGCCAGTAAGAGCACTGAACGACAGACATCCCCAGCAAAACGGGTCAAACGCCGGGCCACCTAATGGTTGTCCGCGTTTGCCCAGATAAAACCTGCCAAAATAAACCTGTCCCTTTTTGGCAGGTTACTCGGCGCTCTTGAGAGCGCCGACCATGTCGATCTTATTGAGCGTTCGGTTGGTGGCGAGGTTGACGATGATCGTAAAGCCGAAGGAAAGCACCACGGCAAGCACGTAGCTTAGCGGCTCGACCTCAACATCAAAGTACAGCGACGGCATCTGCAAAATGTACGTAAAACTCTCGGCCAGCAAGCCGCCCAGCGGTACGCCCAGCGCGGCTCCGATCGCCGTAAGAATCAACGTCTCCTTGTTGACGTAGTGGTGCACCTCACCGCGACGAAAGCCCAACACCTTGATGGTCGCCAGCTCGCGTTCGCGCTCGGAGATATTCGTGTTGGACAGCGTAAACACCACCACAAACGATAGGCACGCCGCCATAAAGGTCACGAGCACCACGACAGAATTGATAATCGTAAAGTTCGCCTCATAGTTTTCCCAATGCTCGGCCGTACTCGAAATCGTAAGCCAACCGTCACTCTTAAGATTCTTGCTAAACGCAATCTGGTCGTCCGACGAGCCCTTAAGCAGTGCAAAGATGCCGTTGAGTCGAGCGCTGCGACCAAAAGCCTGCTCATAGGTGCCCTGCGTCATGTAAAGCGTGTTGCCCAGATAGTTAAGCGAAATGTCGCTGACTTTGACCTTGGCAACATTGAGCGACGAATCCTGGACGTGTGCCGTATCGCCCGGCTGAATCCCAAGCACCAGCTGTGAACTTTTGCTCAGATACACGTCTCCGTCACGCAAAGACAGCGGCTCTTTGGACTCATCCTCCAGGCGCACGTAATCGTCCAAGTCACCCGTGCGGTCATCGGGCACCACGATCAGCTGCACGGTCTCGCTCTTACCGCCAAACGTAAAGGTGACGTTGTCGGTCATAATCGGCAGGGTCGAGGTCACGGTCACGTTGGAATCATTGGCCGCGCTGCGCTCATCCAATGCCGCGCACGTCTGCGAAAAATCGTCGGGATTGGCGACCGCCAGCAAGTCATAGCGCGTGATATGCCCGTACTGTTTGGGCGAAAGCGCCACCGACGTATCGCGGATGCCCATACCGCAGATCACGAGCGCCGTGCAGCCGGCGATACCGAAGATGGTCATAAAGGCGCGCTTTTTGTAGCGGAACAGGTTACGCGCCGCCACCTTGTTTAAGAAGCCCATGCGGCGCCAGATAAATCCGATACGCTCGAGCAGAATACGCGAGCCGGCACGCGGGGCCTTGGGACGCATGAGCGAGGCTGGGGTCTCGGCCATCTCGTGGCGGCAGGCGATAATCGTAGCGCCCACCACGCCCACGGCAAACAGCGCCACCGAGACGATTGAGGACACGATGTCGTACGAAAGCAACATCTGGGGCAGCGAGTACATGTCGTCGAACACCGTAAACAGGAACAGCGGCAAGCCCACAAATCCGATGATGTTGCCGAGCACGCCGCCGATCAGACACGCCCACAGCGCGTAGTCCACGTATTTGGACAGGATGCGTTCGCGCGAATAACCGAGCGCCTTATACAAGCCGATGAGCGTGCGCTCCTCCTCGACCATGCGCGTGGCGGTGGTAAGACTGATGAGCACGGCGACGACAAAGAAGATAAATGGGAAAACCGTGGCGATGGCCTCGATCGAAGAGCTATCGCTCTCGACGCTCGAGTAGCTTGCGATGTTACCGCGGTCCTGAATGTACCAGGTGCATTCACCCAGATCGGAAAGCTCGGCGCGGGCATCGGCAAAATGCTGGTCGGCGGCGGCGCGGCGCTGGTCCAACTCGGCCTGAGCCTGGACGCGCTCCTCGCTGCCCTCGGCCATACGGTTGATGTTATCCTGCTCGATCCCAAAGAGCATGGCGGCCTGACGCTCGGCCGTATCCAAGCTTGTCGGCGTGTCAACCGTCAACTCCTGGACGCGCGCCTTCTCACGCTCCTCGCGGATCTTCTCGATATTGCCCTTGACCTCATTGATCTTTGCCGCGTAGGCATCCGAATAGGAGTTAAGACTCTTGGCTCCCTCGACGATCACGTGGACCGCGGAGTAGGAAGAAGATGTCGCGGCATCCTCGCTCACATAGAACTTATAGTCCGCCGCCGAAGCAGCGCGAAAGGCGTTGACTGTCGAGTCGGAGCTCACGTCGGTAGGATCGAGGACCTCGGCCGTAATGGTGTAATCGCCCGCGGCAAACTGATCCTTGGCGCTTTGGTTGGACGAGCTCGCGTCATTGGCGGCAAAACTCACGGTATCGCCGAGTTTTTTGCCCGAAGCCTTCAGGAACTTCGAAGTCACCGCGACCTCATCGGCGCTCTCGGGCAAATCGCCGTTCACGAGCACGGGCTGATCAATGTTCTCCTTGGAGAGACTTTGCACGACCACGCGCTCGTGCGTTGTGCCCACGGCGGTGTAGGCGGTCTCGGTGTAGATGCCCTCGGCCGTCTCGACGCCGTCGACCTCTTGAATAGCCGCGAGATCGTCGCGCGTAAGGCCATAGGTCGACTGCACGTTAATGTCATAGACATTCTGCTGGTCAAAATAGGCGTCAACCGAATCGCACAGGTCCTCGCAGCCCGCCTTAAGGCCGCACATCACGCTCACGCCGAGCGCGGTGATGACCACGATGGACAAGAAGCGCTTAAGACTGCCTCGGATTGTGCGGTAGATGCCACGGCGAAAAACCGTCGGCACCATATCGTTTGAGCTTTGAGCGGTGCGGTAGGTCGCGAACTCCCGGTCGCGACCCGCGTGCTCCGCATCGTGGTTTTGTCTGTTTTGGCGATCTTGGTCCATGGGCGCTACCACTCGATCGTCTCGATAGGCACGGGATTTTGCTGGACCGTCTCGCTCTCCACGCGGCCACTCTTAAAGCGGATCAGGCGATCGGCCATGGGCGCCAGCGCAGAGTTATGGGTGATGATAATGACCGTGATGCCCTGCTTGCGACAGGTGTCCTGCAGCAACTGCAAGATCTGCTTGCCGGTTTTGTAGTCGAGTGCACCCGTGGGCTCGTCGCACAAAAGCAGCTTGGGGTTCTTGGCCAGTGCGCGGGCGATGGACACGCGCTGCTGCTCGCCGCCCGATAGCTGCGCGGGGAAGTTGGCGAGGCGCTCGCCCAGGCCAACCTGGCGAAGCGTCTGTTCGGCATCGAGCGAATCGGGGCAGATCTGAGCTGCGAGCTCGACGTTTTCGAGCGCCGTCAGGTTGGGGACCAGATTGTAGAACTGGAAGACAAAGCCGACGTCGCGCGGCGGTATTCCACGAGCTGCGCCTCGTTGGCGGAGCTCACGTCGCGCCCGTCCACCGTCACGGTGCCGGAGGTCGCCGTATCCATGCCGCCCAGAATGTTGAGCGCCGTGGTCTTGCCGGCACCCGAAGCGCCCAAAATGATGGCGAGCTCGCCGCGCTCGACCGTAAAGCTCGCGCCGTCGAGCGCGTGAATGCGGGCGTCGCCCTCGCCGTACGCTTGATGACGTCTTTGAATTCGATATAGGCCATCGATTAATTCCCATCTGGTCGGATAACTCTTTAGTATTACCCATTTCCCACCTACCAAAAAGGGACAGGTTCATTTTGGCAGGTTTTATATGGGGAAACGGGGAGCGAAGGCGGGCGCTGGGGACGTCCAGCACAACCATTTGACCCAAACCACGCCCGCCGCTATGATGCCGCTGCGGAATGAATGTCCCCGTTGGGCGCGCCAGCCAAACTATCGCGTCGCCCTAAACCGCCTTGTTGCTGATGACTTCTGCTGTTACGTGATGTCCTTTGGGCATCACGCCGCGGCAGGAGTCTTTTTTGTTTTGGAGGAGAAGTGTCGGAAAACAGTGCATCGAGCAGAATCAAACGCCTGCTCAACACCTATAGCGGCCTCATGCTTATGGGTGCCGTCGGAATCCCTATTGGCATCATCGTCGGTGCAATCTGTGCCCTTTTTGGTCGTGTGCTCCTGGCAATCGGCGCCTTCCGTGACGAGCACATCGTACTGCTCCTTCCCTTCCTCGCCCTCATGGGCTTGGCCATCGTATTTGCCTACCTCACCTGGGGCAAAGGCACCGATCGGGGCATGAGCTTAGTATTCGACGTAGGTCACGGACGCGAGGACGCCATCTCCCCGCGTCTGGTGCCGCTCATTATGCTGAGCACGTGGGCCACGCATCTCTTTGGCGGCAGCGCGGGACGCGAAGGCGTAGCCGTGCAGATCGGCGCAACCGTCTCGCATTGGATCGGCCGACGTCTACCTTTCCGAGAACCCGGCAACACGTTTTTGCTTATCGGCATGGCCGCCGGCTTTGCCGGACTCTTCCGAACGCCCCTCGCCGCCACGGTCTTTGCTATCGAGGTGCTGGTTGCCGGACGCATTGAATACCGCGCGTTGTTCCCCGCGCTTACGGCTTCGCTTGCCGCAAGCATGACCTCCGGCGCCCTGGGACTCGAGAAGTTCGAGGTCGCCGTTACCGCCTCGTATGCGCTCGACCTCCCCGGTCTTGGACGGCTGGCGCTGTTGGGCATCGCGTTTGGTATGGTCGGTGGAGCTTTTGCCTGGTGCCTTGCCCACGCCAAGACCCTTGCGGCGCGGCTGCTCCCCAACCCTTACATACGCGTTGCCGTTATGGGCCTTGCGCTGTCGGCGATTCTGTTCGTGCTGTGGCAGGGGCGATACTGCGGCCTTGGCACCAACCTGATATCGGCGGCGCTCAACGGTAACGGCAAGGTCGCCATCATGCCTTGGGACTGGGCGCTCAAATTCACACTCACCATCGCCACGCTTGCCGCGGGTTATCAAGGTGCGAGGTCACGCCGCTGTTCTCCATCGGAGCCAGCCTGGGTGTCGTACTCGCCGGGATTCTCGGCATGCCCGTCGAGTTCTGCGCCGCGCTGGGCTACGCCGCCGTCTTTGGCGGCGCCACCAACACGCTGCTCGCGCCAATCCTTATCGGTTGCGAGGTCTTCGGTTTCGGTAATCTGCCGGCGTTCTTCATCGTCTGCGTTGTGGCTTACCTATTCAACATGGATAAGTCCATCTACGCCCTGCAGGAGCGGGCGTAGATCGATGTCCAGGCAGGTGGTCTCAACAACCGGAAACGGCGTCCCACTCTGAGGCTGTATTCCGGGGCACGGTTTCCGCTCGGGACGCCATTCGGAAAGCGCATCCCGCTTTAAAACAGAATTCCGGGACGTGGTTTCCGTCTGAGCCTCCATTCGGAAAGCGTGTCCCGTTCTTTCACGGCGGCTTGGCTATGCAAAGTGTTCGAGCGCTACTCCTCGTACGCGCCCTCAAGCCGAAGCAGCCACTCCTTGCGGTCAAGCCGCCGGCATATCCGTTGAGCGACCCGTCGGCCGCCACCACGCGATGGCACGGCACGATAATCGAAATAGGGTTGCGAGCGACCGCAGCCCCCACCGCACGAGGAGACACAACGGGCGCTTCATTTCCCGGCACACGATGTCGAGCCGCAACACGCTGGGCGATCTCGCCATACGTAGCGACCGCGCCACGCGGGATAGAAAGCAGCTCAAACCAAACCTCACGCTGAAACGCCGTGCCAATCAAATGCAACGGCGGCGTAAACCGAGGCTCCTGCCCCGCAAAATAGGCATTCAGCCAAGCCCAAGAACGCTCAAGCACCGAAGAAGCCGCACCATTTGCCGGACTCACCGAAGACATCCCACCGGTACCAGAAACCGCATCGGTACCTACGACATACTCCGCATCCTCTTTGAGCAGCGTAGAGCCAAAGTGCTCCTGCCCCTCAAACCAAAGCCCCGTCAAACCGCGGTCATCAGCGGCAAGCAAGATTTCGCCCAAAGGCGAGGCAAATGTCGTCGTGACCACCAGCGGCTCCTTTCAAAACTCCGCAACATAATACCGCGAACTGTGCAGACAACCCCCGCAGATACGTCCGGGCGGGCTCGCAATTACTTCAGCGAGGCTGTTTTTCCCAATCAAGCGAAGAAGACGCGGGGCTTCGACGCCAGGGCGGTACCCCCGCCAGCTGAGCTCTAATACTTTTCCCGAGAAGTGAACGAGTAAAAACGAAGTCCCGGAGCATCCACACCTTTAGACCGCAAAACCGCAGGATTCGCGCTGCAAAACCGCAGGAAATAGCGGTCAAAATATGCCAATGCTTCGGGGGTCCAAATAAGGTCGTTCACTTCACGGGAAAAGTATTAGACCTCAATTCGCACCAAGCCCAAAGTCACCCCAGGCGGCAGGCGCGAAGCGCCGAGGCCGCCGCCGGGACCAGGGCCCGCAACAACCACGTGCCCCCACATCAGCCCAGCGGCCCCAACCAGCAACGGCCCCATCGCAGGCCGCTCGCAGCCGAGTCACCGCAGGCGGGGGCCGGGCTTAGTTTTCAGAACACTCCGCGACCATGTGTGGCGCCTTGTCCGCGGCTCCGAAGGAGCAGGACAAGGCGCCACACATGGTCGAGGACGTTCTGAAAACTAAGCCCGGCCCCCGCCGGACAGGTCCACCGCTACTCGCAGAGCAGCTTAGCGATCTGGACGGCGTTGGTTGCCGCGCCCTTACGGATTTGGTCGCCGCAGCACCAGAAGGTGATGCCACGCGCAGCCTCGGGGTTCGAGATGTCGCGGCGTACGCGACCGACCCAAATCAGGTCCTGGTCGGAGGTGTCCATCGGCATGGGGAAGCGATCGTGCGCATCCTCGGCACTCATGTCGTCAACCAGCTTGACGCCCGGAGCGGCAGCCAGCGCAGCACGGGCCTCTTCCACCGTGATGTCGCGCTCAAACTCGAGCGTAATGCTCTCGGAGTGCGAACGCAGCACGGGCACGCGCACGCAGGTACAGTTCACGCGCAGCTCGGGCAGGTGCATGATCTTGCGGCCCTCGTTTTGCAGCTTCATCTCCTCGGAGGTAAAGCCCTCTTCCTTGACGCCGCCAATCTGCGGAATCAGGTTGCTCGCCAGCTGGGCGGCAAATGCACGCGCTCGGGAATCTCCTCGCCGCGACCCAGGGCGGCCAGCTGAGCCTCGAGCTCGGCCATACCGGGAGCGCCGGCACCCGAAGCCGCCTGATACGTCGAGACGATCATGCGCTTCACGCCGGCGAGCTGATGCAGCGGCCAGGTAGGAACCAGGCCGATGATAGTCGCGCAGTTGGGATTGGCGATAAGGCCGTGATGCCACTTGATATCGTCGGCATTGATCTCGGGCACGACCAGCGGCACCTCGGGATCCATGCGGAAGGCATGGCTGTTGTCTACCACGATGGCGCCACGCTTGACGGCCTCGGGCAGCAGCTCCTTCGCGATATCGTCGCCGGCAGCGCCGAGTACGATGTCGCAGCCCTCAAAGGCCTCGGGGCAAGCTTCCTCAATCACAACCTGCTCGCCGCGGAACTCAACGGTCTTGCCCGCAGAGCGCGCGCTCGCCAGCAGCTTGAGCTTGCCGACCGGGAACTCCTGCTCGTTGAGGCACTCGAGCATCTGGGTGCCCACGGCTCCCGTCGCGCCCAAAATAGCAACCGTGTACTGTTTCATGCTTCCCCCTTTTAAGGTTGTGGCTTTTGCCCGCACGCTGAGCAGGCTAAATGTTCTTGCCCAGTTTATACAAAAACGGGACGGGCATGAAACCCGCCCCGTCGAAACGAAACCGAAATGAAACGCCCCACGGCAGATTTTGGGGCATGTCCCAAAACTGCCGGAATGGCCGCTACTTGTGGAGGGCGGCCGGGGCGGGATCGACCGGCGCGGGAGCCTCCAGGTCGGAGACCTTCACAATGCCGTTCTCGTCGGAGAAGGCGCGGTAAATGGTCCGAATCGCCAAATCGAAGTCCTTCTCCTCGACACCGATAATGATGTTGATCTCGTCGCAGCTCTGCGAAATCATACGTACGCTCACGCCGGCCTGGCCGAGCATGCCAAACAGGTGGCCCGAGATACCTGCGCGGCCGCGCAGGTTACGACCGACGGTCGCGATGAGCGCCAAGCCCTCGACAACCTCGATCTCGAGCGGTTCGACCTCCTGCTGGATGTCACCCACGAGTGAGTACAGCGAATCGTGCACATCCTGCTCCTGCACCACGGCGCCAAAGCGGTCGACGCCGGTGGGCATATGCTCGACGGAAACGTCATAGCGTTCGAACACCGAAAGTGCACGGCGCATAAAGCCGACACGGGGCTTGGTGCGGTCGCGGGCAACGTTGATGGCGACAAAGCCGCGCTTGCCGGTCACGCCGGTAATGATAGGCTCCGCCTCACCCTCGTCGGCCGTCTCGCTAATGATGGTGCCGGGGTCCTGCGGCGCATTGGTGTTCTTGATGACCAGCGGAATACCCGCCTCGCGCACGGGGAACACGGCCTCCTCGTGCAGGACGCTTGCGCCCATGTACGAAAGCTCGCGTAGCTCCTCGTAGGTAACGCGCGCAATGGGCTGGGCCTCGGGAACAATACGCGGATCGGCAGAATAGAAACCCGAGACGTCAGTCCAGTTCTCATACAGGTCGGCGCCCAGGCACTTGGCCAGGATCGAGCCCGAGATATCGCCGCCGCCACGATCGAGCAGCTTGATCTGACCCTCACGCGTCGCGCCGTAGAAACCGGGCATAACAAAGCCGCCCTGCTGGCCGTACTCCTGCACCAGCTCGGAGGTACGGTTCATGCTGAGCGTACCGTCGTGATGGAACGCCACAACCGTCGCGGCGTCCAGGAACGGCAGGCCAGGTACTCGGCCATCAGGCGAGCGGTGAAATACTCGCCACGGCTCACGAGCTCCTCGGTGGAGTAGCCGCCCGAGCGGGCGCGCTCGGCAAAGGCTGCGAACTCCTCGCGGATGGGATAGGTGAGCTCCAGCTCGTCAGCGATATCAAAATAGCGCTGGCCAATGTCCTCGAGCAGCTCCTCGCACGACACGTGGTACTTAACGTGCGCGTTAACCAGGTAGAGCAGGTCGGTCACCTTGGTGTCGCCCTTAAAGCGGCGACCGCAGGCAGAAACCACCACAAAACGGCGGGCAGGGTCGGCATCAACGATGGCCTTGATCTTCTTGAAGTGTTCGGCGTCGGCGACCGACGAGCCGCCAAACTTGGCAATCTTAATCATGGGCTGGAGGTTACCTTTCTAAAAAGCCTCTGCAAACCTGTTTTGCGCGCTCTGATACCATGGTTTCACCGATTGGGACCAAGGCATCCGAGGAGCAGTGTTATATGGGAACTTATCATAGTACACGAGGACGCACTTTATCGTGCTCAAGTAAGGTGGCAATCCGTACCGGCATCGCTCCCGACGGGGGTTTGTTTGTCTCGGACGAGCTGGGCACCCAGCAACTCGATATCAGCTCGCTTGCAGATAAATCGTACTTTGAAATCGCTCAAGATGTGTTGGGAATGTTACTGAATGATTACACGGCCGAAGAAATTTCGGCGTGTGTCGACGAGGCTTACCGCAGCACGTTTGCGAGCGAAGAGGTCACGCCGCTCGTCAAACTCGACGCCGCACCGGGCGCCGATGCCCCTCAGACCTATGTGATGGAACTCTTTGGCGGCCCCACAAGCGCCTTTAAGGACGTCGCCCTGCAGATGCTCCCCCGCCTGATGGCCCGCACCTCTGCCAAGGACGGCGGCGCCGAGCGCATCATGATCGTCACCGCCACGTCGGGCGACACGGGCAAGGCAGCACTCGCCGGCTTTGCCGACGCCCCGGGCACGGGCATCACCGTCTTTTATCCCGAAGGCAAGGTCAGCCGCGTGCAGAATCTGCAGATGTCCACGCAGGAGGGCGATAACGTCGCCGTCTGCGGCATCCGCGGCAACTTCGACGATGCCCAGAGTGCCGTCAAGCGCATCTTTGCCGATAAGGAGCTTGCCGAGCGCCTGGAAGCCGCCGGCACTGTGCTTTCGAGTGCCAACTCCATCAACGTCGGCCGCCTGGTGCCGCAGGTTGTCTACTACTTTGCCGCCTATGCGCAGCTGCTGCGCGCCGGCGCCATTGTGGCCGGCGACGCCGTGGAGTTCTGCGTACCGACCGGCAACTTTGGCGACATCCTGGCCGGCTACTATGCCAAGCGCATGGGTCTGCCCGTCGCCAAACTCGTCGTGGCCAGCGACAAGAACAACGTGCTCGCCGACTTCCTGACCACCGGCGTCTACGACCGCAACCGTCCGTTCTTCACGACCATCTCGCCGTCGATGGACATCCTCATCAGCTCTAACCTGGAGCGCATGCTGTACTTCCTGTCCGATGGCGACTGCGAGCTCGTTGCCGGCCTTATGGAGCAGCTGGCACAGACTGGTCGCTACGAGGTTCCCGCCGACCTGCTGGCAAAGATTCAGAGCGTCTTTGGCTGCGGTTGGGCCAGCGAGGACGAGGTCCGCGCTGCCATCAAGAGCTGCTGGGACGCAAACGGCTACGTGATTGACCCGCACACCGCCTGCGGCTATCACGTCTTTGAGCAGGTCGCCCCCGCCGAGGCGCTAAGGCCCGCGTGCTGCTTTCGACCGCCAACCCCTACAAGTTCCCGCGCGCCTGCTGCGACGCCCTGGGGCTCGACGTTCCCGAGGACGATTTTGAGGCTATGCGTGTGCTCGAGCAGGCCACCAACACGGTCGCCCCGACCCAGCTCGCCGAACTCGAGTCCAAACCCGTCCGCTTCGAAGACGTCTGCGACGTCGATGAGATGGCCAGCTACGTCGAGTCCGCAGCAAAAAAGATGGCTACCAACTAAACCCCTTATTAAGCGCGGCGAAAGCCGGCGCACCTTCTTTTATCAGAAACCCACCGGGATGATGACGAGCTGACATGCGGGTCTGCCTGTTTAGTTCGTCGCGAGTTCCGCACGAGCCGGAAAGCACTTAATGTGCTTTCCGAGCGAGCCAGGACTGCCCGAGCAGCGAACTAAACAGGCAGACCGCCCAGGAGATTCCCATGATCAAGATCACCGTCCCAGCAACAAGCGCCAACTTGGGCATTGGCTACGACACCCTCGGCATGGCCGTCAGCCTCTACTCGCACTTCACCTTTGAGCGCGCCGACAAGCTCACCATCACGGGTTGCCCCGAGGAGTTCCAAAACGAGAACAACCTAGTCTACGTGAGCTTTGTGGATGCGCTGGCCGCATGGGGCGAGCCGGCTTTTCCCGTTGCCATCGACATTCAGACCGATGTACCCGTCGCCCGCGGCCTGGGTTCCAGCTCCACCTGCGTCGTCGCTGGTATCATGGCAGCCGCCGCGTTGACGGGCCACACCGTCGACCGCGCCGAGCTCGCCCGCATTGCCACCGAGGTCGAGGGCCATCCCGATAACGTCGCCCCCGCTATCCTGGGCGGTGCCGTCTGCTCCTTTACGCCGACCGATTCGCTTCCCCAGTGCCTGCGCTACGAAGTGAGCGATCGCTTGCGTTTTATTACCGTGATTCCGCCCTACGAGGTGCACACGAGCGAGGCGCGCAAGGTCGTGCCGCAGGAGATTCCGCTCTCCACCGCCGTATGGCAGATGGGCCGCATTGCCGGTATGACGCGCGGTCTCGAGACCGGCAACCTCGACCTGATTGCCGCCGCCAATGACGACCGTATTCAGGAACCCTATCGTCGCCGTCTGATTCCCGACTACAACGCTGTGCGCGACACCTGCCTTAACGGCGGCGCCAAAACCATCTGGATCAGTGGTTCGGGCTCGACTCTCATGGCCGTGACTGACGACACCATCGTGGCAAAGTTCCTGCAGGTCAAGCTGCGTGAGCAGTTCCCCAAGTGTGAGACGCATATTCTGACGTGCGACACCGAGGGCGCTCAAATCGAGTACCTGTAGCGCCCTGCCTCATTGCTCTCACCGGTCCCCTTGGGGCTTCCCCTGAAAACGTCCTCGATCATGAATTGCCCCGTCGTGCGCTTCGCGCGACGGGGCAATTCGATCTGCGGATTGTTTTCAGGGGAAGCCCCAAGGGGACCTTCGCAGCCTCGACAGGATAATCGCATTCGCTGATTTAATTATCGCCCGATTCGCGGCACAATCTATTTATCTCCGCTGCTCAGAACCGCCTCAAGTCTTTGCACGAGAACTCCGACGGTAATTCCAAGTGCCTCTGCATAGGCGAACTGCTCATAAACCCTAAGACTGCGTTCCCCGGTTTCGACTTTCGAGATGAACGACTGAGGTACCCTCAGTTTCTTTGCGAGTTCAACCTGAGTGATACCTTGTTCCCGACGAATCTGGGAGAGGCACTTTCCGCATGTCCTATTAGCATCAACGTTCATACCGTTTACGCTATATTCCATTTTGATATATCCCAAACTAGGATATATTCATGTGAGTATCTGTTTCACTTATCGCAATTGTTCGCATCGCACATTTGAAACGAGAGAGGGGACTCGATAAGCATGGATGACGAGATGAAAGAGCCCAATAGTGAGCAAACGCCCAGTGCATCTGATGAACAGAAGCCGAATATCGAAGGGAGCAGGTTTCTGATGGTGCTGACGACACCACCTCCCCTGACGATCGATCATCAAATGAAGACGGTGCCACATGCAATAAGGAAGAGGACGATTCACTTCTAACGAGTGCCATTAACAAACTTGGTGGTAATAAACGAGCGGCTATCGCAACTGCTGCGATAGTTGCCGTCATCTTCTGCTTACCCATGCTGTTTCCTCAAATGTTTTGCACCCACAAACTTTGGACCAATGCAAACTGTACAAGCCCTCGCACCTGTAAAAGTTGCGGCAAAACCGAGGGGGAACCGCTCGGACATGAATGGGAAGAAGCAACGTGCACGGTTCCGAAGACCTGTCAACGCTGTGGTAAAACCGATGGAAAACCCCTTGGGCATCAACCGGGCTCGTGGACTACCGAAGTTGACTACGTAGACGCCACCTCAAAGGAAATACGAGAATGCGAAAAATGCGGAGAGGTCGTTGACACTCGCAACGAAAAGGAAATTACTTCCTTTCTTGGCGACGGATCGTTTTCAATTTCACCTGAAGGCTTTATTGAACGACTTAACGAGGAATTCTCCGATATCCCCAATTGCAGCAGTATGAAGGCGAGTTACGAGCTAGACGATAGCGGCACGGGACTCGAGCTTCAGATAAAAAATGGCTCTACGCTTGCCGGTATTGGAGGCTTTTTCTCGGACTCGAGCAGCCAACTACTATTCAGCTATCTTGGATCCGAAAACTGCTTCAAAAACATAGTCATGTACTTCGAAAATTCAGATTATGCCGCGGCGACAGCATTAGCAACCATACAAGCGATTGATCCAACGCTTTCGTTTTCAGATGCCAAGCAAGTTGGCGCTGCTTGCGTAGATGAACCGATTGTCAAAAATGGAATTACATACGCAATCGTAGCTTCGAATGGAGAGTACTGGTTGAGCGCCCGAATTGAATAATTTACTTTAATTGCTAAATGCAGACGCCTCTTACTCGCGGCATATTAAAGTTCAACCCCTGCTAGCATCGTCAATCGAAATATGCCCCGCCGAGCACTTTAGCTTGGCGGGGTATTTCAATACGTAGGCGGATTTTGATACCTAGAAGGCCCACATGCCCCCACTAGGCAGCCGGCTTCGCTGCTCAAATTGCTCGAGCTGCAACTTGAACAATCAGCGGCCAGCACCTCTTTTAGGCTGCGCTGGTTTCTTTGTATTCGAAAACCGGCTCTAGGAGGTCTTCTATGCTGCAGTGCAGGGCTTTCGCCATATCCCTTACAGTTGTTACCGAACCTTCGTTGATGTTTCTCTGGCGCTGTTCGTACATTTGGATTGAGCGGAGTGATACGCCCGATTCGTATGCCAGGTCTTGTTGGGTTTTCTTGAGCCGCTTTCTTGCTAGCGCCAGTTTGGTTTGACGAGGTGTTTTCTTCGCCATGTCGCAAATAAGACGCGTCACACGTTCCTCCGAGGCTTCGTGCCAGGGATGATACAGGTTATGCAGCACATCAAACGGAGCGACATGCAGCAGGTCTTCAAAAGACTCTCCCAGGCGCCACTGTAGATACGCCAATATCCAGCCCGTCCAGTATTCCGGTGTTTTCTCAAATCGATAGGTACGATCCGGCATCGACCCTGCTTGGTAACCGGACCTTTCGGCGATAAGCGCGAACAGCTCAACGCCCGATTTTCCCGACACTACCCATGCGTTGCCGCGTTCGAACTCGCGAGCTACGCCGCTCAGGCAAAAGAGTTCAGCAACTTCCGATCCTTCTGCTCCATAATCGTTAACGGCATAGTCAAAGCAGTCACCAAGGTTGTTCATTGCATCCTCGAGGTAGTAGACGGGGTATGTCCTACTCGGCCCACAATCCGTTAACTCTTGGATCATTTAAATCAACCCTCCCTGCCATCAAATCCCTTATGTCGACACCCTCGGTGTCAAATCCGTTTACCATATCCAGATACTTACGTCGAGCGTTCTGTTCTCGCTCAAATCGTTTGGGATAAAACTCAGCTCCCGAGGCCTGCTTCCAATCGCAGAACCTGATTGCCGAGAACGCGCGCTCACTCATAAGAGCGTATTGGATGCCCAAATCGCCCAAACGCATAATGAGTTGCAGTTGCCTGAGCGAGATCATGCCGTTAACGAACTGTCTTGCAAACGAAAAGTAGGAATCGTCGGCGCGATAACCTCGAATAACGTCATAGGGAGAAATATCAATCAGGCAGTTATCCAGTAGATAGCGAAGTCCTTCGCGTGCCAGCGGCGTCGAGACATTAAACTCCCGGTTGTCGGCCAAAATCGCAAGCCAATTAAGAATTGAAAACTCCCCGGACTCCAAATCCAAGACCGCGAGACCATCCATATCGAGTTCATATCGATTCGCGATACCATCGGACTCGGTCCGGCATGCCCACTCCATTGCCATTTCCTCATGAGGCGTGCAATAAAACCCGCGCCCATAGTCATTGAATTGCCTACATTTGTCCAACGATGGATGCTCGACGACAACCTCCGACCCGTGCCATAGCTCCATAGCGACCTCCAAAAAATAACACCTCAGTGATAGTTTACCAATAACTATCACTGAGGTGTTATAGATAAGAGCTTTTGAGGGGTTGTAGCTCGATTAGAGACAGGCTTCGGCGATGCGGCGCTTGAGTTCGTCGATGCCGGTGCCGGTTTGGGAGCTTGTGATGATCACGTTTTCGGCCGGGACGTTGAGCTGCTTTTTGATGGCTGCCGCTTGGCGTGCCTGCTGGGTGCGGCTGAGCTTGTCGGCCTTGGTGAGGCAGACGATAAAGTTGAACTCGTTGCCCTGCAGGTAGTCGATCATGTCATGGTCGAGCTTGCTCGGGTCGTGACGAATATCCACCAGCGACACGACCAGGTTAAAGCTGCGTTCGGAGTCGAAGAAGTCGCCGATGAGCTCGGCCCAACGGTCGCGCTCGGCCTTGGAACGACGGGCGAAACCGTAGCCCGGCAGGTCGACAAAGTGAACGTCGTCGGCCTCAAAGAAGTTGATGTTGCTTGTCTTGCCCGGCGTGCTCGAAACCTTGACCAGGTTCTTGCGGCCAAAGAGCTTGTTCATAATCGACGACTTGCCCACGTTGGAGCGGCCGACAAAGCTCACCTCGGGGCAGGTGGACTCGGGAATCTGCGAAACCTTGCCATAGCTGGCAACGAACTTGGCAAGCTGGTAGTTAATGGAATCGGCCATGGACACTCCTTGGTCGTAGGTTCTTACAAAAGAGCGCGCTAATAGATAGCAGCGATACGGCGAACGATATCGAGCGTAATGCCACTCGCGGTACGGGCATACTCGAACAGGTCGAACTCGCGGTCGCAAATCGCATCGTACGCCTCGTCACAATTATCGCTGATAGCGCGCAACACCAGGCAATCGACACCATTTTTGGTTGCGACATGGGCAATTGCCGCGCCCTCCATGCCGACACAATCGGCATGCGTCGCCTCGATAGCGTCACTGCGCATGGCGGCACCCGTCACAAAACGGTTGCCCGTGGCAATTGTGCCGACCAGAAACCGCTTTGCACCCTCGTTCGAAGCGGCTGCATTTGTCGAAGCATCGACAAAGCCACGCTCAGCAAGCACGTCGGCGGCAATATCGACCAGCGAAGGCGTCGAGGCAAACTCTTCGAGTCCCGGTGCAGACTCGGCGATAAGCGCGGTATCGGTATCCAGATAGCGCAGGCGTTTGCCGATGACCACATCGTCGATATGGAGCTTGGGGTTCAAACCGCCCGCAATGCCCGAAAACACAACAGCCTGCGGAGCATACTTGCTAATGAGGTGCTGTGTCGCAGCGGCAGCGTTCACCGTGCCCATGCCCGCCGTTGTGGCGACAACTGTCAGGCCGTCGAGCCCACCGCTCACAACGGTCAAGCCTGCCTCCCGTGCCTCGCAAACGTCGCTCAGCTCTTCCTTAATCTGCATGATCTCTTTTTCGAGCGCACCGATAATCGCGATGGTAGCCATACCATTCCCCAAACCTATACGAAATTCTCAACCACGGTATGGTACCAGCATTTTGTTTGCCAACGCCAAACGAACACGCTAAGCCAGTGCAGCGCGGGTATCATAGAGCGCCTTGGCGATGGCGGCCACGACCTCGCTCGAACGGTCACTCCATGGCATCGATGTCATGATGCTCATAATGTAGGTGTCGCCGCTGACATCGATGAGACCCGCATCGCACGTCGCATTGCAACCTGCCTCGCTGATCCAGCCGGCCTTGTTGCGCACCAAAGCTTGGTCGTCCGCAATGCCGTCACGAATAAACGATTGGGTCGTAGAGGCCAGAAGACCCGATAGCCATTGCGACGTCTCGGTATCACGGCTCAAATACTCGCTCATCTCGCGCCACAACTTGGCCGAGGTGCGCGGGCAATAGGTGGGAAAATCACTCATCGGATCGAGTGCGGCATCGTAATCGATGCCAAGACCGACAATCCAATCCTCGTAACCGACACGGTCAAACGCCGCGCGTAACGCAATAAACGAATCGTTGTCCGAATTAACGACCGCGGCCTCGATCAGGTCGCGCACCGTCTGCCAGCCCATGTTGTAGCCACCATAGGTGCCAAGAGAATCATCGAGTGAGACCTGGCCCGTCTCGACCAGTGACTCGCAGATGTAGAGTACATAGAGCGCCTTGTAGCTACTCGCACCGTACACCTCGGCGTCCGCGTTATACGTCACGCCCTTGCCGCTCGACAGATCGTAAAACACCGCGCCCGCATCGCCCAATTCCTGGGCCTGATCAAGGGCATCTTGAAGCGCCGCGAGGCTCTCATCCTCCAGGGCGGGGATCTGGTCATCAACCAGTGAGAAGGTCTGCACGGTATCGCCTGAGCGAATATCGTTAAAGTCCGCCTTCAAAAGCCTTGTCTTGAGGCTCGCTGTCGACAGGGGTTGACTTGCGGTGGCTTTAGATTCAGAGACCTTTTTGTTTTGCGTCTGCACCGTTGACGCATCCGAGCGTGCCATTCGCTCCGACGCGTAGGTTTTGGCGGCAATTCCGAGGATAATAACCGCCAACGTTAGCATCCCAATGGCGGCAATCTTCGTCACGCGGATGCGAGCATCTGCAAGGCCACGCAAAGACGTGCCCTTCGTCTCATATCTGCTGCCATGTTGCGGCACATACTCGTCCCGCGATGCGCCCTTTCGCACGTGGTCTCCTGACTGCTACCGTTCATATACGAGCAGCATAATACCGAGCAGGCATTTCTTACCGAGACATTCAGTCGCGTTTAAGGTGTCTTTAAAGAAACCACAAGCGTATTTATCCAAATGGCACGATTCTGTTGCGCATCTCTGCCCAAAACGCAGTTGCGGTGAAATAGTTCCTGTTTGGACGGCATAGGCCAATACACAAGAACTATTCCACCGCAACTTGACGGGGCTCTTTAGCAATCAACTAGGTGCCCGGGGGCACTCATTTAAATCTGTCCCCAATGAGTGCTGCTAGCCGATGGCGTTTTTGAGTTCCGCACGGCGCTTTTTCATGCCCGTCATGACTGCGTTGCGCAGCTCGGGCATGCGCGCGGTATCCATCTGAGGCACACCCTCCAGCTTATAGGGAATGCCCAGTTGCTCGTACTTGACGACACCCATCGTGTGATACGGCAGCATCTCCAAACCCACCACGTTGTGCCATGGAGCGATTAGGCGACCGAGCTTCTCGCATTCCTCCACCGTATCGGTGATACCCGGCACTACCACGTGGCGAATAACAACCTTGATCTTGCGACGCGCAAGCTCATCGCCAAACGCCAGGATGCGCGCAGGATCGCAACCGGTCAGCTTTTTATGCTCGACGGGATCGGCGTGTTTAACGTCGAGCAGCACCATATCGGTCTCGTTGAGTACAGCATCGAACTTCTCGGGATGCGCAGGATCGAATGCATAGCCGCAGCTATCCAAGCAGGTATGCACGCGACCATCGGGGTTATTGTGCATGGCGTGGAACAGGTCGGCTAAAAACGCGGGCTGCAGGAGCGGCTCGCCGCCGGACACCGTAATACCACCACTGCGGTAAAACTCATGGTTGCTCTGGAACTCGTCCATCAGGTGCTCGACGGTCACCATGGTGCCGCCGCTAACCGACCAGGTATCGGGGTTGTGGCAATACGCACAACGCATGGGCAGCCTTGGACAAACACTACGAAGCGGATGCCGGGACCGTCAACCGTACCCATCGTTTCAATCGAATGTACGCGGCCCAGGCAAACGCAGAGTCCTCGGGACGAGCGTCCACACCCTCGAGCGTCATCTCAGCCATTCCCGCTACCTTGCCTCTCATTGGTTTTAACTACTTAATGCAAGACTCATTCTAGCCCATACGCATGATGGCGAAACGGTTTAGCGGTCAATTGGGTTGTTCTATTTGGCCCCACGCAAGAGCGGCGGGAAGGTTGTCGCTTCCCGCCCGCCGCCGAGGCAATAGAAATCGATTGAGGCCAGGCCTTACGCTTTAAACGTAAGCACCGCACCGAAGGCGGTCGGGCCGCAATGGCTCGAGATGACGCCGCCGACCTGAGTCCAGGTAACGTCCTTAAAGCCCAGATCGTGCGCATAGACTTCCATGTCGTCGCGCAGCTCCTCGGAAAGGCCCACCGAATACGCCAAGCCAATGTGCGAGTAGTCAATCTCGCCCTTCGCAACCATGTGGTCAATAAAGGCACGAGCGCATCTGAGCATAGAGCCGCGGAACTTCTTGGTTGCCACGAACTTGCCGCCCGTCACCTCAATGCAGGGCTTAAGCTTGAGCAGATGGGCACCTAGGAACGCGACGTTGGACAAGCGACCGCCTGCCTTAAGGAAGGCAAGGTCCGTAGGAACAAAGCCCAGCAGCACGCGGTTCATCACCGAATTAGTGAAGTCGAAAATTTCGTCAACGGTGGCATCGGGGTGAGCCTCGATGAATTTAGCGGTCTCGACGACAACGAGTGACTGGCCTACCGAGACTAAGCGCGTGTCCATGGAGTAGACATAATCGCGCCCCTTGGCGGCGATCTTCGAGGACTGATGCGAACAGGTCGTGGCCTCGGAATATGCAAGATGCAAAATGATCGCGTCGGGCTGATCAGCATGAATGCGGTCATACACGCG
Source organism: Coriobacteriaceae bacterium AM49-12 (assembly GCA_027669365.1). GTDB lineage: Bacteria > Actinomycetota > Coriobacteriia > Coriobacteriales > Coriobacteriaceae > Collinsella. The sequence continues at coordinate 18,243 of JAQEDL010000016.1, read as the reverse complement.
AGAAAAATCTGCCGGCGCACAGCCGCTGGTCTTGGGCATCACGCCAAACTCGTTGCAGCGCGAATAAATCTCGAGCGGATCGATCGAACCGTCCTCGACGGTCTCGTCACCAATCGTGACATGCATAGGCACGCGCACGATGCCATAGCGTTCGCAGAGCTCTGGCGTCACATCCGAACCAGACTCAACCACGATTACGTACTTGCCCATTATCATCACGACCCATCTCAACATTGGCTTTTCAACACATGGCACGCGCCGCCGCACTGTTGCACAACGGCGGCAGAGCGCCAAAGAGACGCCGCCCCTTGCACACAACAAAGGACAGCGTCTCCCTGGAAAAACTCCGTGCTAATCTGAGATTCTACACGGTTTATTACTAAGTGTTACTTACTCCGCAAACGGTCGCTATACGCGATAAACGGTAGTTCGCTGCGGCAACTGCGACACATTCCGCCCAGCAAGTCCAATCGTGCTCCACACACGGTTAATGCGCGAGGCGGTAGAAATTCATCGATGCCGCGCCCTCGGCGTGCAGCTCCATCGCCGGAACCGCCGGCGAATAGGTACGGCTCGTAAGTGCCGCCTCGCCGCCATTTGCAAAAATCTCGACCATCGTAGTGTCCGAAAGCACGCGCAGGTCGCGAAGCTCGCTGAGCTCAATCGACCTCTGGTCGCGCCCATAGCCTTCGTCACCCATGTCGAGGGTAAGCATCCCGTCTGCATAGCGCACAAAGACACCCTTGCGGATTTCGAGCTCGACCATCTTGGCGCCCTCGCAGGAAACCACAAGATCAAACAGGCGGCCCGGCTCCTCAACGGTTTCACCGCCTATCGCGCGAACGCAGTCACCGCGCATCCTCTCAATCTCGTGCGCCGGCCGCTGGCAGAGCTTACCATCGCGTATGCTCAGCTCTCGCGGCACCGTCAACGCGCACTGCCACCCGCGCGCCACCGTCGGGTTTTCTGCCGTCGCGTCGGGGCAACCCGACCATCCGATCATCAAACGCCGGCCTGCAGTATCCTCAAAGGACTGCGGAGCATAGAAATCAAAACCGGCATCGACCATCGGGGGCATGCCCTGCCCGACGATTTTAAAGCTCGGCGCCTCCCAATCGGCCTCGATGGAGAACCACACGCACTGATGCGGATTGCGGTAATGCCAACCATCGGCAGGCACACCCTGCGGACAGCAAACGAGAATAAGCTCGCCATCGAGCTCAAACAGATCGGGGCACTCCCACATAAAGCCAAACTTCTCGTCCAACTCAATGCGCGTCGCATAGCTCCAGTCCTCAAGATTGCGCGAGGTATAGACAAGCACGCACCCGCGATCGTCTTTCGTACGAGCGCCGAGAACCATGTAGTAGATACCGTCGTGTTCAAGGATCTTGGGGTCGCGCACGTGCGTACCGATATCGTCGGGGTAATCGACCGGCCCAACAGCTATGCGCTTCTCGCCCAATTCGTCGGGATTCTCGGCAACCATATGAATCTGGTTTTGCTCACGGCCCGTCAACACGTAGTCGTAATCATCGCGGTCAAAATGCTTAACGTTGCCGGTATAGAAGTAGTGAATCTTGCCATCACGTACAAAGGCAGAACCAGAATACGCTCCACTCGAATCCAAATCGGAATCGGGGAACAACACGGGGCCGCGATTCTCGTACGTCACAAAATCCTTTGTCGTCAGATGGTTCCAAAGCACTGGACCGCCATGCGCAGCATCGAACGGATCGTATTGATGATAGATGTGATACGTATCACCAATCTGAACCAAACCGTTGGGGTCGTTGAGCCAGCCAAGCTCAGGCTCCACATGGAACAAAAGCCTATCGGGGTCGGACGCGATGCGAGCCGCCGTCTCATCCTGTCCAGCTCGCCACTGCTCATAGTCCGCACGCATCACCTTGTTTTTTTGATTAAACATCGCCATTGACCTTCTCGTCTATGGGAAAGGACGCTCGACTCACACGAGCCGAACGCCCTTCCTCAAATGGACTTATCCTCAGATTACGCTGAACGGCTCAACTAGAAGCTGACATCGAAGCCAGCGCCAGCGCCCTCTTCATCAGTGGTCGGCACGCCCTTTGCCTTGTTGTAGGCAAAGATCAAGACGATCGGCACGATAAAGGCGATGAGATTGCCAGCCACATACCACATGAGCGTCTCGGGCGTGACGATGAGCAGGCCAAGCACGCCGGTCAGACCCTGACCGATGGCGCGCACCTCAAAGAGCTTCACGAAGGCACCGCCGCAGCCTGCACCGATGCAAGCGCAGATGAACGGGATGATCGAGTAGCGCATGTTTGCAGCGAAGATAGCGGGCTCGGAGATTCCGACCAGCGTCGGGATAAAGGACGACATGCAGATGTTGCGCTCTTTGGAATGCTTCTTATGAATGAGGTACATGCCGATGGCGCCGCCGCCCTGGGCGATAATGGAAACCGACCAGATGGCCTGGATGTAGTTGAAGCCAGTCGTGGCGACGAGGTTTGCCTCGATACCCTGGATGAACTGATGCGTACCGGTAACGACAAGCGGCTGCAGGAACGCGGCGAAGACAAAGGCACCAAAGACGCCCATCCTGTTGTACAGGATATCGATTACGCCGCCGAGGACGTCGCCGATCAGGTTGCCGAGCGGGCCGAACACGGTGAACAGGGCGACGTTAGCAAGAATCAGGGTAACGGTCGGGACAAAGACGAACGAAACGACCTCGGGGATGTACTTCTGGGCAATCTTTTCGACCTTGGCCATAAACCAGGCAGTCAGGATTGCAGGGAACACGCCGCCCTGGAAAGCAACCATGGGAATGGATAGCGGACCAAAGTTCCAGTACTCAGCACCCGTCGGGTCCATAACGAACGTGTTGCGGTTCATAAGGCTCGGGTGAACCATGACGATACCGACGAGGATGCCCAGGATCGGGTTACCGCCAAAACGCTTGACCGCGCTGTACATAACCAGGACAGGCAGGTAGTCGAACGTGGTGGCGATAATGGCAAAGAAGCTTGCGAGGTTCTTGAGGAACTCGCTGTGATCGGCGAGGCTGCCTTCCATGCCAAAGAGGCCGTTGGCAACGATCAGCGACTTAAGGCCGATGATGATTGCAGCGCCGACGAAGGCAGGAATGATGGGGATAAAGATATCCGAGAATACCTTGAGGACCGAGAAGAACTTGCCCTTCTTGTCCGCCTCGGCGCCCTTGACCTCGGAAGCACTGATCTCCTTAACGCCCGTCAGAGCCATAAACTCATCGTAAACCTTGTTGACGGTACCGGTACCGAAGATGATCATGAGCTGGCCGCTGTTGTACAGCACGCCCTTGACGCCATCGATGTTCTCGAGCTCGGCCTTGTTGTATTTGCTCGTATCCTTGAGCACCAGACGCAGACGGGTCACGCAATGCGTGGCGCCCTCGATGTTCTCCAGTCCGCCGACGTTGTCGACGACTTGCTGGGACACTGCCTTGTAGTCCATGTTCCTCTCCATTCCTTTTCTAAATCATAAAACGGTTCGTTGCCGCTACAGAGACGCGATCGTTGCGTTTGCGCACTTGAGCGCACCGTCGGTGACGGTAAGCGCCACACCCTGGCCCTGCTTGTTGCAGAAGCGAGCGTTGAGCGCAACATCATCGACAAAGATGGTCGCGATGTCGTCGTCGACGACCAGACGCACATGGTGAGTGCCCTCGCCCTTAAAGAACAACGGACGCTCGAGGCCCATGTTGTTGACCTGGAACCACGGATACTGGGGGGCCGCCGTAAACTCGAGTTTGCCCTCACGCAGGTTGGCGCGGAACTCATAGGCAAGACCGGACTCGGCGTCCTCGGCAAGCTTCACCGAGAAGCCGGCAGCGTCACCGGCGAGCTCGATGTCGGCGTCGAGCATATAGGTAGAACCGGCATCCGCGGCGAGCACCTGCTCGACCTTGCCCGACTCGCACGAAAGCTCAAAGGCCTCGACTGCCTTAGCCTCGCCAAAGGCGCCAAGCATGCTGTCGGGAAGCTTGGTGCCGAGCGTTCCGTCGGCACGCTGAACGATCTCGAGAGGCATAAAAGTGCCACCCCACAGGTAAGAGCTGGGGTCGCCGCCCTCGTCGCGCGTAGGAACCCAACCAAAGAGAACGCGGCGCTCGCCGTCAAATGCGGTACGTGCAGCATAGTACGCGCGGCCATCGAAGGAATCGTCCGCAGGAGTGATCCAAGGACCGTTGATAGAGCGAGACATGCGGTAACGGGTCTTGTTGCCATCACTGTACTCAGAGAACACCAGATACCACCAGTCGCCCATCTTAAAGAGATCAGGCATCTCGAACATGGTGTACAGGCCCGGATTCCACCAGTCGCCCTGGAACTCCCAGGTATCCAGGTCCTTGGAGGTGAACTTGACCAGACGACCGGTCATCAGACGCTTGTCCTCGCCCACACGCGTGCCGAGGATGAGCATGTACTCTTCGTTCTCCTCATCCCAAAGAACAAAGGGATCGCGCCAGTTGCGGTCATCGTAACCCTCCTGGGGCGGAAGCAGCGTCTCGGCGATGTTCTTCTCCCACTTGACGGCGTCGTCACTCGTTGCGTGAAGAAGAACCTGCTTCATCAAGCGCGCGCGGACCTTATCGCGATTGCAACCAGTGTAGAGCGCATGGTACTTGTCGCCCACCTTAAACACTGTGCCGGCATAAACATACTGGTCGACTTCCTCGTCGCCGCCACGCTCAAGGCTCTCGCCAAAGTCCTTGTAGTTGACGAAATCCTTGGTCGTCGCGAGTGCCCAGCCAAACGGCTCTCCGAAAGGTCCGGGGTTACGCGTGTCACGCTGATGATAGAGATAGAACGTGCCGTCCTCGCCGTACGGCATGATGTCGCCTACCCAAATTCCCTCAGGCTGGTAATACACCTTGTGCATCCGAGACTTCCTTTCCCACAAGATACTAACTCGGTACAACTGCAAGATATGTCAATCGTTTTCATATGTCAAACGTTTTCACATCAATACGTCTTTTCGCAGTTCCAGTCGTCGGCAAACGGTTGACATATGCCGGCGAACGGTCATCAGAGGCGTTTGAGGAATTCTTTTGGCACGGGATGAACTACGCGGTTTTGCCCTCAATGAGTTCAACGGGGAGCTTGATATTCGATTCAGGATTATCGCCGTTAACAAGAGCGATGATGGATTGCGCCGCGAGCTCTCCGATGCGATCGATATCTTGGCGTACGGTTGTTAAGTCAGGCATAAACGTCATAGTGCGGCGGGCACCATCCGCGCCCACGACCTTAATATCGTCCGGAGCGCTCAAGCCGCGCTGCTTCATAATGTTGAGACAGATGGCCGCCATCGTGTCGTCTCCCGCAAAGATGCCGTCAATATCGGGGTTCTCATCGAGGATCTTCGCAACGACCGCGCTCTTTTCGTCATCGGGCTTAACGAACTCGACCTCACGGACAAGCGCGGGCAAACCGGCCTGCTCAACAACATCGAGGTAGGCATCGGTACGCTTATTGGCAGGCATGCGCATGCGGCTATTGCTGCGCAGGCACAGGATACGCCTGCAGCCGTCATCAATCAGACGGCGCGTGGCGAGCTCGCCGATGCCATAGCTGTCACTTGCAATCTGGACAGAGCCCTCGCCAAGATCGCAGTCGATGCCAACCAGGCTCAAGCCCATCTCGGCATATGCTTCGGCACCGATATTGAGGGAGTTGACGATTACGCCGTCGACCATATTGCGGCGGAGCATGTCAATATAGGAACGCTCAAGATCGGGTCGATTGGCGCTGTTGCACAGCAACATCTTAAAGCCGTTTCCCGCCAACGTGCGCTCGACCGCCTGCACAACCTGAGCATGGAACGGGCTGCTCACAAAGGGAACGATCATGCCGATAAGGTTCAGGCGACCGTTGAGCATGGCACGGGCGATATCGTTGGGCGTGTAATTGATGCGCTCCATCGCCGCATGGACTTTATCGCGGGTTTCCTGACTAATGTAGCCGCGATTATTAAGCACGCGAGATACCGTAGTAGGCGAAACCCCCGCCACCGCTGCAACTTCCTTGATGCCAGGCTTAGCAGAATCCTTAGAACGAGCGCCCTCGCGAGCCATAGCACCCTCCCCTCATCAACATGTCATACGTTACATACGAACAAAGCATACCCCAACAACAGTGGGAAGACGGTAACAGTACAAGTAAGTAAACGACTCATCCAAATAATTAGGAGAGTTCCGCCTAAAGGGTGACTACACAGGACCCCGCCGGGGCTGTTTGGGCTACCTCCCAAAATATTCCGCAGGACGCAAGAAGCCCTCGCCGCACGAAGTGCGCAGCGAGGGCTTCTTGCATGTCCGAGGACGTTTTGGGAGGTAGCCCAAACAGCCCCGGCGATCCTGCGGGAGTTAAACCCCTTTAGAACTTGTTGTGGAAGGTACGCGAAATGACCTCGTCCTGCTGCTCCTTGGTGAGCGTGTGGAAGTTCACGGCGTAGCCGGAAACGCGAATGGTCAGCTGCGGGTACTTCTCGGGGTGAGCCTGAGCGTCGAGCAGCGTCTCACGGTTGAAGACGTTGATGTTCAGGTGGTGGCCACCCTTCTCGGCGTAAGCGTCGAGCATGTGGACCAGGTTATCGGCCTGAGTCTCGGAAACTTCAGAAACCTTCATAATGTGTCTCCTTCGATCGATAGGCGCCGGCCGAAACCGGCGCACTAATCAGTAATCGTTATTGTTAGTATAGCACTAACAATAGTTACTCGCCCAGCTGATCAAGGTCGATATCGCCAAAGAACACCTGGTCCTCCTTGCCGAGCGCACCCGGGATGATGGAGAAGGTGTTGGAGATGCCGTCCTGAGCATCGCGGAACGGGAGCTTGGAAACCGAAGACAGCGAAGCGATGGCGCCGTGGCTATCGCGCTTGTGCATGGGGTTAGCACCCGGGGCGAAGGGCTGGCCAGCCTTGCGGCCATCAGGCGTAGAACCGGTCTTCTTGCCGTACACGACGTTGGAGGTGATGGTCAGAACCGAGGTCGTGGGCACGGAGTTGCGGTAGGTGTCGTTCATGCGGATGTACTCCATGAACTGGTGCACAACGTCGTGAGCGATCTGGTCGACGCGGTCGTCGTCGTTACCGTACTTGGGGAACTCGCCCTCGGTCTCGAAGTCGACGATGATGCCGTTCTCGTCACGGACGGGGTGGACCTTGGCGTATTTGATGGCGGACAGGGAGTCGGCCACGACGGAAAGGCCAGCGATGCCCGTAGCGAACCAACGGTGCACGTGCTTGTCGTGCAGAGCCATCTGGATACGCTCGTAGCAATACTTGTCGTGCATGTAGTGAATGATGTTCAGCGAGTTGACGTACACGCCAGCGAGCCACTTCATCATGTCGTTGTACTTGGCCACAACGTCGTCGTAATCGAGCGTGTCGCCCTCGACGGCGCGATACTTGGGGCCGACCTGCTTCTTGGAGACCTCGTCAACACCGCCGTTGAGTGCGTACAGCAGGCACTTGGCCAGGTTGGCGCGGGCGCCGAAGAACTGCATCTCCTTGCCAATGCGCATGGAGGACACGCAGCAGGCAATGCCGTAGTCGTCGCCGTGATAGACGCGCATGAGGTCATCGTTCTCGTACTGGATCGAGGAGCTGGCGACAGAAGTCTTGGCGCAGAACTTCTTGAAGTTCTCGGGCAGACGGGTCGACCACAGAACGGTCATGTTGGGCTCGGGGCTGGTGCCCATGTTCTCGAGCGTGTGCAGGTAGCGGTAGCTCATCTTGGTAACGAGCGTACGGCCGTCAACACCCATACCGCCGATGGACTCGGTGACCCACTGCGGATCGCCGGTAAACAGGGCCTGGTACTCGGGGGTACGGGCAAACTTGACCATGCGGAGCTTCATGATGAAGTGATCCACGAACTCCTGGATCTGCTCCTCGGTGAAGGTACCGTTGGCAAGGTCGCGCTCAGCGTAGATGTCGATGAACGTAGAGGTGCGGCCGATGGACATAGCGGCGCCGTTCTGCTCCTTAACGGAAGCGAGGTAGGCGAAGTACATCCACTGGATGGCCTCCTGCGTGTTGGTAGCAGGGTTGGAAATGTCGAAACCATAGGTCTCGGCCATCATCTTGAGCTCGCCGAGGGCGCGGATCTGCTCCTGCAGCTCCTCACGATCGCGGATGTTGTCGGCGGTCATGACCGTCGGGGTGGAAGCCTTCTGGGCCTCCTTGTCCTTGATCAGGTAGTCGACGCCGTACAGGGCGACACGACGGTAGTCGCCGATGATGCGGCCGCGGCCATAGCCATCGGGCAGACCGGTGATGATGTGGGCCGAACGGCAGGCACGCATCTCGGGGGTGTAGACATCGAAGACGCCGGCGTTGTGAGTCTTGCGCTCGAAGGTGTAGCGCTCGACAACGTTCTCGTCGATCTTGTAGCCGTGCTGGCTGGCAGCCTGGCAAGCGATGCGGATACCGCCGTTGACGTGCAGCGCGCGCTTGAGCGGCTTGTCGGTCTGGAGGCCGACGATGGTCTCCATCTCGCGGTGGGCGTTATCGATGTAGCCAGCGGGGTGGCTCACGATACCTGTGACGGTCTTGGTGTCCATATCGAGGACGCCGCCCTGCTCGCGCTCCTTGAGCAGCAGGTCGAGAACCTCGCCCCACAGCTCCTTGGTACGCTCGGTCGGGCCGGCGAGGAACGACTCGTCGCCCTCGTAGGGGGTGTAGTTCTTCTGGATGAAGTCTCGGACGTCAACCTCTCCCGTCCAGATGCCTTCCTTGAAGCCTTCCCATGCCTCCTGCATTGTGTAACCACGCTCCTAGTTACGTGTAATGCGGCGCTCTCTCACACCGCTGCTTATTGAATTCTTGAATTATCGGCTTGCACTACCGGCTTCTTCCGTTCTTCACCACACGTTGGTACAGGGAAAAACGTTTGTCCACCTTGGAACTGCAACCCAAAACCCAAGATTTCACCCGTTTGAGAAGGATAACATAGCCACCCCCTTCATCAGGGCTGTTATATGTTTCTTTTTTTATACCATAAGGTTGTTTTTAACAAATCCGCAGGAAACGCTCCCACCATCAGCTACCGTTCACCGATTCGCTTGATATTTCCCCTTGCCTTTATACGTCCTTCACTCTAGCTGTTATGCCAGCTTTAGCAGAGTAAAGTGCCCCAGAGACCCCACAGAAACTACAGGGCGGCCACGGGATTTCCCCCGGGCCGCCCTGTGGCATGGCTAGTTATTTAGCTTTGATTGCCGCTTGGCATTAGGCGGCTGCGGCGGCCTTGTCGGTCGTTGCCTTGCTGTGGCCCTGGCCCTCAAAATGCTTGTAGCACCAGCTGGTGACCAGCGGGGTCAAAATGGCCGTCACGATAGCACATGCTGCGACCTGCGCCGTAGCCGTCGCGAGCACCGCGCCGCCGTACATGGCCTCGTTGACGCTTGCCATGGCAGCAGGCGTGGCCACATTGGCTCCGGCGCAGCTCGAAATGGCCGCACCTGCGACACCCGTACCGCCCGTGAGCTTATCGACCGCGATGACGGGAATTGCAAAGACCACCGAGCAGATCACGCCGAGCAGGATGCCGGGAAGACCACCGTTGATAAGCTGGCCAAAGGTCATGGTCGATCCCATGGCAAAGAAGACGAGCACGATGATGGCGGAAAGTGCCGGTGCCATCATCTTCTTAAAGCTGGGGAAGAGGTTACCCAGGATAATGCCGACGACGATCGGCAGGATGGCGCCCACGAGCGACCAGCCGATCGGAGCCTGACCGGCAGCGCCGAGCACGATCATCGTGACCGGAGGGCCGACAACCAGCGTGGTGATTGCGACGGCACCACGTTCGGCCTCATTGCCCATGGTGCCCATCAGTCCAGCGTACATAGCGTTGTTCGCACCCGTGCAAGCGGCCAGCATCACCATGGCCGAGATACCAAACAGGTTGTCGTTGAACACATAAAGGATGAGCAGCGACACGGCAACGACCACGATCTGCTTGACGGCGATGATGATGGCGCCGCGGGCAGCGGCGGCAGGAGCGCTCTTAAACGAAATCGTCGTACCGACGATGAGCAAAAAAGCGCCAACAAGCGGGCCTGCGCCCTGCTGAGTCATGCCAAGCGTAAAACTGCCGAGCGTTTTGAATAGGTCGGGGAACAGCGTGTTGAGCAGGCAGCCCAACAAAAGCGGCACCAAAATATTGGCACCCGGGATGGAGGACATCTTAAAGAACGGCTCCTTTGCCGCCGGCGCCTCCACCGCAGTCGATTCACTCATTTATATCTCCTTTTGATGCGTGCGACACGCGGTCACACGCTCCTGTGCCAGAAAGAAGGCGACGGTCCCGAGTCGCAGGAGCCGTCGCCGAATTAACGTCGCGGGGTATTACCCGTCCAGAACGATGCCACCGTCGCAGTCACCGATCTCGCCGTTCACGAAGCTGGCAAGGTCGGAGGCAAAGAAGAGCACCATCTGCGCGGGCTCGCTTGCCTGGGCGGCACGGCCCAGAGGAATACCGTTGATGATGCGCTGAGAGTTCTCGTCAGAGAGAATCGAGGTCATATCGGTAAGGGTGAGCGACGGGCACACGGCGTTGCAGCGGACGCCAAACTTGCCGCCTTCCTTGGCGACTGCCTTGGTTAGACCGTTAACACCGGCCTTGGAGCTCGCGTAAGCCGCGGTGCCGAGCAGGCCGCCACCGATCTTGCCCGCAACGGAACTCACGTTGACGATAGTGCCGGCATGGGCCGCCTTAAAGTGCGGGTACACAGCATTCATCATAGTGAAGGTACCGTTGAGGTTGATGTCGATGGTACGACGCCACTCGGTGTCATCGATCTCGTCGAACTTCTTGGTGCTGATGACGCCAGCACAGTTGATCAGGATGTTGGTTTGCGGCAGGTCCGTAAAAATCTGCTCGACGGTCTCACGCGCCTTGGGCGCATCGGCAACATCGAGCTGATAGAACTTGTTGCCCTCGCCAAGCTCGACCACAGCGGCCTCGCCCTTGGCAGCGTTCCTTGCGATGAGCGCGACGTGTCCGCCGCCCGCGACGATGCCCTTGGCGATCTCGAGGCCAATGCCCTGAGTGCCGCCGGTAACGATCGCGGTTTTGCCCGTGAAGTCAAATGCCATGACTCCAACCCCCTTGATTCAGGTGTCTCCTTGCGGGAAGTTGGAGCATCGCACGTGGCGATAAATGAGTCCCAGTCGTCATGGTGGTGACAACCCCTCGCCTAACCGCGGGCATAGTAGTTCTTTGAAACGCTTCAGCAATTGAATTTTTTAACTCTTTATGCGCTCTTTATATTGCCCACTGCATGAGGCCCGAATATGCGGGTATCATCTTTCACCGAAAATAGTTTCTAGTGTTAGGGGTTTTCGGTGGAAGATACCGATTTCCATGAGCTTGGGCGTCAACTCTTAACTGAGTTTGGCAGCATGCATCAGCGCATTTCGCGCTTTGCGGACAAAGCTCTCGGCGGCGAGATGGCCGTCATGCGCGCTCTCATGCTCGCTGGCGGCTCGCTCACGCCGAGCGAACTCGCCAATCGTGCCTGGGTCTCGAGCGCCCGCATCGCCAATATCCTACGCGCTCTCGAAGCCAAGGGCTGGGTTGAGCGTGAGCACTCAAAGACCGACCGTCGTCGCGTACACGTCACGGTGACCGACAAGGGATTCCATGATCTCGAGATCAAGCGTCGGGAATTCGAGGACCGCACCGCGGCCTTCCTTGAGCAGTTCGGCGAAACAGATACCCAAGAGATGGTGCGCCTTCTAAGACGTGCCAACGAAATTATCGACCGCAACCAAGAAAGGAGAGATGCCGAGTGAGGATTCTCAAGCTCTTTAAAAAGCATGTCCTGGCACTGTTCGCAGCTATCGTACTTATCGTAATCAGCTGCAACGCCGATCTGGCGCTGCCTACCTATATGAGCGACATCGTCGACGTGGGCGTGCAGCAAGGCGGCATCGCCTCGCCCGTGCCCGACACCATCCGCTCCGAATCGCTCGACGACCTCGAACTCTTTATGAGCGCCAAAGACGCCAAGACGGTAGAGGCTGCGTTTGGCAAGGCAGACAAAAACGGGATTCGCACGTACAAGGGCACCGAGGACGAGCGCGCCGACGGCAGCAAGCTCGCCGACATTATGAGCCTGCCCGAGACCGTCGTCCTTTCGCTCAACCAAGGCATCGACGCCGACTCCATGGGCGACATGACCGGCACGTCCAGCGAGAAAGACAGCGACGCCGCTCAGGCCATGCCCACGCCCGAGCAAATGGCGGCGATGACGCCCGAGCAGCTCGCCGAGATGCAGCAGAAGGCCACGGCGGCCCAGAACATGCAAAAGCAGATTGATGCAGACGGCGGTAAGATCACCATGAAGAGCCTGCGTCTGGGCATCGAAGGCGGTCTGGTAGACCAAAGCAAGCTCGTCGAAAGCGCCAACGAAATGGCAGATAAAATGGGCTCCATGTCGGGGTCCATCGTCACCCAGCGCGCCGTGACCTACGTACAAGAAGAGTACAAAGCGCAAGGCATCGACCCCGCCGACGTGCAGAACGCCTACCTGGGCCGCATGGCGACCACGATGTTTGGGCTGTGCCTCGTGTCGCTCGTCGCCACCATCCTGACCGGCGCCGTGGCTTCGCGCACCGCCTGCTCCATCGCCCGCGACCTGCGCCGCGAGACCTTCAACAAGGTTATGCACTTCTCGCCGGCCGAGGTGGGCAAGTTTAGCCAGGCCTCGCTCATCACCCGCTGCACCAACGACATTCAGCAGATCCAGATGGCCGCAACCCTGTTTATCCGCATGTGTCTGATGGCCCCCGTCATGGGCATCGTCGCCGTCACGCGCGTCCTGGCCAACCATACCGGCCTGGAGTGGACCATCGCCGTGGCCATCATCGCGGTCTCGGCCGTCGTCGGCGTGCTTATGGGTCTCACCATGCCCAAGTTCAAAAAGATGCAGAGCTTTGTGGACCGGGTGAACCTTACCGCCCGCGAGCTGCTCGACGGTCTTATGCCCATCCGCTCGTTCAACCGCGAGGAACATGAGCTCGAGCGCTTTGACCAGGCGTCCCTCGACCTGATGACCACGCAGCTCTACACCAACCGCGCCATGAGCTTTATGATGCCGCTCATGATGCTCGTCATGAACTGCATCACCGTGCTTATCGTCTGGTTTGGCGCGCAGGGCGTGTCCGACGGCGTGATGCAGGTCGGCAACATGATGGCGTTTATCTCCTACACCATGCAAATCGTCATGGCGTTTATGATCCTCACCATGGTTTCGGTCATCCTGCCCCGCGCCGAGGTCGCGGTCGAGCGCGTGGAAGAGGTCATCACTTGCCCCACGAGCATCAACGACCCTGCCTCGCCCAAACTGCCTGCTGCCAGCGCGCCGCGCGGTGAGCTCACCTTCCGTGACGTGAGCTTCCAGTATCCCGCTGCCCGCGCCGACGTCATCAGCGGCGTGAACTTCACCACGCACGCCGGTCAGATGCTCGGCATCATTGGCTCCACGGGCTCGGGCAAGTCCACGCTCGTGCAGCTGATTCCGCGCCTGTACGACGTCACGGGTGGCAGCATTTCGCTCGATGGTATCGACGTGCGTGACATGACCCTTTCCGAGCTGCGCCGCCGCATTGGTTACATCCCGCAGCAGGGTCGCCTGTTCTCGGGCACCGTCGAGAGCAACCTTAAATTTGCCGGCGACATGGTGAGCGATGATGACATGCACCGGGCGGCACGCATCGCCCAAGCCGAGGACTTTATCGCCGAGCGCGAGGGCGGCTACGACTCCCCCATCAGTCAGGGCGGCTCCAATGTCTCGGGCGGTCAGCGCCAGCGTCTGGCCATCGCCCGCGCGTTGGCCAAAAAGCCCGAGGTCGTGGTGTTCGATGACTCGTTTAGCGCACTCGACTACAAGACCGACGCTCGCCTGCGCGAGGAGCTGGCCAAAAACGTCACCGACGCCGCACTCGTGGTCGTGGCCCAGCGCATCGCGACCATCATGCACGCCGACCAGATCATCGTGCTCGACGACGGTCACGTAGTGGGCACCGGCACGCACGAGGAGCTGCTGCACGGCTGCCCGGCGTACCTGGAGATCGCACAGTCGCAGCTTTCCGCCGAGGAGCTGGGGCTTACCCAAGAAGAGATTGAAGCCGTTATGGAAGGAGGCGAGCGCTAATGGCAGACGAAACCAAGACTCAGATTCCCAAGCCAACCCGCCAGCGCGGTCCCATGGGCCGCATGGGTGGCATGGGCCGCGGCGAAAAGGCCAAGGACTTTAAGGGCACCATGAGGCAGCTGCTCGGCTATATCGGCCAGCACAAGATTGCCGTGTTTACCGCCGTCGCCTTTGCCGTGTGCTCGGTCATCTTTAACATTGTGGGGCCCAAGGTGCTCGGCCAGGTTACGACTAAGCTGTTTGAGGGCTTGGTTGCCAAGGTCAACGGCACCGGCGATGTCGACTTTGCCTGGATCGCCAAGACGCTCGGCTTTTTGCTCTGTCTGTATCTGGCGAGCTCTGCCTGCAGCCTGATCCAAGGCTGGCTCATGACCGGCGTCACGCAAAAAATTTGTTATCGCATGCGCAAGGAGATCGCCGCCAAGATCGCCGTCGTTCCGATGAGTTACTTCAACGGCCACAGCAAGGGCGACGTACTCAGTCGCATCACCAACGACGTCGATACGCTCGGCCAGTCGCTCAACCAAAGCGTGACGCAGCTCATCACGTCTGTCACGCAGATTATCGGCGTGCTCGTCATGATGCTGTCGATCAGTCTGCCGCTCACCGGCGTCACCGTGCTCACGCTGCCGGCCGCCGCGATTATCCTGGCTGTGATGATTCACTTCTCGCAGCCGTACTTCCGCGAGCAGCAGCAGGTTCTGGGCACCGTCAACGGCATTATCGAGGAGGACTTTGCCGGCCAGAACGTTATTCAGGTGTTCGACCGCGCCGAGGCTCGATCGAGGAGTTCGACAGGGAGAACGACCGCCTCTTTATTAGTGGCTGGCGCTCGCAGTTCCTGTCGGGCCTGATGATGCCGCTTATGAGCCTGGTGGGCAACATGGGCTACGTGGGCGTCGTCGTGGTAGGCGCGCAGCTCGCGCTGACCGGCAATGCCACGCCCGGCGACATCCAGAGCTTTATCCAGTACGTTCGCAACTTTACGCAGCCGGTGCAGCAGCTGGGCAACGTGAGCAACACGATGCAGTCGATGGCCGCCGCCACCGAGCGCGTGTTTGAGTTCCTGGCCGCGCCCGAGGAGGAGCAGAAGGCCGACGCGCAGATTCCCGAGAAGCGCCCCGGCCACGTGGAGTTCGACCATGTCAAGTTTGGCTACACGCCCGACAAGACCATCATCCACGACTTTAGCTGCGAGGCGCAGCCCGGCCAAACCATTGCCATCGTCGGCCCCACCGGCGCCGGCAAGACCACGCTCATTAAGCTGCTGCAGCGCTTTTACGACGTGGACGGCGGTTCGCTGCGCGTCGAAGGCGTCGACGTGCGCGACTGGGACCGCGCGGCGCTGCGCGGCGAGTTTGCCATGGTGCTGCAGGACACCTGGCTGTTTAACGGCACCATCCGCGAGAACATCCGCTACGGACGTCCCGATGCGACTGACGCCGAGGTCGAGGCCGCTGCACGCGCCGCACGCTGCGACCACTTTATCCATACGCTCGCCGGCGGCTACGACTTTATGATCAATGAGGAGGGCACCAACCTCTCACAGGGCCAGCGCCAACTCGTGACCATCGCCCGCGCCATTTTGGCCGACCGTCCGGCGCTGATTTTGGACGAGGCGACTTCCAACGTCGATACCCGTACCGAGGAGCTTATTCAGCGCGCCATGGATGCGCTGATGCAGGGCCGCACGAGCTTTGTCATCGCGCACCGCCTGTCCACGATCCGCAACGCCGACGTGATCTTGGTAATTCGCGACGGCGACATCGTCGAGAAGGGCACGCACGACGAGCTGCTCGCCCAGGGCGGCTTCTACGCCGATCTGTATAACTCGCAGTTCGACGAAGCGGCGTAAAACCGGCGGCAAACAGCAGCAATACCAAAAAAAACGGGGGCGCAGAATGAACCTGCGCCCCCGTTTTGTGTCCTTTGGGCCTCGAAACGCCTCCCCTGAGACCTGATTGACGGCGCCATCCAGACCCCGTGGACAAAAAATGGCAAATATGAGTACTGTCACCTTTTTTGTAACAGCCAAAACTGCCCCAAACGACGTCTTTGCGGCCTAGACATGCCTTCAAATTGATCAAAACGCCCGGTAGCATGCTTCTGCGTGCCAACGTTAATGAACATATTTACTGTTGTGTCTAATATCTTATAAGGTCGATATGATACTAAGCTAGCAACAGTACTCATATTTGTCATTTTTTGTCCACGGGGTATGCCGCAGAAGATCCAACTTGCTCCAGCATGTCGTACGCCGGTCCCCCCTTCCGGCGAGTGCCGACATTTCCCCAGATAAAACCGACCAAAATAAACCTGTCCCTTTTCGGCAGGTTTCGCTTGCACTTTAGCGTGCGACAGCGGATAATGCCGAGCATTCGAGAATTCGCCAATTGTTGCTGTTAATTGATAAAGGAGGCCCCGTATGGCCATGGAATTCAAACGCAGGCTGCCGATCCCCATGGAGATCCGCGAGGAAATGCCGTTTTCTGCCGAGCTTACCGCCAAAAAGCAGGCATTTGACGCCGAGGTCGCCAAAGTCTTTACCGGCGAGGACGCACGTAAGGTGCTCATCATCGGCCCGTGCTCTGCCGACCGCGAGGATTCGGTGCTTGAGTACATGAACCGCCTGGCCAAGACCGCCGAGGAGGTCAAGGACAAGCTCATCATCATTCCGCGCGTCTACACCAATAAGCCGCGTACCAAGGGCACCGGCTACAAGGGCCTTCTGCACAACCCCAACCCCGAGGCTCCCGACGACCTGCTCGAGGGCGTCAAGGCAATCCGCCACATGCACCTGCGCGTCATCGAGGAGACCGGCTTCTTTACCGCCGATGAGATGCTCTACCCGTCCAACTACCAGTACCTCGTCGACCTGCTGAGCTACGTTGCCGTGGGTGCACGCTCGGTCGAAAACCAGGAGCACCGCCTGGTGTCGAGCGGCATTTCGGTGCCCGTGGGCATGAAGAACCCCACCGCCGGTTCCACCACCGTCATGCTCAACTCTATTTACGCCGCGCAGGCGCACCAGAGCTTTATCTTCCGTAACTGGGAGGTCGAGTGCGATGGCAACCCGCTCGCGCACGCCGTCATGCGCGGCTACATCGGCCTCGATGGGCGCACCTACCCCAATTACCACTACGAGCACCTGGAGCGCCTGGCCGAGCGCTATACCGAGCACGCCGCTACGCCAATCCGGCGGCGGTCATCGACTGCAACCATGACAACTCGGGCAAGCGTCCGCTGGAGCAGTATCGCATTTGCAAGGAGGTGCTCGACAGCTGCCGCCGCAACGAATCCATCTCCAAGCTGGTCAAGGGCTTTATGATCGAGTCCTACCTTGAGGACGGCAACCAGCCGGTTGACGGCGGCGTCTTTGGCAAGTCGATCACCGACCCATGCCTGGGCTGGGAAAAGACCGACTATCTGATCCACGAGATCGCAGAGCGTATTTAGTTACGCGAGCCGCATTTGGACAATCTGACGTTCAACTTCAAGGGCGCGACCAGAAGGTCAGCGCCCTTTCGTTTCGCGTCACCTTGCCATACCAGGGCCCCTCTCGCTCATATGACCCAATCCACTGTCAAGGGCCACAATGGCCCCGCCGACGCTTGCAATCGGTCGGCGGGGCCTGCCGTTAAACCCGTCCCGGTCCGCCCCCGGCATGTCATCGACGCCTTCGGCTCAGTCTCATATCCGCGGATACCGCTCCGGCGGCCCGCAATCCTCTCCTTCGGCGGGGTTCCCCAAGTCTGTCGACGCGAATGCGGCGGCCGCCGCGCGCGCAGCGAGAACGGGGGTGTCCCCGAAGGCTGCCCGGCTCGCCGGGACGGGGGCTTATGTCTATTCCGCGCCCTCCCGGCACATCGTGCCGAGGGCCCACAGCCACCTCACGAGCTCGGCGGCGGTGGCGGCGTTCGCCTTCGCCTGGGCATGCCCTCTCGAGCATCCCCTCGCGTCGCCGGAGCAGGCGCTCGGAGCATCCCCTCGCGTCGCCGGAGCAGGCGCTCGGACCCTTCCTCCCGTGCATCCTTATCTCGAGCG
>JAQEDL010000015.1:50625-50902 GCA_027669365.1 Coriobacteriaceae bacterium AM49-12 | reverse complement strand
AAGCTGAACAATAAAGCGCGGAGTCGCCATGCGGCCCCGCGCTTTTCTTTTAGCGTCGGTCCCTGCGCCGGCGTGCGGCCTATTTCTCCCCCATTTTGGCCATTTTGCCTCCAAACGGCACTACCGCCGGCAACATCCAGCAGATACGCTGAACCTAGCCGTATAGGCCCTATGAGAACGGGAGCAACCATGGCAGCCTTGTTCACGACCCCCAAACGCAATGACACTACCGCCGGAACCCATGTTGCCGAACCCGACGTTCGCCGTCGCATAGGAC
>JAQEDL010000015.1:0-50525 GCA_027669365.1 Coriobacteriaceae bacterium AM49-12 | reverse complement strand
TGAGCTCATCGAGGCGAAGGCAGCGCACTCAAGCAGATGCTCTTGCGCGAGGACATCGACCTCGCCTTCATCCGCGACGGCGGCGTCATCGAGCCGGAGTTTAAAAAAATCCCCTTTACAACCGACCGGCTCGTGGCCGTTATCCCGCTCGACCATCCACTCGCCAAGCGCAACGCCATCGAGATCGACGACCTTATCGATGAGAATTTCCTTATGCTTCCCCAAGGCTCGTTCGTGAGCGAACTCACCCTCTCCCTTTGCCGCAAGGCAGGATTCAGCCCACGTGTCACGTTTACCGGCAAACGGGCAGAAAACATCATCTCGCTTGTCGCGCGCGATGCCGGCGTCTCGCTGCTCATGCGCAAGCCTGCCGAATCACTCGCCGGCGGCAAGGTGGCCCTCGTGCCGCTCGAGCCTGCAACGACCTCCGAGGTCAGGCTCTACCTCAAACGGAGCGCTGCGTACTCGCAAGCCGTCGTCTCGTTTATCGGCTTTCTCCCCTATCGCCAGCTTCTACAGGGCGGCCGCATGACCTCCGAAGCGCCGCAGTCGTCGTAATCCCAGCACACACCGCCACTTTTGAGATGCCCCACAAACCAACCGGCAACGGTACAAAACGCAAACGGCCCCGGACAGCACAGCTGCCGTCCGAGGCCTTTTAAATCAAAGCGGGTAGATGGACTAGTCCACCGAGATGTTGAGGGTCTGACCGCCCTCGTCCTTCTTGGTGCCGATCACCATAGCGGCGATACGCGCCAAAATAAAGGCGACCAGACCGGAGATGACAAGACCGATAAAGCCCGAATCGATGCCAGCGGGGTTGATAAAGCTCGGGAAGCCGAGCGGACCGGAGGCACCGAAGGCATAGAGCTTGGCACCCATAAGGCCGGCAATGGCGCCGCCGACACCGGCGGAAATGAAGGTCGCCCACATGAGACGCTTACGCGGCAGCAGGATGGCGTAAAGCGCGGGCTCGTTGACGCCGAAGATCGACGAGACGAGAGCAGGGATGTTGATGACAGCGTTTTCCTCGGAATCCTTGGTTCGAATGATCATGCCGAGCACGGCACCGGCGATGGCGCACCCACCTGCGTATACGAGAGGGTTGATGAGGTCATAGCCGTAGGTTGCGACATCGATGAACCACAGCGGAATGACGCCCCAGTGCAGACCGAACATGACGAGCAGGCTCCAGAACGTGCCGATGACAAAACCGGCGATGGCGGGCTGGAAGTTGATGAGCGCCAGGATGATTTGGGCAACGATGTTGGAGAGGACCGTCATGACCGGACCGACCACAAGCAGGCCCAGGATGCCGCAAATGAGAAGCGTCAAAATGTTGGAGAAGAACGAGCTCACAAGCGCGGGCAGTGCGCCAGAAAGGAATTTGTGCACCTTCGAGGCGATCCAGACGATGAAAATCGCAGGCAGAATCGTCGATGAATAGTTCTGCATAATCAACGGGATGCCAAAGATATCACCGTAGACATTGGACTCAAGGACCGTACCGGTGCCGAGCGTGTAAAGCGGGTCTCCACCCATAAGGGCAACGAGCGTCGGGTAGACGAGGATGCCGCCGAGGGCCATACCCATAACGGGCTTAAGTCCGAACTTCTTGGCAGCCGTCCAGCCGATGATAAGCGGGAAGTAATAGAAGACCGAATCTCCGATTGCCGAGAGCGTCACATAGGTATTGCTGTCCTTGGCGAGCCAACCGGCAACCGTGCAGAGGGCGAGCATCGACTTGATGAAGCCACCGGCCATAAGCACGCCAAGAACCGGTTGCAGGATCTCGGAAATGATGGCGAGTAGGCGCGAGAACGGATCGCCCTTCTTGACATTGTCGCCCTCATCGATATCAAGCGCGGGCTTGGCGTCGAACCCGCCGATCTGAACGAGTTCATTGTAGACGGACTCGACGGTGGCACCGATTACGACCTGATACTGTCCACCGGCCTGGATGACGTCAACGACACCCTTCATGGCCTTGAGCTCATCGGTCTGGGCGAGCGATTCGTCCTTGAGGTGAAAGCGGAGACGCGTAATGCAGTGACTCACGTCCAGCACATTGTCTCGGCCACCGACCTTTGCGATGATTCCATCGCAAAGCTGCTGGTATTTCATGGTATTCCTCCTTTTTCTGAGCGGGGCATGGCATTGATTCCAGACCCCCGTAGTCGACGTGGGGAGCCACAGAACCCGCCTCCCCTTTAAAATCCGCGGGCGCATATACGTCCGGGATGGGAGATAACAAGGGAAATAAGAACGCCGATCACACGGCCGCGACCCTCATGGGTCCCATGCCGTGGCGGCAAAACTACAGGCGCGAATCTGGCGCGCCGAGAAGGCGCGCGGTTTGACAGAACTTATCGCATAGGCGCTCCGGTTCGCCTTGGGGAATCTGGGTACGTTCGGTCTCAAAGGAGAGGCCGTATTCACGCGCCGGAAGGAAGTACTCGTAATAGCCGTTGGTATAACCGCAGACAATCCCCTCAACCGGACATTCGCGCTTCATGCGAACGCCAAGGTCGCTGCCGAGCTCGCTCGGAAACACAAAGAGGTGCATACCACCCAAGCTGATAACGGCGCACTTGAGCGTGAGCGAAAAATCGTCATGGGCGACGGTGTGATAGAACGTCTGGGGCTCGATACGGTCGAGTTTAACCTCGCGATCGAGCTTGATTTGGGAAATCGCCTCGGCAAGACCGGTCGACACGCGCTCGACCTCGGGGATGCCACGACCTTGGCGAAAATTGCGATCGTGCAGTCGCCAGCAGCGCCCACGACCATGGCAGGATAGTACCCGAGGCTCGGGGCGAGCTTTTTACCGGTAAGGCCGGCAAGCTCACTCGTGAGCTCCGTACAATCGGGCCCGACGCAAGCGGAATGCACCGCCCAGTTCACAAAGCCCGCAAATGGCTTGCCTTCGGTATCGAAGAACGAAACGACAATGACCTCATTGTCGGCGAGTTCGCCTGGGATGATGCGGTTGTCATAGAAACCGGTGACGACCTGCTTGCCCAGGCGGCAAATCGCGGGCTGCGCATTGGCGCGGCACTCCTCAAAGCATTGGCAAATGGTATCGAGGAGCCAGCGATAGTAGTTCTCGTCGAATTTTCCCGTCCACCAGCTGCGGTGGTAAGCGACGATTGAAGTATGGTCGTGCGTCGCCGAGAGCAGGACGCAATCACGGTCAATGCCGTAGCGCTCGGCGAGCATTGTCTTGACTTCCTCGGCCATGCTTTCCTCGAACTCGAGGACATCGGCATTAAAGAGAAATACCTCGCGTTCGCCTTGCTGGAAGAGAATGGCGTTGGCGTAGACGTCGTTATGGATGCCCGTCGCAGGCTCCAGGCGGTTGGGAAGATTGCGATAGCCAATCAGGTAGATGTCGCCCTGTGGGGTGATTTTGCGGCGCGCGTGTCCAATGTTCATGCACGTTCTCCTTCTGTGTTACGCCGCATTCAAGGCGGCAATGATGATATCGACGAGGCGCTCATGGGAGCCGGCGGCAAAACCGGAGTTCATGGCCTCATAGGTGATCTTTTCGTACGCGTCGGGGGCCGGTAGGTATTTCTGTCCGCCGTTGACGAGCGTGGCAAAGAGCACAGAGCCGGACCGGGCGACGCGCACGGTGGCGCCGAATGTACTCGAGACCTCGGGCTGCACGCCGACAAGCTCGACGTTTCCCAGCCGAAGCAGATAGACCCTCGTGTGCTGCTCACCGGCAGCATGAAACTCATACGTTCGATGCGGAGCCAAAGAGTAAAAATCGGCGCGTGTCTGAGCGGGCAGGAGGACGTCGACCGTGCGAGCATCGATGCCGGCAGCGCTATCCTCACGTGCCATGCGAGCGGCCTCAATCAAAGCATCGCCCAAGACCTGCCCCTGCTGGTGCAGCATGCGGTATCCGTCCTCATGGGCATCGACCGTCCGCTTCACGCCGGCGGCATCGAACGTGACGTTCATGGCGCGCTCCGCCGGACCTTGGTCGCCCGCGGCGCCCGGCAGCAACAGGGCAACGCCGCCCAGCTCACGCTCGAGTGACATGGCGGCAAAACCAAAGAGATCTCCGCTCGCCACGCGTCTCCCCTCGGAGTCGCGCGACCCGTCGAGCACGGAGGACTGGACGTCCGCCGCCGCAAGTACGGCAACGTACTCGCCCCCGGCATCCCTCATGGCGAGCACGGGCATCGCGTGGTCGGCAAACCCCTCGGGATTCGAGCCCAACCACCAGCCGGCCGGCGTCTCGATGTCGCGATTAACGTTCACGGGGCAGTCGCCCTCCGCCGTGGCGAGTGTGACGGAGCGAATGCCCGCAACAGCCCGCTCGACAGCCGTGCGGGCGGCGGCGATGAGCGCTGCGCGATAGCGCTCGTTGCGATCGCGGGCAGCAGCATCGGCAAGATGCCCGGGAGTGCGAACGTGAGGCATGGAAAACGTGTGGGTAGGAACCACCCAAGAGTAAGCGCCACTGCAGCCGGCGGCATCCTCGACGACCTCACGCAGATCGGCGAGCAGAGCCGGAGCAATCGATGTGACCTCAAGCGAAAGAATGCAGGAGCGTCGCCCCGCCCCCTCGATGACAAGAGCACGGGCAAAGACCTCATGGCGGAGTTCGTCGAAACCGTCAAACGGCAATACGCCCCCAAGATCGATGGCCGCACGGGCGGCCCCAGCCCTCATCTCTCCTTTGTCCATGGCAGACACCCCCTCTGATTGCCGCTCACTCGACACCGTACAGTCGCTGCGCCGTGCCGCCAAGCACAAGATCTGTGTCTGCATTGCTCAGGCTCGCGGCACGAACGCAGGCGACACCCTCGGTGAGCCACTCGCGTTTAACCGGATAGCTCGTGCCAAAAACAATATGGTCTGCACCCAACACGTTAACCGCGCAGGCGAGGAGTGTCTTGCCCCAAGGCTGGGCATGGGACATGTCGAAATAGATGTTGTTCTCGAGGCGCTTGGAAACGGTCTCGGTATCGACCTGAAAACGTCCAGAGGCATCAGGCGCTTGGGGCCGTGAGGCAGCAGCATCTCCTTGAACGCAAAGTATGCGCCACCGAGCATGGAGTGGACCATCTTGATATTAGGATAACGCTCGAAGAAATCACCAAAGATCTCGCGGCCGATCGCCGTAGTTTGGTCGACGCAGCGACCATAAGAGCGGCGAAGGTTGTCGTACGCGAGAAGCGACTCGTTCTCGACCGGTACGGGAACATGGTGGACGTAAACGGTGACGTTGCGCTCGTTCAGGTGTTCGAAGAAGCTCGAGAAAACCCGGTCGTCGAGATAGCGCTTGCCGTAGTGAGCGCAGAGCTGCACACCCGCAAAACCATCGTCGAGCCTGCGGTCGAGCTCCTCTAAATTTGCCTTGGTGCCAAAGGGTGGCACAGCGACAAGCGGAATCAGGCGGCCATTTGACGCCTTCGCGTCAGCGGCCATACCGTCGTTGAAGCGCCGACACATCTCGAGCGACATCCACTCGTGGCAGCCGGGGAGCTTGAGGATCGCCTTGTCGACCCCCGCCTCATCCATATCGGCCAAGCGCTTCTCGAGGGTGTAGTCGCCCTCGATGTAATTAAGGCCCGGAGAACCGGCGGGCATCTCGATCACGATCTGTCGCTTGCCGACGGAATTCACGGTCAGATAGCCTTCGGTGTCGTAGGCGCGGGGCACCTCGGCCAAAAACTGTTCGCAGAGCGTCTCGTCATGAAAGATGCGCTCGTCGAACCAGTAGGAATTTGCATCGATAATCATTGGTTGGAACCGCCTTTCATCTTGTTGAGAACATTCTAGAAAAGCGGGTACCCGGGCATCAATTCCAGCTTAAGCCTACTGTATTCCATTTTGGAATAGAACTTACCGCTCACACGCGAACCTTGCTCGCTCAAAGAGACAAAGCGTTAGCAGCACGGGCTTAGACAGAAAACGCCGCCGCATCCGTTGCGGGCCGGCCGTTTTAGTACAGGCTACCTTTGTCGTTACGACTGGCGGTAATGATCGAAGAAGTCGGCGAGATCTTCGAGGGACTCTTTGAGCACTTCCATGCGCGGCAGGTACACGATACGGAAGTGGTCGGGCTCAGCCCAGTTGAAGCCGCCGCCGCGCGTGATCAGAATCTTCTTCTCGTGCAGCAGGTCAAGGGCGAACTGCTCGTCATCGGTAATGTTGAACTTCTTCACATCCATCTTGGGGAAGATGTAGAACGCCGCACGCGGCTTAACCACCGAGATGCCGTCAATCTTGTTGAGCGCCTCATACACAAAGTTGCGCTGCTCGTAGACACGGCCGCCGGGACGGATGTAGTCGTTAACGGACTGATGACCACCGAGTGCCGTCTGAACGATCGACTGAGCCGGCACGTTGGAGCACAGGCGCATGTTGGAGAGCATGTTGATGCCCATGATGAAGTCGCTCATGCAGCGCTGGTTGCCCGAAAGCACCATCCAGCCAATACGATAGCCCGCGATCATGTGCGACTTGGACAGACCGCTAAAGGTGACGCAGGGCAGATCGGGAGCGAGCGAGGCAATCGAGACGTGCTCGTAGCCGTCCATGCACAGGCGGTCGTAGATCTCATCAGCAAAGATCATCAGCTGATGCCTGCGTGCAACCTCGACGATGCCCTCGAGCACCTCGCGCGGATAGACGGAACCCGTGGGGTTGTTGGGGTTGATGATGACGAGGGCTTTGGTCGCGCTCGTGATCTTGGACTCCATATCCTCCAGGTCGGGATACCAATCCGCCTGCTCATCGCACAGATAGTGCACGGGATGACCGCCGGCAAGGGTTGCGCACGCCGTCCAGAGCGGATAGTCGGGGCTGGGGATCAGAATCTCGTCGCCATTGTCGAGCAGCGCGTTCATCGAAAGCTGGATGAGCTCGGACACGCCGTTGCCCGTGTAGATGTGCTCCATCTGAACATTGGGCAGGCCCTTGATCTGCGAGTACTGCATGATCGCCTTGCGCGCGGAGAACAGGCCGCGCGAGTTGGAATAGCCTTCGCAGTCGGGCAGCTGCTGGCGCATGTCCTTAATGACCTCATCGGGCGTGCGGAAACCAAAGGGCGCCGGATTACCGATGTTGAGCTTGAGGATGCGCTCGCCCTCGTCCTCCATACGGGCAGCCTCGTCGACGACGGGACCGCGCACGTCATACAGGACGTTATCGAGCTTGGTGGATTTAGAAAAAGTACGCATGGTGGTGCTCCTTGGAATTTGAGCTGAAGGACTAGGTTCGAATTTGGCAACGTTATGGGACGAGGACGTCTCGCCTTGATCGGCGTCACCGGCGAGCAGCCAGGTAACATCGACCTCCAAAATACGGGCGAGCAGCTCTGCCACATCACGCCGCGGAATCGTCTTGCCGCTCACATATTGGCTCATCTGACTCTTGCCGAGTTTTTTGCCGAGCATCTCCGATGCGCGGATCACGTCCGACTGGCGAACGCCGCGATCGGACATAGTCTGTCGCAGGCGATCGCTAAACGTCTCTTGGGCCACAGGAACCTCCTTGCTGGCAAAGTTCAATTTATAGGACACGAATTGAACCTGAGTTCAATTTAGGCAGCAGTATAGCGCCGTGCTATTTCGAAAAGTTCAATTTCAAAAATAAAATGAGCAAGACCTCGAGATTTATCCCAAGGCGATAACGACGTGCACGCATTTAGAGGTATTCGAGGAAACGAGCGGCGGCAAGCGAAACATCGGCCGTTCGATATATGGCGTTGATCTGCCGATGGGGATGCCCTTCGAGCGGACGCACAGCAACATCGAACTGGCAGCGACGCAAGATGAGCGCGGGAAGAATGCTCACGCCCAGGCCATCCTCGACCATAGCCATAATCGCATAGTCATCCCAAGTCGACAGTTTTGAGCGCACCGCCAGCCCCGCCCGACGGAATAGCGGCGTAATCTCGTCATCAGTGCCGCGTTCTAGCAGAATAAACTGCTCGTTGGCTAAATCGGCAAGAGAAACGACCTCCGCCGTGGCAAGCGAGGAGTCCGCTGGCACCACGGCCATCAACTCGTCTTGCACCAACGGTCGCGACGCCATGCCGGCGCCGCGTGGCTCGCGCGGAATAAAGCCCAGGTCGCAGCGGCCTTCCGCCACCCATTGCTCAATCTCGGAGTAATCACCCATCAGCAGCTCGTAATCGACATCCGGATGATCGGCGCGAAAGCGCGCAATCACCGGCGGCAGTACATGGGTCGCCACACTCGAAAACGTACCAATGCAGATCTTGCCGCGCATGAGCCCACGCATCTCGTCCACGTGTCGCTGCAGGCGGCCAAACTCCTCGCAGAGCGCCTCAACCGCCGGCATGATCTGCCGCCCATCGGCAGAAAGCACCACACCCTCGCGGCTGCGGTCGAGCACCTTAAAACCCCAATCGGTCTCAAGGTCGCCCACCATGCGGCTCACGCCCGACTGCGAATAGCTCAGCCGCTCGGCGGCGCGCGTAAAACTGCCGGCCCGCACGGTCTCGAGCAGCACCTGCATCTTTTGAATATTCGTTTCCACGGCACCCCTCCACCTTTACATGAGTTTTTGTCATGTTATCCATGCATTATATTCGCTTTTCTTCTAAAGCCAGTTCACCCATAGTGAACATGCTCGGATATAGAGGGGATGTCAGCACATGAACAACGGATTGTTTACGTACTTAGCAGCATTGCTATTGTTTGGCTCCAACGGCATCATCGCCGCTGCCATCGCGCTGCCGAGCTCCGATATCGTACTGTTGCGCACGTTTTTGGGCGCTCTCACCCTTGCCGCCATCCTCTTCATAACCAAGCGCCATAACCTGCAGGCTCCGTCTCGCCCCCGCGAGGCCGCAGCGCTCATCGTCTCGGGCGCCGCGCTGGGCGCCAGCTGGATTTTCCTGTTCCGCGCCTATCAGACGATCGGCGTTGGTATCTCCTCGCTGTTGTATTACTGTGGCCCCATCATCGTTATGGCCCTCTCCCCACTCATTTTTGGCGAAAAGCTGACCGGCGGCAAAATCGCTGGCTTTGTCGCCGTCGCCTGCGGTGCTTTTCTCATTGCAGCGCAAGGTCTAGGCGGCAATATGCCCATTGCGGGCATCGTCTGTGGAATCGCCTCGGCCTTCTGCTATGCATTGATGGTCATCGCCAGCAAGGGTGCGCCGCACATCGAGGGCCTCGAGAACTCCGCACTCCAAGTGAGCGCCGCCTTTGTGACCGCACTGGCCCTCACGCTCATCACGCAGGGCGCTCCCTCGTTCCTGTCCGCCGGCGTCGCCGCCAGCATTGATTGGCGCGCCGTCGCTATGCTCGGCGTCGTCAACACCGGCATTGGTTGCCTGCTCTACTTTAGCGCCGTCGCCAAGCTGCCCGTCCAGACCGTCGCCGTCGTCGGCTACCTCGAGCCGCTTTCGGCGGTCGTGTTCTCGGCCGCCCTTTTGGGTGAAGCCATAACACCGGTCCGCCTGATGGGCGCCGCGCTTATCATCGGCGGCGCGATTTTTTGCGAACTCGCCGGCAAACGCGCAAACGCCAAGGCTGGCATCGCCCAGACAGCACGTGCTTAAAAGCCCCTGCTTTGAAATGCTACCTGCGTAGATAAATAATCCCCAGCTGAGGATTATTGTCTAAAATAACCCGATGTGCCAAACTGCTCTTGTATGTATAAAGACGGCATAAAGTTTTTTGTCCTAGACAGATAACCGGATGTCTAAGGGAGTCCTCGTGGCACACAACAAACTGGAGGCAAACCTCCAAGACCAGCGCGGGCAAGGCGGGCACGGAGCCATCCCCCTCTCCGCTGACATGCTGCTCGTAACGCTCGGCGTCGTCTATGGCGACATCGGCACGAGCCCCATGTACACCATGAAATCAATCGTCGCCAACAACGGCGGCATCGGTACCGTCAGCGAGGACATGATCCTGGGCGCGCTTTCGCTCGTCATCTGGACCATGACGCTCGTGACCACGGTCAAGTACGTGGTAATCGCCATGAAGGCCGACAACCACAACGAAGGCGGCATCTTCGCCCTGTTCAGCCTCGTACGCAAGGTGGCACCATGCTGATTCTGCCCGCCATGATCGGCGGCGCGGCGCTGCTCGCCGACGGCATCCTCACCCCCGCCGTCACGGTCACCACAGCCATCGAGGGTCTGCGCACCATCGAATGGGGCCATGCGCTGCTGGGCGACGGCCAGACCAACGTCATCATCATCACCATCATCATTATCTGCGGCCTATTTGCCATGCAGCGCGCCGGCACCTCGTCAATCGGCAAGCTCTTCGGCCCGCTCATGACGCTGTGGTTCCTGTTCCTGGCAGGCGCCGGTCTGTTCAACATGCTCGGCAACCTGTCCATCTTGCGCGCGCTCAACCCCATCCGCGGCATTATGTTCCTGTTCTCGCCCATCAACCATTCGGGCATTATGGTGCTCGGCTTTGTCTTCCTGTCGACAACCGGTGCCGAGGCACTCTACTCGGACATGGGCCACGTGGGCAAGGCAAACATCTATGCATCCTGGCCATTTGTTAAGGCGGCCTTATCCTCAACTATCTGGGTCAGGGAGCTTGGCTACTCGCCAATAACTCCAACCCCCAGATGCTCGCGATGGATATCGTCAACCCGTTCTATATGATGCTCCCCGAGCCCCTACGCCCCTTTGCCATCGTGCTTTCGGCCGTGGCGGCCATCATCGCCTCACAGGCGCTCATCACCGGCTCGTTCTCGCTGGTATCCGAGGCAACGCGCCTCAACCTTATGCCTCACCTGCGCATCCACTACCCCAGCGACACCAAGGGCCAGCTCTATATTCCACTCGTCAACAACATCATGTGGGTCGGCTGCATCTTCATTGTGCTGCTGTTCCAGAACTCCGAGCGCATGGAGAGCGCCTACGGCCTCGCCATTACCGTGACCATGCTTATGACCACCACGCTGCTGACGAGCTATATCGCCGGCATCCTCAAGCACAAGCTGGGCGCCTGCGTCTTCGCCCTGCTCTTCGGTGCCATTGAGCTGTGCTTCTTCGCCTCGTGCCTCACCATGTTCTTTGACGGCGGCTACGTAATGATCTTCTTGGCCTCGCTGCTGTTTGGCCTTATGTACGTGTGGCGCCGCGGCACCGCCATCGAGCGCACGCAGACGATCCTGCTGCCCGTCTCCAAGTACATCGACCAGCTCAACCGCCTGCGCAACGACGAGACCTACCCCGTGCTCGCCGACAATCTGGTGTTCCTCACCAACAGCCCCGATCCGCTCACGCTCGACCGCGACGTGCTCTATTCCATCCTGGACAAACATCCCAAGCGCGCCAAGCATACTGGTTCATCAACGTGCACGTTACCGATGAACCCTATACGCACGAGTATTCCGTCGAGACCTTTGGCACGGACTTTTTGTTCCGCGTGCGCCTGGACTTGGGCTTTAAGGTCAACCAGCGCGTTAATGCCTACCTGCGCCAAATCGTCGGCGACTTGATGGCATCGGGCGAGCTGCCGCCGCAGCATCACACCTACTCTATCTACGAGACACGCGGCAACGTGGGCGACTTCCGCTTTTGCATGCTGCGCAAGATGCTTGCCCCCGAAACGGACATCAACCGCAACGACCATCGCGTCATGGCCATCAAGTACGCCGTCCGCCGCGCCTGCGGAAGCCCGGCACGCTGGTACGGTCTCGAGAACTCGGCCATCATCATTGAGTACGTACCGCTCTTTGCCCGCATGCGCCCGGCCGTCAAACTTGTGCGCACCCAGGTGCCGCTCGAGGTTCAGATCGAAGAGGCCGAGGAAATGGAGGTCGACATCTTCTCGGACGACTTGGTCAACGGCAACGAGGCCGGCAAGAGCATGAACGTCGATCCCACCGAGCTGCTCGAGAGCGTCGCCGATACGCCCGAACAGCAACTCGACGGACTCGAGAGCACCCAGTTCAACGACGCCAACTTCTAACACGCCACCAGCCATTGACGACAACGGCCTCGCATCTCATAAGAGGTGCGAGGCGTTTTATGTCGCAACGGACCAGTGAGCTACGAACGACGCGGCTCGGGAACCACGAGCCTATCGGGGCTCGCGCCCTCGGCATCCATCAGGCTCACGTAACGAATCGACGGATCCCCATACATCGCGTAGTAATAATTGCCCGTGCGCGCGCTAAAGCATCCGGTATAGATAGTCTTCTCGAACTTGCCATCGCCCATCCTGGACGCCCCTCAATCATCACCACGCCCTCGAGCGAGCGGAACATGCGAACGACGTTTTCGGTCTCGCTCTCCTTTTGCGGGTAATTGGCATTGAGGTACGCCGCCTTTACAAAACGGCTCGGCGAATAGCAATCGCCCGGAATGCCGCGCATGCCGGCACCGGCTCCATAGGGCTTAAGCTCGGCGCCACGCCATGTCGCCGTCTGCGGAAAATCGCTTGTGGCGGTGATATAGGTGCGCAGGTTTTCCATGTGCCACGGGAAGGTCGGCTGGTTGGCAAGGGTGTCGACCGGATTGTCGTATACATGCAGGCCGTCAGCCATCATCTCGACCACGATGCTGCGCTGGCTGTCGCCGATAATCCAATGGAGCAGCGACACGCCCAGCCCCTCTCCGGCAGATTTGGCGACAATCACCGTGTCGCGCAGCGCGGCCTCGACCTCATCGACCGTCGAGAACGTCGCTGCCACCCACAGGGGAAACTCATAGGCCGCGATATTGTTCTTGCCGTCGACAGGGCCCTCGGCATACTCGGCATAGCCGGGAAAGTTGAGCCCCGCCACAGCCAGACCCGCATCGTTACCACAGTCGAAAAACATGGGATAGTTCTTGTAATCGATGCACATGCCGATTACCGCGTGTGCCGCCGACGCATCGTCGATAAACGAATACGGAATGTGAAACCCGCGCGGCATCACGCGAACCTGTTGGCCGTAGTCAAAGCTCCAGTCGAGGTTGCGGCCCAGATACATGTGGCCAGAATTATCGGTAAATCGAATGCTCGTACACATAGCGCCTCCTAGCTTTACGTTCTTGCTAAGGTTATTGTCACCAAACAAAAAGGCGCTAAACACAAAAGCCCGGACATGACAACAATGTCACGCCCGGGACAAAAACGACGAAGTGCGGCGCTTTGGTCCCCTTAGACCAACTTTCCAAGACAGTGGTCGATCATATGCTGGACCATCTGCGCCTCGAAGCCCACAAAGTCCTGCTTGCGCTCGCGCATCTTGCCATCGACGATCTGGTCAAAGGCAACCTTGCACTTGATATAGCGCGTGGACTTGGTGACCTCCTCGTGCGTCAGGCAGCTCTCCTCCATCTTGCTGGCGCCCAGGCCAAACACCAGACGGGGGTTGTAGAGCACGTGAGGCTCGCCGGCGTCGTCCAGGTAGACGCAGACCTTCTTGGTAACGCCGATCTGGTTGGCGGCCAAGCAGCCGGCATCATCGAGCGACTTGATGGTATCGATCAGGTCCTGAGCAACCGACTCGTCCTCGACGGTCGCAACCTCGCAACGCTGGGACAGGATAGCCTCGTCGTGGCAAAGCTCTTTAATCATACGTTCCTCCATAGGGGTCGTTGTAACCGCTTAAGTATACGGTACCCACACATTTTCATGCGATAAATACCGTCCGTCTGTTACAAAGCGCCGAACATCAACATGCGAGGAACAGCAAGGTTGTAAAGGCGATATAGTAAATGAGTTCGTGTCAATCGGCCTAAACTCGGGGCCGAACAAGGAAAGGGTATGCATGGACGAACTTTTTCACGTCAGTGAGCGCAAGTCCACAATCGGGACCGAACTTCGCGCTGGACTGACAACATTCCTGGCGATGGCCTACATCATCGCCGTCAACCCCGCAGTGCTCTCGGGCGCTGGCATTGATGCGGGAGCGCTCGCCTGCGCCACCTGCCTGGGCGCCGGCATCATGACCATCTGCATGGGCATCTTCGCCAACCGCCCGCTCGCCTGCGCGTCGGGTCTGGGCATCAACGCCATGATCGCGGGCATCGCCACCACCATGTGCGGCGGCGACTGGCACGTGGCCATGAGCGTTATCTTCCTCGAGGGTATCGTCATCTTGCTGCTCGTCCTGTGCGGCCTGCGCGAGGCCATCATGGACGCCATCCCCGTGGTCCTGCGCCACGCCATCTCGGTGGGTCTGGGCCTGTTTATCGCCATGATCGGCCTGTGCGACGCCGGCATCATCACCGCTGGCGCCGGTACGCTCGTCGGCCTGGGCGACATCGCCTCCCCCACCTTTATCGTCGGCATCATCTCCATCGTCGTGACGGTTGCCCTGGCTTCCCGCAACGTGCCGGGCTCGCTGCTCATCGGCATCATCGTCGCCGTTATCGCCGGAATCCCGCTGGGCGTCACCCATGCGCCCGAGGGCCTCATCGCACCGCTCGACTTCTCGACCTTCGGCGCCCCGTTTGCCAGCACTGCCGACGGCAACCTTGCCATCGTGAAGGTCCTGACCGACCCGATGCTGCTCGTCGTTGCCTTCTCGCTGCTCATGAGCGACTTCTTTGACACCATGGGCACCGCGATGGCCGTCGCCAAGCAGGGCGAGTTCTTGACCGAGGACGGCAATGTCGAGGACATCCGTCCCATCCTGGTCGTCGACTCCGTGGCCGCTGCTGCCGGTGGCTTTATGGGCGTCTCCTCCATCACCACCTTCGTCGAGTCCACCTCTGGCGCTGCCGACGGTGGCCGCACGGGCCTCACCTCCGTCACCACCGGCGTGCTGTTCATTCTCGCCGCGTTCTTCTCCCCCATCGTCACCATCGTTTCCAGCGCCGCCACCTGCGGTGCTCTGGTCTACGTCGGCTACCTCATGATGAGCGAGGCCTCCGAGATCGACTGGTCCGACGTGTCGCAGGGCTTCCCGGCGTTCATGATTGTCGCCGGCGTGCCCTTCACCTACTCCATCTC
This sequence comes from Coriobacteriaceae bacterium AM49-12, assembly GCA_027669365.1. Taxonomy (GTDB): domain Bacteria; phylum Actinomycetota; class Coriobacteriia; order Coriobacteriales; family Coriobacteriaceae; genus Collinsella. The sequence goes on along the minus strand of JAQEDL010000015.1, from coordinate 35,610 downwards.
TGCCGGCATTGGTCTGGGCTTTATCGCTACGTGGTCGTCGCGCTCTTTAAGGGCGAGGCATCCAAGATCAAGCCGCTCATGTGGATCGCAGCCCTCGCCTTCCTCGTCTACTTCTTTGTAGCGTAGGCGCAAGATTCGCAATACCAAACAGCAAAGCGCGGAGTCGCATCGAGCGGCTCCGCGCTTTGCTTTTAAAGCCAGGCAACGCACGGACGCGCGATGTATTGCTTCCCAAGTTTTGGACATTTTGCCCTCCAAACGGCACTACCGCCGGCTACATCCTGCAGATATGCTGGGCGTAATCGCATAGGCCCTATGAGGATGGGAGCAACCATGGCCGCCCTGTTCACGACCCCCAAGCGCAATGACAAAACCTCTGGAGCCCATTTTATCGAGCCCGACGTACGCCGTCGCACGCTGCTCGCACACGGCAGCTGGCGCCGCGTGACGCGCCGCATCGTTGTAGGCGCCGTATGCGCGCTTACGGTAAGCTCGCTGCTCATGCCGAGCATCTCGCTCGCAGCCGAGTGGGTGGACGTTGGCGGCGTCCGCCACGAAGCGGCCGCGGGCCCCACGGGAGACGCCGCCGGTACCTGGTCATGGGATGGCGCCGATGACATGAAGTTCAACGGCTATAACGGCGGCGCGATCGAGGCAGCGGGCAAGCTCAACGTGAGCTACGAGGGCAACAACACCGTCACTAACGACGACGGCCGCGGCATCAAGGTTAAGGATGGCGCGAACGAGAACGCCGAGCTTAATATTCAGGCGACGCGTCCAGCACGCTCAACGTGACATCTTCTCGTGACGCCATCACTTCCGTCGGCAACATCAACATCGACGGCGCTGGCACTGTCAACGCCACGAGCACCGAGCACGATGCCATCGATGCCGGGGGCGATGTCACCATCAAGGGCTCGGGAAACGTTAACGCCACGGGCGATTCGGATGGCATCAGGGCCGACGGCAACATCACGATCGACAACAGCGGAACCGTCACCGCCAAGGCCACCGAGGATCAGGGTATCGATGCTAACGAGAACCTCATCATAAAGGGCGGCGGCAAGGTAGAGGCAAGCTCTATCGAGGACAATGCGATTTGGGCCGACGGCAGTATCGAGATCTCGGGTGGCAGCCAGGTCAAGGCAAGCTCCGAGGAAGACGCCGCCATCGACGGTAAAAACAGCCTCACGGTCACGAACGCTTCCCTCAACGCAAGTGGCGTTGAGTATGGCATCTATGTCTACAAGGGCATCACGCTCGATGGCGCGACCGTGACGGTCCGCGCAAGCTCAGATGGCGGGGAAGTCAGCGCACTCTTCACCGATGAGGACGACATCGTCATCAAGAACGGCTCGACTGTGGATGCGCTCGCAGAAGGCAGGTTCTCGGTTGCAATCTCCACCAGTAATTTCTACTCCGGCGAAGCGGGTGGCCATATCTACATCAGCGACTCCGTTGTCAAGGCCATAGCCCGCTATGCCGAGACCGGCGGCGACGGCCCCGACCACTACAGTGGAGACCAAAACGACGAAATCATCCCTGAGTCCGAGGGCCTGAACATCGGCATCTTCGCGCAGACCAGCGAGGGCATCACGCCCGCGACCATCTCGATCGTCCGCAGCAGGGTCACGGCCGAGGGAGACACGGCGGCAATCTTCGCCCTTGCCATGAGCGCGGACGGCAAGGCGATCGGCACCATCGAAATCGAAGGAGCCACCATCCAGACGCCTGAAGGCGGCAAGGTCATTGACTATCGCAACAAGGAAGAACTCAGCGACGGCATCGTCTACGAGGCGGGTCAAACCATCGGCACGGGCGACGCCGTGATCGACTCCCCCTACAACGAAGCAGTCGCCAAGAGCACGGTCATCGTGCCTCCCGAGGAGACCAAGCCCGAGGAAAAGCACGGCAAGACCAAGCCAGAGGGTTCCAAGTCCGAGGGCACGAAGACAACCAAGACCGTTGCAGTTGCAGCCAAGGGAGCCAAGACCGTCGGCAAGCTCGCGGCAACCGGCGACACCTCGAACGCAGCCATCGTGGCAGCCGCCCTTGCGGGAACAGCCGCCATCGCCGCAGGCGCCCTGGCGAGTCGCAAACGCTCGTAAACACTTTTTCGCACAGGACGGGTGGATCGCAGCCCTTGCCTTCCCCGTCTACTTCTTCGTAGCGTAAGGGCAAGGCTGCAAAAGCTGAACAATAAAGCGCGGAGTCGCCATGCGGCCCCGCGCTTTTCTTTTAGCGTCGGTCCCTGCGCCGGCGTGCGGCCTATTTCTCCCCCATTTTGGCCATTTTGCCCTCCAAACGGCACTACCGCCGGCAACATCCAGCAGATACGCTGAACCTAGCCGTATAGGCCCTATGAGAACGGGAGCAACCATGGCAGCCTTGTTCACGACCCCCAAACGCAATGACACTACCGCCGGAACCCATGTTGCCGAACCCGACGTTCGCCGTCGCATAGGACTCGCGCACGGCAGCTGGCGCCGCGTGACGCGCCGCATCGTCGTAGGCGCGTGTGCGCGCTCACGGTGAGCTCGCTGCTCATGCCGAGCGTCTCGCTCGCGGCGGAATGGGTCAAGGTCGGCGAAACCAAATACAACGCCGGCACTGCGGCGGGCGACGAGACCGGCACCTGGTCGTGGGACGGCGCCGACGACTTGAAGCTCAACAACTATAACGGCGGCGAGATCCAGGCCGCAGGCAAGCTCAACGTGAATTACTCGGGAAACAACATCGTCACTGCCGACTGGATCGAAGGCATCAAGGCTTCTCATGGCAAGAATGAGAACGCCGAGCTCAATATCCAAGGCGACGCGGGCAGCACGCTCAGCGTGACATCTACTGAGGACGCTATCCTCTCCACGGGTAATATCAACATCGACGGAGTCGGATCCGTCAACGCCACGAGCGCTGGGTTTGATGCCATCGACGCCGAGGGCGATCTCGCTATCAAAGGTTCGGGCAACGTCAACGCCACGGGCGTATCGGATGGCATCAGGCAAACGGCAATATCACGATTGACGACAGCGGGGCCGTCACCGCCAGGGCTACCAAGGACAAGGGTATCGGAACCGACAAGAACCTCACCATCAAGGGTGGCGGCACAGTCGAGGCAAGCTCAGCCGATGGTGAGGCCATTTGGAGCGGCGGCAACATCAATATCTCGGACGGCAGCCAGGTCAAGGCGAGCTCCGAGAAAGACGCCGCCGTCGAGGCCAAGGGCAGCCTCGCAGCCACAAACGCCTCCCTCAACGCAAACGGTGTTGAATATGGCGTTTATGCCCACAAGGGCATCACACTCGATCATGCAAACGTAACAGTCCGCGCAAGTAAAGGCGGATACGGTGGCGCCATTGCCCTCTTCGCCTACCAAGACGATATCGTCGTCAAGAACGGCTCCACCGTGGACGCGTTTGCGGGAGGCGAGGTTTCGGCTGCATTCTCCACCAGAAACGATCGACCCAACGAGGAGGGTGGCCACATCTACATCAGCGACTCCGTTGTCAAGGCCATAGCCCGCTATGTCGAGAACGGCGACGGCCCCATCCCCTACAGCGAAAACCAAGATGGTGAGACGAGCCCCGAGCCCCAAGGCGAGAACATCGGCATCATCGCCCAGACCAGCGAGGGCGTCACACCCGCAGTCATCTCGATCATCCGCAGCAAGGTAACGGCCGAAGGAGATACAGCGGCAATCTTTGCCCGTGCCATGAGCGCTGACGGCAAGACAATCGGCACCATCAAGATTGAGAACGCCGCCATCCAGACGCCCGAAGGCGGCAAGGTCATTGACTATCGCAAGCTCCGTGACGGCATCTACGAGGCAGGCCAAGCCATCGGCACGGGCGACGCCACGGTCGACTCCCTCTATATCAAAGCAGTCGCCAAAAGTACGACCATCGCACCTCCCGAGGTAGCCAAGCCGGAAGACCCCAAGCCCGACGAGACCAAGCCCGCAGAAAGCAAGCCCGCGGAGTCCAAGCAGAACCCCAAGCCTGAGGGCTCAAAGCCGACCAAGGCCGTTGCGGCTTCAACCACGAAAGCCAAGACTACCGGCGTGCTCGCGGCAACCGGCGACAACCCGGGTGCGGCCATCGTGGCAACCGTCCTTGTGGGAACAGCCGCTATCGCCGCAGGCACCATGGCGAGCCGCAAGCGCTCTTAAACGCCTCTGCGCACATGGCAGCTCCCGCGAAGGCCCCGAGCCTCAGCACCGTTTAACAACGCCACCGCCGAGCTCCCCTCCGGCGGTGGCGTTTTCCATATGCGTCCGCAGGGTATGCACGAGATTGTCTTTGGTCTAGCCCAACCTGCATGAGCCGGCGTGCGACAATGGGGGCCGTCGATATCACAACACTGAGAGAAGCCCGTCATGGAAGCGCATCAAAAGCAGATAACCGTTTATTCGAATCATACGGAAAGCGCGCCTGTCATCTATCTTCCTGTGGTCGTGGGCGACGGCAGCGAGGTTTATGAGTGTTGCCGAGAGCTCGACTGTCCGCCATTCACCCTCGTCACCATTGGCGGGCTCGATTGGAATCGCGAGCTGAGCCCCTGGGCATGCGACGGGACCGTACGCGATGCCGAGCCTTTCGGCGGCCAAGCTGCCGATTTTCTTGATGAGCTGCTGAATCAGATAATCCCCCAGGTCGAGTCGTCGCTTCCTCAGCCGCCCACCTGGCGCGGCATTGCCGGTTACTCGCTCGCGGGCCTCTTCGCACTCTGGTCCCTCTGGCAAACCGACGCCTTTGACCGCGCCGCGAGCGCATCGGGGTCGCTATGGTTTCCCGACTTTGTCGACCGTGCCAGCACGGCCCCTTTTGCCGGCAGCCCGCAAGCCGTCTATCTGTCGCTCGGCAAAAAAGAGACCAAGACGCCCAACCGCATGATGCGGCATGTGCTCGACGACACGCGCGCGACGGAAGCGCTGCTCATCGCGCGCGGCATTCCAACAACGCTGGAGCTCAACCCCGGCAATCACTTTGCCCAAACCGATCTGCGCATGGCACGTGGCATCCACTGGATATTGACGCATTAAAAATGGCGCCCGCGCGTACGCATGGGCGCCATTTTTTGATTCAGCTGGACGCAGTTGTTACTCAGCAGCCTCCTCGAGCTCGGAGACATCAAACTCAAAGTCATTACCCGGCAGAATCGCATTGAGCACAATGCCCACCAGCGAACCCACGGCAAGACCCGAAAGCGAAATGGTCACGCCGCCCAGCTCCAACACGATAGCACCGGCAGTGCTGTAAGCAATGCCGAGTGAAAGCACCAGCACCAGAGCGGCCACCAGCACGTTGCGGTTGTTCTGGAAATCGACCTGGTTCTCGATGAGGTTGCGGACGCCCACGGCGCTGATCATGCCATAGAGCACGAGAGACACGCCGCCGATCACACACGCCGGCATGGCCGCAATGACAGCCGCGAACTTGGGGCAGAACGAGAGCACAATGGCACAACATGCGGCAATGCGAATCACGCGCGGGTCAAACACACGCGTTAGGGCAAGCACACCGGTGTTCTCGCCATAGGTGGTGTTAGCCGGAGCGCCAAAGAGCGATGCGAGAATGGTCGCCAGGCCGTCGCCAAGCAGCGTGCGATGCAGGCCAGGATCGACGATGTAGTTACGCTCGCAAGTGGAGCCGATAGCCGAGATATCACCGATATGCTCGATCATGGTCGCAAATGCCAGCGGCATAATGGTGATGATGGCCGTCGTGGCAAGACCGCTATCGAACTGAGGCCCAAAGAGCGCAAACACGGTGTTGTCCCACACGATGGGCAAGCCAACCCAGGGAGCGGCTGCGACGCCAGAGAAGTCGACCTCGCCCAGCGCGGCCGCAACGGCATAGCTCACCACAACGCCCAGCAAAATCGGCACGATCTTGACCATGCCGCGCCCCCAAATATTGCAGCTGACGATCACGGCCACAGCGACAACGGCAACAAGCCAATTGGTCTGGCAGTTGGCGATAGCAGAGCTTGCCAAGATCAGGCCGATGGAAATGACGATGGGACCGGTCACCACCGGCGGGAAGAAGCGCATGACACGCTTGGCGCCAAAGGCGCGGAACAGGGCCGCAAGCACCGGATAGAGCAGGCCGGCGCAGGCAACGCCCAGACAAGCGTAGGGCAAAAGCTCGGCCTCGCCGTTGGGTGCAATGGCGGCATAACCCGCGATAAAGGCAAACGACGAGCCCAGGAACGCGGGCACCTTACCGCGCGATAGAAAATGAAACAGCAGTGTGCCGATGCCGGCGAACAGAAGCGTCGTCGAAACGGAAAGGCCGGTGAGCACGGGCACGAGCACCGTGGCTCCGAACATCGCAAACATGTGTTGCAAACCCAACACGAACATGCGCGGGCGGCCGAGCGACGATGCATCGTAGATGGCATCGGTGACGGCGGGCGTCGAGGATTGGGACATGGAAGTCCTTTCGAATGGAAGGGCGATCAGGCATATCGGATAACCTGCCCGAACGATACGATCCGAACCATTGTACGCGATATGCAGTACCTCGCACGCGCCGCCACCTGCAAACGCTAGCGCTATTTCCAAACGCGCTCGGCAATACGCCTGACCAGCGCAATCTTTGCCCACTGCTCGTCCTCGGTCAGCTTATTGCCAATCTCGCAGCTGGCAAAGCCACACTGCGGAGACAGATACAGGTTCTCGAGCGGCACGTACTTTGCCGCCTCGCGGATGCGCTCGACGATAACATCCTCGTTCTCGAGCTCTGCCGCCTTGGTGGTCACCAAGCCCAGCACGACCTTCTTGCCGGGAGCAACGTACTTGAGCGGCTCAAAACCACCGGCGCGGGGCGTGTCGAACTCCAGATAGAACGCGTCAACGTCCTCACGCGCAAACAGGTACGGCGCGATGGGGTCGTAGCCGCCCTCAAAAGCGTAGGTGGAGTGGTAGTTGCCGCGGCATACATGCGTGTTGATAACCAGATCGTCGGGCTTGCCCTCGATGGCGGCATTGTTGAGCGCCACGCCCAGCTCGCTTACCTTTTGCAGGTCGACCGGGCTCATGCCGGTTTTGGCAACAAAATCGGTATCGCAGTAGATGCCCCAGGTGCAGTCATCAAACTGGATGTTGCGGCAGCCCGCGGCATACAGGTCAGCAATCACGGTGCGGTATGCTGCGGCAATGGCATCGACGAGCTCTTCGTCGGTCTTGTAGACGGCGTGCAGACTCTCCTGCTGGCCATCGCAGCGGTCGAGTGTGACTTCGGAGAACGTCTGGATCGGCGCCGGAATGGTCTGGCGCGCGACCTGGCCCTCTCCCTCGAGCGACTTGATAAATTTGAAGTGCTCGACGAACGGATGATTCTCGCCGCTAATGGGACCGGTTACCACGGCGGTGTCGGCGGTAGTCTCCTCATCGTGGAACATGTAGCCCGTGCGCGAGGCGCGGCGCTCAATGCCGTTGAGGCCCCACATAAAATCGAGGTGCCAGTAGCTGCGGCGGAACTCGCCATCGGTAATCACCTGCAGGCCGGCAGCCTTCTGCTTGGCCACTAAGTCGCGGATGGCCTCGTCCTCGACGGCCTTAAGGCCGGAAGCGTCGAGTTTACCCGCGACATAGGCGGCACGGGCGTCCTTTACAGCCTGCGGACGAAGAAAGCTGCCGACGATATCGGCGCGAAACGGCGCGTTCGGTTGAATCGAAGTGCTCATAGATATCTCCCTTTGCATTGGTTGCTTTACTGGGACAGAGTATGAGCGCTCATATGGCCATCGTAAAATATGCGTTTATAACAGTTTGATATAGATGCTTCCTATATCAGTTTGGACTGCCATAAAGAGATTTGACCCGTGCAGAACGCAGCAGTCTAGATATGCTGACGAATCGCGTCGATATAGGCCTGCCCATAGCGCGTGAGCGTCGTGTTCTTGCGCGTGATAATGCCGATCTCCATGTATTCGTCCACATCGAGCGGAATCGAGATAATACCGGGGCCGTTGAGCTCGTGGCTAATCACGCCCGAACACACTGTGTAACCATTGAGGCCCATGGCCAAATTGAACAACGTCGCACGGTCGCGCACGCGGATATTCTTGCGACGCTCAAAGGTCGAGGTCAGTTCCTCGGAATAGTAAAACGAGTTGTAGCTGCCCTGCTCGTAGGACAGAAACGGGTAGTCTTCCAGATCCTCGAGCGTCACGCTGGAGCGGTCCGCCAGCGGATGGTCGGCACAGACGAAGATATGCGGCGTGGCACAGAAGAGCCCTTCGAACACGAGCTCGTTGGCCGCCAGCATGCGCTCGATGACCTCGCGGTTGTGCTCGGACAGATACAGGATGCCCAATTCGCTTTTCATATGCGCGACGTCCTCGATAATCTCGTGAGTCTGCTCCTCGCGCAGGGTAAAGTCGTAGCGCGCGGCATCGAACTCACGGATCACATCGACAAACGCGTTGACGGCAAAGGAATAATGCTGGCAGCTCACACTAAAGTGCGGCACCTGCTCGGATGTGCCTTGTACTTGCCTTCGAGCAGATCCGCCTGATCGAGCACCTGGCGCGCGTAGCCCAAGAAGGTCTCGCCCTCCTCGGACACAATGACACCCTTGTTGGTGCGCTCAAAGATGTGCACACCCATCTCGTTTTCGAGATCGCGGATCGACGCGGTAATCGAAGGCTGCGACACAAAGAGCCGGCGCGAGGCCTCGGTGATGCTGCCGCATTCGGCAACTTTGACGACATACCTGAGCTGTTGAAGCTTCATGATGGCCTCCCTAGACGTCCGCGAAACCCGAACCCGCCGCATCTGCCTGACGCATAAACGACGGCATCTCCCCCGTCGCGGCGCAGGCGGCAATCTGATGCAGAGCCCCGGCAACCGCATCGTCTGCCGCAGCGCCGATATGCCAGCGCGCGGCAGCCGTGACGGCCTCGTTGGCATTGGCGACTGCAACGGAGTTGGGGACGGCACCGATCATGGGCAAATCGTTATCGGAATCGCCGAATACGGCCACCTCGTCGGGCGTCAGGCCCAAAGCGCGCGCCAGCTCCAGCGCAGCACAGCCCTTGTCCCAGCCGGTCGGAAGAACGTCGAACAGGCGCACGCGGTTGTTGGGAAACACGAGCGAGAGCTCCGGCACCTCGGCGGCAACACGCTCGCGCAGCTCGGCGAGCTCCTCGCGCGAACGGGCACTCCAGATATTCGCCTTGTATACCGGGGCATCGTCAACGACAGGGCGACAGGGAGCCTCTTCGCCCTTGAGCCACGCGTTGCCGCCTGACTCCATGGCGCGACGCACACGCTCGGGATCGCTTGTTACACAATAGGCATCGTTGCCCCAAAAGTCATCGCCCAGGCTGTAGACCTTCAGATACGTATCGGCGGTCTCTTGCTCCAAGTAGTCAGCCAAGCGCATAAGGGCGGCGTTGTCGGTCGCACGCGAGGCGACCGCCTCGCCGTCGACAAACATGACCTGGCCGTTACAGAATGCGCCGGTCGAATAGCACTCGGAACGATTTTTAAACATCCAGCCCATCGCAGACGGCTGACGACCCGAAACCGGACCAAAGTGCAGACCCGCCGCCTGCATGGCATGAATGCCCTCGATGGCATAGTCGCTGGCGCCGTCATGCCCGGCCGGAATCAGCGTATCGTCCATATCGGTCAGCACAAGTTTGATCATAGGGTCCCCCAGTCGTTTTCATCGTAACCATTGTACCGATGCGCTAGTATAGGGAACAACAGATTCGATGCGGGAGTGCCGGCGGTGCAAACCACAAGGCTGAGAGGGCATGGGGCCCAATCCTTTGAACCTGTCAGTTAATGCTGGCGTAGGGAGCATGCCGCCTTTTTAGGGGCGCTGTCTATGCACAGCGCCCCTTTTCTATGCCAAGGAGGCATGTGCAGTGATCGATTCGGAACAGCTTAAGCAAAACGTGATCAAGGCCGTGGAGGAGATTCACGCCACCAATCCGATGGCAGGCTCCATCACCAACACGGTGACGATTGACTTTGTCGCCAACGCACAGCTCGCCGTGGGCGGATCGGCCGCCATGGTCTATCTGCCCGACGAGGGCGAGGCACTCGTTGCCGGCGGCGGCGCCATCTATCTCAATATGGGTACGCTCTTCCCCATCTACGAGCAGACGATTCCCCGCGCGGCCAAGGCGGCACACGACGCCGGCAAGCCCTGGGTGCTCGATCCGGTTGGCCTGGGCATCGGTAGCCTGCGCACCCAGCTGGTAAACGAACTCAAGCAGTACAAGCCCGCCATCGTGCGCGGCAACGCCTCCGAGATCATCGCGCTCGCCGGCCTGTGGGGTCTTGAGGGCGAGGCAGCCGATCTGAGCCGCGTGCGCGGTGTCGATACCACCGACACGGTCGACGCCGCCCGCGATGCCGCTGTGGCGCTCGCTCGCTACACCGGCGGCGCCGTAGTGGTCTCGGGCGAAGTCGACTGATCACCGACGGCACGACGGTAGCCAAGTCCTACGGCGGCAGCCGCTCATGTCCAAGATCACCGGCTGCGGTTGTTCGCAGGGCGGTGTGCTGGCTGTGTACGCCTGCGCTGCCGATCCGTTTACGGCAGCCATCTGTGGCACCGCCGTCTACAACGTTGCCGGCACGCGTGCCGCCGCTGTCGCCGATGCCCCGGCAAGCTTTAAGGTCGCCTTTATCGACGAGCTCTATCGCGCAACCGCCCAGGACATCGCCGATAACCAACTCGAGCTCGAGGAGGCATAAGCCATGTCCGAGCCCGCAACCAATGCCGGCATGAACACGCTCGTCGCCGTGGCCATCGCCCCATGCGGCACCGGCGATGAGCTGTCCGCCGAGGTCGCCGAGGTCGTGCGCGTCATTCGCGAGAGCGGTCTTCCCAACCGCACCACCTCGATGTTCACCGAGATCGAGGGCGACTGGGACGAGGTCATGCAGGTCGTGCGCGACGCGACCTTTGTGTTGGCGAGCAAGGGCATCCGCACCGAAGTCGTGCTCAAAGCCGATATTCGACCCGGATTTACCGACACCATGACCGGCAAACTCGAGCGCATGGAAGCACAAATCAAAAAGCAGGAGGAAGCACGATGAGCATCCGCGACAACCTTGATATCTCGGCCTATCTGGTACTCGGCCCCGAAAACACCCTCGGGCGCCCCGTGGGCGATGTGGTGGCCAGGCACTCGACGCCGGCTTTACCTGCATCCAGGTGCGCTCCAAGGTGGCAAGTGCCCGCGAGATCATCGCGCTGACCGGCGACGCCGCGCAGGCAATCGCACGGGCCGGCAAGACCGGTCAGGTCGCCTTGCTCATCGACGACCGTCTGGACTGTGTGCTTGCCGCGCGCGAGCAGGGTATTGCTGTCGACGGCGTGCACGTGGGTCAGAGCGATATTCCCGTCGAGGTCTGTCGCAAGCTGCTGGGCCCCGATGCCATCGTGGGCCTTTCGGCCCGCTGCGAGGAAATGCTCGAGTACGTCAAGACCGCCGACATGAGTCTGGTCGACTACCTGGGCATCGGCCCGCTCCACGAGACCGAGACCAAGCGCGATTGCGGACGCGCGGCCGACGGCTCCATCATCACCAAGAGCTTTGAGGACCTGGCCGCACTCCACGCGGCAAGCCCCGTGCCCATCGTGGTGGGCGGCGGCGTTAAGACGGCCGACTTGCCGCAGCTTAAGGCAACCGGCGTCGACGGCTTCTTTGTGGTGAGCGCCGTCTGCAGCGCCGACGATCCCCACGCCGCGGCCAAGGAGCTTGTCGACACCTGGCAGCAGGCATAAGCATAAGTCGAGCAGCCGATTCGCAGCTTCATATCTTCAGCAATGGAAAGCGCATCCCAGTTTGGACACCCATTCTGGGATGCGGTTTCCATATAGAGGCTTAACGGGAAACCGCATCCCAGTCTGAACGCATATTCCGGGACGAACTTTCCGAAACCCCACCGTTTGGGAAACTGTAACCCGTTCTGAGCGCTCATTCTGGGACGCGCTTTCCGCCGAGTCCGCGGCAGCTTGTCCTACCCCGCCAGATACGTTTCCAGCGCGGACAAAGACGCCTCCGCATCGTGGCGGCCGATCTGATAGATACGCTCAAGCTCATCGGGCTCGCGGCACAGCGACGGCACCTTTACCGATTCGCTCGGCCGCACCACAAAGACCTCGCCGGCAGCCTCGCGATGTGCCAGGTCATCAAGCGTGGCATTGTAGGCCTCATGCCGATGCTCAAGCGCCGCAACAAACTCCGGGTAGTGACGGAACACGCGCCGCAGCATGGGCATCACGCTGTTGGGCTGCTTCACAAAGCCCGCCGGCTGCGTGAGTACCACAATATTGCGGTCATACCCCTGCGCAAACAGCCAAGCACTGGGAATGGAATCGGCCACGCCGCCATCCAGATATTTATGCCCCTCAATGGCGACAGGACGCGTTGCCACGGGAATAGCAGACGACGCCCGAATCCACTCGATATCGCGCTCGTCGCCATACGGCAGATCGCGATAGACGGCCTTGCCCGTCTCGATATCGGTACACACGCACGTAAACCGCATGGGGCAGGCACGATATGTCTCCAGGTCGATGGGATCGCGCTCGATGGGCACCTCGTGATAGGCAAAATCTGCATTGAACATATCGCCGGTTCGCAGCCAGCTTGCTACACCCGCATAGCGCTTATCGGCGCAATAGGCCTTGTTGTAGCGAATGGCACGACCAATCTGGCGCGATTTAAAGTTGTAGCCAAACGCCGCGCCCGCCGAGACACCCACCATATGGTCGCAGGTCAAGCCACGCTCCATCCATACGTCGAGCACGCCCGCCGTATACATACCGCGGTAGCCGCCTCCCTCGAGCGCAAGCCCCACCGTGCGCGTCAGATTTGACTGTGCCATGCGACCATCTCCGTTCCTGCGTTTTAAACGAAACAAGTATACCCGTCAACATATATCGCCTCAGTCGCATTTTCATCGAACATCGTCGCGTTACCGTTTGGCGAATAATGGCCGCCCGCAACATGGGCACCCCTACATAATTCCATACACTTGTTTATACTACTCAGTAGTTATCAGCAACGAACGTCAGCCGACAAATAAACCCAACGACGCAGCAAGGCGGGGGCTTGGAAACACGCGAGGCGTTGAGCAACAACGCGTGTGCACAACGAGCTCGCCCGACGCAATCCGCCCCGACCCCAGAAAGCCGCCTACAGCATGGATACCCCCAGCAATTACACTGAAACGCTCGAAAAGACCGTCCGCGACCTTCTCAAGCGTCAGGAGGATCTGGTCAGGACCGCCTTTACCGACCAGCTTACCGGGCTTGGCAACCGCGGCGGCTTTGCCCGTTCCCTCGAGGAGCTCTGGGAGCAGGACACCCCCGTTACCATGGCGTACATCGATATCGACAATCTCAAGCACTGCAACGACGTCTTTGGCCATGACGAGGGCAACCGCTATATTTTGCAGGTAAGCCTCTATCTCAAGCTGTATATGGAGGTGGACGAAGCGGCGTTTCGTCTGGGAGGCGACGAGTTTGCCATCCTGTCTACGATTGCAACCGAGGACGACCTCGCCGAACGTCTGGAACGCTGCCGAACGGTCCTGCTCAAAAACAACGATGCCGAGATGCCTCACTCGTTTAGCTACGGAGTGGCACACGCCGACCCCGCCCTGGGCGAAGCCCCAATCGCTTGACGAACGATGCCGACCATCGCATGTACGACTACAAGCTACGTCATGCCGTGCACCTTGATCGACGCAATATCGCACAAGCCCACACCGACGACTTCGAAATAAGCGATCGAGTTTTCGACGCCCTTTCGATGCTCAACGAGGCCGCTATTTCTTTATCGAGAACTTAGACAAACATCGAACCCTTTGGTCACAAGGCGCCTTGCGCGATCTTGGTCTTCCTTCGGAGCATATAGACAACTGTCACGATTATTGGAAAACGCGTGTCCATCCCGATGACCTTGAGGCCTATACCAACGACATCGACCAAATCTATGACGGCTCCAAACATCGTCACGTCATGCAGTACCGCGTGCGCAATGCCGCCGGCGATTACATCCTCGGCCGTGCTCGCGGGTTTCGTATCGACGGCGACGGAAATGTCCCCTCGCTCTATGTCGGCGAGCTCGTCAACCACTCGCTTGCCGAGACCGTCGACGCCGCCACGGGTCTCGGAACGCAGCGCACGCTGATCAACGCTATCGATGCCTGCCGTCGCGACCGTTGCGAGACGGGGCTTATAGCAGTGCGCGTTCGCGGCACGGCAAAGCTCAACGAGCTCTACGGGGCCGAGGCCGTCGACAACATGCTCGCCGAATACGCAGGCCGCATGCTGTCGATTACTCGCGGCAGGAGTCGCGTCTTCCGTTCACGCAACGCCCAGTTCGTCGTGCTCAGCAACGATTTGGACCATGAGGCGTTCGAGCAACTGGTCCATCATCTAAAAGAGGCCGTTTTCGCTCCCGTTCGAATCGCGGGCGACACTATTACCCCCGTCTGTCTTGTCGTTCCGGCCTTTTACGAGCACCTGACCAATCAAACGGCCGCCGTTTTAGGCGAACTCGACCGTCGCATTCGCACGGCCGGCGGGCTTGTTCCCAACGACAGCCTCCCCATACCCGAGGTGGAGCGCAAAAGCGCCATCGCCGAACGCATCGATCCGCTCACGGGTCTCTATCGACCCAGCGAGTTTATGCGCCGCGTCAACGAATTTCTCGAGACAAGGCGCAACGGCGCCTGGTGTATCGCCACCGTCGATATGGGGCACATGCGACTGTTCAACGAATGGCACGGACAGGCCGAGGGCGACCGCGTACTCGCCGATGTGGGCACGGTTCTCAAGGACATCGAGAATGCCGCCATGGGCGTCGCAGGGTACTGGGGCCAAGACGATTTTTGCGTACTCATCCCCTTTAAGCACGACACCGTCCATCAAATCTACAACCGCGTTCGCCAGGCCGTGGCCAAGCATGATGACGGCGTGGGCTTCTGGCCGTCCATGGGCGTCTACCCCATCGACTCCAACGAGGAAATCACCATCGATGCGCAGGCCAAGGCCATGTTTACCAATCGGCGCGCAAAAAACGACTTTAAGGAGCGCATTGCCATTTTCCGCCCCGAGGAATACGAGCACGAAATCGCGTTCCACCGCACGCTGACCGAATTCCAGTATGCGCTCTCAAACGGCCGCATTACCTACTACGTGCAGCCCCAGGTCGACATGGAAACCGGCGAGATCATTGGCGCCGAGGCACTCACGCGCTGGATTGACAAGGATGGCTCCCTCATTTCACCCGCTACCTTTATCCCCGCCCTCGAAGAAAGCGGTTTTGTGGTGACGCTCGACAAATACGTTTGGCAGGGCGTTGCCTCGTGGCTGCGCGAGCGCATCGATCGAGAGCTGCGCGTGGTTCCGATCTCGCTGAATGTTTCGCGCGTGGATATCCTTGCCTGCGACGTCGCCGAGCATATGGGGGCGCTCGCCGCCCAATACAACCTGCCGCCCGAGCTCATGCGCATCGAGATCACCGAGACGGCCTATACGGGAGAGTCCGAGGCCGTGGATAGGCTGACGGCTGACCTGCACACCCGCGGTTTCTCGACCTACATGGACGATTTTGGCACCGGCCAGTCTACGCTCGCGATGCTCAAGAACGTCAACGTCGACGTCATCAAGCTCGACCGCACGTTTGTACCCGCCGGCCGCGATCAAGGTCGCAGCGCGCAAATCGTTTCATCAATGCTCGAGATGGCACAATCGCTCCATCTGCCCGTTGTAATCGAGGCGTCGAGACCAAAGAGCAGGCAAACATGTTGCGCCACATGGGTGCCCGCTACGCTCAGGGCTTCCTCTACTACCGCCCCATGCAGGCGGAGGATTTTGAAGCGCTGCTCGATGGCGGCGGCCGCAACTGATACGCTTACGCGCAAAACACTACCGCCGAAGGGGCGTTTGTCCCCATCGGCTAACTTATTCCCCCAATCCAAACCGAATTGGGGATATGATACAAACCACTGTTGTGCCCAAGGAGGTTATCCATCATGAACGAGTCGTATCGCCTGGGCGAGCAATCAATCATTACCCATCTTCAGCGACTCGCGAACGGGGCCTCAACCGCAGAGCTCGATGTCGCTGCACTGCCCACGGAGCTGCGCGCCATCGGCGAGCAGTTACAGAAGACATTTGCCATCCTGCAGCAAGAACGCGAGCTGCTTGAGCGCGGCGCCTATATCGATTCACTCACCAATCTTGGCAACCGTGGTGGGCTCGATTGCCATATCGACCAGCTCTGGCGCAAAGGTGTTCCCTTCACCTGCGCCTATATTGACATCGACCACCTCAAGCACTGCAACGATACGTTTGGCCACGCCGAGGGCAATCGCTACATTCTGAGCATCTGCCGCGCGCTTACCGAGACAATGGAACCCAATGACCTGCTGTTCCGTATCGGTGGAGACGAATTTGTACTTATATCCCCCACGACAGACGAAGCCGAACTCGAGCAGCGCCTGGAGCGGACGCGCGCCAACCTTATCGAGGCAACATCGGGCGGCAAAGCGCCCATGATCGCTAGCTTTAGCTTTGGCTGCTCGCGCGTCGACCCGCTGGCAGGCGATACGCGTCGCCAGATGACAAAGGACGCCGACCGCAAAATGTATCGCTACAAGCTCATGCACCGTGTGCAGCAGCCGAAGGAAAACGACGCATCCATGCACCCGATCGCCAATCAGCCTCCCTGCAACGACCGGGTGTTCCAAGCGATCTCCATGAGCTCCGAGACGCGCTATCCGTTTATCCTTAACCTCGATACCGGCGAATCGCAATGGTCGATTAATGCCGTGCGCGATTTTGACCTGCCCTCCCAGCATCCCTATAACTCGCTCGATATGTGGCTCGCCCGCGTTCACCCCGAGGACCGCGACAGCGTGCGCAGCGAGCTCGATATGGTGGTAAACGGCGCGTGGCACTTCCATTACATGCAGTATCGCGTCATGAATACCGCTGGCAAATATGCGCTGTGCGAGTGTACGGGCTACCGCTTGGATAGCACCGAAACCGAGCCCAACATGTATGTGGGCATTATCATCAACCGAAGCTTGGCGGATACGACCGATTCCGTGACCGGCCTGGGCGATATCCACGCCCTGGTCAACGCCATTGGCGAAATGCGTCGCGTGGCGCGCAAGGCAGGCCTGGTCGCCATCAAAATCGACGACATCGCCAAGGTCAATGCCCGCTTTGGCTTTGATGCGGGCGACCGCGTTTTGGCAGAAAGTGCCGCCTGCCTCATGGACTGTTCGCGCGGCAAGGGCCGTCTGTTCCGCTCGACCGGACCGATGTTCGTGGCGCTTTTCGATGACCTTGATCCCGAAGAGACCGACGCGATCGCAGAAGAAATCGAGCGTTCTTGGGGTCGCCCGTACTCTTTGGCTCATTTGAATATCAGCCGCCCATTCGTGTGGCCACACTTCATCTAGATGCCGTCGACCGACAGCCCGTTTCCATTTTGAACGAGCTCAAAGCGCTACTTGAAGAGGCACCACAAGTACCGGGCACCAAGCTGGACTAGCGTTATGGGGCGCATGATGGTTAATTTCCGATCTCAACCGAACACATTGGGCAAATAGGTCGTACCCGCAGTTAGCCGAACGTCCCCGCAGTCCCTCCCGGGGCCCGGGGGCACCGTTTCGATACTCTTGGTTTACTTTGCCTGATGCAAATAAGTGCTCAACAAGATAGAACCTATCCCCCGCCACGGATATGCCCTCGAGTAAATCTGTTAAGCCAAGCCTATCAAATTCTATTGACAATTGGCTGCATTGGTCCATTTTGTCGTCCAGCCACTTCCGCTGGCTATCGCCTCATAAACACAAACCTAACGAGCCGCACGAACGACAAAGAGGCCAAGCTGAACAGAAGTAGAACCAAAACTTCAAAAACGCTGGTATTCCAATCGCGTACCCAGTCCTCTACCGCCCACAAGAAAAACAGCAGCCCCATCCATAACGTCACAGAAGAAATCAGCTTTGCGTAAGGGCGTATATCAATCTCGCTCTCCCTTTTTGTGACATCATATCCAGCAATTGAGCAGAGCCATCTTCCTCTTCGGTATTGGATTGAAAGGACAATCAAGGCAATCGAAGTCATCAAGCAAACAGCATCCTCTGTTTCCATAGAGTTTCCTTTGCTTTCCATCCTAGTTACGCATTCACAATCGAATCAAACCAAGTATGAATTACTCGATAGCAACCGCCTTAGTATAAACCATAGCCGCCGCAGCAGCCCGCCTTCCAAGGCTCAAAGCTCGCCATCGAGGGCGACCCGCCCAGACCCCTTACAATCTGCTCGCACGAGGCCCCGCACTCCAACATCCTCTGGACCGTATCCCGCTCGTACCTGGTGAGCGTGCCTGCCGTGGGCCCTCGGGGCCGGCATCGTGCCCCACGTCATCTGCCCGCTCGTGCGATAATCCTCCGCAGAAGTCACCGACAGCAGAGGGAGTTTGTGATGAAGGTTCTTTTGGTCAATGGCAGCCCCAAGGCAAACGGCAACACGGCCCGCGCACTCGCCGAGGTCGCCGAGCAACTCAGGGCCGAGGGCATCGATACCGAGATGTTTCAGCTGGGCGCCAAGCCTATTCGCGATTGCATCGGTTGCGGCCAGTGTGGCAAGCTTGGCGGTCGCTGCACCTTTGACGACGACGTGGTCAACGAGCTGATCGCTGCCGCCGAACAGGCCGACGGCTTTGTCTTTGGCTCGCCTGTCTACTACGCGCACCCCAGCGGCCGCATTCTCTCGGCACTCGATCGCGCATTCTATGCCGGCAGTAAGGCCTTTGCGCACAAGCCGGGCGCCGCTGTCGCCGTTGCCCGTCGCGGCGGCACGTCGACCACGTTCGATGTGCTCAACAAGTACTTCACCATCAACCAGATGCCCGTCGTTGCATCTACCTACTGGAACAACGTCTTTGGTGCCATGCCGGGTGAGGCCGCCCAGGACGCCGAAGGCCTTGCCACCATGCGAAACATCGGCAAAAACATGGCCTGGCTGCTGCGTTGCATCGAGGCGGGAAAGGCCGCCGGCATCGAAGCGCCCCAGGCCGATCGCGCTAGGACCAACTTCATCAGGTAGAACGGCGGAACCAAACAATGAACGTGCAGATCTTCGGTACCAAAAAGTGCTTCGATACCAAGAAGGCCCAGCGTTATTTTAAGGAGCGCCGCATTAAGGTGCAGTTTATTGACCTTAAGGAAAAGGAGATGAGCAAGGGCGAGCTCACGAGCGTGATGCAGGCGGTTGGCGGCATCGACAAGCTGCTCAACCCCAAAGCCAAGGACGAGGAGACGCTCGCACTCATCCAGCACCTCACCCCCAGCCAGCGCTTCGATAAGCTGCTCGAGAATCAGCAGGTTCTTGCCGAGCCCATCGTGCGCAACGGCAAGAAGGCCACCGTCGGCTATTGTCCCGACGTATGGGGAGCCTGGGAGTAGCCTGTGTTATTTGTCGGCGCGTGGGTATAAGAGCAGGTGTTTGGCATAAGATTCAACTGTAAGCCATGTCTAACAAAGGAGGGCACATGCCCAACAAACCCGTGAAGATCATCATGCTTACCGGATACCTCGGTGCCGGCAAGACCACGCTGCTCAACCACATCCTCGCCAACGACGGCGGCATCCGCGCCGCCGTGATCGTCAACGATATCGGCGAGATCAACGTCGACGCCAGCCTTATCGCCGACGGCGGCCTTTCCGAGACCGACGACCTTATCCCGCTCACCAACGGCTGCATCTGCTGCACGCTTTCGGACGATCTGGCCAACCAGCTGCAGGGCATCGCCGATTCGGGCAAGTTCGACTACATCATCATCGAGGCCTCGGGTATTTGCGAGCCTATCCCCATCGCCTACACCATCTCGAGCTTCTGCGACGAGGCCAAGGTGGGCGGCGAGCCCAAGCTCGCGCTCGACAACATCGTGGCCGTGGTCGACTGCGCCCGCATGTACGACGAGTTCAACGGCGGCCGCGACCTGCTGGCCGAGGATATCGACGAGGACGACATCGAGAGCCTGCTCATCCAGCAGATCGAGTTTTGCTCCACGCTGGTTCTTAATAAGACTGACACCGTCACCCCCGAGCAGATCGCAGAGCTCAAGGCCATTGTGCGCAGCCTGCAGAAGGACGCCGTGATCGTCGAAGCCCAAAACGGCGAGGTCCCCATGGAGGAGCTGCTCGACACCGGCCGCTTCGACTTTATGCGCGCCTACAACTCCGCCGCTTGGATCGAGGCCATGGAGCATCCCGAGGAGCACGACGACCCCGAGGTGCTCGAGTACGACATCGAGACCTTTGTGTACTCGCGCCGCAAGCCGTTTGACCTGCAGAAGTTCACCGATTTTGTTGAGCAGGAGTGGCCCGACGAGGTCATTCGCGTCAAGGGCCCGCTGTGGCAGACCGGCAATCCGGACATGTGCTACATGTTTGAGCAGGCCGGCCACCAGATGCGCCTAATGGAGAACGGTCTGTTTGTCGATTCTGCGCCCGAGGGCGAGAAGCAGAAGATTATCGACGAGAACCCCGAGATCATGCAGATTTGGGACGACGAGACGGGCGACCGCATGACGAGCCTGTGCATCATCGGCCGTCACATGGACAAGGATGCGCTCATCGCCGCCCTCGATGCCTGCCTGACCGACTGGCACCGCGCCTAGGTTTATCGAAGCGGGCATTTTTCCGCCCACGTAACCGCCAAAACCACCACGAAGGTGCCTGTCCCCTTCGTGGTGGTTTTTCGTTCTGAGCCAAGGAGATTCATGTTCAACATTGTGCTGTATGCGCCCGAGATTCCGGCCAATACGGGCAATATCGGCCGCACCTGCGTAGTTACCGGCGCCCGCCTGCATCTGGTGGAGCCACTGGGCTTTTCGCTCGACGACAAGACGGTGCGTCGCGCCGGCCTGGGCTACTGGCAAAACTTGGACGTGACCACCTATGCCGCTGGGAGGATTTCCTTGCGCGCAACGGCTCTCCCCCCCCGACGAGCGCCTGCATCTGCTGACCAAAAAGGCACGCCGCACCTATGCGCAAAGCACCTACCGCGATGGCGACTACTTGGTCTTTGGCAGCGAGAGCTCAGGCATCCCCGAGCCACTGCTTGCCGCGGAGTCCGAGCGCTGCGAGCGCATCCCGATGCTGCGCGATTGCGATTCGCTTGACAACGCCGAGACATGGGAAGCCCACGAGGAATCGCTAGGGCATACCGAGGACAGCCACGAGGCCATCCTTCGGCAGGATATCTGCGGCAACTTTGTAGACCCGGACGACTACCGCATCAGCGCACTCAACCTCTCCAACAGCGCCGCCATCGTCCTCTACGAGGCCCTGCGCCAGACAGGCTTTCCTGGAATGTGACAAAGGGACTGTCCCTTTGTCACATATTGCACCTACTGATTTAAATGGAATTAACCGGTTTTAAACGCTTTTAACTAGAAAAGATGCCAGTATATTACTAACTTTTACTGAGTTGCACCGTATGGGTTTCTATGCTTCCACCCCGTAAAGGACAGGAACCCCGCAGCAAATGGTCCCCACACATCAGAATTCAACTTCAAATACAAACGATTGCCGGAGTTCTCGCTTAGCTTGGCTTGTCAGGCTCGAATTCGCCCTTATGTTCAGTTTGCTGCATGCCTCGTCGATAGCCATAGCAAGTGATACAGACATGGTCATGGTCGTTTCACTTTTCAATTCGACCCGATAGCTCTTCGCCTTGTTTTTATCCTCTCCACCACATCTCGTCTCAATTAACAAGAGAACATCTGAGTCATGGGCATACCAATGGAGCTCAGGGCGCTGTGGAACCATGTCGCCCTCAAATTCCTGTGTAAACAGAATTTTCTTCTCGCTTCTCGTTGAATCGCTCAAGGAACCGTCGATTCGAACCGAGCCCTTCTTTCCCGCCTTGGCATTTCCCTTAACCTGGCGGCCTCGCCGAGTTTCCTCGTACTCCGTCACCTCCAGCTTGCAGCGCTTCGCGCCAAGCATGAACGCAATCCGTCTCAACTCGGCCATCTTGTCTTGTTGCATGGTTGCAAAATAAGAGTCAAGGTCAACAAAGCGAGACCGATCAAAAGCATCTATGTAATATGTGGAGTAAAGAGATGGTTTAGGATAGAAAGACAATTCGCTATCCCCGATTGCCTCGCGGTACAGATTGAAAATCTGCGTGCCCTTAACAGTATCCAGCCAACCAATAGCATCTCTACAGGCGTCGATGCCCCGGCGCTCATTTCCGTCAACAATTCGAATCATGTTCGGCAAATGGAATGAAGGACTCTGATAGGTCTCCTTGGTTACCGGCCTGTATCTATTAAGCTGCTGCTGGTATGCCCAATCGTTGACCGCGTCACCGATATCCGCAGCAGTACCTGCCGCACCATCGGCCGCATCAGCAATAGCTGCCAAGCGTCATCGACCAGCGGAGTTGCAGCACGCATTGCACCATCGGCAACTTTCTGTACGGTTGCAACCGCGCCCGCCATCGCGCTTCCGGCGCCATCAACCAACCCGGCAGCGGCCTTACGGATATCAAAACTCTGCTTATGTCGCGGCGGCTCCTCCCTTTCGACAACAGCCAGATCGTCTTTATCCTCCATTGTGACCTCCTATTTCCGATAGTCGAAATCAACCGTATATTCATCGCCAAATGCCGAGTTGAAGGTAGTGTCGAGAAAGGTGGTGTAGTGCCCGATCAGAAGCGAGCCGGCCCCAGCGATCTGTTGCCGTTTATCCAACATGCTATTCACCCCTACTCAAACGCAACGTCAACATTGACGTCATCGCCGCATAAGGCTTTGACCTGTTTTTCGATAAGGGCGCAGGCTCTATCATCAGATTCTTGGAGCATATTGCTTTCCTTGACCTTCTTGGTCTGCTCTTTCTTTGCCTGTTTCAATAACGTGTTTAGATCATCCGTGCTTACTTGATTCCAGTTAAGAAAGCCATTGTCCTCAACATATTTCTTAAGCGTATTGGGGTCTGTCGAGAACGAGGCGATCTCCGAGTGAGGCAGTATAACCTTTACGCTCTTGACCTCTGAATTCTTATCGGCCATATTAGCCCGTACGATTGTAACCTTCATCTTATCGGCATCGATCCCGATGTCAGCTTTGCCGTCAATCGTTGCGACATATCGCTTAGACGTAAAGGGGTTTTCCCACCCAAGCGGATTGCCCGCCTCATCAATTGAAAGCAGCTGGGTGAAGTTGTACTCGTACGTCACGAGCTTAACGACTGGCGTGATCTCCTCGCGAATCGAATCATCGCTGATCGTTGTAGGATTACGCGTCAATGACATCCAGATACCCCAGGCAACCGCTAGAACCGTAACAACGACTAACCCGCCAAAGGCAACCTTTTGCGGTATCGTTGTAAGAAATTTTGTTTTTGCCATCCTGTTTCACCTTTCCTTTATTGCCCCGACGTTCCCATCATCTTCCAGCGCGAGCATGATGGCACGAATCATTCCGTCAACGGCTCAATGCAAAGCGCGACCGTTCAAAGAAAACGGCCGCGCTTTCTTTTCAATTCCCGCGAACTATTCCTTGACGCTGTAACCCGACACCGTCGGCGCAAGCCTCGAGGCGTCAACCTCGCTCATTACCTCAAACTTCACCTTCTCGCCAGGCGCCCAGGCAGATGTATCTGCGTAGCATTCTTCCGCCCTCACACCATCGGCATCGTAAAGGGCAACGTTTAGATAAACGTTTTCGAACGATATGTCAGAGGTATTTTCGACGATTGCGGTGTACGTATAGAGACCGTAGCCATCATCACTTTTCTCAAAATTCGCCGATGAGAGCAAACCGTTGATAACCTCATCGTTATGCGTCTTCTCCTCTACGGTCCTACCGTTCTTAATTAGCTCGTCAAACTCATCTTGATACTCGTCATCGACTGTTAAGTCATATCGATCGACCAGTTTCTTAAGCTGTGCGGATCGTGCATCGTAGGCCTTTTCCCATTCCTCGTAGTACTTAGGATCAGATTCCGCATACTTCTTGGTAACATCAAGCTGATTGTCAAGCAGGTTGAGATAGGCGATGACATCTTCCTGCATCTTAGCGTCTTTAAAAGGCGCCTTTTTGAGTTCTTTGTCGTTATCGATCTCGGTTTTAATTATCTCTTTTCGCACTTTATTCGAGCTTAGATCAGCATCCTCTCCAAGCGATTCGATATAATCCGACCGCTTTTGATAACCTTGAGCAATCACAGCCATTGCACGGTCATCGGCATAATCAGGTTCATCATTTTTCTTCTCAGACTGCGAACAGCCGCTCAGCAGAAGCGCCCCACAAAACACCATCGCAAATAGCGCGGTCACCAGAGCCATTCCATAACGCCTTTTCATTTCGTCCTCCTTTAAATACAAAACAAAACACGATATATAGCCCTCGTCAAAAAGCAGACGAATTGGGAACGCGGTGGCACTATTTGGTTCAAGGGCGTGAACTGGATAAACATCGAGGGAAGGAGTGGGCTCTGTGTAATTAACTCCCCTCGTCAAAATGTCTAGCTAAAGAGGACGAGCAGACGACAAACGGTCAAAACTGGTCGCGTCCGCCCGTCTCCAACGATCGAACGTCGAGACGCTGACGTTCAAAAGCGCAGCAGCCTCTCGCCTCGTAACCTCTCCCCCTTCGAATAATTTGATGACATCGCGATAGCTATCTGGGCGTTCGAATGCGGCCTTCCAAATTTCACGCCACGCAAACGCGCCGACGCGATGCCCTCCGCCTGGCGTTGCTTGATGTTTTCGCGCTCTAGCTGCGCCACATAGCTCAAGATTTGAAGAACCAGATCCGCCATGAACGTTCCCGTAATGCCATCAGGCTGCTCGCGCGTATCGAGCAATGGCATATCAAGCACCACGATGGCAGCATTCCTATCCACCGTGATGCGTCGCCACTCATCGAGGACTTCACGATAATTGCGGCCCAAACGATCGATACTTTTGATCACGAGAACGTCGCCTTCGCGCAGCCTGCGAAGAAGACGCTGGTACTGGGGACGCTTAAAGTCCTTACCGCTTGCCTTGTCAGCATAAATCTGGCTCCGTTGCACGGGAAACCTTGCCAGCGCGTCTAATTGGCGGCCCAGGTTCTGGTCTGCGGAAGAGACACGCGCATACCCAAAGATTCGATTGTCCATAATTGCCCCTATCGGCTGCCTCTTGGCAGCATCAGCTCAAGCGAGAGCCCACTCACTATAGGGCGTGCAAATTTCGCGAATGGGTTGAGGCCATTTTGACCCTCACGCGAAAACTGTTCAAGCGCCATGCCGACAGATGCTGGCTTTAACGGGAATGTGACAAAGGGACAGTCCCTTTGTCACATTCGGTTATAGGTAGCGGCCGGTGATGCTTACGGGGCAGGCCACGATGTCGCCCGGTGTGCCGACGCAGACGATTTGCCCGCCGGCATCGCCACCGCCCGGGCCCATGTCGATCACATAATCGGCGTTACGGATAAGGTCGAGGTCGTGTTCGATCACGACAACCGTGGCGCCCTTGGCAACAAGGCCGTCAAACACACTCAGCAACACCTGAACATCGAGCGGATGTAGTCCGATTGTGGGCTCGTCAAATACGAATACGGCATCATCCTGCACGCGGCCCATCTCGCTCGCGAGCTTAAGACGCTGCGCCTCGCCGCCCGAAAGCGCCGGTGTGGGCTCGCCAAGTGTGAGATAACCCAAGCCCAGGTCGTGCAAGGTCTGCAAGCGCGCCTGAACCTTCTTGAGTCCCACCGTGGCGTCGAGGGCCTCGTCCACACTCATGTCCATAAGCTGCGGCAACGTCAGCGAGCTCCCGTCCTTGCCCTCGCGATGGATATGCGAAGCCGCATCTGCATAACGTGAGCCGCGACATGCCGGGCAGACGATCTCGACGTCGGGCAAAAACTGCACGTCGAGCGATATCGAACCCGTGCCATCGCACGTAGGGCAGCGCAAAGCGCCAGTGTTGTAGCTAAATGCGCCTGCCTTGTAGCCGGCTGCCTTGGCCTCGGGCGTGCGGGCGAAGGCGCGACGCAGTTCATCATGGATGTCGGCATAAGTCGCTACCGTCGAACGCACGTTGGCACCGATGGGCGTGGCGTCTATCAGGTTGGCACGTGCAATGCCCTCGGCATCGACCCAACGCACGTGTTTTGGCAGGCGCTCGCTGGCTGCCTGCGCCTTAAGTGCCGGGATGAGTGTCTCGAGCACCAACGTCGTCTTACCCGAACCCGAAACGCCCGTCACCGCGACCAAGCGACCGCGCGGTATATCGACTTCGAGCGGTTTGACGGTATGGATGGCATCGGTCGCCATGCGGATATGGCCCCGGTCAAACATTTCGTCGTCAGGCACCTGCGGACGCAAGCGCTCAGGCTCCGAGCGCAAAAATGGGGCGATGCGGCTGCCCTGCGATTCTTCGACCTCGCCTACCGCGCCCGCGGCGATCACATTGCCGCCGCCTGCTCCGGCAACGGGGCCCATCTCGACCAGATAGTCGGCTTCCGCCAGTACGCGCGTGTCGTGGTCGACAACGACCACGGTGTTGCCGTCATCCACCAGATCGCGCATTACGCCTACCAAGCCGTCAACATTGGCAGGATGCAAGCCGATCGAGGGCTCGTCGAGCACATACAGCACGCCCGTCGAGCGGTTGCGCACCACGCGGGCAAGCTGCACGCGCTGGCGCTCACCCGTGGAGAGCGTAGCACCGGCGCGGTCGAGCGAGAGGTAATCGAGCCCCAGGTCGACCAGGCGACGAGCCGCGCTCAAAAACGAATCGCAGATATCCGTCGCCATGGGCTGCATGCTCGGC
This sequence comes from Coriobacteriaceae bacterium AM49-12, assembly GCA_027669365.1. Taxonomy (GTDB): domain Bacteria; phylum Actinomycetota; class Coriobacteriia; order Coriobacteriales; family Coriobacteriaceae; genus Collinsella. The sequence continues at coordinate 8,764 of JAQEDL010000015.1, read as the reverse complement.
CGGCAAGGTGCGGCACCCCGCGCGCCCACTCAATCGCCTCACCCAGCGTCATGGCCGCGGCCTGCGCCAGATTGATACCACGCACCTGGGGCTGGCGCGCAGCCTCGGAGAGACGCGTGCCGCCGCAGTCACGGCACGGGCCCTCGCGCAAAAAGCGAGCCACGCGCTTAAGTCCCTTATCGTCCTTAACCTTGGCGAGCGCATTCTCGACCGTATAGACGGCATTGTAATAGGTGAAGTCGAGCGGCGTGGCGCCCTCGCCTATTTTGGGAACGTAGAGAATGTGCTTCTTAACCGCCGGACCGTGGAACACAATGTCGCGCTCGGCGGGCGTGAGCTGGTTAAACGGCACGTCGGTGCGCACGCCCATCTCGCCGGCTACCTGCTTCATCAGATCCCACATGAGCGTACCCCAGGGAAGCACCGCGCCTTCGTTGATGGTCTTTGACTCGTCGGGCACCAGGCTCGCTTCGTCCACCTCGCGCATGACACCGGTGCCGCCGCAGGTAGGGCACGCACCGCCGCTGTTAAAGGCAAGGTCCTCGGCACTCGGCGCGTAGAACTCGCGGCCGCATGCGGGGCACGTGAGCGACAGGCCCGCAGCCACGTTAAGGCTCGGCTCCACACGCGCCCCGCAATGTGGGCACACGTGATGGGCACAGCGGCTAAAGAGCAAACGCAGACTGTTGTTGAGCTCGGTCATGGTACCAAAGGTCGAGCGCACGCCTGGCACACTGGGACGCTGATGCAACGCGAGTGCCGCCGGTACGTGCAATACCTCGTCCACCTGGCGTGCTCGGCCTGCGTCAGGCGACGTCGAGTATAGGTGCTGAGCGCCTCCAGGTAACGGCGCGAGCCCTCGGCATAAAGAACTCCCAGCGCCAGCGAGCTCTTGCCCGAGCCCGACACGCCGGCAATGCCCACGAGCCTCCCCAGCGGAATATCGATATCGATGTCCTTGAGATTGTGAACACGTGCACCGCGCACCTCGATAGCCTGCGGGCTCATCTTCTGTTCCGTCACCTTTATCACCCTACTCATGCCATAAAACGCGGTCGCGGATATACTCGCCCAGCATGGGCACGGTAAACCGCACAAGGCCGTATCCGTCGGCCTCGATGACGCGCTCGCGAATCAGGCTTGCGCGATATTTACTCGCCCAGCTCTGGGTACGGTCGCAGCGCTCAATGATATCCGCCGTGCGCGTCGGCTTGTCCTCGTCAACCGCCATAGCCTCGATAAAGAGGCGCTGAGGGCTGCGCAGACCGTAATACAGAGGTGCGTCAACCGCTTCGTAGAACTCGGAGACGGCATCCGCATGGCCATTCTCGACATCGCGCCTTTCGATGACCTGCGAGCCACGCCGGACAGCAGACCGCCACATGTAATAGCCCACCAGCTGAACCATATAGGGATGCCCCATGCTCTTGCGCGCCGCAAGGTCCGCCGTCTCCGCGTCAACGTAAAGACCAGCGTCTTTGACCGTCTGGATATACGAATCGCGCACTTTGGGCAAAGATATTGCCCCCAACGTACGCTGCTGGGCACGCCGCAAAAACGTCACGCTCGGCTCTTCGAGCAGATCGTCAACCATACTGGGCAAGCCGGCGAACGCCAGCGCAAGACCGCGCTGGTCGCTATCGGGCAAGCCCGTGGCATCCTGGTCTCCGAGCACCTGCTGATAGAGGACGGCAAGAGCCGCCAGTTCCTCGATAGACACCGATTGTGCCTCGTCAATCGCAAACAAGACGCCCTTGCCCGGACCGAGCTTCTTGAGACGCTCGTTGACCAGCCCTCGCAATGTCTCGCCTTTTGCCCGCGCCGCCTCGACCGACATCCGGCCAAACGACGGCCCAAACTCCATTGACGTCACAACGGGTTTATTCGAGCGAAGCGCGTCGGCCAAGCGGTCGCACAAACCAAGCGAAGCGGAATCGGAGACAACCGCCCATCCGCGCTCGCTGGCTAGACGTTGCAGCTCCCGCAGGAGAACCGTTTTGCCATAGCCGCGGTTTCCCGTAATGAGCATGAGCCTGCCCGGCGCTCCGGCGCCGTTGTCGAGCCCTTCCTCAAAATCTTCGATGACCGACTCGCGACCGATGAGTATCGGAGGCCGCTTACCAGCTGTGGGCTTAAAGGGATTTGGATTCATATCGGCCTCCTCGGATTGGCAAACCCTGGTAACAGTTATACCAACTTATACCGAGTTATACCAATAGCATGTGACAAAGGAACTGCCCCTTTGTCACATGTGGCCGAAAAACTCGGCGTCTGCTGCTCGCCAGGGGCGGAAGGTGGCGGGATCGACCTTTACGTGCGCCGCAGCGGGTGCGTCGTACCATTTGACCGTGTAGCCGGCGCCGTGGGCGCAAAAGACCGAGTCGGGCGTGTTGGGCAGATCGGCCTCGGGCTCGTAGGCGGCAGCCTCGATTACGCGCTCGCCATCATGGCAAGCCGCATAACCGGCGAACTCCAGGTACAGATGCCCGCGACCGCTCGTGTAGGCAGCCACCTCCAGCGCATAATCTTGCACCTCGGATGCCGGAACGCGACCCACAAGCTTCGCCCGGTCTCCCGCCATCGTCGGCGGCTCGTACTCGGCACTCATGCGCGTGGCATCCGAGAGCGCCCGGCCCACGCACTCCCCCGGCACCTCGAGCTCAAAGCGATACCACGGCTCCAACAACACCGCCGCGCCGGCCTCGCGCGCCTGCATCAAACCCTGGCGAATCGCGCGGTACGTGGCCTGGCGAAAATCGCCGCCCTCGGTGTGTTTGGCATGCGCGCGGCCGCCCGCGAGCGTAATGCGCACATCGGTGATGGGCGAGCCCGTCAGCACGCCCAGGTGGTCGCGCTCCATAGCGTTGGTGAGTGCCAAACGCTGCCAGTTAAGATCGAGCTCGTCGGCCGAGGTCACGGTGCCAAACTGCACACCCGAACCCGCCGGCAACGGCTCCAGGCGCAGATGCACCTCGGCATAGTGGCGCAGCGGCTCAAAGTGGCCCACGCCCTCGACCGGCCGCGAAATAGTCTCCTTATAGAGAATGCCGCCGGGCTCAAACTCAATCGAAAGGTCAAAGCGATCGGCCAACACCCGCTGCACGACCTCGAGTTGCACGGCGCCCATCAACTGCAAGTGAATCTGCTCAAGATGCGTATTCCAGCTTACGCCGAGCATGGGGTCTTCGTCCGTCAGCTCAGCCAGCGCTTTAAACACCGCATGGACATCATGTTCGCCCGGGAGCACCGTATAGGTGAGGACCGGCGCAATGACGGGCGCATCGCACCCGGGCTCCGCACCCAAGGCATCCCCCGGGCGAACGTGCGCAAGACCCGTCACGGCACAAATACCGCCAGCGGCAACTTCCTGGGCAAGCTCGTACTTCTCTCCGTTATAGATGCGCACCTGATCGACCTTTTGCTCCCATGCCTCGGCGCCGGAACGCCCGTCAATCATCTGTTTGGCATGCAGTGTGCCGCCGGTCACTTTAACCCAAGCCAAGCGCTCGCCACGAACACCGCGGCTGACACGATAGACACGCGCGGCGAACTCCGGCGGCCACGCCTGCTCACGCATCAGCGTGCACATACCATCCAGCAGCTCGCCCACGCCCTGATCCTTGAGCGCCGAGCCGGCAAAGCAGGGAAAGAGCCTGCGCTCGGCAACCATGCGCGAAAGCGTTGCGACGGAAAGCTCACCCGTCTCAAGAAACTCCTCGAGGGCTGCCTCGTCCAACGCGGCAGCGTCCTCCCAAGCGGCGCCGCCCGCCAGCAGTTCGTTCGCATCGAGGCAGCCCTCGGAAAGACGCTGCCCAAGTTGTGCCAGCAAAACATCGCGGCCGGGATTCTCCAAATCGATTTTGTTGATATAGATGAACGTCGGAATGTCATAGCGCGCAAGCAGGCGCCACAGGGTTTCGGTGTGCCCCTGCACGCCGTCGTTGGCACCTACCACCAAAATCGCGTAGTCGAGCGCACGCAACGTGCGCTCTGCCTCGGCCGAAAAATCCACGTGTCCGGGAGCGTCCACGAGCATGACGCGGGTATCACCGTGGTCGAACACGGCCTGCGACGAGAAAATCGTGATGCCGCGCTCGCGCTCGATGGCGTTGGTATCCAGGTGCGAGTCGCCATCGTCCACGCGGCCGCGCTTGCGAATGCGACCCGCGCAGAACAGCATGGCCTCGGCCAGTGTGGTCTTGCCGGCATCGACATGCGCCAAGATTCCAACGACCGCTTGCTTCGACATGGCTCTCCTCTTATTGCAAGCCCGTCGCACTCGGCAACGGGCATCCTCGTTCCACACTGGATGATACAATTTACGGGCCGGCGGGCGAAGCGGGCCCTATCCCCCGACCAAGCTCATCGCCCTGCGTTGCCGCGCGGCGATTTTCGTAGGTTCGCGCCTTACGAAAGCCGGCACCTCCCCTTTTGTCTGCCCGGTCTCATCTGAGGCGGTAACAATGCGAGTCCCACAACGACGCGTTTTACCAAAAATGGCCCCACGCGGGGCCATTTTCATTTCGATGAAACGCTGGTATGTGACTCGGCCCTTATGCCTCGCGCAGCCAGTCGAACGCAACGCGCGGCGTGCCGTCGGACACATACACGACGCCGGCGCGCTCGAACCCTGCCTTGAGGCTCGCACCCTGCATGGGCAGGTTGTCCGCGTGCGTATCGATACGCAGATGGTCGGCACGCTCCTTGGCAAAGGCAAACATCGCGGCCGCGATACCGTGCACGGTGCCGTCGGACGCCACGCGGTGCAGCACGGCGTACGGAGTGTCGCTGCGCCACTGACCGTCCTCGATGACGTCATAGCACTCGTCCGGGCCCGGCAAAAAGGCAAACGTCGCCACCACGCGACCGTCGACTTCGCACACATAGCTGCCACCGGCGGCGATATCGGCAGCCAGCTGCTCGGCCGAAGGCGTGCCCTCGGGCCACTGCGTGGCGTTGCCATGCGCGCGCATAAAGGCGCGGGCGGCATCATAGATAGCCATGACGGCGGGAATGTCGGTCTCGAGGGTTTTTCTGATCATCACGCGGCGACCTCACGTTTATTGGTATCACTTTGATTGAGCAATGATACCAGCGTTTGGAAAGGGCAAGGAGCGGATGGGAAGCAAAAAGCGAGCCGCCTGGTCAAAGGCCAAAAGCGAGTTTTTGGGCGCTGCCACCGGCGGCGATATGAGCGACCTGTTTGCGCGCGAGGACGAGCGCCGCGATGCCCTGGACGCCGAGCGCGATGAGGCTTGGCGCTACAAATCGTGCGAGCGCAAAAACCGCTACGACACACGCGCCGAGGCCGAGGCCGTTATGGCCGACTGCGAAAACCGTGGACGGCGTGGTTTGGCCTGCTACAAATGCGAATACTGCGGCGGGTGGCATCTGACGTCGCATCCTTGGAAATAGGCTCCGCAACGGAGCGGCGCTCACGCAGCGGCACGGCACCGACACATCGCCGGCCATCACGCGCAGGCTACGGGCGCGGCGGCACCAAAACATCGTAGCGGACGGCCTTGCCCGCAAGCTGATAGCTCGGCTTAACGCCGGCAAGCAATGGGCCCTTCACCGGCCGTTTGATAACGACCTTGCGCGGCCGCACTGCAAGCGCAGTTTTAACCAGCGTCTCCTCATCGGCACACGGCTGTTCCAGATGGTGCAAGAGCTGGAACTTCTTTTTGACCGCCGCGCTCTTGGTGCGCTCAGGAAACATGGGGTCCAGATACACCACGTCGGGAGCCGCGAGCTCATCGCGCTCGACCAGCTCAGCCGTATGGCGAAGGCCGGCAATGCTGTCCTCGCCCGCATGTAAGTGCATGCGCGCCACGGCGGCCGCAAGCGCCGAATCATCTGCCGCGCGATCCAGGGCATCCTGGAGCAGCGCCGCGATCACGCAATCCTGCTCATACAGATCGACGGTAAAGCCCGCGGCCGCCAGCAGCAGCGAATCCTCACCAAAGCCCGCCGTGGCATCAATCGCCCATGGGCGCTCGATGCCTTTTGTGCGCGCAACCTTTACCAGCAGCTCTTGCTGCAGGCGGCCCTGCTTGAGTCGTGGCAGCATGCGGCCAAAATCGGCACGCAACTCCATCGTGCCGTCGGTGAGCGTGAGGCCCTCGGACTTCCCGGTCAGCTCAAGCCCCGCGGCCCGAGCAACAGAAAAGGGATCGACGACGCCCATGGACACTCCTTAGCAAACAAAACGAATACATAGGCGCCATTCATGTCGGCACCCAACCGTCCGTTATTGTCCCACATGCGACATGGTCCACAGCATCCCAATGCAAAGCACCGCCATCAATCCCGTGCACACGGCAGCGATCACAGAATCACCCATGTGCCTTCCCAACGACCGCGGTTCACGCACTTGCTCTGGTCCGTACATCATGGCTCCTCCTTAGACTCACTTCTTATCACGGCCTCATCATCGCAGCGCCGCACATGAGCTGCCATCGATTTGACTTACAGCTGGCTTTCCTTTTTGAAAGATTGCCCTGCACAGGCGAGAAGCGCTTTCTAACACACACGCCGTCACGTTGAACTACAATGTGCTTCACGATATGTGCAGCATATGGGACGCGCCAGACTGGCAGCGCCCGAATCGAAAGGACTACCTATGAGCGCCGCGCGCAAGACACTCAAAATCCTTGCCCTCATCTATTTTGTTTTGGGCATCGCCAGCCTCGTCATCGGTATCACCGGCATCGCAACCGGCAAATTTGAATCCGCCTACGGATCGAACGCCATGCTCGCCGCGGTCGTGCTTGTCGCCAAGGGCGTTATCGACCTTGCCGCAGGTGTTGCGGGCATCAAGTGCGCCAACAAGCCTTCGCAGGTGGATGGCGCGTTTAAGCTCGGCATCGTTGCCGCAATCGCCACGATTGCGCAGGCTGTGCTCACCCTTCCCGCGCTCGGCGGCAGCGCCGTCAATATTGGAGCCTTTGTCATCGTGGTCTACGACCTGTTCTTTGTTCAGCAGGCACACGCCGTCAAGGCCGAGAACAAGGACCGCCTGTAAGCGCTCACTTCTCATAGCCTCTGCAGCCAAGTAACTAAAAGGCCGATCGCGCATATCCGCGGTCGGCCCTTTACGTTTGCCCAGATAACACCTGCCAAAATAAACCTGTCCCTTTTTGGCAGGTTGTTAGCTGTGACGGTACTCGGCGATGATGAAGTCGATGTCGGTTTGAAGGGTGTCCAGGTTTGCCAGGCGCTCTTTATCGGCAGGGCGCGTGCGGTAGTAGTACGGCGTCATTTGGAACACCGCCTCGATGTCAGCCTGGGTCTGGAGCGTAATGTTCGCAGACACCCGCTGCGTTCCGACCAACTCGAGCTCGGTAGTCTTCGGCAGCTTCTCGTCGTTAAGGTATGGCGTGTCGTAGAGCACCTCCTTGAGCCCAAACAGATGACGGGCACCCGGCACCACGGTATAGAGCGAGCCCTCTGGCGCCAGCACGCGAGCAAATTCGCGCTCGTTAAAGGGAGCGAAGAGCTCGGTCACCATATCAAAGGCGCCATCAGCCACGGGATATCTTTCATGTTGGCCACGAAGTACGTCGCATCGCCGCGCTTGGCGGCAAGGCGCACCATCTCCTTGCCCAGGTCGAAACCGTAAGCATCTACGCCCGGCACCGCGCCCATAGCGCTGGTGTAGTAGCCCTCGCCGCAGCAAATATCGAGCAGCGTCATGGGGCAGTTCGTAGACGCGGCACGTCCAGACACCCGCTCGCGCACCAGCTCGACCATCGCATCGCGCAACGGCGCGTAGTATCCACGGTTCAGAAAGTCACGACGGCTGCGCGCCTGCGACTTGGGATCACCCATGGAGTCGCCGCTCTTGGACGAGCGCAGCAGATAGAGATAGTCCTCGCGCGCACGGTCAAATCGGTGTCCGCCCGCGCATGCAGCACCGCGCTCGTCGTCCACCAACGGTTCATGGCAAACGGGACACAACAACATGGCAACTCCTTAGCGCGAACAACACAACGCCCACCATTGTCGCACGCCTTCCCCACCTAGTCATAGAAGAGACAAGGAGTGTCCCCAGCTGCCGACAGAGACGATATGAGCAGGACATAAAAACATTGAGAGCCCCTGCTGCATGAAGGACCGCGGATTAGGCCGACAATGGTGAGTGTCTAATTCAGCCGCGGCGGCCACGCCGCATTCATGGAAGGGGCTCCCATGCTCGATACTACCACCTTCGTCGGCCTCGACGTCCACGCCCGCTCGATAAAGGCCGTCTCCCTCGACGTCATGACCGGGGAGGTGCGCGCCGCGACCTCGGCTACGACGCCGGCGCCGTCGCGGAGTGGGTCCGCTCCGTGGACCCCGGGGCCAGGTGCGTGTACGAGTCCGGGGTCACGGGCTTCGACCTGCAGAAGAGGCTCTCCGGCCTGGGGGTCGACTGCGTGGTCGGCGCCGTCTCGAAGATGATCAAGCCCAGCGCGGACAGGCGCAGGAAGAACGACCGCAACGACGCCGAGTTCCTCGCCCGCATGCTGTCGGTCGGCAACGTGGTCGAGGTGTGGGTCCCCGACGACGAGTGCGAGGCCGCCCGCGACCTGACCAGGGCGCTCGAGGACGCGAGGGACGACCTCTCGCGCTCGAAGCAGCGGCTCTCCAAGTTCCTGCTAAGGCACGGGCTCGTTGTTAGCGCTAATCTAAAATTAACCACTTTCGCAAACGCATCTCGCCGAATGCGCTAACGCGCTTTCGCCGACCCCGCTAACGTACTTTCACCAACTGCGCTAACGGA
>JAQEDL010000014.1:34944-50977 GCA_027669365.1 Coriobacteriaceae bacterium AM49-12 | reverse complement strand
GCAAGTGTCCGGCGAGGGGGCGGCTTTGTAAAGCCGGTTGTCCCCACCCGCATAGCGGGTGGTTTCTGATGCGGCGCGCTGCGCGCCCCGCACAGGCTAAAGCCTTTAATAAAAAAACCGCCCCGTATGGAGCGGTTTTGCCCTTTATATATCGAGCGCCTCGGCCATCGCTGCCGTAGTGATTGCCGTGGTTCCACAGCAACTGCCCACCATTGCGGCGCCGGCATGTCTCCATTCGATGCATGCGCGCGCGAAAGCTTCGGGATTCTCGTGCCATACGGGGCCATCCTGAGTCTGGACCGGATCGCCTACGTTGGGACGCACCGTAACGGGAGTAGTCGCCGATGCAACCATCCTGGGCACCGCCGCATTCGCGGCCGCAAGCGAACAGCAATTAACACCAACCGAGTTTGCGCCGTGTTTTTCGGCGTACAAAACGGCTGCCTCGATGTTGAGGCCATCGCCCAGCAGGTCGCCTTTATCGTCAACGACAAAACTCACCAGAACAGGCATGCCGTCGGCGGCATCTCGGACGCCGGCAAGCATGGGCTGCAGATTACGGATAGACGTCACCGTCTCGATCAGCAGACCGTCAACACCAGCATTGAGCAAGGCGTGCGCCTGTTCGCGCGCAATGCCTCGGATTTCACGATACTCGGCAGAGTCCTCGGCAAACCACTCAATACCGATCGGGCCCATCGAGCCCAGCAGCAGCTGAGGGTGCGCCTGGCGGGCATCGTCGACGGCCCCGCGATTGACCTCCGCCACGGACGGCGCAATCTGGTCGTGCTTGAGGGCATAGCTTGATGCCTGAAAGGTGTTGGTAATGAGCACCTGCGCGCCGGCGGCGACATACAAGCGATGGATACGAGAAACGGTCTGCGGCTCTGCCAGATTCCAAAACGCTGGTGGAATGTCGGCGGCATCGTACTCACTCAACAGAACACTGCCCATGGGGCCCTGCGCCAACAAGGTCTCGCTCGACAAGCGGCGCGTAAGTTCCTCGGCACCAAAGCGGTTGTAATAACTCGTATCCATATATATCCCGCTATTCCTCGACGCTGATTCCCTGCTTTTCGAGATAGGCGAGCCAGCGGCTCATCGTGTCCTCGGATAGCGCATGCTCCATCATGCAGGCCTCGGAATCGGCTCGCTCAAATTCGACACCGAGCTCCTGAACCAAAAACGTGCGGATGAGGCGATGACGGTACCAGATAGCCGTGCCAACCTCGCGGCCGCGATCGGTCAGGATCACCTTGCCGTAGTGCGATTGCTCGACAAGCTCGGATGCCTTGAGCGCCGAAACCGCTTTATTGACCGATGCCTTGGAGACGCCAAGCGCTGCGCGATGTCGACCGATCGCACGCCGTTGGTTTCCCCCTCTTCGCTTTCAATGCGAACCATGCACTCCAAGTAGTCTTCGTTCGCCACCGTCAGATGTAGTTCGCGCGAGCTATTTGTCGTATCCATGATCTTCCGTCCCTTCTGCATTCAATGGCTGATTCTACCCCATCCAAGCGTCGTGGTATGCCGTGGCATACCGTGCTAGAGTTCTTGTTGCACACGACGACCAAGATTGGAGCGGTCTTTATGGAAAACACCACCACGAGCCCGATGTCCTCGAACGCTTTTTGCGCTACGTCCAGATCAACACGCAGTCCGAGGATGCAAACTGCGACCAGGTACCCTCGAGCGCCGTTCAGTTTGACCTTGCCAACGTGCTGGCTGAAGAGCTGCGCGAGCTTGGTGCGGAAGATGCCCACGTGACCGAGCACGCCTATGTCTGCGCGCATATCCCCGCAAGTGCGGGCGCTGAGGACAAGCCCGCCCTGGGCCTGATCGCCCATCTCGACACCACCGAAGTTGCACCGGGCGCCGGCGTGAAGCCGCACATCGTACACTACGAAGGCGGCGACCTGGTCTGCGGCACGGTTGACGGTAAGCCCGTTGCCATGGGTACCGCCAAGCTTCCCGCCCTGAATGACCTCGCGGGTGAGGACCTGGTCTGCAGCGATGGCACCACGCTGCTGGGCGCGGACGACAAGGCGGGCGTCGCCGAGATCATGTCGCTTGTCGCGCGTATCGCTCAGGACCCTTCTCTGCCCCATCCCGCACTCGGCATTTGCTTCTGCCCTGACGAGGAGATCGGCCACGGAGCCGAGCTGTTGGATATCGATACCTTTGGCTGCAAGTACGCCTACACGGTCGACGGCGGCCCCATCGGCGAGCTGGAGTGGGAGTGCTTTAACGCCGCCGAGGCGACCGTCCGCTTTGAGGGCCAGTCCATCCACCCGGGCGACGCTAAGGGCCGTATGGTCAACGCAGGCAATCTGTTCTGCGACTTCAACGCGTTGCTCCCCTACGTGCAGCGCCCGGAGTATACGGAAGGCTACGAGGGCTTTTATCACCTTGAGGGTGTATCTGCGACCGTCGATCACGCCACAGCGCGCTATATCGTCCGCGACCATGACGCCGCCAAGTTCCAGCAGAAACTCGACCTTATTGATGCCGCCGCCTCGATGCTCAACCTGCGTCTGGGTGAGGAGCGCGTGACGGTCGAGATTAAGCAGCAATATCGAAATATGGCCGAGATCGTTCGTGACTATCCCGAGCTTATTGATGTTGCCAAGGAAGCCTACCTTGCCTGCGGCGTTGAGCCCAAGTGCTGCCGATTCGCGGCGGCACCGACGGCGCGCAGCTGTCGTTCCGCGGTCTGCCCTGCCCCAACCTTTCCACCGGCGGCTATTGCTACCACGGCGTCAACGAGTTCGTCCCGGTCAGTTCGCTCGTCAAGATGACCGACGTGCTCCAGGAGCTCGTCGCCCGCTTTGCATAGGGAACTCGAACAATCTAGGTAAGCAAAACCGCCCCGTCCTCAAAACCGAGAACGGGGCGGTTTTTGGTGCAAGGGGAGTAGTCAGCACCGCAGGTTGAGCCAACGTCAGCGAGCGACGTCCAAGGCCGCGTAACTCTAATAGTTGGCTTCGTAGCCGTTGCCGTCGCCGGTGGGCTCTTCGTAGTAGTCCGAATCGCTCGAATCGTTTGAGTCATCGGAATCGTCAGAGCTGACCGATGAGGTTGCGGTACCGTTTGCGTAATCGTCAGACGTGTTGTTGTTCAGGTCGCCAATCGTAGAGCTGGAACCGTCGGAAAGACCCATGGTGTTGGGACCCTTGGGATCCTTGCCGGCATCGACGCGCTCCATCATTTCCTTGAGCTCGTCCTCGTAGACAAAGACGTAGCTCACACCGTCGATCATGGTGCTGTCGTCGGCGTACGAGGGCAGGTTGGCCGAGTAGATACCGTCGACATCCATACCGCGCATGGCGTTGACCGTAGCCACGATATCCTGAACGCTCATATCGGTTACGAGCATATCGGACAGCGAATTAACCAGGCCAAAAATCTTCGTGGCATCGAAGTTATTGAGAATCTGGTTGGCAAGGGCGCCAAGCACCTGACGCTGGTGGCGCATGCGCGTGTAATCGCCGTCGGCATAGGTGTAGCGGCAGCGGGCATAGGTAAGGGCGGTGGCACCGTCCATATGCTGCTGGCCAGCGGTAATCTTAATATCCAGGTGCTCGGGGTCGTCAACATCATCGGTTGCGTTAATGTCGATACCGCCAACCGAATCAATCAGCGCCTGCATACCGTCGAAGCTGACCTCGGCATAGTGGGAAATCTGAACACCGCACAGCTCGTTGACCGCCTCGACCATGGCCTCGGCGCCGCCAACGGTATGGCAGGCGTTGATCTTCATGGTCTCGCCCTTGTACTCGACCTTGGTGTCGCGCGGAACGGAAATGAGCGTCGCCTGCTTTTGCGTGGGGTCGATGCGTGCCAAGATAATCGAGTCCGCACGATACGTATCCTCGCCCGGACGGCCGTCGGTGCCAAGAAGCAGCACATAGAACGGATCCTTTGCCTCATCGGTGTCAACCAGAACCCGACGCAGATTGTCGGTAATGACATTAGAATCGCCGAGCTTGCCCATAATGGTGGCAAACCACAGGCCGGCAGCGGTAGTGGCACTCAGTAGCACGCCAAGCACGACAATGAGCGCGACGTGACGAATCGTGTGGCTACGACGACGTTGACGAGCGCGCTCGGAATAGCGAGCCACGTTATCGCGACTGTAGATCTTGGCCTGCGCACCAGTTGAGGGTCTTCGGGCGGTGGTATCCGCGAGGGGCTTTTTATTAAACATAGGCAACCTGTAATTAGTAGATGACGGGATCGGGGACGGTGGCATGCTCGACATGCGCGCCGAGCGCCTGCAGCTTTTCGACAAACTGCTCGTAGCCGCGCTTGATGTGATGAATAGCCGAAACCTCGGTCGTCCCGTCAGCGATCAAGCCCGCTACGACGAGGGCCGCTCCGCCACGCAGATCGGGCGAGGTAACCTGTGCGCCCGAGAAGCCCTTGACGCCATGAATCATGGCATGATGGCTCTCGATACGAATGTCGGCACCCATGCGCACCAGCTCAGAGGCAAACATAAAGCGATTCTCGAAGATGTTCTCGGTAATAACGGAACTGCCGTCGGCAAGGGCGGAGAGCACCATAATCTGCGCCTGCATGTCCGTCGGGAAGCCGGGGAACGGAAGCGTCTGGATGTCGACCGGCTTGATACGCTCGGCACGGTTTACATGGACGCCATCCTCGACGCGCTCGCAGTCGATACCCATGAGCTCCATCTTCTTGAGCACCATGCCCAAGTGAATGGGGCAAAAGCCCGTGACATCGACACCGCGATCGTCGGCCATCAACGCACCGGCAACGATAAAGGTACCGGCCTCGATGCGGTCGCCCACCACGCGATGGATAACGGGATGGAGCTCTTCCACGCCTTCGATAGTCACGACGGGCGTACCGGCGCCAACAATCTTGGCGCCCATCTCGTTGAGCATGTTAGCGAGATCGACGATCTCGGGCTCGCGGGCGGCATTGTCGATAACCGTGGTGCCCTGTGCGCGCACAGAGGCCATGATGAGATTCTCGGTCGCACCGACGCTGGCGAACTCGAGCGTGACGGTGGTACCGCGCAGACCTTGGGGCGCATTAGCGTTGATGTAACCGTGGGCGGTATCGAACTCAACGCCCAGGGCCTCAAGACCAAGAATGTGCATATCGATCTTACGAGCACCCAGGTTGCAGCCGCCCGGCATGGCAATTTTGGCGCGATGGAAGCGGCCCAGCAGGGCCCCATGACGGCGGTGGAAGCGCGCATCTTGGCAACGAGCTCGTAGGGGGCCTCCCATGAATCGGCCTGAGAGGTATCAATCTCGAGCGTGTGCTCGTCGAGAACATCGATCGTAGCGCCCATGCCCTTGAGCACCTTGCCCATCACGTGGACATCGGAAATATCGGGCACGTTCTGCAGCGTCGTCTTGCCCGGCGCCAGAAGCGTTGCCGCCATGAGTTTGAGCGCGGAGTTCTTGGCGCCCGAGACGGGCACGGAGCCTCCAATGGCGTGGCCACCCTCAACGCGGATAATATCCAAGGTCTACCCTTTCAAAAAGCATGCCCGGGGTGGCTGGGCCATCCCGGGCATGATGTGTTCGCAAATGGTCGAACGCTAAATCGTTTGACTATTGGGCAAGCTTGAGCTTACACCATGCGATTTCATTATAGAGGTAGGCGCGGCGTGCATCATCCTCCGACAAATTACCCAGCTTCTCTTCAAAACCTTGAATATCAGCTTTAAGCTTGTCGGCATCGACAGTCGCCAAATCGCAAGCGCGCTCGGCGAGAACGGTCACGACATCGTCCGCAACCTGGGCATAACCGCCGGCCACGGCAAACGTGTGGTCGACAGTGCCATGGCCTTATCGGAAACGCGAACGTAGCCGCGGTCGATCGTGCAAATCTCGCTGGAGTGAGCAGGCAGGACGCCAAACTCGCCATCCGTGGACGGAATCGACACAAACGCAGCGTCGCCCTCATAGGCGCAGCTCACGGGGCACACGATGCGGATACGCATAACCTACTTCTCCCCCATCTTGCGGGCGCGCTCGCGCACGTCCTCAATCGTGGAAGCATAGCGGAAAGCCTGCTCGGGCAGGTCATCGGCCTTGCCGTCGACAATCTCGGCGAAAGAGCGGACGGTATCCTCGACGCGGACGTAGACACCGGGGTTGCCGGTGAACTTCTCGGCGACGTGGAAGGACTGCGAGAGGAACTGCTGAATCTTACGGGCACGGTTGACCGTAAGACGCTGCTCCTCGGACAGCTCGTCCATACCCAGAATGGCGATGATGTCCTGAAGGTCGGAGTACTCCTGCAGGAGCTCCTGGACCTTGACGGCGACACGGTAGTGCTCCTCGCCAACGATCGAGGGATCGAGAGCGTCGGAGGAAGATGCGAGCGGGTCGATAGCCGGGAACAGGCCGAGCGACGAAATGCTACGCGAAAGAACCGTGGTGGCGTCGAGGTGCGTAAACGTCGTGGCAGGCGCCGGGTCGGTCAGGTCGTCTGCGGGGACGTAGACAGCCTGGACGGAGGTAATGGAGCCCGTCTTGGTCGAGGTAATGCGCTCCTGGAGGTCGCCCATCTCGGTTGCCAGCGTGGGCTGGTAACCAACGGCGGACGGCATACGGCCCAGCAGTGCGGAAACCTCGGAACCTGCCTGGGAGAAGCGGAAGATGTTGTCGATGAACAGCAGAACGTCCTGGCCGCGATCGCGGAAGTACTCAGCGGTGGTAAGGCCGGCCAGACCGATGCGCAGACGCGCTCCGGGCGGCTCGTTCATCTGACCATAGACCAAGCAGGTCTTGTCGATAACGCCAGACTCGCTCATCTCGAGGAAGAGGTCGGTGCCCTCGCGGGTACGCTCGCCGACGCCGGTGAACACCGAGGTGCCGCCGTGCTCCTGGGCGAGGTTGTTGATGAGCTCCTGAATCAGAACGGTCTTGCCGACGCCGGCGCCGCCGAACAGGCCCGTCTTGCCGCCACGGATGTAGGGCTCGAGCAGGTCGACGGCCTTGATGCCGGTCTCGAAGATCTCGGTCTTGGTGGTGAGCTCGTCGAAACGGGGCGCTGCATGGTGGATGGGGTAGAACTCCTCCACCTCGGGCATGGGCTTGCCGTCGACGGGCTTGCCCATAACGTTCCAAATTCGGCCGAGCGTCTTGGGGCCAACGGGCATCTTCATGGGCTCACCGGTATCGGTGGCGATGAGGCCGCGCTGCAGGCCGTCGGTCGAGGACATGGCGACCGTGCGGACGACGCCGCCCGGAAGCTGGCTCTCGACCTCGAGGATCGTGCTCAGATGACCGATCGGGGTCTCGGCCTCGACCGTGAGCGCGTTGTAGATCGGGGGCACCGCGCCGTCAAACTTGACGTCGACGACAGGGCCGATGATTCGCACGATGCGACCATCACCGGCAGTCGTCGCGTTTTCCGTCGCGGAGTGCATGGCCTTGCGGCGTGCACCCTGCTCGGCAGCCGCCGAATCAATCAGGGCCTGGTAGATGACCGTCAGGATATAAGACGGCACAAGCTTGCCGAGAACATGCTCGGGAGAGGGCACGAACTCGAACGTGGACGAGATGCGCTTAGGGGCGTCGGTCTCGTTCTTACGCGGACCGTGGGCCATAGCGATCATCTCGGGGTCGAGCGGCAACAGATGCTCGACGCGAAGCTCCTGATCCACGCGGTTCTTGGCGTGGTGGTAGACAAGCTCGACACGGTCAAGCTCACCGGCACGATACGCATCGCAGATATGAGAGGAGATCATGCGGGCCT
The DNA here is from genome assembly GCA_027669365.1 of Coriobacteriaceae bacterium AM49-12. Classification (GTDB taxonomy): domain Bacteria; phylum Actinomycetota; class Coriobacteriia; order Coriobacteriales; family Coriobacteriaceae; genus Collinsella. Next base: position 43,231 of record JAQEDL010000014.1, on the reverse strand, counting down.
GATTGAAATCGGGCTCAGAGGAGTTGCCCTCAAAGTGCATGACAACGTTTGCGCGGTCACGGAAATACGTGGCCGGCTTACGCCCGCACGCGATGATCTCGCACTCGATGCCATCGTTCGCCCAAGAAGCGGCGAGCTTTTCGGCCGTGCGCTCCACCGTCGTATTGAAACCGCCGGCAAGGCCGCGGTCCGAAGCAATGACGACAATCAGGCCACGCTTAACGCTCTCATGCTTCTGCAGCATGGGATCGGTGCCCGAACAGGAGGCGTCGCCGGCGACCGTCAACATGACGTCGGTCAGCGCCTCCTTATAGGGCTCGGCCTGCTTGGAGCGATCGAGGGCACGACGGATCTTGGCCGTAGAGACCATCTCCATCGTGCGCGTGATCTGCTTGGTCGTGGTAACCGAGGAGATTCGCTTCTTAATGTCGCGAAGGTTGGCCATAGGGCTTAGTTCTCCTCTGATCCAGTCGTATCGGCATGGTGCTTGGCCATGAACTGCTGCTTGAAGTCGCCGATGACGCGCAAGAGCTCAGCCTTGGTGTCATCATCGATCTTCTTGGCGCGAACCTTGTCGAGCAGCGAACCAAAGCCATTGTCCATGTACTCGATGAGCTCGGCACGGAAGGGCAGCACGTCGGCGATCTCCAAGTCATCCAGGAAGCCCTCGTTGCCAGCGAACAGCGTAACGATCTGCTCGCCAACCTCAAACGGCTTGTAACGCGGCTGCTTCAGGAGCTCGGTCATGCGAGCACCATGGGTCAGCTGCTTCTGAGTAGCCTCGTCGAGGTCGGAGCCGAACTGCGTAAAGCCAGCGAGCTCCTGGTACGAAGCGAGGTCCAGACGGAGGTTGCCGGCGACCTGCTTCATGGCCTTGGTCTGCGCATCGCCACCGACGCGGGACACGGAGATGCCCACGTCGACTGCCGGGCGCTGACCCTGGAAGAAGAGCTCGGACTGCAGGTAGATCTGACCATCGGTAATGGAAATGACGTTGGTCGGAATGTAGGCCGAGACGTCGCCGTCCTGGGTCTCGATGATCGGAAGAGCCGTCATGGAGCCGTAACCGTTCTTCTTGGACATCTTGACAGCACGCTCGAGCAGACGAGAGTGCAGGTAGAAGATGTCGCCAGGATAGGCCTCGCGTCCGGGCGGACGATGCAGCGTCAGCGACATCTGACGGTAGGCCACAGCCTGCTTGGACAGGTCGTCGTAGATGACGAGCACGTGGCCGCCGGGGTTGGTCTCGCTGGCGGGCTTGCCGTCCTCGCCGTTGTACATGAAGAACTCGCCGATAGCGGCACCGGCCATAGGCGCGATGTACTGCATAGGGGCGGAATCGGCAGCGGTGGCCGAAACGATGATGGTGTAGTCGAGCGCACCGTGCTGAGCGAGGGTCTCGCGGATGTTGGCAACCGTGGAGGCCTTCTGGCCGATGGCGACATAGATGCAGACCATGCCCTTGCCGCGCTGGTTGAGGATAGCGTCGATGGCGATGGCGGTCTTACCGGTCTTACGGTCGCCGATAATGAGCTCACGCTGACCGCGGCCAATAGGCACCATGGAGTCGATAGCGAGCAGACCGGTCTGAACCGGCTCGCACACCGGGGTACGATCGATGACGCCGGGAGCCTTGAACTCGATGGGGCGACGGTGCGTGGCGACGATGTCGCCCAGGCCGTCGATGGGCTGGCCGAGCGGATTGACGACGCGGCCGAGCATGGCACGGCTCACGGGGATATCCATAATGCGGCCAGTGGTGCGGCACTCGTCGCCTTCCTTGATGGAGTCGACGGCACCAAACAGAACGGCGCCGACCTCGTCACGGTCAAGGTTCTGGGCAAGGCCGAAGACGGTCTCACCGGTATCGGAGCTCTTGAACTCCAGAAGCTCGCCTGCCATGGCGCTCTTGAGGCCGGAGACGCGCGCGATGCCGTCGCCTACCTCGTCGACCGTTGAAACCTCATGCGTATCGACCGTCGCGGAGAGGCTCGTGAGCTGCTCCTGCAGTTTCTTGGCGATATCCTGGGCATTGAGGGTTTCGGACATTAGGCTTCACCTCCGTACGAATTAGCAGAGTTTGCGAGGGTCTCCTGCGCGATGCGCAGCTGCGTCTTGACGGAAATATCACGACGCTCGCCGCGGGCCTCGAGCACCAGGCCGCCCACGATAGACGGGTCGACCTGCTCGATAAGGAATACCTTGCGGCCGAAGTCCTGCTCGCATTTCTTAGTGATGGTTTGACGCAGCTCGTCGTCGAGCGGGATCGCCGTGGTGACGGTCACGCCCACTACATCCTCGTCTTCCTCGGCAACATACTTAAAGGCAGCTGCCACCTTGGGAAGAAGGTCGAGCTGGTCGCGCTTGGACATGGTGTCGAGCACGGCGATGATCTCGGGGCTGGCAGAAGCCAAGCGCTCGATCATCTCGAGGTCCTCGAACACATGGTTCTCGGCCTTAGCGGCTTCCAGAAGGGAGCGCGCGTAGGTCTCGAGCACCTTGTCCTGATAGCGGCTAGTCGGCATTCAGGCTACCTGCTTCCTGGATGTAGCGCTCGATGAGCTTCTTCTGCTCGGTCTCGTCCTCGAGTGCCTCGCCCACGATCTTGGTGGCGACGGCAACGGACAGGTCGGCGATGGAGCTCGCGGCACCGGCGTAAATGGACTTGCGCTCGTCCTCGACGGTCGTATGGGCCTTGGCGATGATCTCCTCGGCCTCCTTGTGAGCAGCTCGATGATACGGGCGCGCTCGGACTCGGCGTCCTTACGGGCCTCGAGAACGATGTCGGCAGCCTGACGACGGGCGTCGGTGACGATCGAGTCGGACTCAGCGCGCTTGGCGATAGCCTCCTGCTTGGTCTTCTCGGCCTCGTCGAGGCTCTCCTCGATCTTCTTGCCGCGCTCCTCCATGGTTTTCATGATGCCCGGCAGGGCGACCTTGGCCAGCACGATCCAGATGATCAGGAAGGCGATAAGCGCCGGGATGAACTCCGCCATCTTAGGGATGAGGATGTCCGCACCGGCAGCGCCGTCCTCGGCGAACGCGGAAACCGGCATGAGCAGCGCGGCCGCGGACGCGGAGAGTGCGATCGCGCTCTTCTGGGATGAAAGATTCATACTTGACGCTCCGTGCTATTTAACGATCAGCGCGACAACGAAGCCGATCAGAGCCAGAGCCTCGCCGAAGGCGGAGCCCATGATGAAGACGGTGAACACGCGGCCCTGGACCTCAGGCTGACGGGCCATAGCACCCGTAGCACCCAGAGCAGACAGGCCGATAGCAAGACCAGCGCCGATAACACCGAGACCGTAACCGATAACTCCCACGATTCCTCCTTTGTCGTGCGTGTCTTATTTCACGCAGGATAACCTTTTTATAACTGCCGGGCTCCATGGGTACGGGCACCGGCGGTTTAACGAATTGCCTTACCTTGAAGACGCGAACGGAAGCCTACTCCTCCTCCGCGACCTCCTCTGCCTCAGAGACATACACGGCGGTAAGGACCGTGAAGACGTAAGCCTGGATAGCGCCGACCACAAGCTCGATCGCATAGATCAGGATGAGGATGGCAAGCCAGGCCAGCGAAGGCAGGGCGCCGACGGCGTGCGCCGCGGAAACCTGCTGAAGCAGCGGCTGCATGAACATGCTCGCCATGATGGCGAACGAGCCCATGACCACGTGTCCTGCGAACATGTTGCAGAACAGACGGACGGCGAGCGTGATGAGGCGCAGGAAGGTCGAGAAAAGCTCGACGACCCACACGAGCACGTTCATCGGGAAGCTCACGCCCTGCGGGGCGAGGCTCTTGATGTAGCCGATCACGCCGTGAGCCTTGCATCCGTAGTAGATGAAGTACACGAAGGCGAAAATGGCGAGTGCGGCGGTGGAGCCGATTGCGCCGGTGCCGGGCTTCATTCCCGGGATCAGGCCGATCATGTTGTTGATCAGGATGAACAGGAAAAGCGAGCACAGGAACGGGAAGTGCTTCTTCCAGTTCTCACCCACGACGCCCTTGCCGATATCGTTCTCGACGTACTCGATGATGTACTCGAAACCGTTGACGAAGAAGCCCTTGGGGACCAGGGTCTGCTTCTTCTTGAACACGGCCAGGACGATCAGGAGCACGATCGTGGAGACGATCAGCCAAAACGAGTACTGCGTGATGCCGCAGCTCAGATCGCCCACGACAGGGGTGGAGCTGAACTCGCTGACCAGATGATTAATCTCATCAGGCAGCTTTTCAAAAATTTCCACGACTTACCTTTCGACCTCATGAGGATCTCGCAGCGCCTTGGCGACACGAACCGCGCAGGCGGCCATAAAGGCCACGAAGCCGATCGCCTCGCCCAGGAGGAACATGCGAAATGCCTCTCCGAACAACACAAACACAACCAAGGTAAAGACGAGCAGGGCGATTGCCGAGACCGCCAGACTCACCATACCCTTGAGCATGTCCGCATTCTGTTTATCGTCAAGAACCGGCTTGAGCGTAAAGACAAAGGGAAGGAAGGCAATTGCGCCCGCGATGGCGCCTGCAACGATAGCGAGCAGATCGGCTATCTGAAACACTGGCGTCCTCACTTTCCTTTTTAACGCTTCACAGAACAGTTCCCGCCAAACATTGGTGACTATTGTACGAGCCAATCGTTAAAGTACAACCGAAAAAGCATCGGTTAATACGCACCTGTTCGTTTTCTTAAGACCTTCTTTATGCCGCAGGTACGGTAATACGTTTTTCTCGAACCCTGCAGGGCAAAACGTCCGTTAACAGGAGTGCGCGTGTTCGACTTTTGTTCGTCCGCGCGCACCGTTTCTTCGTATTTGCAGCCGCGGCCGTCTTAGCCCAGCGACTAGAGCGTGCCGTAGATGCGGTCGCCGGCGTCGCCGAGGCCGGGAACGATGTAGGCAGCCTCGTTGAGATGGTCGTCGATAGCACACGTATAAATATGTACGTCAGGATCCTTCTCGGTCAGCGACTTGAGGCCCTCGGGCGCGGCGACGATGCACAGCATGCGGATGTCCTTGACACCGCGCTCGCGCAGGTAGCTGATGGCCATCTCGGCCGAACCGCCCGTGGCGAGCATGGGGTCGACGACCAGGCAGATGCGCTGGTCGATATCCTTGGGCATCTTGCAGTAATACTCGTGCGGCTCGTGGGTGACCTCGTCGCGCTCCATGCCGATGTGGCCCACGCGAGCGGAGGGCACCAAGTCGAGAATGCCGTCGACCATTCCAAGGCCCGCACGCAGGATGGGCACGATGGCGAGTTTCTTGCCGGCGAGCCGTTTGAACGTGGCGGTAGTGATGGGGGTCTCGACCTCGACGTCTTCCATAGGCAGGTCGCGCATGGCCTCGTAGCCGTCAAAAAGCGCGAGTTCGCGCACGAGCTGACGGAACTGGTTGGTGCCGGTGTTTTTGTCGCGCAGGATCGACAGCTTGTGCTGGACGAGCGGGTGATCGACAAGCGTCACACGGGACGCATCGTAGGTGACGGTCATGGATTGATTGCCCCTTTCGTTGCGGCCGCAAAACGGCCTTGCTGACAAGGTGTGCAGCAATGTTGCCGCCGCACGCCATGCATTAGTTTAGCGGTTTGTTGTATCGAGCAGCCCATCGCAGCCCTACTGTGAGGTGCTGAGCGAGCGCCTGACTGCATCACGCCAGCCCGCAAGGTTTTGCTCGCGGCGCTCGGCGGACATGTGGGGAAGGAAGGTCCTAACGATCTGGCATTTTGCTCCAGCTCTTCCAGGTCTTCCCAATAGCCGACGGCAAGACCCGCCAAGTACGCGGCACCGATTGCCGTGGTCTCCACCGTCTCGCATTGCAGCACGGGGATATCCAGCAGGTCGGCCTGGAATTGCATGATGAACTCGTTGCGCGAGGCACCGCCATCGACAGACAGGCGCTCAATCGAAAGCCCCACGTCCTGCTCCATGGCGCGCAGCACGTCGTAGCTCTGATATGCCATGGATTCGCAGGCGGCACGTACGATGGTCGCACGGCTCGAGGCGCCGGTCAGACCGCACACGATACCGCGAGCATGCGGGTCCCACCAGGGAGCACCCAAACCCGCAAAGGCGGGAACGAAGTAGCAGCCCTCGTTGTCGCTAATCGAAGCGGCGAGTTGTGCCGACTCGCTCACGCTCGAGATGATGCCCATGTTGTTGCGAAGCCAGTTCATCGTTGAGCCGGCGGCAAAAATAGAGCCCTCGAGCGCATAGCTGACTTTGCCGTCCGCAGCGATACCGATGGTGGAGACCAGGCCATTCTTGGATTCGACGATCTCGTCGCCGGTGTTCATGAGCATAAAGCAGCCCGTGCCATAGGTGTTTTTGGTCTGGCCGGGACGGAAACAGCAGTGGCCGAACAGCGACGCCTGTTGGTCACCCGCCACGCCCATGATGGGCGGCATGTTGGTCATGATGTCGCTCGCGACGCGGCCGTAGTCGCCCGAGCTCCAGCGAACCTCGGGCATCATGGAACGTGGAACGTCAAAGAGTGCCAGCAGGTCGTCGTCCCAATCGAGCGTATGGATATTAAAGAGTGCCGTGCGGCTGGCATTGGTGTAGTCGGTGGCAAAGACCTGGCCGCCGGTGAGGTTGTAGATGAGCCAGGTGTCGATGGTGCCAAACATGAGGTCGCCCGCCGCCGCGCTTTCGCGTGCGCCGTCGACGTTGTCGAGAATCCACTGCACCTTGGAGGCCGAGAAATACGGGTCGAGCGTGAGTCCCGTGCGGGAGCGCACCAGCCCTTCTGCGCCCTGCTCGACAAGCTCGTCGATCAGAGGTGCGGTACGGCGGCACTGCCATACGATAGCGTTATAGATCGGCTGACCGCTCACACGGTCCCAGACCACCGTGGTCTCGCGCTGGTTGGAGATGCCGATGGCGGCAATGCGGTCGGAGTGGATACCGCTCTTAAACTGGACTTCCATCATGACGGCGATCTGGCTAGCAAGGACCGCCATGGGGTCTTGCTCCACCCAGCCGGGACGCGGGAAGCTGGTTTTGACGCTGCGACGTGCCTGCGCGACGATGCATCCGTACTCGTCGACGATGGTCGCAAGTACCGAGGTGGTGCCGCAGTCGAGCGCCATGATGTAGGAACCGCCAAAGTCAAACGAGGCATCTTCCATGCCCAGGCTGCCCAGATTCAACGACATCGCTTAAACCTTTCTATTGCATCGGGTCGGACAGGACCCGTTCGATCTCTGATGCGGGAAGTGCGCCTTGGCGCAGGATCTGGAACTCGCCGTGCTGAAACGACACGATGGTCGAGGCGTCGCGACACGGGGTCTCACCGGCGTCGACGGCGACATCGACCCCCTCCAGGATGCGACCCTCGACGGCGGCAAAGCTTGCCGGCGAGGGCGCGCCATGCGTGTTAGCGCTGGTGCAGGCAAGAGGGCTGCCGCAGGCGCGGATGAGCGCCTGCACCACGGGCGAGGCCGAAGCGCGAAGTGCCACCGTGTCGTCGGCGGCGCGCATAAAGGTCGGCACGCAGGGGGCCGCCTTGACCACGATAGTCAGGGCGCCCGGCCAGCATCGTCGCGCGAGTATGCGGGCATCTTCCGGGATATCCACGCCATAGCGGTCGAGTGCTTCGACGCCATCGACCAGCCAAGCGACGGTTTGCGTGAGTTCGCGTTGCTTGAGAGTGAAGATACGGCGATAGCCGGTGCCGAGCGCAGGAACTGCGGCGCTATTGACGGCAGCCTGCGGATCGCGCGGCCACGATGGGAATTCGCTTGTATCTTGGGGCACGGCGTCCGAGAAGGCGTTGACTGCCACGGCGACACCGTAGACGGTCTCGGTCGGGATCAAAGCCAGGCCGCCGCGGCCGAGCACCTCGGCCGTGCGCTCGACGGCAAGCCGATGCGGCTCGCGCGTTCCCTCGTATACCCGATAGACCGTCTGCATGTGTATGCCAGCCCCTTACGCTCTGGTGCAAGTTTGTTTACTGTGGGCATTCTCGCACGAAACGTTCAACCTATTTGCCCAGAGCGCATGTTGGTTTGGTGAGCGGCTCTAGTAGTCGGTGAAAGTGAGGGGGTTATTGGACTGCGACGAACTTCTTTGGCCTGCCGGCGTGGCGTTCTTGGGCGGCGTAGCGCTCGATGCTGTCTATCGTTATCATCCGACGGCCGTCGACGAGTTCAACATCGAGCTTTCCGGCTTTGACCAGCGCGGTAATCCGCGGAGCGGAGACTTTGAGGTCCAGCGCTGCGTCTTTAAATGTTCGGCACGCCGCTTCCCGAGCGTCCTCGTGGTCGATTTCGACTGAAAGG
>JAQEDL010000014.1:25553-34836 GCA_027669365.1 Coriobacteriaceae bacterium AM49-12 | reverse complement strand
GGCCACGACCTCGGCCGAGCGTTCGTACCCTGCCGGAGTCAAACCGTTGTTGAGGTCGTCGGCCAAAAACGCCATCAGTGCCTCGGTAGCATGGGCAATCGCTTCTTCGCGCGTATCGCCATCGGCAAAGGCGCCGGGAATCTGCGGGAAGCTAGCGCAGTAACCGTCGTCTTCTTTTATGAGAACGCAGTCATAGGTAAATCGCTGCCTCATTTTGCCTCCAACTACCATCCAGCTTGGCGACGAATACTTGCCCACGTGCCCTTCTTTGGTCGATCACCACCAGAGCCGTTCACGGTGACAACACGGTCACCAGAAACATACTTAGCATGACTACCGACTTGCGCGACCTTCACGAATCCATCGTGCTTGAGTAGGGCAATGATTTCCCGAAAGGTAGGAGGTTGCATGGGCCGACCTCTTTCAGCCGTCCTAATTATAAACTAATTTATAATTTTTGCTAACCAGTTAATAAATATTACTGGCGCTGCTTGGGCTCGGTGACGATGGCTCGGACGATGCGGGGGCGATCGGTAAGGTCATGGACGATACGCACGTCCGAAAGGCCTGCCTGGCGACAGAGCTCGGCCGCGGCATCGAGGGTACCTCGTAGAGCTCGCAGGCAAACAGGCCGCCGGCGCGCAGCATGTAAGGCGCCGCGTTGAGCAGGCGGCGGAAGATATCGAGGCCGTCGGCGCCGCCCTCGAGCGCCAGGTCGGGCTCAAAGTCCTTGACCTCGTGCGGCAGCGAGCGCATGACGTCGGTCGGGATGTAAGGTGGGTTGGAGACGAGCACATCAAAGGTGCCCCACTCTTCGCGGGGAATGGAACTCACCAGGTTGGTGAGGCTAAAGGCAACCTCATCTGCCGTGAGGCCGAGGGTGTCGCGGTTTTTGGTGGCCAGATCGATGGCGCGCGACTCGATATCGGTGGCGGTGCAGGTAACGTGGCCGCGGCGCTCCCAGGCAAGGGAGAGCGAAATGCAGCCCGTGCCGCAGCCGACCTCGAGAACGCGGGCAGTGCGGGGCTCGGCTGGGGCAGGCGCAGCGGCATCCTGAGCTGAAACCGTCTCCTGGTCGGCACCCTCGATGGCGACGCCGTATTCGTCGAGCTCGGACTCGGCGGCTTCCGCGGCTTCGGCTTCTGCTGCCTGCGCGGCGGCTTCCTCGGCCTCGCGATCGGCCAGTTCCTCGGCATAGGCACGGCTGCCCAGTACGTCGCCGCCTAGCGCCGCCTCATCGGCAGCCGTCAGATTAGCGGCACGGCGCTCGGCAGTCGCCCGTTCGTCTGCCAGCGCGGCCTCGGCCTTGCGTGCCTCCTCGACCTCATCGTTCCAAGGCAGCTCAACACGCTGACGGGCAGCAGCCTCGGGGCTCAGCACCTCGGCATCCAGATAATTGAGGACTTCCTCGACGAGCATCTCGGTTTCGGGGCGCGGAATGAGCACACCGGGAGCGCACGCGACGTCAATCATGCGAAACTGCGTGCTGCCGGTGATGTACTGCAGCGGCTCGCCTTTGGCGCGACGAACGACGGCCGCATGCATGGTCTCGAGCTGGGCCGCGTTAAGCGTCTCGTCCATACGCATATATAGGTCAATGCGCGCCAGGCCCGTGGCGGCGCACAGCAGCCACTCGGCGGAAAGACGGGGATGCTCCTCGCCGCGCTCGGCCAGGTACTCCTTGGTCCACTCGAGACAACGCTTGATGGTCCAGATCTCGTTTGCCATGGGGCCCTCCCCTCTTAAGCGCCGGGCGGCGCGCGAATGTCGGAGCAGATTGTAAGCGAGGCCAGCGCTTGGCAAGGGACGATTGAAGGCGATTATCGAGAATCAGCAGAATTTTGCTTGGAGCCTGGCTAGAGTGTTCATTCGTCGACGTCTAAATCTGCATCCGTCAAGCTTTTGGCAAGGTTGCCCCAAAACTGACCAATATCTAACCAAGAACTTGCCAAATCACTTGACGCGCGACCCATCAAAAATCGCCCCGCGACTTCTTGGACAATTTTTCGAGCAATATTTTCGATAGCAGATATATGCCGTCAATTACCTTAAGCAGGTAAGCAGCTCAAATGCCATAACAGCCGACTGAATAACATCTCAAAGCAATGTCCCCAATGACTCCCTACGGATCATTTGACAACCAAGGAAACGCCGATGTTTTGGCAATGCCAGCGAGCGACGTCCAGAGCGAACAAGTTGGCATGAAAAAGGCAAGGCATAGACCTTCTGGTCATGCCTTGCCTTTTGAATGACAAATTGTCGCTCTGGACGGCGCGCAGCGTCGGCTGGTCCGCCGTTCGGTAGAACGGCGGAACTTAGACTGCCTGTGCCAGCTTCTCGGCACGCTCGGCGGCGGCGAGCGCCTCGATGACGGTGCCGAGCTGGTCGCCCAGGAGGACGCCATTGTAGGTGGAGTTGAAACCGATGCGGTGATCGGTCACGCGGTCCTGGGGCTGGTTGTAGGTACGGATCTTCTCGGAACGGTTGCCGTGGCCGATCTGGCTCTGGCGCTCGGCACCGAGCTCTGCCTGCTGCTTCTCGAGCTCCATCTCGTACAGACGGGCGCGCAGCATCTGCATGCAGACTTCGCGGTTCTGGATCTGGGAGCGCTGTTCCTGCGACTGCACCACGGTGTTGGTGGGCAGGTGGGTGATGCGCACGGCGGAGTAGGTGGTGTTAACGCACTGACCGCCAGGGCCGGAGGCACAGTAGGTATCGATGCGCAGGTCGGACTGGTTGATCTGAACGTCGATCTCCTCGGCCTCGGGAAGCACGGCGACGGTTGCCGTGGAGGTCTGGATGCGACCCTGGGACTCGGTCTTGGGAACGCGCTGGACGCGGTGCACGCCGGACTCGAACTTCATGACGGAGTAGACGCGGTCGCCCTCGACCTTGAACTCGATGGACTTAAAGCCGCCGGCCTCGCTGGGGCTGGAGTCGAGCACGGTGGTCTTCCAGCCGCGCGACTCGCAGAAGCGCTGATACATCTTGTACAGGTCGCCGGCGAAGATGGCCGCCTCGTCGCCACCGGCGGCGGAGCGAATCTCGACGATGGTGTTCTTGTCGTCGTTGGGGTCGCTCGGGATGAGCATGTACTTGATGTCTTCCTCGAGCTGGGGAAGCTTGGCCTCGTTTTCGGAGATGTCCATCTGGAGCATCTCCTTCTCATCGGCATCGGTAGTATCGTGGAGCATTTCCTTGGCAGCCTCGATGTCATCGAGCGCGCCGATGTACTCGCGCGAGGCAGCGATGAGGTCGGACTGGTGCGCGTACTCCTTGTTGAGACGCGTGAACTCCTTGATATCGGAGGCGACGGCTGGGTCGGAAAGCTTCTTCTCGAGCTCCTCGTAGGCCTTGATGATCTTTTCGAGCTTGTCGCGCATGACGGACTCCTTTTATATGCGTGAAGGTGAAAATCGGCAGAATTGATGGGGCGCGGGGCGCCGCTGCGGGGGTAAAGCCCGGCTAGAACATGTCGATCTTCAGATACATGCGCATCCCTTCGCGTATGGGGGTACATAGTTGCGGTCTAACCCATACATGATAGCGTGCGCAGGCAAACCTGCATACAACCCGCACGGAATCCGACAAAGGGAGAGTCCCTTTGTCGGATTCTAGAGCGTATGGAGCAGGGCGATGAGGAAGCGAACACCCTGGAGGTAGCGCGGCGGGTGATGCGCTCGTTGGTGCCGTGGACGCCGCGGTCGCACTCGTCATCGTCGACCACAAACGCCGAAAAACGAATGCATTCGGAGCAAATGTGCTGGTAGTTGGCAGCGTCGGTCGCGCCGATCACGGTCGAGGGGACAATCGCCAACGGCTCGGATGATCCGTTTTCCTCCGTCCCCTTTGGATCGCAGAAATAGCGGGCGGCGATGGAGCGAACCGCCTCGAGGCCGGGACCACCGATGCGCGGGGACGGCGAGGGCTCGGAGCTGCCGGGGCCCAGCTCCACTTCGACACGACCGGCAAGGTCCGCCCCGGCAACCGCCTCACGGCAGCGCGCCACAACGTCGGCCACGCTCGTGCCCTCGAGCATGCGGAAGTTAATGTTGGCCCACATATCCTGCGGCATCACGTTGGCGCCGGCGCTGCCTCCCTCGATCTGCGTGGGCGCGCAGGTGGTCGTCACCAGCGGATAGAGCTTCTTGCTGGCGAGGCAATCGCGGACAATGGCGCCCCCGTTGGCGGCAATCTCATCCGCCGTGTAGAGCCCCAGCTCGACAAGCTGCGCGGCAAGCAGATCGGTCACGCGCGTCGGCCACTCGATATCGCAGATTGCGGCGATGGCACGGCTGAGCACCTCGAGCGACGTGCCGCCGTAGGGGTTAGACGAATGCCCGCCCGCGCTCTTCGTCTTGAGCACGATATCGGCATAGCCCTTTTCGGCCAGGTCGGCATGCATAAGCCAGCCCTCGCCCGCGCCGTACTCGGCAGCCGGAACGATGCGGTAGTCGCCCTCGTCGATCAGGAACTCGAGCTCAACACCGCGCTCCTCGAGCACGCGGCCGATAGCTCCAGCGCCGTACTGCGTGGTTTCCTCGTCCTGGCCAAAGGCGAGCAACAGCGAACGCTTGTGCTCCCAACCGTGCGCCAATGCATACTCAACCGCCTCGAGAATGCCTGCGACCTGATCCTTCATGTCGATAGCGCCGCGGCCCCAAATGTAGGTGTCGTCCACGTGCCCGCTAAAGGGGGCGTGCGTCCAGTCGGCCTCGGTACCCGGCACCACGGGGACCACGTCCATGTGGCCCATGAGCATAACGGGATTGAGAGCAGGGTCGGAGCCGACAAGCGTCACCAACAGCGAGTGGTCGATAAGCTCGACCTCGCCCGCCGCAAACACGCGCGGCCAGGCCTGCTGCATATAGGCGCGCAGGTCGTCGAAGGGCTGCCAGTCCACCGCCTCGGCATCCATGCTCGAAATGGTCGGAAACGACAGCACGCGGCCCAAGCGCTCGCACGCGCTGACTTCGTCTATATCGGCAAAATCGTCCTCATGCGCAAAGAAGCGCCAAACCTCGGCCATGACATCCTTTCGATTGTGACGACAAAGGCCGCCCCACGGGAGCGGCCCTGCAACGTAAGCGTTTGCGGTCGGTTATTTGTCCTCGAGATAGCGAGAGAGGAACTCACGAGTGCGCTGGTGTTTGGGGTTGCCGAAGAGCTCGGCCGGCGCGGCATCCTCGAGCACCACGCCCTTGTCCATAAAGACCACGCGGTCGGACACCGTGCGGGCAAAGGCCATCTCGTGCGTGACGACGACCATGGTCATGCCGTCGGCGGCGAGCTTGCGCATGACCTCGAGCACCTCGCCCACGATCTCGGGGTCGAGCGCGGAGGTCGGCTCGTCGAACAGCATGATCTGCGGATTCATACATAGGGCACGAGCGATGGCCACGCGCTGTTTTTGACCACCGGACAGGCGGCCAACGGCGGCGTGCGCGAACTTTTCGAGTCCCACGCTCGTCAGATGCTCCATCGCGACCTTCTCGGCCTCGGCCTTGCTCATCTTTTTGAGCGTGACGGGCGCGAGCGTGCAGTTGTCGAGCACATCCATGTTGTTGAACAGGTTAAAGCCCTGGAACACCATGCCGATGTCCTCGCGCAATTTGTTGATGTTGCAGCGCTCGGCCGTGAGGTCCTGGCCGTGGAACCAGATGTGGCCCGCGTCCGGGGTCTCGAGCAGGTTGAGGCAGCGCAGGAAGGTCGATTTGCCCGAGCCCGAGGCGCCGATGATGGTGACAACCTCACCGGAATTGACGGACAGGTCGATGCCCTTGAGTACCTCGAATGAGCCAAAGCTCTTGCGCAGGCCCTCGACGCGGATAAGCGGCTCTTGGTTTTGCACGGCTGCCGCAGTGCCGGTAGTGGCGGTATCTGCCATGATGATTCTCCTCGTCTTGCGCCTAGTTGGAGCTGGGCAGCGTGGCAGGGGCCTCGGCGCCCAGCTTTTTGCCAAAGGCTTCGAGCAGGCGGCTCGCCACGAGTGTCAGGATCAGGTAGACCACGAGCGCCACGCAGTAGACCTCCATCTGGCGGTAGTACACGCCGGCGACCGTGGTAGTAGCGTACATAAGGTCGAACACGCCGATGACCGAGAGCACCGACGAGTCCTTAATGTTGATGATGAGCTCGTTGGTGAGCGCCGGAATCGCGTTTTTAATGCCTTGGGGGAACACGACTTTGCGCATGGCCTGCCACTGCGACAGGCCCAGCGAGCGCGCTGCCTCGGCCTGGCCGGGATCGATGGACTCGATGCCGCCGCGCAGGACCTCCATCATGTAGGCGGTGGAGTTGAGCGAGATGGTGACGAGGCCGGCGGTGAAGGTACTCCAGATCTGGTTGGCCTGAGCGGTCTCGAAGCCCATGCCGCGCAAAACGGTAAAGCCCGCGTAATAGATGAGCAGGCCCTGGACCATCATGGGCGTGCCGCGCACGATGGTGGAGTAGATGGTCGCAAAGCCGCGGCCGATACTCTTAAAGAAGCGCACCAGGTCGTTGTCCACGCGGTCAAAGGTCTGAATACGCAGGAACACAAAGAGCAGCGCCAGGAAGAATGCGATGACGGTACCGAAGGTCGCAAGCGCGATGGTGATCTCGATACCGCGGATAAAGAAATCGCCACTCTTGTAGGTCATGTAGACCAGGCTCGACAAAAAGTCGCTGGGGTTGGAATCCGAGACAATGCTCACCTGCACCAGTCGATAAACGACATGACGCAGCGGTCGATAAAGAAGATCGCCGCGATAGCGACCACAACATAGCTACCCAGGCGCGCGCCGCGGCGGAAACGCTCGGATGCGAACGGCGACTTTTCGCGATAGTCACTCCAGTGCATAAGCTTGGTGACAAGCGCCGCTGCCGACACGACAATCCAGGCCCAAAGAATCGCCCAAAGGCAATCCTGGAAGATACCGGTGGGGGCTAAGAAGCTCAGCGGTGTGGGGTTGCGCTGGCTAAACGCCAGGCCGAGCGCCGCGATGACGCTCGTGCCCAGGTATACATAACGGTGGTCGGCCTTGATAAAGGAGGCCAGACGGTTGATGGCTTTCATGCTGCCTCCCTATGCCGGCTGACGGTCGAGGCACGCGTCCCACATTTGGTCGCGCTCCTCTTGGCTAATGCCCTTGAGTGTCTTGTCGATGAGCTTAAGCAGTTTGTCCGAGCCCTTGCGGCGACCGACATTTGCCGTGACCTCCTGCTTAAAGCCCTCGCCCTCGGCAAAGTGGATGGGGACGATACCGGGATTTTGGGCCATATAGCCCTTTTCGTTCTCAGTGTTGTAGGTCACGGCGTCGCACGTGCCCTGCAGCAGATTCGAGAACACCGTGGGGACCGAATCGACCGGATTTTTGTGAACGACGCCCGGGATCTCGTCGATGACGGTATCGAGCATCGTATCCTTTTGGCCGAGCACTGTGGCGCCGCTAAAGTCACTGAGCTTGGTCGCGTTTTGGTAGGGCGAGCCCTCTTTTACGAACAGGCCAAAGTAGCCGATAAAGTACGGATCGGAAAAGCCGACGGACTCCTCGCGCTCGGGCGTGGCGCTCATGCCGGCGATGATGAGGTCAATCTGGCCGTTGTTGAGCGAGTCGATAAGGCCCGAGAAGCTCTGCTTGACGGCAACGGGCTCGCCGCCGAGAGCCTTGCAGACGATCTTGGCGATCTGCACGTCGTAGCCATCGGCATAGGCGCCCTGCACGTTGTCGATGGGGATCGTGAACTCGCTGGCCTCGGAAACCTGCCAGTTGTACGGGGCGTAGGCCGCCTCCATGCCGATGCGGATCTTATCCTTGCCGATCACAGAATCGGACAGGTCGTCGCGACCGCCGCCCGTCGTGGACTGAACTACTTCCAGCGTGGAGGGACGCTGGCAGCCGGCAAGTGCGCCGGCGACGACAGAAGCGCTCGCAGCGAGAGCGCTACCCAAAAAGATGCGACGGCTGCATACCGGCTGTGGATGCGCGTCGCGCTGTTGTCGAGATTGCATCTGGTGCCTTCCCAATTTCGTTTTGCTGACAATAAGACAGGATATACGCCCGCAACCAGCAGCGCGGCATGTGCGCGAAAAATTAATAGACACACGAGGACGATTGGCGCAAAGCAGCCTGCCCCATGTACCACTTGGCATGAAAAAGGCAAGGCATAGACCTTCTGGTCATGCCTTGCCTTTTGAATGACAAATTGTCGCTCTGGGTGGCGCGCAGCGTCGACCGGTCCGTCGTTCGTTAGAACGGCGGAACCTCTAGAGCAGGGTGACGCTAAAGGAACGGATGTCGGTAGCGCCCGGTGCCAACGTGATGGTGTTGACCTTGTGCTCAAAGACATCGTCCTCGGTGTCCATGGTGGTGTGGCCGGTCCAGGCTCGAGCGCCATAAACGGAGCGTCGTTGGCGGCAGACCACACGCCGATGTACTTAAAGCCCTCAAAGTCGATCTTGACGCCGTGGCCCGACTTGCGGCCGCGCAGCGTGAGCGTGGAGCCCGGAGTATCGGTGAACATGATGGCATCGTTATCGAAGCTGCGGTGCGTGATGGGCAGCACGTCCGAGTTATCGGGAGCCTTGTAGCTACCCTCGAACGTCATGAGACCGTCGGGCGTGATGATGGGAGCCTCGTTCGTCCAGGCCTCGGTAAACGCCAGCTCGTAATCCTCGAATACCTCGTCCTCGGCACCGGGGGCGGGCACGTTAAATGCGGGGTGGCCGCCCACCGAGAACGGCAGGTCCACGTCGCCGGTGTTCGTAACGGCAAAGGTCTGCGTGAGCGTGGCGTCGCCGGTCAGGGCATAGGTCATGTTGAGCTTAAAGTGGAACGGGAACGCCTTGAGCGACTCGGGCGTGTCAGTGATCTCGTACGTTACCGAGGAGCCGTCCTCCGAAACCTCGACCAACTTGTGCTCGACGATGCGAGCGAGTCCATGGCGCGGCATCTCGCAGGTGCCGGCCGCAGATGTCGCCATGTTGTTGCGCAGCGATCCCACGATGGGGAACAGGATAGGCGCATGCTTGCCCCAAAAGGCCGGGTCGCCCTGCCACAGATACTCGTTGCCGTTGAGGGCAAGGCTCGTGAGCTGGGCGCCCATGGAATCGATGGCCGCGGTGAGGCCGCCGCGCTTGATGGTAGTGACGGTGGACATGCTACTTCCTCCAATAGTAAACAACGGTGTCGAGGGCTATTGTCCCACTCTTGGCGGCGGGGTTGAGCGACAGGTGCAGTTATTGAGCAATAGCGTAAAGGTCAAACCCGCCCTGCGGCGTGCTATCGACCGTATCGGGCGC
>JAQEDL010000014.1:0-25437 GCA_027669365.1 Coriobacteriaceae bacterium AM49-12 | reverse complement strand
TAAAACTCACCGGAACCATGCGCTTTGAGGCACGGTAACGCGTGCCGTCGGTGGCGACGGGCGGCTCATCGACCGTGAGCTCGTAGTCGCCGGGCTTGAGCTCGATGCCGTCACCTTCGGAATTGACGTATTGGTACTCGTCGATCGCTTGCCCCTTGAGCGTGCGACCCACGATATGGACGAGCATCTGGCTGTCGCCGCGCGCGGTGTCCCACGTCGCGCCGTCCTTGACCTCGACCGATACATGCACCGAGCGCGTGCGGCTGAGCGATTGTTCGACGGACATCTCGACCTTGGCGGCGTCTTTTCGTTGTTGTTCAACATGGCTCCAGACGTTTCCAATTACCGAGCATGCGATAACGCCGGCCATGAAGGCGATGAGGATGGGGCCGAGCGGAGAGCGACGGCCCGCGTCCTCCTCGCGAGCCAGGTCGGGGCGACGTGTGGGCGCGGGTGCTTGGGCACCCTGCGAGGGCACGTCGAGAATGCTGAAGGATGCCGTACTGCCGGG
This sequence comes from Coriobacteriaceae bacterium AM49-12, assembly GCA_027669365.1. Taxonomy (GTDB): domain Bacteria; phylum Actinomycetota; class Coriobacteriia; order Coriobacteriales; family Coriobacteriaceae; genus Collinsella. The sequence continues at coordinate 24,926 of JAQEDL010000014.1, read as the reverse complement.
GTCGATGTTATGGCGCGGCTGCGGGATCTTGGCCGGCGAGATGGACATGTCCGCCGGCTCACCGAGTGTGGCCGTGGCATCGGCCTTAGCTTCATCGGCCTCGGCTTGGGCCCAAGCCTGCTCAAAGGTCAGGGGCTCGGCGGCATCGGAGGCGGCGTCAGGCTCGACAGCAGCATCGTTGCCGGCCTCGTCCTCGTCGCTCGACACGTCACGCGGCGCGGGCTCGTCCCACTCCTCGTCCGGAGCCTCGCCCTCGCTATACCACCATTCAAAGTTATCGATATCCATACGGGCGCCCTTAAGCCTCGCAAATAAACACTTGCCAGCCTTATACCCCCAGATGGCACGGGAGCTCGCCGGCACAGACAGGAAAAGCGTCACAACATTCGACGCTTTTCCTCGTTTTCGAGATTTTCATCGAATGTTGTGACGGTTTGGGCAGCAGCCACACCACGAATGTGACGAAGGAGCAGTCCCCTTGTCACATCTAGAGGGCGACGGGGATTTGGATGCAGCAGAAGTCCTCTTGGTGGGACTCGTCGTAGCTCGTGGTATCGAGGTAGCAAAAGTCGAAAGCGTTGCCAACGGGCTGGAGCGCGTGCTTGTCCATGCAGGCCACGACGGCGCGAATGCCTCGGCTCGTACGGCATGCCCCAGCGGCTCATGCACAGGTATGTGCCCTCGGGCAGTACTTCGACGCCAATCTCTGCCAGCTCGGCAGGATCGCTCGGTAGCATTTCCTCGGCACCGCGCGGCAGCACGGCAAAGGAGCCGGCGCCGGCAATAGGGTCGTCGGAATGCAGCGCCTCGCGACGCAGCATGGCACCCCAGCCGCGCATGGGCGCGTGCCCGTCAACGTACGCATGCGCAGAATCGCCCGCATGAGCGTGGGGTGAAGCATCGAGCGGCCGCGCTCGATATCGCCCGGGAACTCCTCAAAGACCACGTAGCGGCGCTCAAACTGTTTGAGCTCCGGCTTGCCCTCGCGCTCGCGCCAGTAAACCGCCTCGTCGTAAAAGCTCAGACGCTCCTGCACACTCGCGCGCTCGGCTTTGAGCCCGGCGATCTGTTCATCGAGCGCCTGCACCCGCGAGCGCAGGTGATCGGTCATCTCGCCAATGTCGAACGTCGAGGTCAGGCGGTCAATCTCGTCGAGTTCGAGCCCCAGGTCGCGAAGCATGCAAATCAGACGCATGAGCGGGATCTGCGTAGGCGAATAGAAACGGTAGCCCTTTTCGTTAACCACGGCGGGTTTAAACAGACCGATCTTGTCGTAGTAGATGAGCGTTTGGCGCGAAACGTTAAACAAGCTCGCCATCTCGCTAATCGCATACATGCCTGTCTGCATAAGTCCTCCCGGCACATCCTTTTAGCGCACAAAGCCCGCCGCCCACAGGGGCAGCGGGCTCAAACACTACTCGTATCCTACCCTAAAGACGCCTATGACCAGCGCTTATAGTTTGCACATGACACGCCGACGGCCTCGAGCGCCTTGGCGGCGATGTGATGCACCGCGTCATCGAGCGTGGCGGGGCCGTTGTAAAACGTAAGCATGGGCGGCATGAGCATGACGCCCGGCACGCGCGCCAGGCGCGCCATGTTGTCGATGTGAATGGCGCTGAAGGGCGTCTCGCGCACCATGAGCACCAGGCGGCGCTGCTCTTTCATCTGAACATCGGCCGCGCGCAGCAACAGGTTTTCGCTGTAGCCGCTCGCGATGCCGGCGAGCGTCTTCATGGAGCAGGGCGCCACGATCATGCCGTCGACCGGATAGGTGCCGCTTGCGATGGCGGCGCCGATGTTCTTGTTGTCGTAGACCACATCGGCATGGCACGCAAACTCGTCGAGCGTCATGCCGAGCTCCTGCTCGATGGTAATCTCTCCCCCGCGCGTGACGACAAGCGCCGACTCGGCACCGGCCTGACGCAGGCATTTGAGGCACTCAAGGCCCAGCGTGGCACCGCTGGCGCCCGAAACGCCAACGACGATGCGACGGGGACGGACAGAAGACTCAGGCATGACAACTCCTTGACTACTTGGTAGGGCTACTTACTAGAAAGCAATCTCCTTGGCCCACTTGTCCTTGTCGATCTCCATGAACTGCGAGCGAATGAAATTCTTCTTGAGGTCGAACGGAACCGTGCAGTCGAAGATGGCCTTGCAGGCGATGCCGTGCTCGCGAATCGTGGGGTCGAACGCGGGGTCGTTGGACGGGTCGAGCACGTGGCAGTGGCAGCCGGGGATGGTGATGAGGTCGACGTCGGCCTGGAAGCGCGTGGTCATGGCCCACATCACGTCGCTCATATCAAAGATGTCGACATCCTCGTCAACCAAGATCACATGCTTGAGCTCGGAGAATGCCGAGAAGGCGAGCATGGCGGCGTTGCGCTGACGGCCCTCGTCATTTTTGCTCGACTTCTTAAACTGCATGATGGCAACGAACTTGCCGCCGCCGCAGGGTGCAGCGTGGACGTTGAGCAGGCGGCCCGGGATAGCGGTCTCGACCATCTTGTAGATGGAAGCCTCGGTGGGGATACCGGCCATGGACACGTGCTCGTGCGAAGGGCCGATGCAGCTCTCCATAATGGGGTTGACACGCGTGGTGACGGCGGTGATCTTGATCACCGGGCAGACCTTGGCGCCACCGGTGTAACCGGGGAACTCGGGCATGGCGTAGCCGTGGCCGTTGACGTCCTCGTTGATGGTCTCGTCGTGCATGAGGTAGCCCTCGAGCACGTACTCGGCATTGGCAATGCACTTCTGCGGAACGGTGACGCAGTCGGCAAGCTCGACGGCGTGGCCGCGCAGGGCACCGGCGATCTGCAGCTCGTTGAAGCCGAGCGGCGTGGTGGGAGCCTCGAAGCCGCAGCACATGTACACGGCGGGGTCCAGACCGATGGAGATGGAGATGGGCATATCCTCGCCACGCTGGCAGTACTCGTCAAAGAACGCGCCCAGGTGACGGCTGCCGGGGGTAATCCACATGGCGAGCTTGTCCTTGTCGACGCAGGAGAAACGGTGGATGGTCACGTCGGACTGGGAGCCGTCGGGGCTCGTGCCGTAGGCGAGGCCCATGGTGATGTAGGGGCCGCCGTCGACGGGCGTGTTGGTAGGAGCGGGAACGATCTTGCGCAGGTCAAAGCCCTCGTCGGTCGCCTTGTACACGACCTCTTGGCAGTCGACGTGCGCACCCTCGGCGATCTGCTCGGGCGCGATCAGGTTCTCGAAGCGCTTGCCGATCTCGAGGCCCAGGTGCTCCTCGTCCAGGTCGAGCAGAGCGGCAACGCGCTTGCGGCTGGCAAGCATGCCGATGCAGACCTTGGCATCGTCAAAGCCCTTGACGTTGTTGAAGACCATCGCCGGACCCTCTTTGGTCGGGCGCATAACGGTGCCGCCGGCGCCGACGTGACGGTAGACGCCCGAGACCTCGGCGTCCGGGTCGACCTGAGTGTCGGTCTCGAGCAGCTGGCCCGGCATCTCGCGCAAAAAGTCGAGCGCGGAGCGCAGGTCGTGGATCTGGGAAGCATCGGTAGTGGACATAGCATGCTCCTTTCGGGAGAGTGCCCGGCGGCGAGGATGCCGCCGGGCTTGGTAACGTAATGGGGCCGCAGCGCTCATAGATGGGGCGCTCGGGCACTCGCAGTTCAAGCACTCGGCTAATTACAGCCAAGCACTCGACTGCTTACATCAGGCCAAAGAGGTGGAACCAGGCGGCCTCGACCAGCACGACGATAAAGACGACCGCGGTGAGGGGAATACCCATGCGCATGGCCTCTTTGGAGGTGTAGCCGCCGGCGTCCTTGCCCTCGCCGATAAGGATCGGCAGGTTGTGGAACGGCAGGATGTAGTGGATGTTGATGGACGTGAAGACGATGAGCGCCACGGCAAGCGGGCTTACGCTGGAGCCGGCCGCGAAGCTGATGAACGCCGGCACGCACACACCGAGCACGGCCATGACCGAGCCCATGAACATGTGGATGATCATGGAGAGCGCGGCGACGAGCAGGGCGAACAGGAAGATGTTCTCGGGCACGGAGCTGGGAAGCACGACGTCGGCGATCCAGGCGTTCATGCCGGTGGCGCCGCCCACGGAACCCACGGCCATGGCGGCCGTCAGGAACATGAGGGACTTGATGTCGACAGCATTCCAGCTGGCGGGGGTGAGGACCTCGCCGATGACGGGCATGGCGAGGCAGACGCCAATGGTCAGGGTGACCCAGCCGATGTAATCGCCCGAGACGGTGAGCCACAGCGCGATGGCGATGATAAGCCACACGATGGTGCGGATCTCCTTGACGGAGAGCTTGCCGAGCGCAGCCTGCTTGGCCACGATCTGCTCGCGATCGTAGACGAGTTCCTTGCTGGGCCTAAAGAGGAAGAGGCCCAGGAACAGGGTGCATAGCAGCGCGACCAGCATGGGCACACTCATGTACAGGAACCAGTCGACAAACGACGGGCTCATGCCGCCGGCCTCGGCACTGTACTGCGCAACGAGCGGGTTGAGCGTGGAGTCGCCCGTCAGGAAGAACATGGAGCCCGGGGCGGCAGCGGCAAACACGAGGAAGCCGAGCTTGCCGCGGTCGTCGTCACCGTAGCCGGCGGACTCGGCGATAACCGAGACGACGGCGAGGATGAGGAAGGCGCGGGGGAACGGATGCGGGATCAGCAGCGACAGCACAAAGGTGAGCGCGAAGATCGAGATGATGAGCGACTTGGCATCGCGCACGAACTTGAGCATAAACGCATAGGCGATGCGCTCGCCCAGGCCCGACTCCTTGACCGCGCTGGCGATGAGGTAGGCGCCGATGACGAGCACATGGTGGCCTTGGTCCACGAGCTAAACGTGGAGGCGACCGTCGCCGAGATGCTCGCGGCGCCCGTGTCGTCCACGCACACCTTGAACAGAACGAGCAGCGCGCAATAGAGCAGGCCCACAAAGCCCGGCTGTGCCACGCCACACGCCCAGAACACCACCGTGGCGAGCGTCAACGCCAGACAGGTCTGACCGCCGACCGTAAGCTCGACCGTCGAGCTCAGCTCCGCCAAAGGAAGAAACTTCACTAATAAAAAGACAACGATACCCAGCACAAAGCCAATTTCGCGCTTGGTGATCTTAAACGCCTTCTTTTCCGCTTCCATCTCCCCACCTTTCTTGTTGGGGGCGCTCCGGATTCGCAGCCACGTTGCCACTTAAAAAGGGGCGCCCGTTATCGGACACCCCTTACGTTGCGCTGTGTTGCGGCAATACAGTCAAGCGGGATTTTTGGATGAGAAGCGATCCTCTGGGCAAAAACCGTCACAACATTCGACGCTTTTCCTCGATTTCGAGATTTTCATCGAATGTTGTGACGGTTTGGATATGGCAAAGGGACTGTACCTTTGTTACATAGCGAGGGCCGTACGGATGGATGGGTCGCTGAGTGCCTCGCGGAGCCAGGGGGCCAGCTGCTCGGGGTGACCTGCAGGTAGCCTTTGAGCTCGGACGGGGCCACGCGACGCACCTCCGAGATCTCCTCTTGGTTGATATGCAGCTCGCCCGGCTCAACATGGGCTGCGAACACCTCGCACCATTCGCACTCGCAGTGGCCGTCGCCGTGGTCCTCGCGGTACACCACGTGTCCGAGGTGCTTGAGCTGATCGGGCTCGCGCGTGATGCCAAGTTCTTCGTTGATGCGACGTGCCGTGGCGGCCGCGACGTCTTCCCCGGGGAGCGGATGGCCGGCACAGCCATCGGCCAGCACCCCGCCCCACAGTCGCTTGAGCGGGCTGCGACGACAGAGCAGCAGGTGTGCGTCTTCGCCCCGGCCCTCAACTAGAAGCGTCAGAAAAGCCTGGTGCAGAATGCCCTCCCCCGTATGGGCCTCGATGCGATCGACGGGGCCAAGTACCTCGCCGGTCGCGGTATCGACCGCCACGACCTCGGCGCCCGCACCGCCCTCGTCCCAGCCGGCGCGTAGAATGCGGGCCGCGGCGGCCTCGAGCGCGGCGATGAGCTCCTTGGTGGTATCGAGCACATGCTGCAGGTCGTCCCCGCTCGCCTGCTCCACATGAAATCCCGTGCTTGCAACGACCGGCGCGCCAAAGCGCGTCGCCAGCGCCGCCGCGATATCGTGCGCCGGGATCTCATCTCGATGGCACGGAACGGCCAGGATGCTCACCGTCGCCGTACGGCCGGGCTCGGGGCGCGGAATGGCCTGCGCCGTAGCGCCCAGGTGCGCGAACTCCGGCGAGCAGGCGTACACTGCCATGCCTCGCGGCGTCACCGTCAGCTGGGCCTCGAGCGCAAACTTGCCCTCGCCCACTGCAACCTTTGTCGTGTGCATACCCATGGGATCTCCTGTCGCCCGCGATGTACCTGAGACCATCTTCGCCTGTATTGCGACTATACAGGCAAGCGCAGCCTGCGACAAAGGGGGCAGGCACCTGACACATTCTGTTAGAGTTGCAGGGATTGAATCCCGCTTATTCATGCGACATTGGAGTGACAACCTTGACCGCCGCAACCACGCCTAAAAGTAAGTCAACCGCCGCCGCGCTCTCCCCCGCGCGCACCAAGCTCTGCCTGGCGCTGCTCGTGCTGTTGGGATTCTCGCTCGGCTGCTCCGAGTTCGTGGTCATCGGTATCGAAAGCGACTTGGCAACGGAACTCGGCATATCGCTTGCCACCGCGGGTCAGCTCATCAGCGTGTTCGCGCTGGTCTACGCTATCGCCACGCCGGTGCTCGCGCTCAGCACGGGGCGGTTCCGCCGCTACCAGCTGCTCGTGTGCTACAGCATTGTCTTTGTGCTCGGCAACCTGGTCATGGCGTTGGCGCCCAACTTCCAGGTACTGTTTATCTCGCGCATTGTCCTGGGCTCTGTCTCGGGCGCACTGCTCGCCGTGGGCGTGACGTACATCCCCGAGCTGCTGTCCCCGCAGCAAACTTCGCTTGCCATCTCGGTGGTATATGGTGCGTTTTCCGTGGCAATGGTCTTTGTCACTTCGATTGGCAAGTTCGTGGCCGACACGCTCGACTGGCACTTGGCCATGTACGGCACGCTGACCTTTGCCGTTCTGATCTGCGGAGCGCTCGTGGCGTTTATGCCGCGCGCTGGGCAAACCGACGAGCCTGCCACCTTTCGCGAGCAGGCGGGTCTGCTGCGCGAGCCGAGCATCATCACCGGCATGCTCATCTTTTTGTTTGGCGTAGGCTCGGTCTATGTGTTCTACGGCTACGTGACGCCTTATCTTGAGCAGGTGCTGGGTATGGGCACCGTTCAGGCGAGCACCACGCTTATGGCCTACGGCGTGTTCTGCCTGATCTCGAACATCCTGGGCGGATGGATCGATGCGCGCTTTGGCATGAAGGCGCTGCTTGTGACGTTTGTGTTGCAGGCTGCGGCGTTACTCGGGCTGTTTGCCGTGGGCGGCACCATGCCACTCGCGCTGGTCTTTGTCTTTAGCTTGGCGCTACTCATGTACCTGTTCTCGGTGTCGTGCATCACGCACTTTATGGACGTGGCACGCAGCCGCCACCCCAAGTCGATGGTACTCGCAAGTTCGGTTGAGCCCATGGCGTTTAACGTCGGCATTTCGTTTGGCACCGCGGTAGGCGGAGCCGTGGTGAGCAGCATTGGCATTGCACACGTGGGCGCCGTGGGCGCCGCGTTCTCGCTTGTGGCCTGGGCGCTCACGCTGGTGACGATTAAGCTGGCCCGCTGGGAGCGCAAGCGGGCGAGGGCGTAGGCGTAGGCGTAGATGCGATGCTCGAGCTCGATGATGATCGAAAGGAAACCGCATATGCAACGCGTACTGTTTATCTGCTACGGCAACATCTGCCGCTCGACGATGGCTGAGTCGGTGCTTACCGAGCTCGTGCGCCGCGCTGGGCGCGAGGCGGAGTTTGTAATCGATTCCGCAGCGACCTCAACCGAGGAGATCGGCAACCCGCCGCATCATGCACGGTCGCCAAGCTGCGCGAAGTCGGGATTCCCGTCGTTGCCCACCGCGCGCGCCAGGTGCGTCGCGCGGAGTATGGCGACTGGGATCACGTTGTCTATATGGATGCTGAGAACGCGCGCGGCCTGCGTCGCATCTTTGGCGACGACCCCGACGGCAAGATTACGCGCTTGCTCGATTGGACCGAGCGCCCCGGCGACGTGGCCGACCCCTGGTACACCGGCAACTTCGATGCCACCTACCGCGACGTGCTCGACGGTTGCACTGCTATGCTCGAGCAGCTGTAATCGATGAAATGCAGAGTTTTTAGAGCCACAAATCGGATGAAATGCAGAAATTTGACCTTACTCGCGCACAGAACAACGACGACAACGCCTAAGCATAGGCATAAGCGAAGTCGGAATTCCCATATACAAATCGAGCGTGGTTTTTTCCCGCATATAAATCGAGCGTGGACTTTCTCCCACTTTGAGCGTTCAAGCGCGCTCTAAACGGAAAAAATCCACGCTCATTTTCTCGGCGGGAGATAATCCACGTTCAACTACTCGTCGACGATCTCAGCAAGCCAAACGTTCAGCGTATCGACCTCGGGACAGCAGAACTTTGCCGTACCAGGCTCGTTGCCAGGCACGGTTCCGCCATAGCGCAGGATATCAATATAGGGAAAGCCCACATGGCAGGCCATGGCGCACATCTTGCCGCGGTCTCGGTCAAAGTCAAAGACGTCGCCCGGCTTGTGACCATGGTGGCAGCGACACGCACCCAGCTGGTCCACACAGCTCACGCGGATACGCGGACGCTTGCCACGCGGCGCGCCGAGCGGCTTGTTCTCGCCCGCAGGCTTGACGCCGCCCTCGCCAGCATTACTCATGGTCAATCACATCCAGGCAGGCCTCGATGGGCAGGCCGGCAGACTTATCCTCCTGCGCAGCATTGCGCTCGATAAGCTCGGCCACCACGCGCATGGCATCGGCCGTGGCGCGCTGAAGCGTCCAACCGCTCATCACGCGACCCATAAGCACGGCCGAGAACGTATCGCCCGTACCCGGGAAGTACACCGGGATCAGCTCGAAGGGGATCGTGAAGTACTCCCCCGCCACATGGTCGTAACCGATAACCGCGTTCGTGCCATTGACCACGGCGCTCGTAATGACCACCGACTTGGCACCCAGCTCGCGCACGGCGTCCACAAGGGCGCGGGCCTCATCGGGCGTGATCCGTTCTGCAATAGGCGTATCGGTGAGCAGACAGGCCTCGGTGTAGTTGGGCACCGCGTAGTCTGCGCACTCCAGCAGGTGCCGCATAAGGCCAATCGTGGACTCGGGCACACCGGCATAGAGCTTGCCGTTGTCGCCCATGATGGGGTCGACGAACACCTTGGTGCCCTTTTGCGCGCGGCGGTGGCAAAAGTCCGAGATGATACGCGTCTCTTCCTCGGTCACGATAAAGCCGGTCGAGATGGCGTCAAACTCAAAGCCGAGCTCCTCCCAGATAGCGAGGCTTTGACGCACGTACTCGGTGGTGTCGTGGATGTAGAACTTGGGGTAGTTGAGCGTGTCGGAAACGAGCGCTGTCGGCAGGTTATGGATACGGTAGCCATGTGCGACAGCACCGGCAGCATGGCAGAAAGCGCGACCTTGCCGTAGCCGCACATATCGTTGATCAGCAGCAGCTGAGTGTTCTTCATGAGTGTCCCCCTTGGGTCGGGCGCGGCGCGATGTCGCCATAATGCGACTAAGTGTAGCGCAGTGCAATCTAAGTCTTGCCTTCGGATGTAAGACCAAGTTTGGGCGTAATTTTGTTCTTAGAGTTTTTCTGACGCTTCTTATTGCAGAAACTTGGCCTTAGAAGGCGCTATAAAATTCTAAGAACAAGTTTTGGCTCAAATTTGTTCTTAGGACACTAACGATGCTCGCACCCATCACACCCGGACGACAGGGAAACGTCAGGCACAACCTTTCAGGAGCCCTCGCCTATGATTCGTTTAGACCCGCCAATATGGATTCATTCTTTCCAATCAATTTATCCGCTGATTCCATGCGGCTTGTCTCCGATTGCCGCGCCATACTCGGCGAGGTTGAGGGCATGTCTCGCTTTGTTCCGAACATCGACATGTACCTTTCTATGTACGTTCGCAAGGAAGCGCTCTTGTCCTCTCAAATCGAGGGTACGCAATGTACGTTCGATGATGTTCTTGACCCGTCAAACGAATCCAATGCGAGCCGGGACCTAACCGACGTCGTCAACTACACTCGAGCGGTGCAGCAGGCGACCACGCTCATGGAGGAACTGCCACTCTGTATGAGGCTGCTCAAATCCGTCCATGCCACATTGCTTGGAAATGGCAGAGGCTCCGACAAGACGCCGGGCCAGTTCAGGACGACTCAGAACTGGGTCGGACCAAACGGCTGCACGCTCAATGAGGCCCCGTATGTCCCTCCCAACACGGAGGATATGAAGGAGGCACTTGGCGACCTCGAGCTTTTCATCAACGAGCGTGACGACATCGATCCAGTCATCAAGGCCGCTTTGGTGCACTACCAGTTTGAAACCGCGCACCCGTTCCTCGACGGCAACGGACGCCTCGGGCGTCTGCTCATCCTCCTTTCGCTCATACATGATGGGGCGCTCACCAAGCCGGTCATCTACCCCTCGTATGAACTCAAACGACACAGGAGCGAATACTACGATTGGCTTATGCGCGTAAGGCAGAGAGGCGATTTTGAGGGATGGGTTTCGTTTTTCAGTACCTGCTTGCTTGCAAGCGCACGCGAGGCGCGGGATTCGATGCGGAAGCTTGTCGACCTCCATTCGGAAACCGAAAGGCTGATTCGCGAAAAGGCGGGAAGGGCTACGACGAACGCCCTTATGCTACTCGACCTTCTCGAGGGCAATCCGATCGTCGACACCGCCTTTGTGTCTGAACGAATGCAGATTAGCAGATCGAGCGCAAACAACCTTATATCCCAATTTACCGATTGGGGCATTCTTGTCCAACGTGATACGAGCAGGAAACGATACCGCACGTTTTCATATGAGCCATATCTCGCCATCCTCCGAACCGGCGACGAGCCGCTCTAAGTCTCGGAAAGCAAGGGGCGAGACTGGCAGCTGCCGGTCTCGCCCCCTTAATGAACCTATCGAAAACTCCGGGATACGCCGTGGCCCGCTGAATCTACGCTGCGAAGACTGTCCAAGATTCCCCTGGCACCGGCACCCCAGCACTGCCACAAAATCGATTCGGTACCTTGACAATCAGTTAGGTACCTCTAGAATCACTTAGGTACAAAACAATTTCTCTACCTAACTAAAGAAAGGAGCAACACCATGTGCGACGAATGCATCGACCTCTGCCCCCATACGCCGGGCGGCGACCCCATCGAGCCTGCAGATTCGCCCGAGGCGCAATCGCAATCGGATGCACTTGCCAAGCGCATCCTTAACGGGCTTGGCTTCTGCGGCCATTACATGCACTTTCATGGCGGAGGCGTATCCGGCAAGGCGCCCATCATCTGCCTGCTGGCCAAGCAACCCGGCGGCGAGATGTCGCAGCAGGAGCTCGGCATGCACTTTGACCTCAAGCCGGGATCGCTTTCCGAGATCCTGTCCAAGCTCGAGCTCAACGGCCTCATCGAGCGCAGCCGTAACCCCAAGGATCGACGGCAACTCACCATTCGCCTGACCGAAACCGGCCGGGAAAACGCCCGCATCGACCAGGCGGCCCGCATCCGCTTTAGAGAACGGGCCTTTAGCGCGCTCACCCACGACGAGCGCGAGGACCTCGCCGAAATGCTCGATAAAATCCGCGTAACCTGGGAGGAACTGGATGATTAAAACCCTCATGGGAAGCATCCGCGACTATATGAAAGTCACTGTTGCCACGCCGCTGCTCGTGCTTGGCGAGGTGCTCTGCGAGATGCTGATTCCATTTATCACCGCCAACCTGATCGACGCCATCAAAGACGGCGCCACCGTAGCCGAGATGCTTCCCACCGCAGGCTTTTTGGTGCTCATCGCGCTGACGTCGCTTGCTTTTGGCGCCGCGGCTGGTGTCACCTGCAGCCATGCGAGCTGCGGATTCGCCAAGAACCTGCGTCACGACCTGTTCTACAAGATCCAGACGTTCAGCTTTGCCAACATCGATGAGTTCTCGAGCTCCTCGCTCGTCACGCGCCTGACCACCGATATCAACAACGTGCAGCAGGCCTTTATGATGATCATCCGTATCGCCGTGCGCGCGCCGCTGGTATTGATCTTCGCCTTTACCATGGCGTTTATCATGGGCGGCAGCGTCGCCATGGTCTACCTGGTCATCATTCCGCTGCTGGGCTTTGGACTGTTCTTTATCATCTTTAAGGTGCGCCCCATCTTCTCGCGCGTGTTCCACAAGTACGATGCCCTTAACGAGTCCGTCGAGGAAAACGTCACCGGCATGCGCGTGGTCAAGAGCTATGTGCGCGAAGACTTTGAGAAGGAGAAGTTCGCGACCGCCGCGCGCGACGTCCAGATGGACTTCACCCGCGCCGAGAAGCTGCTCGCCTTTAACAACCCCATGATGAACATCTGCGTCAACGGCGCGTTTGTCGTCATCATCTACCTAGGCTCCAAGCTCATCATCACGAGCCAGGGCACGCTGTTCGACGTGGGCCAGCTCTCCTCGACCTTTACCTATGGTTTCCAGATTCTCATGAGCCTGATGCAGCTGTCGATGATCTTTGTCATGGTGACCATGGCCGACGAATCGGCACACCGCATTGCCGAGGTGCTGGCCGCCGAGCCCACGATCGCCAATCCCGCCGAGCCCGTGCTCGAGGTTGCCGACGGTTCCATCGACTTTGACCACGTGAGCTTTAAGTATTCCGCGCATGCGAAACGCCAGGCGCTCGACGATATCGACCTGCACATTACGAGCGGCGAGACCATCGGCATCATCGGCGGCACCGGCTCGGCCAAGTCCACGCTCGTTAACCTCATCGCCCGCCTGTACGACACCACCGAGGCGCTGTGCGCGTGGGCGGCGTGGACGTGCGCGACTACGACCTGGACGCGCTGCGTCACCAGGTCGCCATGGTGCTGCAGAAAAACGTGCTGTTTAGCGGCACCATCGCCGAGAACCTGCGTTGGGGCGACCCGAACGCCACCGACGAGGAAGTCCGCGAGGCAGCGCATCTGGCCTGCGCCGACGAGTTTGTCGACGGTTTCCCCAAGGGCTACGACACCTGGATCGAACAGGGCGGCTCTAATGTTTCGGGCGGTCAGAAGCAGCGCCTGTGCATTGCACGCGCCCTGCTGCGTCGCCCCAAGATCTTGATCCTGGACGACTCCACCAGCGCCGTCGACACCAAGACCGACGCAAAGATCCGCGCAGGACTGGCAAGCTATCTGCCCAACACGACCAAGCTCATCATCGCCCAGCGCATCAGCTCCGTGCAGGACGCAGACCGCATCATCGTCATGGAGGGCGGCCGTATCGCGCAGATCGGCACCCATGACGAGCTGCTTAAGACGAGCGAGATCTACCGCGAGACCTTTACCTCGCAAAACAAGATGTCTGCCGAAGGTACGCAAGACGCCGACGACGTCTCTGGCGACGCGAACACGGCGGCAGACAACACCGACATGACCGCAACGCAAGCTCAGACCCAGGAAGGAGGCGAGGCCCATGAGTAAGGCAACGACCGCCGAGCGCGCGCTCAACCGCAAGGGCGGCACCATGTCGCGCCTCATCAAGACGCTCTTTGGCTTCTATCCCGTGCTTTTGCCCCTTGTCGTCGCCGGCGTGGTGCTCTGCGCCATCATCAACTCCATCGGCGCGACCTTCCTGCAGAGCGCCCTGCAGATTATTAGCGAATCGTGGCAGTCGGGCGATTGGGAAGCCGCACAGCCCAAGATTCTGCAGCTCGTGACCACCCTCGCCTGCATCTACGGCGTCGGTGTCCTGTCCTCGCTCTTCTGGAACCGCGCCATGGCTATCGTCACGCAGGGCTCGCTCGAGAAGCTGCGCGAGATGATGTTCAACCGCATGCAGGACCTACCGATCCGCTACTTCGACACGCACCAGCGCGGCGATATCATGAGCCACTACACCAACGACATCGATACGCTGCGCCAGATGATCAGTCAGTCGCTGCCCAACCTGCTCATGACGATCATCATCATTGTCACGGTGTTCTTTATCATGCTGTACTACAGCGTGTGGATGTGCCTGGTCATCATCGCCGGCGTCGCTTTATGACCTTTATGACCAAGCTGCTCGGCTCCAATTCCGCGCGTTTCTTCATTGCGCAGCAGACCGAGCTCGGCGTGGTCGAGGGCCATATCGAGGAGGTCATGAACGGCCAGAAGGTCGTCAAGGCGTTCTGCCACGAGTCTGCCGCCGAGGCCGATTTTGACGAGCGCAACGAGAAGCTCTTCGAGGTCTCGCAAAAGGCCAACATGTACGCCAACATCCTCATGCCCATCCTTATGAACCTGGGCAACCTGCTCTACGTGCTGGTGGCCCTTGCCGGCGGCATTTTCCTGGCACTGGGCGTGCCCAACCTGAGCATCTCGGGCATGGCGCTGTCCATCGCCGTCGTGGTGCCGTTCCTCAACATGACCAAGCAGTTCTGCGGACAGATCGGCCAGATCTCGCAGCAGATCAACGCCGTGGTCATGGGCCTCGCCGGCGCCGAGCGCATCTTTGAGCTCATCGACGAGAAGCCCGAGGCCGACGAAGGCTACGTGACGCTCGTCAACGCACAGGTGAACCCCGAGACTTGGGAGTTCGAGGAGGCTGACCACCACACCGGCATGTGGGCATGGAAACATCCGCACCGCGCAACCGGCGAGATCGAGTACGTACCGCTGCGCGGCGACCTGGTCATGGACAACGTCGACTTTGGCTACACGCCCGACCACGAGGTGCTGCACGGCGTGTCCGTGTTTGCCAAGCCGGGCCAGAAGGTCGCGTTTGTCGGCGCCACCGGTGCCGGCAAGACGACCATCACCAACCTCATCAACCGCTTCTACGACATCGCCGACGGCAAGATCCGCTACGACGGCATCAACGTCAACAAGATCCGCAAGGCCGACCTGCGCCGAAGCCTGGGCGTCGTGCTGCAGGACGTGAACCTGTTCACCGGCGCCGTGATGGATAACATCCGCTACGGCAACCTGGATGCGACCGACGAGGAGTGCATCGCGGCGGCCAAGCTCGCGGGCGCGGACGACTTTATCACCCGCCTGCCCGACGGCTATGACACCATGCTCACCGGCAACGGCGCCCAGCTGTCGCAGGGCCAGCGCCAGCTGATCTCGATCGCCCGCGCTGCCGTCGCCGATCCGCCGGCAATGATTCTGGACGAGGCAACGAGCTCCATCGACACCCGCACCGAGGCTATCGTGCAGGCGGGCATGGATAAACTCATGGAGGGCCGCACGACGTTTGTCATCGCGCACCGCCTGTCCACCGTGCGCAACTCCGACGCGATCATCTGCCTGGACCACGGCCGCATCATCGAGCGCGGCAACCACGACGAGCTGATCGCCAAGCGCGGGTATTACTACCAGCTGTACACGGGTGCGTTTGAGCTGGAGTAGGAACGGTTACTGACGGAGGGTTCCCCGGGGACGGGCGGGGTATTTCCTCCGCGCTCAAACATTCTCGCTGCGCTGCGAAACTGCGCGCGGAGGAAATACCCCGCCCGTCCCCGGGGCGCCCTCCTGCGCGCAGTCAGCCCGTCGTTTAGAACGGAATAAAAGTTAGTGAGGCCCTGGCCGTTTGGCCAGGGCCTCGTTTTGTTAGTCTTTTTGGGACGGGGCTTTTTGACTACTTTGAGGGTGCGCAGGCAGGGCGGCGAAAGTAGCTAAAAAAGCCCCGTCCCAAAAAGACTACCCGCGCCAAATGAGCTAGTTGAGGAGTTGGGCCATGGCGTTGACGAATTTTTGTACTTGGAGGGTGGGCTCGAGCGGGTAGTGCAAGAAGACCGGCACCTCGCGGCCGCATAGGAACGGCACGCCCACAAAGGCCGGGTGCACACCCGACCATGCGCCGCAGGTGAGCACCGCGTCGCCCTTTTCCTCGGCTTCGTTAAAGAGCGCAAAGTCGAAGCTATCCACGTCGATCACGTCCACGCCGCCGTCGGCCAAAAGGTCAATGCGCAGGCTGTCCATGGCGTCGTTGCCGTGGCGCAGTACGCGCAGACGCATACCCTCCAAGTCGGCGATCGAAATACGGTTCTTGCGTGCCAGCGGGCTCGTGCGCGGCAGGTCGATATAAAACGGCACGTTGACAATGCGGAGCTTTTGGCAGGCATCACCCCAGCGCGGGGTCGAAAAACTCGACTGCACCACATCCACCTCGCGCCCCAGACCTCGCATGACGGTCTCGCGCTCATCGTAAAGGTCCCCCACCGGCACAATCTCAAAACGCAAGCGCGGCTCCATGTCGTGCACCTGCGGCCACAGCGCGAGCGTGTGGCGCCCCGGGCACATCATCGATACGCCCAGGCGCACCGCACCGCCATCGCCCGCCGCTCGCCGGGCGCGGCGCAACGCATCCTCGGATTGGCGCATAATCGAGCGCGCGTCGTCCACCAACAGCGCGCCCGCCGGCGTCACCTTGACGCCCGAGTGCGAGCGCTCGAACAACGTGATGCCAAACTCGGCCTCGAACCCCGACACCTGTTTGACGAGCGCCGGGGTCGACACGCGCAGCTTTGCCGCGGCACGCGAGAAACTTCCCAGCTCCGCGGCGGCCGAAATAGCGTCAAGTCGTCGATCGTACACGTCAATCTCCCGTTTTCGCACGCGCGGGCCCACAGCGCCGCAGGGGGTCGTTTTCGCAGGTCACACGCTCAATTGCGAACAAACCTCAATGCACAGTGTAAACCTACGGTTAACGCCATTCTAACAAATATGCAATTCACCTGCGCGAACGCTAAGCATACGATAACCAGCGAAAACCACGTGGGTCGGTTAATGGGAGCGACCCACAGGGAGGCACAAGAAGGGAAGTTCCTATGAGCAATTGGCTTAAGCTCGAGGGCGATGTTTGCGCCGTGACCGGCGCGCTCGGCGGCATGGGCGTCGAGATTTGCCGCGAGTTCGCCCGCAATGGCGCCAACGTCGTCCTGCTCGACCTGGACGAGGAGAAGGTCAAGGCCGCTGCCGCCGACCTCGCTGCCGAGTTTGGCATCCACGCCGAGGGCTACAAGATGAACGCCACCGACGAGGCCGAGGTTCAGGCCGCCGTCGACGCCACCATCGCCAACTTCGGCCGCGTCGACGTCCTCGTCAACACCGCCGGCATCCTGCGCTTCGCAGCCATGGAGGACCTGCCGCTCTCCGACTGGAACGAGGTCATCAACGTCAACCTCACCGGCTACTTCATCACTTCGCAGCGCTTTGGTCGCGAGATGATCAAGGCCGGCCAGGGCCGCCTGGTGCACATCTCGACCGTCGCCAGCCACTCCCCCGAGACGTTCTCGGCGTGTACAGCTCCACCAAGGCGGGCGTCAACATGATGTCCAAGATGCTCGCTGCCGAGTGGGGCCCTTACGGCGTGCGCTCCAACTGCGTCGAGCCTGCTTCGTCAAGACCCCCATGTCGGCAAGCTTTTACGCCGACCCCGAGGTCGAGAAGAGCCGCAGCCGCCTGATCGCCACGCGCCGCATCGGCGAGGTCAGCGATATCGCCAACGCCGTGATGTTCCTGGCGTCCAAGCGCTCGGACTTTACCACCGGCGACGCCATCAAGGTCGACGGCGGCTTCTCCAACATGATGGGTGACCTCACCGCCAAGCCCGGCGGCCGTCGCGCTTATGCCGACAACTACCTCAAGAACAAGGGTGTCGAGCTTTGGTCCGACGAGTCCGGCGTCGCAAAGCCGACTGACCAGTAAACAAGCCCGGTAGAAAGGGGCGCGGGGCAAGCACCTCAGCGGCGTTTGCCCCTCCCTCCCCCCGCATCGATTAGAAAGAGTCCAATGGCTTCCACCAACTCCAACAAGGGTCGCACCGTCGTGCTTTCCGCCGCGTGCGTCACCATGTTCTTCATCAGCTCCATCGCGCTGTACTCCGTCGTGTCCAAGAACCTGCTCGCCGTCTACCCCGAGTGTCCAGCGCCCTTACCTGGGCTTTCCCGGTCTTTCAGACCATCATGGCCGTGACGGGCATCTTCGCCGGCCGCATCTCCGATAAGATCGGTCCGCGCAACGTCGTGATCGCCGCCGCCGCGTGCTACGGCCTGGGCTGGTTCATGTCCGGCACCGTTACCGAGCCGTGGCAGTTCTACCTGTGGTTCTCGCTCGTCGCCGCCATCGGCAACGGCCTGGGCTACAACCCCGCGCTCACCACGGGCCAAAAGTGGTTCATCGACAAAAAGGGCCTGGCCTCCGGCATCACCCTGGCCGCTTCGACCGCCGGCCCCGCCGTGCTGTCCCCGGTGCTCGCCTCACTGCTCATCCCGAGCCTGGGCATCTTTGGCGCCCTCAAGGCACTCGGCGTCATCTTCTTTGTAATGATTGCCGCCTCCGCCCTGTTCCTGAAGGCTCCCGAAGCCGGCTGGCTGCCCGAGGGCTTCGAGGCCCCCAAGGGTGGCGCACATGCCGGCACCTTCGGCGACCTCACCCCGGGCGAGATGGTCAAGACCCCGCGCTTCTGGGTCCTCATCGTCACCTTCGCCTTTGCCGCCACCGCGGGCACCCTGCTCGTGGGCAAGGTTGCCTCCATCGCCGCCGTCCAGCTCTTCGCCGACCCCACGAGCGCCGCGGCCGTCGCCCTCGGCGGCTTGGTGGTCTCCGTCAACACCTGCGCCAACCTGGTTGGCCGTCTGTCCTTTGGCCAGATCATCGACAAGCTCGGCGCCTATAAGTCGCTGCTCATCAGCCTTGTCGTCACCATCGTCGCGCTCGTCATCATGTCGATGAGTTTTACGCAGAGCATGTTCTTTGTGGCGCTCGCCCTGCTCGGCTTTAGCTTTGGCGCCCTGCTCGTCATCTACCCGCCGCTCACCGGTGCGCCTTTGGTACCAGCAACATCGGCGTCAACTACGGCATCATGTTTTTGGGTTACGCCGCCTCCACCTGGATCAGCCAGCCCATCACCGCCGTGCTGTATCACGCCGAGGCCGGCAGCGCCGCCTACCAGCAGTCCTTCTACGGCGCCATTGTGATCGCCGCCATCGCCGTCGTGCTCACCGTCTACATGATGGTCTCCGACAGCAAGAAGAAGTCCGCTTAGTTTTGCTTGACGCGGCAAGGGCCGTTCTCTTGCCGCATTCCACCGGTCACCAGTATTAAGGAGTCGAAATGTCTGAGCTCAACCCCGTCCGCATTGCCGTCATCGGCGCCGGCGCCATGGGCCGCAACCACATCCGCTTTGTCACCGAGGAGCCCGAGGCCGAGCTCGTCGCCATCGCCGACGCCTTTGAAGGCGCCCGTGCCACGGCCGAGGCCGCCCGCGTGCCGTTTTACACCGATCCCGCCCAGATGATGGACGAGGTCAAGCCCGAGGCCGTCATTATCGCCACGCCCAACGACCTGCACCTGGGCGTAGCCCGCGAGGCTGTGAAGCGCAACATCGTGCCGCTGGTCGAAAAGCCGATCTCCAACGATCTCGAGGATGCCCAGGCCTTCGCCGCCGAGGCCGAAACCGCCGGCGTGCCCGTGCTCGTGGGTCAGCACCGTCGCCACAACCCCTTCGTCAACAAGGCCAAGGAGATCATCGAGTCCGGCGAGCTGGGCAAGCTCACCGTGTCGAGCTTCCACTACATGATCTATAAGAATGACGAGTATTTCGATGTCGAGTGGCGCCGCAAGAAGGGTGCCGGCCCGATCCTGGTCAACCTGGTGCACGACGTCGACCTGCTCCGCTACCTGCTGGGCGAGCCCGTTGCCGTCCAGGGTATGCAGTCCAGCGCCGCCCGCGGTTTTGAGACCGAGGACTCCGCCGTGGTCAACGTCCGTTTTGCCGATGGCGCGCTCGCAAGCATGACCATCTCCGACGCCACCGCCAGCCCCTGGAACTGGGAGGCAACCGCTCGCGAGGATCCGCAGTACCGCCCCTTCGACGCCGACGCCTACTTTATCGGCGGCACTAAGGGCGCCCTGTCGCTGCCCCGCCTGCACCAGTTCTCCTACGACGGCGCCTCTAACTGGCACAAGCCGCTGCAGATGGAGATTCCGGCCGTCGACCCGGCACTGCCGCACAAGATGCAGCTCAAGCACTTTGTAAAGGTTGTTCGCCGCGAGGTCGAGCCCGTCGTGACCCCCGCCGATAACGTCAAGACGCTCACGCTTCTCAACGCCATCAAGGAGGCCGCCGAGACCGGCCAGCTCGTCGAGCTGTAATGCCTTAAGAGCGACCGCGGCAGAAACCCCATGCCGGGCCCCTCGGTCCGCCACAAATAAGCCCCTCTTCTTTGCCCCGCGAGCAGCCTCCTGCCCGCGGGGCATTTTGCTACGTTGCCAATGATTTTTCTGGGACGGGGGACTTTTTGCACCTTAGCTTGATTCGTTCGCCACGAAATGTGCCTATCTACTACGTTTAACCAATCACCCTCATCCATACCGAATTTCGCGAAATAAAACCGCAGGTAAACGGCTTGCGCATTTTCGGAAAACCGGGGGATGGTCGACCCACACGGTTCAAACGTAGTAGATAGGCCGCTTTCGTGGTCCCGCGCCAAAACAGTCTTTTTTGAGCGAAGTGGCAGGTGGTATCCTTGGTAGCTCTGTGCTGCAAACGCACCTCAAACGCAAGGAGTCCCATGGATCTTATCGCCCAGCTCGCGCGCGAGCTCAACCTTAAGGCCGCCAACGTCGAGGCGGCCGTCAAGCTCATCGACGAGGGCAACACCATCCCCTTTATCTCGCGCTACCGCAAGGAAGCCACCGGCGGCATGGACGACGTCGCCCTGCGCGCACTCGACGAGCGCCTGTCCTACCTGCGCAATCTTGAGCAGCGCAAAGAGGACGTCATCCTGCTCATCGACGTCCAGGGCAAGCTCACGCCCGAGCTCGAGCAGCAGATCCGCGAGGCCACACAGCTCCAGCGTGTCGAGGACCTCTATAAGCCCTACCGCAAAAAGCGCATGACCCGCGCGCAGAAGGCCCGCGAGGCAGGTCTGGAGCCGCTTGCCAACATGATCATCATGCAGGCCTCGGCCAAGGGCAGCGCGCTCGACGCCGCCGCGGAATACGTCAACGAGGAGGCCGGCTTCGACACACCTGAGAAGGCGCTTGCCGGCGCCGCCGACATCGTGGCCGAGACGGTGGCCGAGGACCCCGAGAACGTCGCCGACCTGCGCGCCTTTACGCAAAACACCGCCGACATCGTCGTCGAGGCCACCGACCCCACCGAGAAGACCCCCTACGAGCCGTACTACAGCTACGACGAGCCCCTGCGCCGCATACCTAACCACCGCGTGCTGGCTATCGACCGCGGTGAGCGCGAGGGCAAGCTCCGCGTGCGCGTGAACGTCGACGGCGCCGCCGCCACGGCACGCCTCGGCAGCCGTTGGTCCCGACGCCAGGGCGTGTTTGCCCCCATCTTCGATGCCGCCATCGCCGATGGTTACAAGCGCCTCATGGCCCCCTCGCTGGAGCGCGAGCCCGCGCCAAGCTCACCGTCCGCGCGCAGACCGAGGCCATCAACGTCTTTGCCAAGAATCTCGAGGCCTGCTCTCGGCACGCCCCGTCCGCGGCGCCCGCGTGCTCGCGCTCGACCCGGGCTACCGCACCGGCTGCAAGGTCGCCGTCATGGACGAGACCGGCAAGCTACTCGACCACGGCGTGGTCTACCCCACCAAGCCGCGCCACGACGTCGCCGGCACCAAGCGCGAGCTCGCCCGCCTCGTCAAGAAGGACGGCGTCAACACCATCGTCATCGGCAACGGCACCGCCAGCCGCGAGACCGAAGAAGTCGTCTCGGAGTTCATTGCCGAGCAGGCGCCCAGCCTTCGCTACACCATCGTCAACGAGGCCGGCGCGTCGGTGTACTCCGCTTCCGAGCTCGCCAGCCAGGAATATCCCGACCTGGACGTCACCGTGCGCGGCGCCATGAGCCTGGGTCGTCGCCTGCAGGACCCGCTGGCAGAGCTCGTCAAGATTCCGCCCCAGTCCATCGGCGTGGGTCAATACCAGCACGACCTTGACCAGGCCGAGCTCTCGCGTACCCTGGGCCACGTGGTGGAGGACGTCGTCAACCGCGTGGGCGTCGACGTAAACACCGCGAGCGCGAGCCTGCTGGGATACGTATCGGGCATCACGCCAAGCGTGGCCAAGAACATCGTGGCGTACCGCGAGGAAAACGGCGCCTTTACCGATCGCCGTCAGCTTAAGAAGGTCCCCAAGCTGGGACCCAAGGCATATCTGAACGCTGCGGGCTTTTTGCGCATCAGCGGCGGCAAGAACCCGCTCGACGCGACAAGCGTCCACCCCGAAAGCTACGAGGTGGCCACGGCCGTCCTGGAGCGCGCCGGCGTTAAAGCAAGCGAGCTCAGCCGCGGCGGCGTGCCCGATATCGAGCGTCGTCTGGGCAGCATCTCGGCGCTGGCAAGCGACCTGGACTGCGGCACCCTAACGCTCATCGACATCGTCAACGAGCTCAAGAAGCCCGGCCGCGACCCGCGCGACGACGCGCCCGAGGTGGTCTTTAGCCGCTCGGCGCTTTCCATCGACGATCTGGAGCCCGGCATGGAACTCAAGGGCACGGTGCGCAACGTTGTGGATTTTGGCGCGTTCGTCGACGTGGGCGTGCACCAGGACGGCCTCGTACACATCTCCAAGCTCGCCAACCGCTTCGTCAAGCACCCGAGCGACGTGGTGCGCGTCGGTGACACGGTCAAGGTGTGGGTCGAAAAGGTCGATCGCGAC
Source organism: Coriobacteriaceae bacterium AM49-12 (assembly GCA_027669365.1). Classification (GTDB taxonomy): domain Bacteria; phylum Actinomycetota; class Coriobacteriia; order Coriobacteriales; family Coriobacteriaceae; genus Collinsella. Next base: position 2,131 of record JAQEDL010000014.1, on the reverse strand, counting down.
CGCAAGAAAATCTCCCTCACCATGGTGCAGGGGAAATAAACCGCCAAAGCAAGGGTCCCCCCTCTCGCGACGTGCAAAATCGCGAGTATTCTGCAAGTTCCACCGTTCCGGATGCCCCTCAGAGACGAAAAAGCAAGAAACAGCCCCCGTTTTAGCGTCATCAGAGCCAAAACGGGGGCTGTTCCATGCTTCACCCAACTGGTAAAAGCCTTTACCTTGCTGAATACTCTCAATTTTGCACGGCGCAGGCGGGGGTACCTTTGTCCACGGCAGGACATGGAAGCCTATCACCAACCTACCGGCAAGTTCGTGTCGGCAGCCCCGGCCTTTCCTTTGCCTAGCGCGACCCTCGCGAAGCGCGTGAGCGATAGGGAAAGGAAAGGCCGGGGCGAACAACCCGCGATGTAGTCAGCGTTCGCGTTACGGCAGGATATGGAAACCGAGCGAGGCGATATCCTTGGCAAAACCGCGCACGGTATCGAGCGAGACCTCGTACGGGTCACGGCCGATGTTCTTACGCTTGGCCAGGATGCTGTTGGGCACCGTGATGATCTGGCAACCGCATCCTTCCGCCTGGTAAATATTGATAAGCTCACGCGTGGACGCCCACAGGACCTCGCAGTTGGGCTTGGCGGCGGCCTTCTTCACCGACTCCGTCATAAACGGAATGGGATCGACGCCGGTGTCAGCGATACGGCCGGCAAAGAGCGAGATGATGGACGGCGTCTCGGCATCAACGGCCTCGACCATCTCGTCGACCTGCGTAGGCGTAAAGATGGTGGTGACGTTGACCTTGATGCCATCGGCCGAAAGCTTGCGCACCAGCTCGGCGGTGGACTCGCCCTTGGTAGTCACGCACGGAATCTTGACGTAGACGTTCTCGGCCCAGGTAGCGATCTCGCGGGCCTCGACCTCCATGGTCTCGACGTCGTCGGCAAAGACCTCAAACGAGACGGACACATCGGTGATGTGGGCCAGGACCTCCTTGGCAAACGCGCGGTAATCCGTCACGCCGCCCTTCTTCATAAGGGACGGGTTGGTCGTGAAACCCTGAACGTTGCCGTTCTCGTACATGTCGAGCATGCCCTCGAGGTTTGCACCGTCAGCGAACACCTTGATTGCCATCTGCCTGATTCCTTTCGTTAGCATACGGCCGATAAACTGCTAAACACTTTACCTACGTTTATCAAGGCGTGAGCTGCGGGTTTTCATCTTCTCGGCGAACGGTTTTGCAGTTTTACCATTTTTATATCGACACCCCAGCGGCAAAACGTTTTTGCTGATCATCGCGGTTGATTCCGTTCGCGGCGCAGAGACAGCGCTTCACCGGTGCGTTTTCACAACCAGTCCAAAACAAAAAGCGGTGACGCCTCATTTGAGACGTCACCGCTTCCGTGTAGGAGCCGGTTATCGGAGCTCCGCCCGATTAGGGCTTAACGTATGCCTGGATTACTCTTCCTCAACGTGATTGATCACAGCACCCTTGGTGTGGATGAAGTTGGGGACGAAGGCGACGATCAGAAGGACAGCAAGAATCGCGTAGACACCGGTGGTACCGAAGGCCTCGGCAGCGCGGCCAAGCGTAATACCAATGACGGAGAAATCGAAGTCGCCGAACGTAGTGTTCTTGAAGCCAAAGACGTCAAGAACGGGCAGGAGCAGGGCCGGGGCAAAGGTGATGAGCAGGCCGTTGACGAAAGCGCAAGAGCTGCGCCCTTGCGACCGCCGGTAGCATTGCCGTAGATGCCTGCGGTAGCACCGCAGAAGAAGTGGGGAACCATGCCCGGGATGATGAAGATGCCCAGGGTAGCGCCCACGATGAACATACCGACCACGCCACCGATGAAGGATGCGACAAAGCCGAGGATGACGGCGGTGGGAGCATAGGGGAAGAAGACGGCGCAGTCGACGGCGGGGATGGCACCGGGGATCAGCTTGTTGGAGATGCCCTGGAAAGCCGGGACCAGGTCGGCAAGGATCATACGAACGCCGTTATAGACGATGGTGACACCAACGGCGAAGGACAGGGCACAGGTCAGGGCATAGACAATCACGTTGTCGCCGCCAGCGGTCTTGGTAACGACCGCAGGATCTGCGATGTAAGCGGCGAAAGCGGTAACCAGGTAGAAGA
>JAQEDL010000013.1:0-51227 GCA_027669365.1 Coriobacteriaceae bacterium AM49-12 | reverse complement strand
CGCCGGCATCGTCCAGAGCATGTCCAGGAAGGCGAACTGCATCGACAACGCCGCCACCGAGCAGCTCTTCGGCCACGTCAAGGACGAGTTCTACCGGGGCCGCGAGTGGAAGACGTTCGAGGATTTCAAACGCGACCTGGAGGAATACATAGTCCACTGGAACACGCGCCGGAGGCAGGTAAGATTGAAGGGCCTGACCCCGGAGGAGTTCCGGAATCAGGCCCTCGCGGCCTAGTCGCTATTTAGGGCGTCCAAGATTTGGGACGCAGTTCACAAGCGGTCCGGGCTTAATAAACGATGGTGCTCCATGGCGGATTCGAACCGTCGACCTTGGGATTAGAAGTCCCCTGCTCTATCCAACTGAGCTAATGGAGCAAATAACCGCACGCCCAAGCAAGCGCAAACCTGTCAGGCGCAAGTAATTATAACCTAGTTGAACTGCTCGCGGTACGCCTTGCAGACCTCATCGACCGGGCCGTCCATGCGAAGGTCACCCTTCTCAATCCAAACGGCACGCTGGCAGATGCGTTCAACCTGCTCCATGGAGTGCGAAACGAACAGAACCGTCACGTCGCCGCTCTGGATAAAGTGCTGGATGCGGGCCTCGCACTTCTGCTGGAAGAACACATCACCGACGGACAGCGTCTCGTCAACGATCAGAATATCGGGCTCGGTAATCGTCGCGATTGCAAAGGCAATACGCGCAACCATGCCCGAGGAGAAGTTCTTAAGCGGCATGTCGACAAAGTTCTGAAGCTCAGCGAACTCGATAATGCCGTCAAAGTTGGCGTCGATGAACTCCTTGGTATAGCCGAGCAGGGCGCCGTTCAGATAGATGTTCTCGCGGGCGGTCAGCTCGGGATCAAAGCCGGCACCAAGCTCAATCAGCGGCGCGATGTTACCGTGCACCTTAACGCTGCCCTCGCTTGGCTCAAGCACGCCAGCGATAATCTTGAGCATCGTAGACTTGCCGGAGCCATTGGTGCCAACCAGACCCACGACCTCGCCACGATGAATATCAAACGAAATATGCTTAAGCGCCCTAAACTCCTCAAAGAACAACTCGTGCTTGACAAGCTTGATGAAGTACTCCTTGAGGTTGGTCAGCGACTCGGACGCCATGTTAAAGATCATGGTGACGTCGTCGACCTCGACAGCCAGAGGCTGCTCGCTGTAATCAACAACAGATTCAGTCATCACAGCACTCCTTAGATGTAGAGGATGAACTTGCGCTCGGACTTATGGAACACGGTATAGCCAATAACAAGCGCAAGAACCGCCCAAGCAGCGCACATACCAAACGTCATAAGCGAGGGCGTAGTTTGGAACAGAAAGATATCGCGCATAAACTGCAGGTAGTTGTACATGGGGTTCGCATACATCAAGATACGCACGAGATGCGGCATTTGCGCAATATAGTCAGTCGTCCAGAAGATGGGCGTAATATAAGTCCACGCCGTAATGACGACGCTCCACAGATGCATAACGTCGCGGAAAAAGACCGTAAGGGCAGAGAGCATCATGCCCAGGCCCATGCAGAAGCACATAAGCAGCAGCAGGCAAACCGGCAGCAGAATCAGGTGCCAAGAAGGCATAACGCGGAACCACAGCATGACGATGGCGACGGCGACCAGCGAGAAGGCAAAGTTCACGAGCGAGAAAAGCACTTTCTGCACCGGGAAGACCCAGCGGTGCACCTTAACCTTCTTGAGCAGAGGGGCAGCACCCACGATCGACGTTAGGGCCTGGTTCGTGGACTCGGACATGACGGCAAAGGTAACGTTACCCACGATTAAGTACAGCGGGTACATCTCGGGCGTCATTGATCCATTGCGGCCCTGGCCAAAAATCGTCGAGAACACGATGGCCATGACGATCATCATCAGCAGCGGGTTGAGAACCGACCATGCGACGCCCAGAACGCTACGGCGATACTTGATCTTAAAATCCTTGGTAACCAGCTGACGAAGGATAAACGCGTCCTTCTCAAATTCGTTCTTAGCAAACGTCGCAGGCAGACTGCGAGTTTCTTGTTGCTTTGTCTGATCCGACACGGATGCAACTCCTTTACTCGTAATCGTTGACAAACGAACAGTATAGACCCGACGGCCATGCAAACGATTCGCGCAACAAAACTGGAGAACTAACCCACATCTTAGGATGCCAAGCCCAAACGGCTATACTTTCAAGAATTGAATGTATAAGGAGCATTGAGTGAATTCTGAATCCATCGCCGTCATCATCCCCTGCTACAACGAAGCCCTCACGATCGGCAAAGTCATCGACGACTTTCACCGCGAGCTTCCGCAAGCGACGGTCTACGTCTATGACAACAACTCGTCGGACGATACCTCACGCATCGCCACCGAGCACGGCGCCACGGTCCGCTTTGAGCCCCGTCAGGGAAAGGGCAACGTGTGCCGCCAGATGTTTCGCGATATCGACGCCGATTGCTACCTGATGGTCGACGGCGACGACACCTACCCCGCCGAGGCGGCCAAGGCCCTCTGCGAGCCTATCCTCAACGGCGCGGCCGATATGACCGTAGGCGACCGCCTTTCCAACGGCACCTACGCCGAGGAAAACAAGCGTGCTTTCCACGGCTTTGGCAACAATCTGGTCCGCGCCATGATCAAGTGGATCTATGGCTACAGCTTCGATGATGTCATGACCGGCTACCGCGCCATGAGCCGCCCGTTCGTTAAAACCTTCCCTGTGCTTTCCGAGGGCTTCCAGATCGAAACCGAGCTCTCGATCCACGCCGTCGACCACCGCTGGCGCATCAAAGATGTGCCCATCGAGTACCGCGACCGTCCGGAAGGCTCCGAGTCCAAGCTCAATACCGTGAGCGACGGCATTAAAGTCGTCACGATGATCGGCACGCTGTTCAAGGACTACCGCCCGCTGAAGTTCTTCAGCCTCGTCGCGCTTCTGTTTGCGGTGATCGGCCTCGCCCTGGGCATGCCCATCGTTGTCGAGTATTTCCAGACCGGCCTCGTTCCGCGCTTCCCCACCGCCATGCTCGCCGCGTCGTTTATGTTCCTGTGCGGCCTGAGCCTTGCAACCGGATTCATCCTGGATTCTGTAGCAAAGGTCGAAAAAAAGCAGTGGGAGGTCAACGTATATAGCAAGTACGCCTACGACGACCAGCCCGGCCACCCTACTTCCAAGCCAAGCGAGAGGTAGATCTTCCGCAAAATACTATTGGCACCACTGCGCAGATAGCCACCAACAAGAAAAGCCGCCGTTAAAGAACGGCGGCTTTTACTCTCGAAAAGTTAATAGCGCCTAGAGCGTCTTGATGTACTCCCCCAGCTCTTCCTCCCAGTCGGGCATGTGGAAGCCGGCAGCCTCGAGCCTGGACAGGTCGAGCGCGGAGTGGACCGGGCGCGGTGCGATGGGGCCGGCGGCGCTGGCGTAGTAGTCGGCCGTGGAGACCGGGACCACCTTGCCGCCGTTGCCGTTGGCGGCCTCGAAGACCTCACGCGCGATTTCGGCCCAGGAGGCGACGCGGCCGCTGCCGGTGCAGCCGTAGGTGCCGTAGGGGGCCTTGTTCTCCAGCACGTGGAAGATGGCCGCGGCCATGTCGCGCGTGAAGGTCAGGCGTCCCAGCTGGTCGTCAACGACGGTGATCTGGGTGAGCTTATCCCCCGGGTCGGCGACGCGGTCGGACAGCGCCTTCATGGTCTTGACGAAGTTGTGCCCCTCGCCGATGACCCAGCTCGAGCGCATGATGTAGTGGCGCGGGCAGCCGGCCACGGCGATGTCGCCTGCCGCCTTGGTCTGGCCGTAGACGGACAGTGGGCTGAGGGGCTCGTCCTCGTCATGGACCTCGGCGGTGCCGTCAAAGACGTAGTCGGAGGAGACGTGCACGAGCGTGATGCCGTGCTCGGCGCAGGTGCGGGCGAGGAGCGCCGGGCCGGTCGCGTTGGCCTTCCAGGCGATGACACGGCCCTCGGGGGTCTCCGCTTTATCCACGGCCGTGTAGGCACCGCAGTTGATCACGGTGCCGTAGAGCGACCAGTCGTACTGTACGTAGGCGTCCGGGTCGGACATGTCGAGGTGTCGATGTCGCAGAAGTCGAAGTCCTTCGCGACGCCGCGCTCCTCCGCCAGCGCGCGGACCGCATGGCCCAACTGGCCGTTGCAGCCGGTGACGAGGGTGCGCTTCGGCGCCATGGGGACGACGTCCTTGAGCATCGGGTGGTTGAGGTCGGCATCGGAGACGGTGGCCTCGTCGAGCGGGATGGGCCACTCGATGGCGAGCTCGGGGTCGGCGAGGTTCACGAAGGTGTAGGTCCTCTTGAGCTCCGGCGACCAGTGGGCGTCCACCAGGTAGGTGTAGGCGGTGCCGTCCTCCAGGGCCTGGAAGGAGTTGCCCACGCCGCGCGGCACGTAGATGGCCTTCGAGGGGTCGAGCACGGTCGTGTAGACCTTGCCGTAGGTGGCGCTGCCCTCGCGCAGGTCCACCCAGGCGCCGAAGACGCTGCCGCGGGCCACGGAGATGAACTTGTCCCAGGGCTCGGCGTGGATGCCGCGGGTGACGCCGCGGCTGTCGTTGTAGGAGATGTTGTTCTGGACGACGCGGAGGTCCGGGATGCCCAGGGCGGTCATCTTGGCGCGCTGCCAGTTCTCCTTGAACCAACCGCGCGAGTCGCCGTGGACGGCCAGTTCGACGACCTTCAGGCCCTCGATGCCGGTCTCGGTGACGGAGAGGTCCTTCTCGAATGCGATGTCTGCCATGTCTCTGCTCTCCTTACTGCCCCTGCGCGCGGTAGCGGGCCTCGGTGGCCTCCTTGGCCGGGCGCCACCAGGACTCGTTGGCGACGTACCAGTCGATGGTCCGCTTCAGGCCCCCGGCGAAGTCGGTGTGGGCCGGCCTCCAGCCGAGCTCGCGCTGGAGCTTGGTGCTGTCGATGGCGTAGCGGCGGTCGTGGCCGGGGCGGTCGGCGACCCAGTCGAAGTCCTCGGGGTCGCGGCCCATCGCCTCCAGGATCATGCGCAGGACGGTGATGTTGTTCTTCTCCCCATTGGCGCCGATGAGGTAGGTCTCCCCCATGCGGCCCTTGGTGAGGATGTCCCACACCGCGGAGCTGTGGTCCTCGGTGTGGATCCAGTCGCGGACGTTCTCGCCCTTGCCGTAGAGCTTGGGGCGCACGCCGTCGATGATGTTGGTGATCTGCCTGGGGATGAACTTCTCCACGTGCTGGTAGGGGCCGTAGTTGTTGGAGCAGTTGGAGATCGTGGTGCGAAGCCCGTAGGTGCGGGTCCAGGCGCGCACGAGCATGTCGGAGGACGCCTTGGTGCTCGAGTACGGGCTGCTCGGGTGATACGGCGTCTCCTCGGTGAACTTCGCCGGGTCGTCGAGCGCAAGGTCGCCGTAGACCTCGTCGGTGGAGACGTGGTGGTAGCGGACGCCGTATTTCCTCACGGCCTCCAGCAGGCGGAAGGTGCCCTCCACGTTGGTGCGCAGGAACGGCTCGGGGTCCGCGATGGAGTTGTCGTTGTGGCTCTCGGCGGCGTAGTGCACGATCGCGTCGTGGCCCGGGACGATGCGGTCCAGCAGCTCCGCGTCGCAGATGTCGCCCACGACGAGCTCCACGCGGTCGGAGGGCAGCCCGGCGATGTTCTCTGGGTTGCCGGCGTAGGTCAGCTTGTCCAGGACGGTGACGTGCACGTCGGGGTGGTTGTTGACCACGTAGTGCACGAAGTTGCTGCCGATGAAGCCGCAGCCGCCCGTGACGATGATGTTCTTGGGTTCAAAAATCTCAGACATGAAAATCCAATCTGAAGCATGTACAGCTTCTTTAGTATGCCGCAGGAAGTGACGACGCGACACTATTCAACAAAACTATCGGACATTTCGGCATGCGATAAGAGCCATAACCTTCGCAGAATTACCTCCCGTACAAAACGCCTCCGGAATGCAGTCTTTGTCGTAGTGAAAAACCGAATCCCCAGTTATTTCACGTAAGTACTTATAGAAGAAATCCTCCCAGCTTTTAAACTTCTCACTGTTTACAAAGGCTTCTGGGGTTTCCAAAACCGTCTTAACATCTAGCCCTGAAATTACGCCGGAGCTCAGCAGAAGCCATTCGAACGACTCGGGAAGACAAACCGTAACAGTATCGCGGTGAATGTCTTGCAGCTTAAGGACGCGGTCCGCATAGCACCCAAATGCCGCTCCGTCCGCAACAACAAACACGCGATCGTCGAGATGCTGATCCAACCAGCGCAAAATCGCGCTGTTCGTCATGGCCGAAGTACAGGTAAGCTCACTGTCAGCGAAATGCCGTTCAAAGAACTGGAAACCAGACCTACTGTCCTCGCATAGAAGGATAGAAAAGTCCTGTTTTGGCGCCGACCGGGAAATAGCATAACGATGATTCCCGCGATCTTGATAAACAGGGATGAAAGAATGGTATTTTCCGCTCGTCTTAATCTTGTAAATCTCATCCACGCTATACGGAAGATTGGGGAAATCAGCCTTGAGATCAGCACGAAATAATTCGAGGAATACAGCACATGATGGGCAAACTCATCAGAATGAATCTCTTTTAAGCCCTCATCGACAAATACAATCGAGTCATGAACGGACGAAAGCTGGTTTCGCCAATCATAATCGGTCAAAGCGACACAGGGACAATCACATTGCAAGGAAACACCCGACTGCTCGCCCGTTCGCATGTAGTCTGCGACCATGTCAAACAGTGTCGTCTTACCCGTGCCGCTATCGCCACGCACAATAGTGATGTTCCGCTTGATGGTAAATGTGTACTTAGTTCCCCTGCGGCGGGAAATCTTAACGAGATGCGAACCGTTCATAAGCAGTACCTACAGATACGGAATCGACTCGTGAATCAATTCGGCCATGTTGTGAACGATTCGGCCGCTATTCACGACTTTAATTTTAAAATCCTCGCGACCAAAGTCCATCACATGATAGAGATTCACAACGAGCTTGCGATCTTTCGCCATGTCGAGAATCCACTTGGCACAGTTGTCACCACAGGTAGAAGCGTTAAAAATTTGCTTACGATCAAATCTCATAAGCAGCAGCGTTTTCACGCCACCAGAAAGCTGGAGTGGGGAGATGGATCCAAGCACAGGGCTTTCGATGACGTTTTCGGAGACAACATCCGATCGATCGACATCTTTAATTATCGAGACTGCATAGGGATTCGTAATCCAAGAAGACCGGTAAGAGTTTTTGAAATATGTCGCTGTGTTGTAAATCGCTTCTGGCATATCGCCAAAGTAGACGCTTAACACATCCACTCCCAATCATATTGTCTTTATGGTCAACGTAATCATAACGAAAGGGGCCACCAGATAAACGGTGGCCCCTAAAGAAAACAAGCTGGCGCTAGTACTCGCGCGGGCTGTTGACGATCTCGCCGGCGGCGACCTTCTTCAGGTGCTGCCCGTAGACCGACTTGCCGTAGGCCTTGGCGGCCTCCTCGAGCTCGGCGGTGGTGATCCAGCCGTTCTCCCAGGCGATCTCCTCGGGGACCGAGACCGGCAGGTCCTGGGAGTGTTCCACGGCGCGGACGAACTCCGCGGCCTCGTGCAGGCTCTCCATGGTGCCGGTGTCCAGCCACGCGTACCCGCGGCCCAGCGTCACGACGGACAGCGTCCCCTCCTCCAGGTACATCTGGTTGAGCGTGGTGATCTCCAGCTCGCCGCGGGCCGACGGCTCGACCCTATGCGCCTTGGCGGCCACGTCGCCCGGGTAGAAATAAAGGCCGGTGACGGCGTAGGAGCTCTTGGGCTCGGCGGGCTTCTCCTCGATGGAGACGGCCCTCCCCTCGCCGTCGAACTCGACGACGCCGAAGCGCTCGGGGTCGTCGACGTGGTAGCCGAAGACCGTGGCGCGGCCCGACTCTGCGTTCTGCACGGCGCGCGTAAGGTGGCGCGACAGGCCGTTGCCGTAGAAGATGTTGTCGCCGAGCACCAGGGCGCACGGCTCGCCGGCGATGAACTCCTCGCCGATGGTGAAGGCCTGCGCCAGGCCGTCCGGCGAGGGCTGCTCGGCGTAGGAGAGGTTCACGCCGTAGCGCGAGCCGTCCCCGAGCAGGCGCTCGAAGTTGGGCAGGTCGGTCGGCGTGGAGATGACCAGGATGTCCCGGATGCCCGCCAGCATGAGGGTGCTGAGTGGGTAGTAGATCATGGGCTTGTCGTAGACCGGCAGCAGCTGCTTGGAGGTCACGAGCGTGAGCGGGTACAGGCGCGTGCCGGACCCGCCGGCGAGGATGATGCCTTTCATAAAAATCCTCTCGATTGACAATCGTTGAGCAAAAGCCGCTGATTACAGATGCATAGTTAGTTAAATTATACGCACCGGCAGCAACCTCCCCGTCTTCTTATTTAAATCGGACAGCAGAAACACGCAACTCTTTCTGCATTTCTAGCGAGGCAACAAATGAAAAAGTACAATGAGCAGTGTCCAACAAACGAAAGGCAAACAATGCGAGTCGAAACAACCGGAGTATGCAGAGGAAACTGGAAAATCTACCAGCAGCTTAAGATTGAAGGCATCCATAAAGGCTCCAGCGTAACAGCCCAGGCGGCTACAGACGATAACCGCTGCTTACCTTTATCCCTCCTAAAATTCCGGGACAATAGTTGTGACTCGAACTCATACGTCCTTGTAGTCCCCGATCCCGATGTTCGCACCATCAAAATTGAGTTTAACGAAATCGGCCAAGACGGTCGCACCCTGAGCAGCGACTCCCTTTCGCTAAATTGCAAGAACATCAAATGGGAGTCGCGCCTTAACTACAAAATTAAACCTGACATGTGCAGCAAACTCCGAAACTACGATGACGTTTCAGAGTTTGACATGGCAACGATTGATTTCTGGCAGTGTATCGAAGATTCAAGCGACTATATCCTTAGGTGCACGGTGAGAACTCCTTATCGTAGCGACTCCCAAATCAAACTTCGCTGCCTCAATCGAGCCCTCAATGAAGTTAATTTGAGCATCGTCAATTTCGGTTCGAATGTAACAAGCGTTGGATTTACGTCTGAGAAAAAGCAACTTGAAACGCAGCTCTCAATTCGCATGCCAAAGGCGTTCGATCGTTACTACTTTGTTATTGACGATCAAAATCACCCATCATTCAGTGCATTTGACTGCTTAACGCCCGATAAATTAGGCTTGCTTCTTGAGGAGACCAACTTCCTCTTTACCCATGCGCAGTTCGATCCTGAATACCCCGAATGGTTCACGGAGCATAAGGCAACCGTCGGCGCTCTGGAAAAGCAGAGAAAAATTGTCTTCAACAGCGCCCCGAAGTTCAGCATTATTGTCCCTCTCTACAACACGCCCATTCCGTTTTTTAACGATATGGCCGAATCCGTAAAAAGCCAGTCTTATGCAAACTGGGAGCTCATCCTAGTTAATGCAAGTCCTGACAATCAGGAACTGAAGGCACGCGTTGAGCAGGAGACGGCCCACGACAACAAAATTAAATCAATTAACCTTACCGAGAATAAGGGCATTTCCGAAAATACAAACGCCGGCGTTGCCATCGCTTCGGGTGATTTCGTCTGTTTCTTTGACCATGACGACATTCTTGAACCGGACTTGCTGTTCTCATATGCCGAGGCAATTGAAAACAATAGTGACGTCGATCTTCTTTATTGTGATGAAGATAAACTCATGCCCGATGGAAAGCTAGCGCAGCCGTTCTTTAAGCCGGATTTCAATATCGATCTGCTCAGAAACAATAACTATATCTGCCATATGCTTACCATCCGTAAGTCTCTGCTTGACACTCTAGAACCGAACACGAAAGAGTTCGATGGAGCACAGGATCATAATCTGACTCTCCGCGCCGTGGAAAAGGCAAGGAAAGTTCATCATGTTGCAAAGGTTCTATATCACTGGCGCCTAAGCGAGACCTCCACCGCAGCAAATGCCGATAGCAAGCCGTATGCCACTATCGCAGGTATCAAAGCGGTCCAGAGTCATTTGGACAGGCTTGGGCTCAATGCGAAGGTCGAACAAGCGCGTCGTCCCTTTACATATAAAGTAACCTACGCTGTGCCAGATTCCCATCCACTCGTGTCGATTATCATTCCGACTAAAGACCACGCCGACATTCTGGACAACTGCATTAAGTCAATTGTTGAGAAATCAACGTACGACAATTACGAGCTTGTCATAATCGAAAACAACAGCACAGAAAAGGCGACGTTCGATTATTACGATAAGTTGCAAGCAAAATATCCTGACATCGTTCGTCTTGTAACTTGGGAACACGAATTCAATTTCTCCAAGCTCATGAACTTTGGCGTTGCTCACGCCAAGGGCGACTATCTCTTGCTGTTGAATAACGATACCGAGGTAATTACGCCCAATTGGATTGAGACTATGCTTGGCATCTGCGCACGTGAGGATGTTGGCGCAGTTGGTGCAAAACTCTACTATCCCGACAACACCATTCAGCACGCGGCTTATGCGTCACTGGTGGCGTGGCAGGCATCTTTGCCAAAGCATGCCAAGAAATAACTGGGGATACTTTGCACTCAACGATGCACAACAAGACTTCAGCGCCGTCACTGCAGCTTGCATAATGACCAAGCGTAGCGAATATGAGAAAGTCGGAGGTTTCACGGAAGAGCTTCAAGTTGCATTTAATGATGTTGACTTTTGCTTAAAACTACGCGAGATCAACGACCTGATCGTATACACACCCGAAGTCGAGCTCTATCACTACGAGTCGATTTCTAGAGGCGTTGAAAACAATACGGAAAAGCAGATTCGGTTCCACAAAGAAGTCGCATACATGAATTATCGCTGGGCAAAATACTATGTCGAAGGCGATCCGTACATTAACCCAAATTTCAGCGTGGGAGAACCCGGAAATCGCTACTATCATTTATAAAGTGTTAGCTTAATTCTGCGCTTTCTAATTTTAACCTTATTAAAATGCGACTAATAGATAAGGGAATCGAGGGTCAACCCTCGATTCCCTTACTATGAATAATTGCATTCCATACATGATATACAGTTAAGAAGCGTTTGTGATTCGATACACAAGCAGGCGTTGATTCCGCATGCTGGCCAGAATCCGCATCATTCCAAAGGCGTATTTAAAACCCAGCCCCACTGTGGTATAGCGGTAGTGTGGTAGTAGTTCAGCCACCAAGCAAGTGATGTTGTCCTGATGTAACCGATGTTATCCATAACCATACCGTTTCCGATATAAATAGCAATATGGCCCCAGCGGGCACCAGCACTTGTATGAGTATGCGTAGGGACCGCAACGATCATTCCAACTTTAAGCTGAGATATATCTCGGCTGTAACACCAATTCCAGAACATGTCGCATGCGTCGCCGTTGGGATATGACCCCAGCACGGGGTAAAACACATGGCTAACCCACTCCGAGCACAGTCCCGCCCCAGGAGAAGGAACGCTATGGCAACGATTAACGATCTGGGACTGCAAGGAGGCGCGCGCGGAGTGCTCAGGCTCCACCCAAGCACCTGAGGCATTAAAGAAATACTCGGAGTCTCCAATTCTGTTCCAGCCATTTACCATTTGTCCAGAAGACATAAGGTAGTACCACGTTCCATCATCATCGAGGAACCAGCCAGTATTCATAGCTCCGGATTCGTTGTCGAGGTGATACCACCTACCGTCAATGAATCGCCAACCGCGCTGCAGAACCCCATCTGAGTCTGTGTAAAACCACACCTGTGCAGCTGAGGACCAATACCAGCCAGCGACAGGCTTTCCCTCGGGATCCCTGAGCTTAATTCCACCCGCACCGTCCTTGACGCCCGAAAGCACAATCGCACCACTGCTGCACGCATAATATACGTTTTCATCTTGTGAGAAGACCCAAGTGTTGCACTTTAATGCACCGCCGCTATCCGGATCCAAATAATAAATGGAGCCATTTACAGTTTGAAATCCTTCCAGCATGGCGCCATTATTATTGGGGTCTAGCAAATACCAGCTAGAACCATTGTAAAACCACCCGGTACGAATCTCTCCCGATGCGTTGGAGCAATACCATGCCCCATCGTTAATAAACCAACCGGAGCTCATAGAACCGGATTCGGAAAAATGATACAAAGAGCCGTTAACAAGCCTAAAGCCCGTAGCCATTAATCCAGAAGGCTCAAGCCAGTACCAAGTATTGCCAAGGAGTAACCACCCGGTCTGCATAGCGCCCGAACTGTCCAAATAGTACCAGCTATCATCAATTAAAACCCAGCCGGTCTTCATTGAACCCGATGTCTCGTCAAGGTAGAACCAGCGCCCACCGGTGGCAGCCCATCCCTTCAAATGTGCACAGGAGTTAGAAAATAAATGCCAGCCATCGTTCAAGTATTTCCAGCCAGTAGCTGCATAACCTTCGGAATCAAAATAATACTCCGCCCCTCTAATGGACAGAAAACAGTTTGACGGCCAACCACCAGCCTCATATCTCCACCACCATTTACCGTTTTGGTAGGCCCAAGAACCAGGAAGAGCGATGTTATTATCAGAGGAACGAACGATCTGGAACGACAGTTGAGAGGTAACGCCGGCGTAATTCCCTAGCCCATTCACTCTTATAGTGGCGCAGCCAGGGGCAACATTATCTGAATACGTGACTTCATAATCGATTCCGCTTGCTAGCACAGAACCGCTGGCAGTCAAAACAGAGACATCAGGAGTAATCACATCGCCAGTATATTCATATATCGACGAATCGATAGATGCTTTGAAATTATCGGAATCCAAAGTCAAACGATCGCTACCTGATGTCCCAAATGCTTCCTGACCCGATTGAACCAAAGAGCCATCAGTGCCTTCAGCCACGCAATCTTCAGTTAATGAAAATGCGATTGCGGGCCATAAAAGAGAGATGAAACAAATAGATGTTAGACAAACCACGCTGATTAAACTCAGATGTCGATTTTTCATCATTTTTCTCTTCTCGCCAAATCAAATTAACCTTTGAATATCCAGATGCAGTCGACCCAGAGATGCAGTTCCCAAATTAATTAATATGCAAGACAACTCGCTTGATACGTTGCACCAGATAAAACGATAAGACACTCAACATAGGGATTGTCTATTTGTTAGACAATCCACAACCAGCAGTCGAGCGCGATCAATGGTGCACAAACTTAGGAGCCTAATGAGGGATAGCCGAAGGAACTGAATCAAACCATGTATTGAGCTCATTCATGATCAGACCTTTTCTCAAGCTCTTTTTCGAGCAGGGCAATCCTATGAGTAAGGTTTTTGATCGCCAAAACATGACGACTCGCGGCAACGCTAAGAGACAGAGAGATTGCAAGCAACAGCACGATTGCACCCAAAAAAAGGAAATTGGCCGGGTTGACAAACCCAATAGCTGTTGAGCAACTATAAATAATCTGAGGACATAAATCACAGATCAAGGCCGCCATACACATCAAAATCCACAGCAAAGAGTACTTAAGAAGCATCTTTCCGTTGGACACGAGACGTAAAACATAGACGAGGAATCCGCCGAAAAAGAGGGCCGCACCAATCCTCAAAATAAGATTCATTATTTGTCTCCCCTATGAACCCAGCACACAAGGACAATGGCTAACGTAACCTTGACCATATAGTAGACGGAAGAGAAGCCCCCGATAGATGAACGTCCACCTTGGCGCTCATTCATCTTTACAGGCGCTTCCATAACGGGAAGACCAAGCTTCATAGCCAAAGCAATCGACTCTGGCTCCGGGTAGTCATCAGGATAACTCTTGCAGAACAGGTCGATAGCATCTTTATTGCAGGCCCTAAAGCCAGAAGTGGGATCGGTGACCACCTTACCCGTAAGCAACTCGAGCAAAAATGAAAGCCACCTGATTCCAACACGACGCATAAAAGTTGATTGAAAACCATCAGTCTCAACCAGAAATCGAGAGCCTATCGCCAAACTCGCACCGCTCTCAATCAGCTTTACAAGCTCAGGAATATAAGAAGGATCATGTTGGCCATCGCCGTCAACCTGAATGTCGATATCATAGCCAAATCTCTGGGCATATTTATGGCCCGCTTGGACCGCTCCACCGATACCAAGGTTCTGCGGCAAATCCAATATGTTGATACCATGCTCTCGACAAAGCTCAAGCGTTGTATCTTGTGAGCCGTCGTTGATTACGACATAGTCATAACCCGCAGCTTTTATAGCTGCAACGGTATTGAGAATGCACTCCTGTTCGTTATAGGCAGGAATTATTACGAGAACACGCAGATGTCCTTTTGAACATGTCGTTGAAGTAAAAGACAATCGAGATTCATCCATTCCAAAAACAGTTGGCTCTTAGCGACGCCCAAAGAATTTGCGACTCTTACAGTCCAACGCATAGCTTAACTCAGACTTAAGTTTACTGTATCCTGTCTAACCATTAGGAAGTTACATCTCAAGCTTAGATATTTAGCTTGCTCAACTAGGGCACACATGGAGTCCCCATCCATCACCGCAGGAAAAGGACCCCTTGCAGTTCTGCCTCAAATACGGGGCGCATGTCCTGAGCGAACCCTCAACGCCGTCCCATTCGATCCAATCGAATCCAACTAATTGCCCACTCCTACTATAACCATGACCTATATCGCTAATTTAGAAAAAACGGATATACAGAAGCTCGAACATCACAAAATACAGCAGCGCAAATGGAGCCCCGAGCATAAAGGCTGTAACTTTAGCCTTCACCTCCTCATCGCAGTAAATAGGGAACCTGAGCAATAGACAGGCAAAAGGTATTATCAAAGGTATGAGATATCGCGCTTGGACACCCGCAACTGTCTGGCTTCCAACTCCTGTAAAAGCGATGTATAGAGCCAAAGCAACTAGGTGGCAAGTAGCAAGAACCAGGAATAGAGTCCAAACAATTCCGCAACGGCTAAGCTTTATTTTAGTATCTTTTTCATTATCAATAATGCAAATAGCTTCAAACAGCATGATGGGGAGATACGAAAGCCATGGGAACAGATTAGACACGTCCCCAAGATAAGCCATATTCGTTGATATTGAATTGAGAAACGCCGGGGTCAGCATCGATCCAAAAACGAAATTCGAGATTACAGCTATAGTTCCAACTGGATTTGCAAGCACTCCCGTCGTTTGACCAGCCGTAGAGACTTCGGAGCCACCACGTGCATCAGAAATATTATTTACGACAGATGAGAAATATGGCGTCAAGAAAGATAGGATCATAATGGCACAAACGAATAGAGCAGTACCAATCAAGATACGTCTTTGCTTGCTTGAAACATATTTATTTGCAGGAATTAAAAGCGCAAGTCCAAATAAGGGAAAATAAATCGCTTTAGCTGCAAACCCGATTGCAAAAGATAGTAGAAATGCGAAGAACGTTTTAGCAGAAATATCCTCTTCAGAAATAAGCATCTTCAACAAAAGAGCTGTTCCTAGCAAACTGAACGATATCACACAGGGATCATACGAGTAACTGGCTGCCATTAACACAGCAGACGGGAACAACGCAATACAAGTGAAAAGACATTTTCTGCAAGGGGCTATACGAATTGCGATTCCGCAGATAACTGCATACGCAAACAAATTAAAAATTTTACCCAATGCAAATTTGATAGAGAATGGGAGATGAAGCAAGCGACCCAAACAAAGGCCGATAGATGAAGGAATATAGGCAATTTTAGAAAGAGCCACACTATCAAAACAATTAAAACGTTCGATACCTTCAGCTAAATCATTTTTATCAGCCTCTCTGACCAATTGCTCAACAGAGCCACGGTTAAACTCTCTTGTTTCATCTATTGGGTACTTACCCAAAGCTGCATCCAAACTAAAGCCGTCCCCCATATAAAACTGCTCGACTATCATTCGGTCAGAATTTGATATTTCAGCATTTGTGAGGTAGGAAAAACTGTTTGCATTTCCATAGTGGACCTCATCATCCATGTCAAAAAATTTGTAACGGGAAAGCAAATAATTACGGATAGACCAATTGAGACAATGCATGCGAAAGCGAACAGTTCGGGCTTCAGATAAGAAATGCCCCCATTAATAGCAATCAATCCGATCAAAACCGTAATGGGCAAAGCAGACGCGAACAACACCGTCTTTGACTTATCGAGCGGAATGCCAATAAAAGCGATTAAAACAGCAAAGCCAACAAAAACCGCCAAATAAAAGAAACACTTCTTAGCATCAGTTTTCTTAACCGAGGTTACGAAGCTCTTCATCAGGCCATAGCAAAGCTCAATTCCCTGGAACGCTAAAACTAAATGAAAGCATATAACCAGACCTGAGATATTCCATGCACCAAGACCGAAGGGGCCAAACGTCTTCGCGCCAGCCAATATGATGAAAACTAGCAGAAAGCTGCTGAGGATACTGGACGCGACGAGAACGGTTATCTGACGAATAGCATCACCGCTCGACTGTGATTTCGGTTGCAAATATAAGCACGCAACAGCAACGACATCGCAAAAGAGTTCAAGAATGAATAGATTTAAATTCTTATAGTGCAATGATGTCGCGACAGCTAACAAAAGAAGTCCCAGCCCAAAGATGGCAAGCGCGTACTCGCTTTTCTTAATTGCAGGATTATTCAAAACGTGCATCTCCAACTAAAGACAAAATCGAATAGGATAAGTCGACAATAACAAATTCGGGTCTTAGATCCAACTTCACTCAAAAGCTAAGTAAAAGCCAGCCAAGTATCACTTAGCAAATACAAAACGCCTTCTCGACATCTATAGCAGTGGCGTCCCAGCTATATCGATTTTCAACAAGGGCCCTAGAGTTTCGAGACTGTAGAGAAAGCAGCTTTCGATCATCAAAAAGCCTGCATAATGCCGAAACCACCTCATCAGATGACATGGACTGAATTATCGTGCCGTAGCTATCATCTGGAATAAGCTCGTGCGCGCCTCCCACATCTGTTACCACAGCAGGCGTTCCGCAAGCTGAAGCCTCAAGAAGTACCGTCGAAAAGCCTTCGGACCGAGTTGGAAGACAAAGCACATCTGCTTGCTGAAGTAAGGAGGAAATGTCCTCTGCGCTACATCTCCCAAGCCAAAACAAGTTCGACGAACAGGCTTCCTTGACTTCATTGGCCAGCGGACCATCCCCTGCAAGAACAAAACAAATATCACGCTTGGTAATATCCTTTGCGCGAGCTGCCTCAATAATTGAATAAATTCCCTTTTCAGGAATAAACCGCCCAACAAAAGCCACAACTAAAGATGATTGAGGGACACCTAATTCTGATCGGAAATCTCTACCCGAAGAGATGCTCCTATAAATTGAAGCATTGATTGAGTTCGATATTACGCCCTTTGCACCGATATTAAAATGCTGAAGCCATTCAACGCTTTTAGAAGAAATCCCATAGAAATCAGGTTCAAACGTCTTTACGCGATCAGTAATCCAATCCTCATATCGGCGCACAAAATAATCAAGGAATGGCTGATTGAAAGAAAGATACGCTGAACCATGGTCGAGAACGACGGCCCTAGTGTTATGATCCACAGCAAACTTCAGCCCTTCGAGTGAGAGGGGGAAAAGCCTCGTGTTGATAAGTACGCCGTCCCACTCATAATCATCAAGGCTTTGCAGGAGCCGGTAATAATCGCCGGTTTTTTTGGGAAGAGGAAGCCTTCCATCAAGCAATGAAATACATGGAAGCCGAATTATCTCGAGACCGTTTTCGACTGAATGACCGACTCCTACGCGCATTGAATCATTAGTAACGATAACCACCCTGTCGCCGCGGGCAGCTAGGGCATGAGCGAGACCATCGACAAAATTACCAATTCCACTAAGTTGCGGGTGATAATGATGGGTGAAAATACAAATAGAAGAACTCATTACATAACCTCATCTGGTAAAGATTTCATATCCTTAATTCTGCGCAGTCCAGACTTCACCATCCCCAAAGTCAAGCAGAAGAGGAAGATGGGTATGTCGATTTTCCGGCTCCGGAATTTTCTTCCATTCGCCATACATCGTTGTAAGATATTTATCCGTCATACGAGGAACGGGGAATTCACTGCCTTCGAAAACCGCACTGCTCAGAGGGAAAATCTCTGAAATAGGCACTGGCGCCATATTCGGCCAGCTTAACGTCAGACAATAATCAGAGACCTCACCCGTATTTGAGTCGGCAATACAGGAGTCGAACAAATCCTGGTAAGAGCATGCGCCTCGAGAAACCAGTCGTTCCACTACGTGTATAGCAGAACAACCAATTTGCTCGAGTTGTCCAAGGAACCCTTTATGAGGGACAACAATGGAAGAAGAGTGATATAAATAAGCTCTTTTCTGTGCAATTGATGCAGTTCGGACTTGTTTTGCACGAAGGCGTTTATCTGTATAGAGCTGGTCATATGGAAAGATGTCGACAAAAATACCCATCGAACTGGAAGCCTCTCGAGCCTCCTGATTCTCGAAGCGAGTTTCATCGCGATACACCTTAGCAAACATCGCAGCATAGCCAATAGTATTCCGCGATGTATGGAGCGAATATCCTTCCGGTAAACCATCCTCGGCTAAAGAGCAAAAGCGGTCATAGTCTGAACGCATCATTCCGATATCTATATCATCATCCCAAGGGATAAACCCCCTATGACGCATTGCTCCTAAACATGTTCCGCCATCAAGCCACCACCTGATGCCGTGCTTAGAGCAGAATGCAGCGACAACCTGAAGGATATCCAATTCAGTGTTTTGAAGCTTTAATAGCGCGTGAGCTTTAGACATCATCGGCCTATCTCTTTTCCCCAAACCATTCTTGCGTCTGTTTCCCCAAAACAAAAGACTGATAAATAAGGCAAATAGCATTGGATATAAGCGCCGTTACAGTAGGGCCATTTAAGCCAAACAACACTTGCGCGGGAGCCATGACAGCAACAGCACTGATTAAGGACAATATGCTGCCAACAAATACCCCTCGGTAGTTATCAAGAGAAACCAGCAAATCGTTGACAAACCAAGCAATGCCAGTCAAAAAGGCACAAGCCAACATAGGCTGAAGGAGATCAGAATGTTTGGCTATTCCAGCGCCATAAAACAAAGACAGCAATAATTTGCCGAAAAAGAAAAGCGCAACTGCTGATATGACGCCGACAAATAAAATACCGGCAAGTATTTTACCTATAAGCGTAAAAAAGGACTTTTCCCTAGAATAGTAACGCTCTACTAAATAACCTAATAAAGGATTATAGATATACGTCGCACCCATTTGGATAATTGCCACGGGAGCAGCAACTGATGCATAAATGCCTAGAGCAGAATCTCCGAATGTATAAGATAAATACTGCCTTGGAATATTCGGCGCCGCAGAAGCAGCAATGCCGCCCAGAACGATGGGCAAACAGCCACATAGGAAAGCTCTGACCTTCGCTTGGGTAATTCCAAGTTTGATTGCAGAGATTCGATTTGATCTCGGATAATCGTAAATAACACCGATACCTATAGTCACTACCGTCATTAGCAACAATGCACCTTCGAGGCTATTTAACAGCCCAAAGACAACAATGAACGAAAGGAGAGAACCAATGCCCTGCATTATGAGGGATTTCCCAATATAGTCCATCCTATGGCCAACCTGATCATTGGCATGCATGACATCAATAACTAAGCCGGCGGTTTTATAGAGAGCATACAAAAGAACAGCAGGCACCGTATCAATACGACACGTCGCAATGGAATAGACGGCCAACATTGCAAACGCCATAAACGTAGTAAAGAAACGAAAAGTCAGGTATTCACCAGCAGAGTTTTTCCTTTCAACATCTGCAATTTGTACCGTGTACATCCTGTATTGGGCCAATTGAGAAAACATGTTGAAAATAGACATAGCAAGGGAATAAATTCCAGCAGCACTATATCCATCAGACAGTCGAACGACCAATATAGTGATTAGCCATTGACAGCCTAAATTCGTCAACGAGCCAACGGTATTCCAGAACATATTGTGTTTAATCGAAAGAGTCTTCTCTGTGGCTTCCACAAATATAAGCGCCCTTCTGAACAAGTCGCGATTCGGATACGAAGCTATTTTGCTTCTTTAATCATGTTTAAAATCAAAAGAAACAGCCAATTCGGTACAAGTCGCATAACGATTTCAGCTTTAGCAATGGACGGGCAAGCTCGTCGATATTTAAGCAAGCCAATTATGGAGCGTCGCTCTCTTGCATCGGCGAACCCCATTATTTCCTTTAGGTGCGGTGAATCAGGAAATCTTTCGGCAAATTGCTTAGCTGTATCAACCCTGTTTTTAACTCTTGTTAAATACCAATCATCTTTTGAAGCAACACCCGCAAGGAATCCAGTTTCATTCCCGCCATGTCGACGATACTTAACCAAGGGAGTCGTTGTAAAACTGCACTTCCCCAGTTCGCTGCAGCCCAATGTCAACCACAAATCATGTGCAGTGGATTCCGGAAAGGGAATCATCGACTTAGCAGCACTCGCATCTAGCATGAGAGCCATACCAATGCCGTAGCATACACTTGCAGCCTGAATAGTAATATCCTCTCCGGAGCACCAATTTACTTCAGGCGAATTTGGATGAGCTTTTCTGTAGCTCTCTACCAGCATGTTTCCGTTTTCGTCGATTACCGATCTATCGCAAACATCAAGAATTGAGCCTTCTTCTAGCATATGGTTGAGCGAAACTTGAACTCTGTTAGGCTCCCAAATATCATCTTGATCGCAAAATACTACGTAATCCCCTTCTGCCAAAGAGAGTAGTGCCTCGAACGATTTGACATAACCGAGATTTTTATCGCCATGATAATAACGATAGGCGTTTTTCTTTATATGCTCTTGGATAAACCCCTCTAAAGAGGCCGATTCGGGGCAGTCATTTCTGACCAAAAGCGTAACCGGAAACGTTTGTTCATCAATCGAATCAAGTTGAGCGGCGAAAAACTTAAGATCAGGTTTATATGCTGAAAGAAGTACGCATACGCCTGTACCATTTCCCTTTTCTATTTCCAAAAATCCTCCCAAAGTCATGTTTTCAAGATTAGCAAAGCAATCATTAGAGATTTAAGGTGTTGTTTATTACGCTCAAAAAAGACAGGAGAAGGCTCGGCCTTTAGATAATACATGGCGGCAAATTGAATGGTGCTCCCGTAATTTTTAACACCAACACCGACATCTCGCCCCCCTAGAGGGAGCGAGATGGTTGGCTTTTCAAAATAATCTGAAAAGGAAGCTCGTAGAGAATTAAAATCCTGCGCACCGGAAGTGCATACAGTTTATGACTGCCTTCTCATGAAACCGCTTGCCAAATCAAAGCACCTCAATTGGAAAAGAGTCCCTTAAGAATCAGTGTCTTTCTCCCACCTTTAAAGACACTTGTCCAATATCAATAGGTAACAACCTTTGTTCCATAAGGTATGTTATCGTAAATCCATTTTGCGTTCTGGATCTCAAGGCGCACACATCCTGCAGAGGATGGAACGCCCATCGTGGGATCCATCACCCGGTTACTGTTGACGTAGTAGGGCGAAGAATGGAATAGATAATCACCGTAGAACTGTGTGTAGTAATAGCAAGTATATCCATGCCCAAAGGAGTATCCCTTTCCGTAGACTTGGTACTCCCCTATCACAGTTGGCGTACTGGCTTTTCCCGTCGAACATACATATCGACGGTTTAAGGACCAATTATTCCATGACCCAGTGTAGATGCTCGTGATACAACGCGACGTATCGACAAGTATCAGCCAATTTGTATTACTTGAATAACTTTGAGCTTTAGCGTCCATATAGTCTGACACCCACGCGCCGTTAGCCATGAAGTAATTCCAGGATCCGTCCACAACGCGCCAGCCAGTAGCCATAGCCCCACTAGCATCAAGCCAATACCAGGTGCCGCCCAAATTGAGCCATCCCGTCTGCATATAACCAGACGAATTCAAGTAATACCAATATCCGTTAACGGCAACCCAACCGGTTTTCATAACGTAAGTAGATGGATCTAAATAGAACCAGGAGCCATCCTTGCTCAGCCAGCCAGATCGTGCATAGCCAGCGGTCTCATCAAAGAAGTACCATTTTCCGTTAACGTTCTGCCAGCCGACGCTCAAGGAGCCATTAGTCGGATCAGCATAGAAAATGCAGCCACCAAGCGTCACGAAACCGCGCGCTTCGACCAATTCGCCATCGCCGTTTGAAGTAAATAACTTCCCATTGCGCAATGTTCCGCACAACGAGCAGTCAGAACCAGCAAAAGCCTTAGACGGACCATCCTGAACCGAGTCCTGGACATCTACCCATTCACGACAAGCAACAGCGCCTGAGCCTTTTGCATAATAGCTTTTCCCATTTACAGAAAAATGCCCGAGCAGCATTTTGCCGTCGACGGCAGGATCAAGATAATAGTATTGGCTACCGTCCTTCAGCCAACCCGTCTTTACAATACCCGATGCATTAGATGGCTCAGCGTAATACCAGTCTCCATCGCTCATAAACCAGCCGAGTGACAGCGCTCCCGTTGAAGAAAAATGATACCGATTCGATCCGATGGAAAAAAAGCCGGTAACCATTCTATTGTCATTTGCGATATCGAGCCAATACCAAGCGCCGTTCACCGAACGCCAGCCCGACGCAAGTGCGCCGGAACCGTCTGCGTAATACCAGTCCGTACCATCAAACGCCCAACCAACAGCCATTGCACCGGAATCCGATAAATAATAACGTGATGAGCCAACGGAAACGATTCCCCTAGACATAGCACCATCATTGGCGGGATCAAGCCAATACCAGTTATTGCCAGTTTGAAGCCAACCGGTTAAGACTTCACCATTGCTACCCCAATACCATAAACCGTTATCAAGACACCATCCATTAATCAGTCCATAGGTTCCAAGAAGATAAGGATGCCCATCGATAACACGTCGCCCAGTAACCATGGAACAGCCGTCAAGGGAGTCAAACCAGTACCATTGGCCTCCGATAAGCTGCCAACCATTTGCCAAAGCGCTGATGGACTCGCGTAATACCACTTATTGTCAGTAAAAATCCAGCCGCAACTCATCGCGCCGTCACGAGCGGGGTCCAAATAAAACAACGAGCCGTCAACATTCTGCATTCCGGTCAAACGGCAGTCGTCAAGATAGTAATACCAGGACAAACCGTCCCATTGCCATCCAGATAGTTTTTCCGTCGTCGACGAGTCTTGGCTTTCGACAACCTGTGGATTCGAATCTTCCGCTGTTTTGCCAGCATAATCGTTGGAATCTTGAGCGAGACCGCCGCCGACAAAAGCACCCGACCCTTCCGTCGAGTCGCGCTCTACGATATCGTTATCCGCCCCCTCTTCCACGGCATAAGCAGTGCAAGAAAACGCGGGGGCGAAAACCGAGAGCGAGGCGGATAGTAGCACCAAGCCGATTGCTCGCCAGCAAATTCGATGATCAATCCGAGCATTCATTTCAGGCCCCCAACCGGTACCGACTGTCTTACAAGGAATCAATTAGATAAACGGACGGGCTGCGCCGATCACATTTCCCCTAGCGCTGACGGGATGAATACCGACACCCTGATGAGGCCAGGAGTCAATCATCATACCGCCGCCAAGTGCGATTGCGATATGCCCGCGATAATAAATCACATCGCCACGCTGAATCGAGCTGGTGCTCACGGGCATAAAGATGTTGCTTCGATACCAATTCATCGAATTGTAGGTTTGGCTTGGATCCCAGCGATGGTTATAAGGGTTGTAAACACCCATATCCATGCCAGTAGCATAAAGACATTGCAAGACAAAACCAGAGCAATCAACAGCCCCGCCGGGAGCGGTAGACCAAGGCTCAATATATTGCGTACCGATATATTCGTAAGCACGCTGAATAAAGGCATTCACGCAATCTTCCCGCGTCGCTTCGACAGAAATGCGAGAAGGAGTCACATAGGTAAAGTAGCCAGTGCAGTAGCTAGGCAACTGAACAGTCCAAGAGCTGACCTGGGGATACTGCGGAGGATTTTGCCAGCCAACCTTGTCGCACTGGCCATCGCTCCAGAAAATTCGACGCACGCCATCGATGGTTCTTGCGCCTGTTGCCATAGCACCGCTGCCGTCTAGCCAATACCACTTACCCGAATCTTTAAGCCAGCCAACATGCATGCTGCCGTTGGAGTCAAGGTAATACCATGTTCCATTGAGGCATTTCCAACCAGTTGCCATTTTTCCGTCGGCGTTTAGGTAATACCATGCACCGTCAGTAAAAACCCATCCAGTTTTCATCGCACCAGAATCGGCATCAAGCCAATACCAATCGCCATCAATCTGCAGCCATCCACGATGAATGACGCCCGTTCCGGGCTCAGCATAAAACCTTTGATTTGCAACATTAACCCAACCGGACGCAACCTGCCAGCCATCAGCTCCAGCTGTTTTTAGGATAGTACCGTTTTCGCGGATCACATCTTTGCAAAGATATCCATTGCCATCGGCATATCTTTCTACGCCGTCTTTAACGGTAATCCAGCTTGACACCACAAGTCTACCGCTCAGGTTTGCGAAACAATCGTTGCCGCCCACCTCAAATAAGCCCGTTTTCATGAGATGGCTAGCAGGGTCCAGGTAATACCAACTCACGCCCTCTTTATACCAGCCAGAAATAAGCGCGCCAGATTCAGAGGCAAAATACCAGCCGTCCTCGGACTGAGCCCAACCAATAGCCATAGTCCCATTCGAATTCAAATAATATGCTGCATTGCCAAGGTCTAAATACCCAACAGACATTTTGCCGTCGGAAGCCGGATCGAGATAATACCAGGTTCCGTTAACGAGTTGCCAGCCAGTGACCGCAATACCATTAGAGCAGTAATACCAATCTACTCCATCTTTGAACCATCCATTTACGAGGCCATAGTCGCCAAAAATGTAGGTACTTCCATCGATCTCGTGACGACCTTTGAACATAGCCAGCGTCTGAGAGTCAAAATAATAGCGAGTCCCACCTATCGTCTGCCATGACGAAGCAAGTGCGCCCGATGGATATGCCCAGTACCAATTCCCGTCAACGAGAATCCAGCCGGTTTTCATAGCACCAGTGGCATCTAAATAGTATTTCCCGCTCCCGAGGTCGACAAAACCAACCTGCATTATATGGGTGGCAGGATCCAGGTAATACCATGTGCCGTCTTGATAAAACCAATCAGCAGCTAAATCGCCTCCAGCATTGGCATAAAACCAATTTCCATCTGAGTTACGTAGCCAGCAGTTCTGATATAGCGCGCCAAAAGGCGTTGCGGCATTGCCGTCATTCGCATAAAACGAAGCAGTCGATCCGCCAGCATCGGTCACATTGAAATAACCTGTCTGCATTGCACCATCATTGGCCGGATCAAGCCAATACCAATAGCCCCCGCTTTGCAGCCAGCCAGTTTGGTGTTTACCGTTTTTTCCGTAATACCAAACTCCAGACGACTCGTCTCGTTGCCAGCCATCTTTTATGACGGAAGAATTATCAGGTTGCAAATCATCGGAAACCACAGAAGAAAAATCCGCTTTTGACTCAATACTCTGAGCCTCAACGGAATCCTGTGCAAACGCGACATTCGCACTCAGGGCAAGCAGCAAGCAGTGATTAATGACGCAGCAGCACAAACAAGCGTGGCCTTCTTTTCGAATCGATACATAAGCGACCCTCCCAGATATCCTATTTAGTTATTTTAATCCACCTTTCGAGATTGATTTTCGCTACTTTCTGTTCAGTCTATGTAGCTAAATACAATTGATTGAACATATCGTTCAATCATTCTATTCTTTTCCTAAGCAATGAACATCTTAATTGGAGGCCTGCAGTGGAACTGACCAAGCGTAACTTTACAGTTCTGTACGAATACCTAAAGAACCCATATGCCAGCCAGCGAGAAGTTGCCGAGCGCACCGGCCTTTCACTTGGATCAGTAAACGCAGCGAATAAAGAGCTCACGAATGAGGGGCTTCTCGAATCGGACAGCCTAACCGACGGCGGTTACGAAGCGCTTCATCCCTATAAGGTTGAAAACGCAGTGATATTGGCTGCGGGGCTTTCGAGCCGCTTTGCTCCCATTTCGTATGAAAAGCCCAAAGGCCTTTTAAAAGTACGTGGTGAGATCCTCATTGAGCGACAGATTAGGCAGCTGCAAGACGCAGGTATCAGCAATATCACCGTCGTTGTCGGCTATAAAAAAGAGTATTTCTTCTATCTCGAAAGCAAGTTCGGCGTTTCGATTGTCGTCAACAACGAATATGCATCCAAAAATAACCACGCATCGCTTATGTGCGTAAAAGAGCGGCTTGGCAACACCTATATTTGTTCAAGCGATGATTACCTTCTAAACAATCCGTTTGAAGCATACGTTTGGAAAGCATTTTATTCTGCTCAATATGCTGAAGGCGCCACCAAAGAATGGTGCATTCAAACCGGAGCAATGGACAGAATCACCAATGTTACGATTGGCGGTTCCGATGCTTGGTATATGCTCGGACATGTCTACTTTGATAAAGCCTTCTCGCTTGCATTTAAGCAGATTCTCGAAACGGAATATAACAAGCCCGAAACAACGGACAAGCTTTGGGAAGATCTATATATCGAGCACATCAAGGAGCTCGATATGGTGATCAAAAAGTATCCTGAGGGCGAGATCAACGAATTCGATTCTCTTGATGAACTGCGTGCCTTTGATCCGCATTTTATCGAAAACGTTGACTCCGATATTTTCGATAACATCGAGCAAGTGCTCGGCTGCTCCAAATCAGAGATTCACGACGTTTATCCCCTTAAACAAGGTCTTACGAATCTATCGTGCCACTTTAGAACCAATGACGGAGAGTACGTTTACCGCCATCCGGGAGTCGGGACCGAACTGCTTATTAACAGAAATGGAGAAGTAGCCGCACTTAAAAAGGCCAAGGAACTCGGCCTTGACGACACGTTCATTCATGAGGACCCAAAGCGCGGTTGGAAAATTTCGAAGTTTGTACCCAACGCAAAGCAGCCTGATCCGCATGATGATGCCCAAATGAATCGAATGATGCAGATGTGTCGTTCGCTTCACGAGAGCGGTGCAAATGTCGAAACCGAATTTGACTTCTACCTCGAAGCGAAGCGCTACGAATCACTTCTTCTGGAAAAAGGCCCTATCGACATTCCAGGCTACAGGGAAATGGCCGCCGAAATCGATGAATTGGAGCACTTTGTCCAGGCCGACAATGCGCCAAAATGCCTTTGTCACAATGACTTCTTTTACCTCAATTTCCTTATCGATGAAAACGACAAGTACTATCTCATTGACTGGGAATATGCTGGCATGAGCGATTATGCAAACGATTTTGGAACGTGCAGTGTCTGCTGCGAGCTTTCCGAAGATGAAGTCGACCGCGCGCTTGATGCATATTTTGGGCGCAAGGCAACAAACAACGAAGTTGCACATAACTATGCGCACATTGCCCTTGCAGGATGGTGCTGGTACCTCTGGTCTCTTCTGAAAGAAGCCGAAGGCGACTTCGTAGGCGAATGGCTCTATATCTACTTCAATTACAGTGCCAAATACCTTAAAAAGGCACTGGAGATCTATCGAAAAGGTGAGTGACGATGCAATTCGGCTTTTTTAGCGGTCTTCTTTGGGGCCTTGATACAGTAATACTTGGAATCGGTTTGGCGCTCGCGCCTATATTGGATCGGCGGAAGCGCTTGCATGTGCCTCCATTGCGGGATCTTTTCTCCATGATGCCTTCTGTGCGATCTGGCTCTTTGGGTACATGGGAGTTCGAGGCAGATTAAAAGACACGCTCGCTGCACTTAAAACTCGTTCGGGCAAGGTCGTCATCGCCGGCGCACTGCTCGGTGGACCTATCGGAATGACCGGATACGTATTGGCGATTAATAATATCGGAGCAGCCTACACGGCAATTATATCCGCCTTCTATCCCGCTGTCGGAGCATTCCTTTCTTTCGTGCTGCTGAAGGAGAAAATGGGCAAAGGACAGATTCTTTCCCTTCTCGTTGCTCTTTGCGGCGTAATGACGATGGGCTATCTATCGGCCGGATCGAGCGAGATTGCAAATGCCCCCCTCGGCTTACTCGGCGCGGTGCTTGCTGTTATCGGATGGGGATCCGAAGCGGTGCTGTGCGCATGGGGAATGAAAGATGATGCCGTTGATGACGAAACGGCTTTGCAAATCCGCGAAACTACAAGTGCGCTTGTTTATGGAGTGCTTGTACTCCCCCTCTTCGGAGCATGGCATTTCACGCTGGGTGCCATCCCGAGCATGCCTACATTGATTATTGCACTCGCCGGACTCGCAGGAACTGCATCCTATCTGTTCTATTACAAGGGGATTGCGGCAATCGGAGCAGCGCGTGCGATGGCTCTGAATATCTCCTATTCGGCATGGTCGGTGGTCTTTGGCCTGATCTTGCTTGGAACAATTCCCGATATGGCATCCGTAATCTGCTGCGTTGTAATTGTATGCGGAACAGTTTTGGCAGCTAGTAACTGGGACGAACTATTTGGACGTAATAAGACGGCGTAGCTTGATTAACAATATAGTAAAAGGGGAGAGCTCGACGAGCTCTCCCCTTTTAGCATCATGGCTATTCAATTACCACAGCCTGGCTATCCATCTGTTGCCACGTGCCGAAGAACACCTGGGCATTTCGCGTAACATTGCCGTTAATCGAATCCGAAAGATAGACAATTCCCTGCTCGTCATCATAGCCTTTAAGGACTACGGCATGATTACCGCCCCACAGACCATAGGAATGCCCGTTATACCAACGAGCAGCATAACGGCCTCCTGGCCAACTTCCCCATTCGGTATTCCACATCTCAACAGGTTGTCCACAGGTCAGTCTGTTCTTAATGGAAGAAATTGACGAGAAAGAAACGTCTTTTGCCTGCATGATACTTCCCGCAGCGCGCAGAAAGTTATTACCAGCAATAGTAATCGCAGGGGCGACGCATCCCATGAGACCCCCGCTGCTACGCCTTGGGTTGCCATCAAAGGCGGTAACAAAGTTGCCGTTGCTTCCCTTGGGCAAGTAATAATCCGCAATAATCGTCTTACCTAAACCGAAACCATAGTAGTTAAGCAAGTTTGTAAGGCAACCGACTCACAGCCAGTAGGAAGTTCCGGGTACTGCAAATAGCACGGGACATCGACCCAAGCGCCAACCATTGCGCCGGATGAACTGAACTTGTAGTCAGTAGAGCCGATCCAATACCAACCGTTGCTCAACATTACTCCCCCACGTGCGGCATCAAGGTAATACCATGTGCCCCCAAGGGAAAGCCATCCCGTTTTCATCGCGCCAGAAGCGGAATCCAGCCAGTACCAGTTGCTGCCATCGTTAAGCCAGCCGGTCGCCATTCGACCATCCGGGTTAAAGTAATACCAAGACCCAGCAATTTGCTGCCACCCAGTCAGAATTACTCCACTAGCAGAACAATAATATCGAGCATCCTGACTCTCAATCCAACCAGTTCTGGCATTACCGTCGTCGTCAATCAGCTGGATTCCCGAATCGGTCATGATGCCTTTAAGGTCAATTGCGCCGCTGGATGACGAATGATACATCCAAGACCCATCACCGTTTGACCAGCAATTAGCCATCATCTTGCCGGTACTATTAAATATGTATTCACATGATCCGATAGTTTGAACGCCCGTGGCCATGGCGTGCGTCGAGGGATCGAGCCAGTACCACGCACCGTTTAGGTTGAGCCAGCCGGAGGCGAGGGCGCCGGAGCCAGTCGCGTAGTACCAGGTCCCGCCGTCGAGGACCCATCCGGTCGCCATCGCGCCGGAGGCGCTGAACCAGTACGCTGAGCCGTTGCACGCGTGGAGGCCCGTCACCATGGCGCCGCCCGCGTCGGGGTCGAGCCAGTACCAGGAACCGCCGGTGTAAAGCCAGCCGGTCGAGGCGATACCGTCAGCGAACCAATACCAGGAGCCGTCGACGAGGCCCCAGCCGTTAAGGGGACCGCAGCTGCCGAAGTAGCGGCGGACGCCCTGCGCATCAGTCTGGTAACCCGTCAGCATGGCCCCCGTCCGGGCGTCGAAGCAGTAGGGCACGCCGCCGACGGATACGGGGCCGCGCGCCAGCGCGCCGGAGCCCGTCGCGTAGTACCAGGTCCCGCCGTCGAGGACCCACCCGGTCGCCATGGCGCCGGACGAATTAAACCAGTACAGGGAGCCGTTGCACTCGTGGAGCCCGGTAGCCATGGCGCCGCCCGCGTCGGGCTCGAGCCAGTACCACGTGCCACTCTGAAACAACCATCCGGTATACGCCTTGCCGTTGGAGGCTGCATAATACCAGGTGCTGTCAATTAGTTGCCAATGATAAAGAGAGACATCAACATACGCGTAGTTCATATCAACGTTGCCGTTGATTCCAGGGACTTTTCCGTTGCTCTTATACTGCCAAAAACTGTAATTGCCGGTATAGTCACATTGCGAGTTATATTGAGCAATCCAATGATCCCAAGAGCTACTCTTAAAAACAGAGTCAGTCAAAATGTTGTTAAACCAATTTAAATTTGCATAAATACCAGGCTCATATCCTGCGGCAGAAATCCTATTACAAAAAACCTGCGCCCTCGATGCAATTCCGGTTTGACGTCCATTTGCAATTATCGAGTTATCCTCAAGATCGTAATACACCGGCAATCTTGGATTATGCCCAGAAAGGCAATTGATCACCATTGATGCCTCATCAGCTGCCTGCTGATTATCAAAAGCATATGAATAGATATAGACGCCGTAGGGAATTCCGAGTCGCTCGCACTCAGAAATATTTCGATTAAATTGATAGTCAACTCGACCGCCGAAAGACGGAGCGCCAAACCCAACGCGCAGAATAGCGAAATCGATGCCTGAAGCTTTAACTGCGTCCCAATCAATACGCCCTTGGTGCTCGCTGACGTCAATGCCCCGAGCTGTAACCCCATCGGGAAGAGCGTCCATAGACAATAAAGCTATTCCGTCTTCTTCGGAAGAAGCATCATCTGAAACTAATTGTCCACCCTCATAACGCCAAGAATTCTCAACCAGAGTCTGAGCAGCCTCTGCATCCGCAGGGCATACAAACATAGAAACGGGCGCAAGGAGCATCAGCACCAACAATGCCGAAAACAATTTAAGATGTTTGTTCATGTAAACCTCGTCATTCGCTCTTGATTGCGTCTAGCTTACAGCATAGCTATGAAAGAATCCCGAACATCTAACAGGATAAGACGCCATCTAGAACAATAAATAGTTGGGCGTAATGCTGCAAAGAAAATAGGAACTTACCGCAGGATTGAACCCGAGGCTCATTGCCCCCTCTCTTACCCACAAGAATACCGACTTCAAATAAACTTTCAAACCAGATGTCAAAAAGGTAGGGGACCCAGAGAGTCCCCTACAAATCGGAATTCTAACGGATCAGTATTACTTTCGATGGGCCCAAAGCGGTCAAACCGGAGATGCGATTTCCATAACCATCACTATGCCAGAACAAATTTTCGCTCGGCGAATTGCCCCAGAAAAAGCCAATGTGGCTATCGTCCGCATATGGGTTGTAAGGATTGAAGAACACAATGTCCCCCTTACGAGCCAAACCACTACGCAGTAACTCATCAATAGAGTTGAAATAAGTCACGTTCGCGCACGTATCGATAGCGTAGCCGTACCAACGATAAGCGTTTACGCAGCCGCCCCTTCCGGGACCTCCACTCCAAGGGGAATGGCTCTGCTCGGCGGCAATGGGAGCTAAATTCCCGCCCGCTTTCATATATGCATGCGATACAAATCCGCCGCAGTTCATACCGGTATACCCGTCCCAACGAGGATCACCCTTTGGATACATGCATGTTTCTTGGCTAAGATGCGTATCATAGCGTGTTCCACGGTAATAGCCGTCGTTTTCGTGGCTCATAAGCCAATTGACCAGACTGGATCTATTGACCCCCAAAACAGAACCAGACGTATTCAACCACGCACCGCTTGCATTGAAGTAGTAGTCAACGCCATCGATTTTCAGCCACCCGTTAGCAAACATGGCGCCCGAAGGCTGCAGCCAGTACCACGTACCGCCGTCATTAAGCCATCCGGTCTTCATCTTGTACGTGGAAGGATCCATCCAATACCACGCACCGTTAGCATATTGCCAACCAGACTTAAGGACACCATTGGAAGATGCGTAATACCAAGTATTGCCGCTTTCGTCAGAAGCGTCTTTCGACATAATCCAACCAGATGCTACATTGACGGCGCCGTTTGCATCCGCATAGAAAACCGCGTCTCCAATATGAATCACACCTGGCAATGAAGACGAGTCGGTACGATCAGCGACTACGGGAGATCCATCAGATGAAGTAGGCAACGGCTCGCTCAGTGCTCCAGACGAATTCGCCCATGCCATACCGTCGCTCAAGTTGATCCAACACGAAGAAGCCATCGCACCGGAGTCAAAAGAATAATAGCGCGTGTCGCCTACCGTATATTCACCAGTGCGCATTGCGCCGGATACGTCATCAAGGTAATACCAGGCGCTTCCGGACTTTATCCATCGCCCTCGTTGAATAGCTCCGTTTGATGCGGCGTAGTACCAAGTATCATCAGCAAGTGCCCAGCCTGTTGCCATGGCACCTGAACTCGTAAGGAAATAGGAGGATGTACCCACTTGCACAAAGCCCGTGAGCATAATATGGCTTCCTGGATCCAGGTAATACCAAGAATTCCCTAGAAGTAACCAGCCTCCATGCAGCAAGCCGTTGGAGTCAGCGTAATACCAGTTGTTGTCAATAAGCGCCCACTGGGAGGAGAGCATGGCCCCCGATCCGTTAAAGATATAAGGGGTTCCATTGCATGCATTCAACCCGGTGGCCATAGAACCGTCCGCAGGATCAAGCCAATACCAACGGCCCCCATCCGAGAGCCAGCCCTTTACCAGGCGCCAGAGCCGGAGAAATAATGCCAGACGGAAACATCAAGATGCCATCCGATAAGCATTGCGCCAGAAGAGGAGAATCCATACGTGGCTCCCCCGATCTGCAGCATCGAGTCGTGGACCATCTTGCCTTCATCATCCAGCCAATACCAGTTGTTGCCGTCTGAAAGCCAGCCTTTTACCATGGCGCCAGAACCGGAGAAATAACGCCAAGCAGAAGTGGAGTCTGTAGAATCTAGGTACCAGCCGACACGCATTGCACCCGAAGAGGAGAATCCATAAGTCGCACCCCCGACTTGGACCAATCCATCCTGAGCCATTCGACCTTCGTCGTCGAACCAGTACCAGCTACCGTTTATATGTCTCCAAGAAGAAACAGCGATCGTTCCGTCGGACAAGCCCCAACGCCAAAAACCAGCCCCTTCTTCGGGTGATATCCACCCTGATGCCAAACAATTTGATTCGAAACCTCAGAAGGGGTCTCATTATCCACCTGAGAGTTCTGCTCGACAGCGAAGGTCGAATCGCGCTGAGCATCAATGGCTGACTCAACAGAAGCAGTAGCAACGTTAGATGCGGAACCTTCGTCAGTGTTATTCGAATCAAGGGCGTATAACATCGAGGGCGAACTCAAAAGGAGCCCCAAAGAAACAAGGCCGGAAAAGACCAGCACCCCGAATGAGCATTTCTTCATAGCAGCACGGTATCCAATCACGCAGCGACCCCGTCACCTCAGGGCAACGGGGTCTCAATCAAAACTAACTCAGTAATGTGCTAGCCAATTTGCTGGCAGTTTTTGCACTCTCGTGAAACACCACGCCTCTGGGCCTCCTGAATAGAGATCTGCGAATAGCCCTTTGCGTCCTTACCAACGGTACGGCACTTATGCGTATGGTAAACATTGCTACCGTTCTTATACCAAACTAGGCCGTAGCCCGGAATCCACTTACCGTCCTCGCCGACATAATAGGAGCCGATCCAGGCATTCGTAGCCATGGCACCGGAAGACTGGAGGTAGTAGTCGCCGACCCAGGAGTCGTGGGCCATAGCGCCGGAACCGCTAAAGTAGTACCAGGCGCCGCCGATCTGACGCCAGCCGGTGGCCATCGCGCCGGAATCGTCGAACCAGTACCAAACTCCACCAACGTTGGCCCAAGAGTTAGAGGCCATAGCGCCCGAACCTCCGAGCCAATACACGTGCCGCCATTGCTGAGCCAGCCGGTTGCCATGGCGCCCGAAACACTCGCATAGTACCAAGAGCCGCCTGCCAAGAACCAGCCGGTAGCCATCGCGCCGGAATCGCCGAACCAGTACCAGGAGCCGCCCAGCTGCGCCAGCCATTAGCAACCATGGCGCCCGAGCCATCGAGGTAGAACCACGTACCGCCGATATTGAGCCAGCCAGTGACCATCGCACCGGAAGCGTTGGCGTAGTACCACGTCCCCGAAACGTTGATCCAGCCGGTCAGCATGACACCATACTCGTCGAAATAATACCAAGTTCCACCGATATTATGCCAACCGGTCAACAGTTCGCCACTGGAGGTCGCATAGAACCACTTTCCATAAATGGAGTCATAGAGCCAGCCGCTATGCTGCATGCGGCCATCGGCGTTGGCACCAGGGGTGTTCAGGAAGTAGTTCTTGCCGTCAATCTGAACTCGGCCGTATGCCATATCATGGCTTTCGGGGTAGAAGTAATACTTGTCCCCACCGATAGACTGCCAGCCCGACACCGCGATCCCGTCAGCGCCAAAATAGTACCAGACAGCTTCGTATTCGTTATGCCACTGGTTCGTGACCATGGCGCCAGTTTCGGGATCGAAATAGCGAAGGTTGCCGTCCTCGCACCGAACGAGTCCAGTCTTCGGACGACCGTCGGAACACCATTCCGTAATCGGTCCACCGCCTCCGCCACCGCCAGCAATATCAGCAAATGAGGGCGCCGGGGCAACCGTCATGCAGACAGCGGCAAATGCAACAACTCCCAGCACTGTTAGTCCGCGCCATCTTTCTCGAGGTTTTTCATACGACATCCTTTCTCCGAGATTTAAGGCTCTCTTAAGTTATTTTTAAACTATCAATTCAGTATTTCAACGGGAAATCGATAAAAGGTGTCTTTGTGACTGCAATTTAAATATGAGTCGCCGAACCCCAACCGTTACGCCAAATAGCTTCTAAGGCAAACTGAGCGCATGAGCGAACCGATTTAATACAACCACCTGTAAAAATCTTGAGGCACGTTTTCGATATGACAAGAGCTGCTTGAACGAGGAGTACTTGAACCCCACCGCCCTTGCAGCTCTTGAGGATACTTTGCCGGAACTTGGCATTACTTCGCACTAAAACGAGAAGTACTCACTGTCGGAGGACAAGTTCGGCCCCAACCATGAATCGCCCGTCAAGAAGAACTCAGGCCAGCGTTGCATGAACAGTGCCTGTTCGCGCTTCCAGCGGCGCAACTTTTCCTCGTTGGCCTCTTCCCTGCCGCGCGAGGTGAACTCGTAGTGATACAGCTCGGCATAGGGCGTATAGATGGTGCGGTAGCCCGCCTCCCATACGCGCAGGCAAAAGTCTGCGTCGTTAAAGCCAACGGCGAATTCCTCGTTGTAGCCTCCGACCTGCTCAAATACGTCGCGTCGCACCATCTGACAGGCACCCGTCACGGCGCTAAAGTTGCCCGGGCGCACAGCACGAGCAAGATAGCCTCGCGCTTTGCCGAGAAGTCTTGGTTGGCATGGGCAAGTGCGCCGCGCACACCGACCAAAATGCCAGCGTGCTGCACCAGATGGTCGGCAAAATAGAGCTTGGCGCCCACCACGCCCGCATCGGGACGCTGCAGATACCCCATCATCTCTTCGATAAAATCGGAGCTTATGACCTCGGTATCGTTGTTGAGCAGCAACAGGTAGTCGCCCCTGGCGTGCTCCACACCAAAATTGACGATCTGAGAGTAATTGAACTCGCCCGGCCAGTACACAACGCGCGCGGTGCCCTTACCTTCGGATGCTGCAGCCACGCGCTCCGGCAGGGTTTCGTAATACGCAAACGTCTCCGGGGCTTCGCTGTTGTTCTCCACCA
The DNA here is from genome assembly GCA_027669365.1 of Coriobacteriaceae bacterium AM49-12. Taxonomy (GTDB): domain Bacteria; phylum Actinomycetota; class Coriobacteriia; order Coriobacteriales; family Coriobacteriaceae; genus Collinsella. Next base: position 15,241 of record JAQEDL010000013.1, on the reverse strand, counting down.
AGACGATCTCGTAGTTGGTATACGTGGCCTTCTGAGCGATCGACGCCACACAGGCATCGAGCGTCTCAACGTGATCCTTGGTGGGAATCACGATGCTCACCAGCGGCGCAGGCTCCGGCAGCGCATAGCGCATGCGGTAGACAAACGGCGTCTCGGTCTCCTCGACCGTTCCGCAAATGCCCAGTGCGTTAAAGTGGCGCTGAAGCGCAAGGCGCCCGGCTTCAATAGCATACGGCTTGCTATCGGCAGAACCATCGGCGGTCGATCCCGGATGAACGCGCCAGTGATACAGCACGTGCGCAACATGCTCAAACCGCGCGCCCGCCGCAAGGCAGCGAAGCGTAAGGTCGTAGTCCTGGGCACCCGCAACATCTTCTGGGGACGTGCCAATGTAATCGATGAGCGCCTTCTCCACCATCAGGAAATGCGTCACACAGTTATGACTATAGAGCAGATCGGCGTTGAGCTTGGTCTTAAAGACCGGCTGACCCCACTCCCCCGTTTTCTGAAACACGTCCTCGTCGCAGAACAGGACCTGGGGGCGCTCGCCCTCGGCCGCCTTATTCAGCGCGGAAACATACTGGAATAACGCGTCCGGTTCCAGAATGTCGTCATGGTCCAAGAACGCGATGTAGTCTCCAGTCGCCTGCTGAATACCAGCGTTGGTGTTGAGCACAATGCCGCCGTTGCCAGGCAGCTCAATACGACAAACCCGCTCGTCATTGGCGGCAGCCGCAAGATTGGCCACCGCATCCCATTCGGGCGAGGCGTCCATAAGCAGCAATTCCCAGTTGCCATAGCTCTGAGCTAGCACCGAGTCCAGCAGCTCGCGCAGGTAGACCCGATCAGTTTTATAGCACGGCACCACAATGCTCACGAGCGGTCTATAGGCAAAGGCCGCCGAAGCGACACGTTGGCACGCCAAATCGCCCGGCTTTGCGCGATGTTGCTCAAACCAACGTCGATAAGCTGCGTCGTCCGCACGCGCGTCCTTCATGCGGTTCCAACTGTCATCGACCATGCCGTTGTACAGGCGACCATCCATGGCGCAAAAACCGCTCTGGATCTGCCCGCGGGGTCGATTGCAATCGCGACAAAATCACGTATATCCTGGGGCATCTCAACGCTCAAATACGTTTTATTGACGCGGCATCCGTTCTGCTGTGGCACATCGATCTGCGATTCAAACACATGCACGGTGACATCGATGGCATTCATATGCGTATCGAAAATCTGGAGCTCAGGTGCGCACTGAGGGTCTCCAGCCCAGGTAACCTCATAGCGCCACGCCGCGCCGGCGTCTGCCGGCAAATAGCGAATGGCATCGATCTCGTAGAGGCCGCAGTGTTCGCCACGCTGCGCATCGCGGATAAGCGCACACAGCGCAGGCTTTGCTTTGTAGTTAATCTTGGATTCCAGCTTGGCCACGCGGCTATCGAGGCGAATGGAGCCCAACCTTTGGCCACCGGATGCAAAAACGACATCCATCGACGAGCCGTCCAAAAACGGAAGCACCAAGACGGCGAGCTCGCGCTCGTAATCGAAAACGGAAGGGCAAAGCGCCAGCACACGGCCATGATCGACCGGGAGCACCAGCGACAGCACACAAGAACCGCTCGTCGTCGCATGGGCAAACGCTTGAGAACCCTCCCGCTCAATAAGCGCGGCGACATCCTGACCGGCAAAACGAAGCAGCACAAACAGACGGCCCTGACTGCGGCAAAGTGCCAAACGCTTGATACTCATCTACAATTCTCGCTTTCCCAGGGCGTTCGCTGCCATGCGTTTGCAGGCACCCAGCGCCCAAACCTCAAGACGTCGTAATCGAACATGAGCTTTTTGCACCCACGGGCATTGGGGGCCTTGCTGGTAAGCGCCGCACGCACCATAGCAGCAACAGAAGGAGCGCATTGTGCGAGCGCAGCATCGCTGCCCACGGCAGAACCGGCAAGTGCCGTGGCAACGGCAGCAAACACCTTGCCGCAGTCCGAACCCAGCAACCTGAGCGCATCGTACAGCACCAGGTCGCAGAGGAAGTACGCCAGGTCATTGGCATGCTGAGCATCGAGACCGTCGCGCTGCCAGTCAGCCAGCACCGCGGAGTAAATCTTCACGTGCTCCAGCAGACGTGTCTCGTCGTCGTAGCGCATGGTGTCCATGAGCGAACCCTTGCGCGCCACGCGGTAGTCGTACAGCTTGTTCGAAATAAGCGCGGTCTTGTGCGAACGACCGTACACGGCAAAATCGAAGACCTGGTCCTCGCCATACTTAACGGTTTCGTCGAACACGATCCCGTTACCCAGCAAAAACTCACGCCTGCAGGCGGTGCGCCATGCAAAGGGGCGAGATGCTTCCTTAAACAGCAGGTCAGAGCTATAGCCTTCAAACGACACACCGCGTGGACTCAGTGCATAGTTAAGCCACGGATACCCCGCCTCCAGCGGATACGGATTCGCACCAAAGGTCAAAACGTCGCAGTCCTCGCGCTCAAAGGCATCGACGATCACGCGGCATGCATCGGGCGTGAACCGATCATCGGAATCCAAAAACGCTACGATAGGCGCCGTGGACGCGGCGATACCCGCATTACGCGCACTCGACAGGCCGCCGTTCTCCTTATCAACCAGCCTAAAGCGCGCGTCCTTTTCGCAATAGGCAGCCGCAATATCGCGCGAACCGTCCGGCGAGCCATCGTTGACTAACACGCCTTCCCAATCGGGCATGTCCTGCGCAAGCAGGGAGTCCAGGCACCAGGCCAGGCACTCCTCCACTTTGTAGATGGGAACGACAACGGAAATCTTGGGGGTAGCCATAGTCACTCGCTCCTACTGTGCGGCCGGAACGTCATCGGGGTGCGGGTTGTCGCCGTAGGTGCGCTGATACGTCAGCACGCGCCAGACCAGCGGCAAGCCGCCGATCTTAAAGTAGTGCTTAAACGTATTGAGCTTGCCCGGCTTCTTAAAGTCAAAGCGCGAATCGATATAGGCGCGGGGCGACTTGACCATCAGGCGCAAGTCGGTCTCGCCACGCGGATCAAACAGCGACAGGTCAAAGCGACCGGCATCCCAGTCGGTCTTGAGCTCGGGCGAGGCCTTCTCCCAAAACTGCTCACGCAGCTCATCGACCAGACGCTCATCATTCCAACGGTACGTATCGACCTTCATGCGCATTAAAATGCCCTGAAGCTGAGCCTTGAGCTCGGGACGCTCGTCCAAAAAACGTTGCATCTCGGCATATTCATCGCACACGCAAAACACCTTGTTGGGCGAATTAACGGAGCTCTTCTCGTTGTCCTGGCGATAGCACAAAATGGGGTCCGCAATAAACGCGGCACGCTCGGCGCAAGCCCAAACCTTAAAGTTAAAGCCTGCGTCCTGATACGAGGCACCCGGCGTGGGAAGGAACCGAATCTGATTGTCGTTGAGGAACTGGCGCCGATAGATAGCCGACCAGATGGAAGGCTTGCGGTAGAAGATGCCCAGGCAATCGACGGGGCGATACGCGGCACCCGTCATATGCTCGTCGATGATCCCAAACAGCTCGCGGCGCTCGGTGGGCGTGGACCAGTACAGATAGAAGTCGCCCTTCACCACATCGGCGTGCTCGGCATCCGCCTTGGCGACCAGCTTTTGGAGCGAATCCTCAAACATAAAGTCGTCGGACTCAAGGATACCCACGTACTCACCGCGCGCCATCTCCAGGCCGCGGTTCATCGAGTCGCCGTAGCCGCTGTTGGCTTTGTCGATCATCTTTACACGGGGGTCGCGCTCCATGTACTCGCGGATAATCGCCGGCGAGCTGTCGGTCGACCCGTCGTTAATGCAGATGATCTCAATATCCTTGAGCGTCTGCGCCAGGGCGGAATCGAGGCACTCGCGCAGGTAGCGTTCGACATTGCAGATGGGGACAAGCAGCGAAACTTTAGGGGTATCAGAGTTCTGCAAGAGAACCTCCTGTTGAATAGCGTGTAACAGGGTTATTTTAGCAGCCGAGTTGCGGCGGGCGGCAGCGCTTGGAATTAGATAAAGCGCTCCAGGCAGGCTTTGAGACCGCGAGTCGAAAGATAGAACAGCGCGGCGTCTGCCATCAAAACGCCCGAGGTCGCCGCAACGAGCTTGTGGGCAACACGGCGAACGGCGCCCTTAGCAGGCATATCCGCCCACTCCGTTCCCAATAACGTCGTGAAAGCCCTGTTGACGCGACTGGCAACGCGGCGGAAACCATCGGCATCCAAGCGCGCCAGGTCGAACACAATAAGGTCCAAAAACCAAGTTATCAGCTCGCCGGGACACAGGTCCAAAAAATCGTAGGCCGCCCAGTCCTCCAAGACCTCCTCGAGCATCCTCATGTGGGCGTCAAGCTTTTTGGCGCGAGCCTCGGCACTGTTGAACTCGTGCGTCGCCGATTCGCTCTCCATCACGTAGTGGTAGAACTTGTCCGGCATGACGACGGTCTTGCGGGCAAGCGCATAAGCCGCAAATTGAAAGACGACGTCCTCGCCCAAAGCCAAACCGGGGGCGAAGCGAATGCCTTCGCGATTGAGCAGCTCACGCGAAAAAGCCGCACGGCAGGCATAGGGCTGCGCATTCGAATGGAACAGCAGTTGGGGATCGCGGGCGCCGAAGGTACCAGCTTTGGGGCTCATGAGTTGCTGGACGCGTTTGGGGGCAGCATCGGCAGGTTCACAGACGCCGCCAAAAACGGCGGCCTCGGCATCCGCAGACTCCATGGCATGCAACACGCGCTCGACCGTCTGGGCATCGATGTAATCGTCGGCGTCCACAAAAAAGACGGTCTCGCCCTCGGCGACATCGATACCGGCATTTCGAGCACAAGAGACGCCCGCGTTTTCTTGGTCAATCACCAGTACGCGATCGTCGGCCTGCGCGATCTGGCGCAACGCGTTCAACGAATCATCAGTCGAACCGTCGTTGACGCAGACAACCTGAATCGAGCGCTCGGACTGGGCCAACAGCGAATCGAGGCATCGCTGAATGGAACGCGCAGAGTTGTAAACGGGGACGACAATGGTAGCTTTAGGACACGAGGCCTCTCCCATGCCGACCTACCCCCTCAGCGATTCGATGAGGAAGGCGGCGACCACGCCGGGGCCTCCAACCGATGCGTAGTATTTGGCACGTCCCAGAGCGCCGTCCGTCGCAAAGCTCGGATGCTCATCCACCCAGCCTCGGGATCTTTGAGGATTGCAGCGAGATTCGCACGCTTCCACGGCTTAAGGTCGTCCAGTGAAAACTCACCTGCATCCAGGGCGGCTTGGAACTCCTTGGCCATCCGCACCAGGAACTCCTTATAGAACTTAGGCGCCAGGCGCACGTAGTTCCACATGTACGAATCGTACTTAATGACCTGATTAAACTTGAGCATGCGCGCGACATCGCCGCTTGCGTGGTCGCGGGCATAATCCTCTCGAATCCAACGCTCAATCTCGGCATACTCGGTATTGACGCAAAAGACCTTAGCCGAAGAATTGACCGAGGAATTCTCGTTGTCCTGGCGATACGACAACACGGCATCATGCAGGTAAACAGCCTTATCAGCGCACGCGATCACCTTAAAGGCGAATGACGTGTCCTGAAAGGATGCCCCCGGAGTCGGCAGGAACGTAATGCCGTTGCGCTCAAGAAAATCGCGACGGTACACGGCCGACCAAATCGACGGCTTTTGCTTAAAGAACTGCGTCGTATCGCTCGGGTGCACCGGCTTGCCACAGTCCTTGGCTTTAAACATCTCGTGCAGCGAACGGCGCTCCTCGGGCTTAGACCAGTAGAAATCAAAGTTCGCCTTCGCAAAGTCGGCATTATTGCTATCGGCGGCCGAGACAAGCATTTCGAGTGCGTCGGGCGCCATAAAGTCATCGGACTCCAAGATGCCAACGTACTTGCCACGCGCCATCTCCAGACCGTGGTTCATCGAGTCGCCGTAGCCGCTGTTGGCCTTGTCGACCATCTTGACGCGCCCATCGCGCTCCATATACTCGCGGATAATCGCCGGCGAGTTGTCGGTCGACCCGTCGTTAATGCAGATGATCTCAATATCCTTGAGCGTCTGCGCCAGAGCGGAATCGAGGCACTCGCGCAGATAGCGCTGAACATTGTAAATGGGAATAAGCAGCGACAGAACAGGGCTGCCAGAGGCGTTAGTAGACAAATGTGCTCCTTAGGAAATACCTGTCGTTTCATGGTATCAAAGGGTCAGCGCGCCAGCGGGCGTTTATATAATCTATGGAGCCTCTTGCGGGCAAAGCAGCCCCACGTCATGCGGCGGGCCCATGGCAGGTTCCTGCGTTTTATTCAAAGCTTGCCGCTAAGGTGCGCCGAGCCTTTACAATAGGACAGCCCCAAGGACGTATTCGATAGCTTCCGTGCAGCGCATGCGCGCCGCGCGTGAAGGATATATTGCCCCATGCCTTCAACCCTTCCCGCTCCCATCGATAAGCTCGCCATCGTCGTCGTTACGTACAAGCGCCAGGAACTCCTGGCCAATTTATTCGACTCCATGACCGAGCTCACTGCCGCGCCCTGGCGCATCGTGATTGTCGATAACGAGAATTCGCGCGAGACCGAGGCCATGTGCACCGCATTCAACGAGCGCCTGGCCAACCTGTGGGGCACCGACATCGAACAGCCCGACGCGAAGGGCGGCACCGACCGTGTCATCTACGCCCCGCAGCTCGAAAACGGCGGCGGTGCGGGCGGCTTCTCCGCCGGTACTAAATGCGCCTACGACCTGGGCGCCAGTGGTTCTGGGTGATGGACGACGACGTGCTCGTCATCCCCGAAGGCATCGAGCGTCTTGCCAAGTGGACCGACCGCTACGACGTCATCCAGGGTTCGCGCCTAGACTTTGACGGCGGCGCTTTCTTTTGGCAGTACCAACTCATCCTTTTACTCGGCATTCCCAACCCTGTCGCCAAGTGGGACTTGGGCCCCGAGGGCTACCGCGCCATGAACCAGCTGTGCTTTGAGGGCGGCATGTTCTCGCGCCGCGTGGTCGACAAGATCGGCCTGCCCGATGCGCGATTCTTCATCTACGGCGACGATGCCTGCTACGGCTATGTAGCCAGCCAGCACTTCCCCGCCGCCGTTGTTGCCGACGTTGTACTCAAGCGCGCCCGCGCCGTCTCTAATTGGGACATTGCCGGCAAGCGCCAGCTCAACTCTACGAGCGACACCAACCGCTACTACATCATGCGCAACCGCGGCTTCCTCGCTCGCTATATGCAGATCTACGGTGACTACCACCCCATGCTGTTCCGCCTGGGCAATGCCGCGACCTTCTGCAAGGAATTCATTCGCCTGGCTGCGGTCGATAAGTGCTTTAAGACCGGCATTCCGGCGCTGCGCCGCGGCATGAAGGACGCCCGCAAGATCATCAAGGATCCCAACTGGAAGCCCATGCCGCCCATGAAGGACACCGAGTAACGGAAGCCGGAAACACCTCAGCTCTTAAAGCCGCTGGTACACCGTAGCCACATGCTGTCCATCAAACCCAAACCCCCAGCGCATGCGGCCAACGCCGGGGCGTGGTACACGAATTTCGTCGATGCCGTCGCGCTCTATGTCGAGTAGCGACTGCACGGCCAGCAATTCCAACCCCAGCGCATCCACATCGGGGTCATACATCATATTGATCGTTATAAGCGGGCGCTCATCCAGCATGCCGATCGTGTCAGCTACGTCGAACACAGCGCCCGTAGGAAAAACCTGGATGTCCCAGCGACCCGCGCCACACTTTCGCCTCGAAGCAGGATTGGCATAGCCCGGCAAGCCAAAGCAGAGCCCCTGCAAGAGCAGATGATATGGCAGCGGCTTATCTGGGTCGGTCTCACCGATACCCGCATCCCCCAGGATGCGGCTTAGCGCCCGCCTCACGGTATCCTCGTTCCCACGGCACAGCCCGTCGCGAAACGCATCGACATCTCGAGTGTCTTCGGCAGCGCACTCAAACCACTCAACAATCACTAGACGCAAGGCCTGTCGAAGCTCGTTATTGGGCAATCGCAAAGCACGGAGGCGATTGCCATGCTCTGGCTCCTCAGTCATATCCGTCGTGAGAAAACCGGACAGATACAGCGCTGTCCACATGCCATCGTCAGGCGAGACATCTGGCTCTGCAGTGCCCAAACAAAGCGAGACCTCAGCGCACCCATGGGCCTCGAGCAAATCAAACAAGACCGAAAGGCGGTCGAGATTCCACCCGGCAACTACCCTACTCAGGCAATCGGCATATCCATACAGATCGGCACGCACAGGCGCCGTGCAGCCTCGGCCAAGAAAACCGATCACACGCTCTGGACTCGAGCAATAGGCCCTGCCAAACCGATAACCCTCGAGCCATTCACGCGCATCATCCAGGTATTCCTCGCGCCCAGCATGATTCAAAAGAGCCTCGACCTCGGCATCCGAAAAACCGAAACATCGGTCACACCACGCCGACAGCGGCGTCGTCAGACAATACGAGCAGCCGCGCGAAGAAAGCGCCGCTTCGGCAGGACCGGGACACTCCCCCATCAGACACGTCAGCCGCAACGAATCGCGCGCAGTGGCAATGGCGTCAAACAGCACACGGTCAAGTAGTTCTGCCGGATCGGCGTCGGAAGCGTCCCTCGCGCTCGCACGGCGAGACCACGCCGCATCGTACCCATCAACGAGCAATACAACCTGCTCATCGCTGGCAATCTCCAGCAGCTCTATGAGCACGCCAAGCACCGAGGCGACCTCGTCCGCGCTCGCCGCGCCACGCGCAACGCGTTCGATGTGACGCACCTTGTCTCGAGCTAAATCAGGAGCCTCCAAAAGCGCCAGCAAGCGGGCGCACTCGCCCGAAAGAGCATCGCGCACGACGCCGGCAATAGCGGCGCCACGCCTCGTAGCGCCAGAAAAGTCCAGCGATATCACCGGATAGCAAGCATACTCATCCCGATAGCGCCCGCCGTCTGCATCCCAAATCTGAGCATCGGCAAACAAACGCTGACTAGAGCGACCGACCGCCGGACGCTCCAGAAAAGCCCTGAGCATCGACAAATTCATGCTCTTGCCAAAACCCTCGGGTCGACAGCACACCACAACGGACGCGTCGCAGTCCAACACATCGGCAATAAACATGGTCTTATCAACCAGCATGCAGCAACCAAGGGCCTCCGCATAGTCGTGCATGCCAATGGGCAAAACCGCATCGTCGGCACAGCCGATCAAGCGCACGCCAAAGCCAGCAGCACAATCAACATTTGCCTGTTCAGACACCAAAACGTTCCCCCTAAATCGCTGCACGATGCCAATTGTAATGACCGCCTCGCGCGTACCGACGACGCCGCGCGAACATATCGGGCAACGGTAGCAACAAGAGGTGTGAGGGGGCATAACTAATCGTTGCACAACAAAACGGGACCCGATGCATTCGCACCGGACCCCGTCCCAACTCTTTAGTTATCTGGCAACCGAGAGGCTACTCCTCCGAGCCATCCTCCCCAGAAGCCTTCTTCTGCTGATCGAGTTTATGCTTACCGCTCACAATAGACGTGGCGCCCAGCGTGGCCAAGCTTGCACTGGCAAGGCTCGCCATCACAATCAAATCGCCCGTCTTGGGCATATTGCCGCCAGATGACTTGGTAGTTGTGGTCGTCGTGGTTGTAGTGGTCACCGTCTTGGAGTCATTTTGCTCTTGGCTCTGGTTGTCGGTGTTGCCCTTACCGCCGTCCTCGCCCTGCTGCTTTCCGTCCTCGGTCTTGTCCTTGTTCTCGTCCTTCTCCTCAGATTCAGACTTCTTACCCTCGTCCTTCTTCTGAGTGGACTTGTCGTCCTTCTCCTCAGAGCTAGAACCCTTATCAGATTCGGTCTTCTCGGAAGCCTTGTCCTTGGAGTCGCCCTTTGCGGCCTCGGTCTTTTCCGTGGAAACCTGATCAGAGTTGTCCTTGTTCTGGGTCGAGCCATTATTGACGCCAGCCATCAGCGAAGAGCCCAGCGTAGAACCAAGCTGCTCGGAGAAAGAAGGCTTCTTGTCCGGCGAAGCAACGGGAGCGTCCGGCGCCTTATTCGAGTCGTCCTTGGAAGCATCGGAATCAGGGGCTGCGTCAGAGCCGGAGCCGTTGTTAGAGCCGGTGTCAACGGACGAATCGCTCGAGCCGGTAGATGAGTTAGAGGTGTCAGCGCCAGTCGAACCAGAAGCGTCGCTGTCCGTATTGCCGGCAGAGCTTGAAGGCGAATCGCCCGCAGCAGAGCCGTTCAAATTGGAGCCGTTCGGGGTAGAGCCGTCGTTGGTAGTGCCACCAGCAGAGCCATTACCGTCAGCATCGGTCGAGGGCGCATCCATCCTGTCATCGTTGGCGTCGTCACTCGAGTCGTCATTCGAATCAGGTGTCGGCGAGGGCACCGGCGTAGGCTCGGGCTGCACGGGCGTCGCAGCGGCAGCCTCATCCTCGGCGATAAAAACCAAGCAGTCCTTCAGCTCGTTGCGGTAGCGGTTCTTCCAGCCTCATGATACTGGGGCTGACTTGAAAACTTGGTGGCGACATTGTTGACCACGCTATTGGAGAGCGCCGTCACAAACTCGCGGTCGGACATATCGTTGGAAAGATTCGCCCAGCGGAAGAAGTCTCTGCAGCCACCGGTACCGCACATGTTGGTGATGCTCCACACCATGCCCTTGACGCAATCGGCGCGGCCGGAGATGTCAATGCCAAGAGCGCTCTTAAGCCACGCCTCGGTCACCGCATAGTACGAGTTGTACGCATAGGCATCTTGAAGTGCTGAGAACTCAACAGGATCGGTGTTATAAGCACCTTGGAAGGCATCCTGCGCGATATGGCCCAGCTCGGTGAGCTGGCCGTTCTCGTACATGGCATTGCTCGCGTTGGAAATCTCGCTGCCTCGATCAATCGCATCCTTGAGCATGCTGTATTTTTCGGGGTTGTAGTTGTAGGCCTGCTTCATAAACGGAATGAGCGACCATCGGCGGTCGAACTGGTAATAACCCAGCGCGTTATAGCCGTCGCCATACGAAAAGCCCTGGTTATAGTTGCCGTGGCTCTCGTACTTGGTAAAGTACTTCATCTCGGGGGTCACGTTAACAAACGAAACGCCCTGGACCGACCTCAGCACGCCCGAGAAGGACTGCTGGGTATAGAGACCCTTATCGATATCGGTCGCATCCGAGGCAACGCCCGGCGTGGGCTCCTCGGCAGCGGCGGGTGCCGGCGCGGAAACGGCGCCAAACGAAAGCGCCAGCGTCAGGCCCGCGACAATAGCAGAATGCTTGGGCTGCATAAGATCCTCCCTGCATTGGTGTAGTTAAAGTGCAGTTTGCAAAGATAAAAATAAGTATTGCAGCTCGCCCGTTGTTGCACAACAACCCCTCGGTAAACGGCAACAACCCTCCGCGAAATCTTAAGGAATTAAACAAACTGGTCGTCGGGCGCCATCAGAAGCTCGCCGTATCGCTCCATCAGCCCGTCCCTCAACTGACAAAAAGCGGGAATATATACGTTCAAGATGCGCTGAATCAAATCTTGAGCGAGCTTGTTGTCATAGATATGGACGTTCGTATTGCGGTCTTTGAGCATATCTAGCCAGGCCGCCTCATCAATAAAGTCGTAGAATCGGTAGGACTCCTTCAAGATGGCACGAGGAGACCCCGACGCGGCAAGCGTGGCGCCCTCATACTCGAGCAGACGCTTAAGGAGCTTCCAGCTCAGTTCAAATTGAAGATTGAACTTATTAATCAAACCACTCTGAACAAAATCATTGTTGAGATCCTGATTGGGCGCATCCTCAAGATTCGCCAAGGCGCTGACAAAGTTCTCATATTTTTTCATACAGAATCACACCATCCCTGGCAATTTCATCGAGCAATTGACGCGATAAGGACTCGTCGAGATTGACGACATCTACATCTAAAAGAGTATCAAGACGCTCCTCGATCAAATATGACAACCGGCCGAAATCCCGGCAACCTGCTACGGCGATGTCAATATCGCTCTTAGGCAAGTTGTCACCTCGAGCGCGGGAACCAAACAGCACAACCTTCTCGGCGTCACATTCCCGAGCAAAAACTTCAATTTGCTTATACACCTTGTCGAGAGATGTCATTTGCAGCCCTACAGCTTAATGTCGAAGTTGATCTCGGGGACGGCAGCAAGGTCGGCCAACGTCACGCCGTCGACGTACTTTTCGATCACGTCGTCCAGACCGCGCCAGAATTTGACGGTCGAGCAAAGATCGCTGCGGGCGCAGCTGTTGTCGATGCCATCGCACGCCACCGGAGCCGTGCTGCCCTCGACGGCGCGCAGGATGTCGCCAGCACGCACCTCGGAGGGATCCTTGGCCATCATGTAGCCGCCGCCCTTGCCGCGCACGCTCTTAAGCAGGCCCGCCTTCATAAGCGGACGAACCAGCTGCTCCAAATACTTTTGCGAGATATGTTCGCGGTCGGCGACCTCGCGCAGGGCAATCTTGCCCTCGGCGTCGCCCAGCGCCGCGATATAGATCATCAGCCGGAGGGCATAGCGGCCCTTGGAAGAAATGAGCATACCTACCCTCCCATTGCATCTGGGACAACATAACCAAGTTTGTTTGTCCCAAATCTTAAGTAAGTGGGACAAACACAACAGGTTATTTTGTCCCAGAATTTGAAAAGTCGAGTGGATTAGTCGGGTTTTCCCTTGACTAACGCCGAACCCATAGTAACTTTATTCCGAGAAGATTCCTAGGGTTTAGCACACCTATGAGTACACCATATACAGAGAGGGACAGCATGAGCGCAAATCCGCTGCTTTCCATCGAAGGTCTGACCGCCTCCGTGGACGAGAAGACCATCCTCCACAACGTCAACCTCAACGTCGCCGCCGGCGAGACCCACGTGCTGATGGGCCCCAACGGCGCCGGCAAGTCCACCCTCGGCCACCTGGTCATGGGCGACCCCGTTTACACGGTCAACGACGGCCGCATCGTCTTTGACGGCCAGGACATCACCGGGCTCACCACCGACAAGCGCTCGCGCGCCGGCCTGTTCCTGAGCTTCCAGGCCCCGGTCGAGATCCCCGGCGTGCCACTGTCGAGCTTTTTGCGCGCCAGTATCGCCGGCCGCCCCGGCCTGGAGATGAAGGGCAAGGAATTCCGTCGTCGCGTCAAGGAGCTCGCGGCCGAGCTCAACATGGATACCGCCTACCTCAACCGCGAGCTGGGCGTGGGCTTCTCGGGCGGCGAGAAGAAGAAGGTCGAGATGCTCCAGCTCCTGTTGCTGCAGCCCAAGCTCGCCATCCTCGACGAGACCGACTCGGGCCTGGACGTCGACGCGCTTTCCACCGTCAGCCACGGCATGGACGCCTACCGCAAGAGCTGCGACGGCTCCATGCTCATCATCACGCACAACACGCGCATCCTGGAGCACTTGGATGTCGACCGCGTCCACGTTATGGTCAAGGGTCATATCGTGCGCGAGGACGACGCCTCGCTCATCCCCTGGATCGACAAGAACGGTTTTGAGACCTTCGAGCGCGAGGCCGCCGAGCAGCGCGCCCAGGCCGAGGCCGCCGCTGCCGGGCAGCAGGCGTAAAGGGGCGACGCAATGACCAAGAACCGCACCGAGGTCGCGGACATCGACCGCAGCCTCTACGACTTCACCTATGGCGAGGAGGGATTCGAGCGCCTCGACGCCGGCATTACGCCCGACATCGTGCGCGAGATCAGCGCCAAGAAGGACGAGCCGCAGTGGATGCTCGACCTGCGCTTAAAGTCCCTCGAGATCTTCAACCGCTTCCCCGACCCGACGTGGGGCCCCTCCATCGAGGGCCTGGACATGGACAACATCGTCACCTACGTCAAGCCCAACACCGACCAAAAGCACGACTGGGAGTCGGTGCCCGACGACATCAAGAACACCTTTGAGCGCCTGGGCATCCCCGAGGCCGAGCGCAGCTACCTGGCAGGCGTCGGTGCACAGTACGACTCCGAGCTGGTCTACCACAACATGCAGGACACCGCATCCAAGATGGGCATCGTCTACTCCGGCATCGAGGAGGCCCTGCACGACCCGCAGTGGGAGCCGCTCATCCACGAGAAGTTTATGACGCTCATCCCGCCCACCGATCACAAGTTTGCGGCCCTGCACGGCGCTGTATGGTCGGGCGGCTCGTTTGTCTACGTGCCCAAAGGCACCAAGCTCGACTTCCCGCTGCAGAGCTACTTCCGCCTCAACGCCAAGGGCGCCGGTCAGTTTGAGCACACGCTCATCATCGTCGAGGACGATGCCGACCTGCACTTTATCGAGGGCTGCTCCGCGCCCAAGTACAACGTGGCAAACCTCCACGCCGGCGCTGTGGAGCTCTTTGTGGGCAAGCGTGCGCACCTGCGCTACTCGACCATCGAGAACTGGTCCAAGAACATGTACAACCTCAACACCAAGCGTGCGCGCGTGGACGAGGACGGCGACATCGAGTGGATCAGCGGCTCTTTCGGCAGCCACGTGGGCTATCTCTACCCCATGAGCGTGCTCAACGGCCGCCGTGCCCGCTCGAGCTTTACCGGCATCACCTTTGCCGGCGCAGGTCAGAACCTCGATACCGGCTGCAAGGTCGTGCTCAACGCGCCCGATACCTCGGCAACCGTTGAGACCAAGGGCATCTCCAAGAGCGGCGGCATCCAGACCTTCCGCAGCTCAATCGTGGCCACTCCCAAGGCCGAGGGCTCCAAGGCAACCGTGAGCTGCCAGTCGCTCATGCTCGACGACCAGAGCCGCTCCGATACCATCCCCGCCATGGACATCCGCGCCAAGAACGTCGATATCGGCCACGAGGCCACCATCGGCCGCATCGGCGACGACAAGGTGTTCTACCTGATGAGCCGCGGCATCTCGGAGGAAGAGGCCCGCACCATGATCGTCAACGGCTTTGCCAACCCGGTCTCCAAAGAGCTGCCGCTGGAGTACGCCGTCGAGATGAACAACCTGATCAAGCTCGAGATGGAAGGAGCGATCGGATAATGAAACAGGAAACCAACACCGCTGCTACCACGCTCGAGCAGGTTAATGCGATGCCTGCTGCCACTTGGGGCTGGCTCAAGATGAACCAGACCAAGCTCGAGCTTTCCGACGAGCTTGTCACCGCTCCCGCCGGGGCCGTTGAGGTCGAGGGCTTGGACGAGCAGTTCTCCGGTGCCGCCGACGCCTTTGACGCCGCCATGGAAGCCATGGTCGAGCGCTTCCCCGAGCGCCGCGCCGCTGCCCCCGG
>JAQEDL010000012.1:0-52362 GCA_027669365.1 Coriobacteriaceae bacterium AM49-12 | reverse complement strand
TTCCCGTCGCCCGGCACGCTTATGAAACGGCTCTGGCACCAAATGGAGCCAAAGCCGTTAAAACTATCCTATGGAGCGGGCGACGGGAATCGAACCCGCGTCATCAGCTTGGAAGCTGGGGTTCTACCATTGAACTACGCCCGCAAGATATGGTCGGGACGACAGGATTTGAACCTGCGACATCCTGCTCCCAAAGCAGGCGCGCTACCAAACTGCGCCACGTCCCGAAGGTGTTGAGCAGCTAAGGTCTAAACCTTGCGTGTCCCAAAGCGAAGGAAATTATAGGGGAGACTCCCCGCCTGTGCAAGCTTGATGCCTTAGCTCCTCGAATGTGCAACAAAACGACTATGGAGCAGGCCAATCACAAACGCCACCACGGCAACCGGCGCCCACGCGGCTCCAATGTCTGCCAGCGGCAGCACATCAAACGGCAGCCACGCGCCCGCAAAGAACGCATCGCGGACCGAGGTGATCACACTCTGCACGGCAACCACGCCGCCGACCCAGACCCACACCTGCGGATGCGCATCGCAAAAACCGTGCACCAGGCCCATCAGCACCAGCACAATGGCAACGGGATACAAGGCGTTGAGCATGGGCACCGAAAACATAAGGATCACGTCGAGGCCCACGTTGGAGAGCACGCACGAAAACGCCGCGAACACAAGGGCGAGAATTGCAAAGGGGCGGCGCATGGCCTCCTCGGAAGCCTCCGCTCCCCCTTTAACCACATACGTCTCGCAGAAGTAACGCGAGCAGCAGCTGATAAGGCCGATGCACACGTTCATGCAGGCGAGGAAAAAGATTGCAAAGACCACGACCGTGCCGGCAAGACCAAAGTGCATGGAGGCCGAGCGGGCAAGGATGGCGGCACCGTTGGTGGCATCGGGCATCACGGTGCTGAGCTGCGCGCCGGCAAGCGCCAGGCCGCAGTAGATGATGGCCATGAGCACACCGGCGATCACGCCGGAGCGCGAAATCTCGAAGGCAACGCGCTTGTCATCGGTAACACCCAGCTCATGGATGGTCTCGGCGATGATGATGCCAAAGGCGAGCGACGCGAGCAGGTCCATGGTCTGATAGCCGGTCAAAAAGCCTTGCACGGCAGCACCGGCATTATAGGGAGCCTGCGGCGCGGCAGCGGGACCCAACGGCGAGACCACGGCAGCGCCCACGACCAACACAATAAGGGCGATGAGCGCGGGGCCCGTAATGCGGCCGAGTACGCGCGTGATGACGCCGGGGCGCAGCGTGAGCGCAAACGCGATGACAAAGAAGCCGACGGCAAACACCAGGCGAGCCGTGCCGAGCGAGACGCCCTCGGGCAGCAGCGGCACCAACATCTCGAAGGCCGTGGAGCTCGTGCGCGGAATGGCCAGGCACGGGCCGATAGCCAGATACACCGCCGCGACAAAGAACTCGCCAAACTTAGGGTGCACGCGGCCGGCAAGCTCGCGCGCGTTCCGGCAAGTGCCACGGCGATAAAGCCCATAACGGGCAAGCCGATGGCGGCGATGAGAAAGCCAAGCATGGCGACCGGCGTGGCAGAACCTGCCTGCAGCGCCAGCAGCGGCGGAATAATGAGGTTGCCGGCGCCAAAGAGCATCGAGAACAGGGCGATGCCGACAGTGAGAACATGGTCGGAGCGCAGGCCGCGGGGAGCGGATGAGGCCATGGGACCACCTTTCGAGTCGAGACAAAAACGGGACGGGCAAAAGACCCGTCCCGCAAGTATATACGCTTTAGCAGACTAAATCGCGCAAAGCTTCAATCTAGCCACCCCTTTTGAGCCGTTACGCGTCCGAGCGACGACGAAGCAGCAGCTCGAGCGCTATTGCGATAAGCGCAACGCGCCCGCAGCCACGGCGACGGCCAATGGCGCGTGATCGCCCGTATCGGCGAGCTGCTGAGCGCTCGACTTGGAAGACTCCTTCTTGCCGGAGTTTTCCGCGCCCGATGCATTTGCCTTATCGACTGCGGAGTCATCCGAACTACCGGGTTTTGTCGGATCCTTTGAATCCGGCTGGTCGGAATCGGGCGTTTCGGGCTTTTCCGGCTCCGGCTTACTCGGGTTGTCAGGCTCGGGCTTGTCCGGCTGGTCGGGCTCGGGCTTGTCCGGCTGGTCCGGGTCAGGCTGGTCAGGCCCCGGCTGGTCCGGATCGGGTCCATCGGGTTTATCCGGGTCGGGAACCACCGGGTCCGGGTCGACAGGCTCCTGCTTCTTCTTCACCGTCAGCGTACCGGGCTCAACCGTGACATCAAAGTTCGGGTCGGTGACCGTCGCCTCGATCTGGTACTCGCCCGCCGGGGAACTCTCATCGGCGACGCAGGAGTACTCGACCTTCACGCCCGAGGTATCGGCCGAGCTCTTTAGGCTCGAGGTAAAGGCGGGATTCATCTCTCCCTCGAAGCGTTCAACATCGTCGACCTTTACCTTGAGCTTCGCCGGCGCAATCTTGAACTTGCGCGAGGCGGCGCCAATATACCCGTTGCTACGCAGCGTGGCAACGGCGCGATATGTGCCGGCATCGGACGGGGCCTCACTCGACGAATAGTGCGTGCCGCCCGTCCCGTAATACCTGACCCTCAGGTCGCCTTCGCAGGCCTTGGGAACCCCCGTGACCTCGGGCGCCTGGGCGTCACCGCTATAGACGAAGTTGCCGCCTGCAAATGCGAGATCGACCCGCTTCGCCTGAACGACCAGAACGAAGTGCGCGGTCACGGTCTTGCCCTGAGCGTCCTTGCACGTGATGTCAAAGGTAGACACTCCGGCCTTGGACGGGGTGCCCGAGAGCGTCAGACCGCCCGCTGTGCGGGTGAGCTTAAACCCGTCGGGGAGCATAGCGTCGTCCCACGTGTACTCATACGGAGCTTCGCCACCCGCGGCACCCGAAATCGTCGCGCGATACGTGCCATGCGCGCGTGCGACCGGCAGCAAACCGCCGTTGAACACGAGGGCATCCCGGGGCACAACGGAAACGACGGCACGATCGCTTTCCACCTGCGCCTCGGTACCAAGGTAGCGCTGAGTGACGCGGCAGAAATACTCGCCGGCGCAATTGTCGTCGAGGCCCTCGATGAGAAGCGTATCTCCCGCCTCGCCCTCAAGCGCCACGGCTTTGCCGTCGACCAAATGGAACCACTGGAAGGAGAGCTCGACATCGCCGGCAGGACCCGTGGACGAGCCCGCATGGTCGGCCACGCTCTCCCCCGCTTCGGCCGCGACCGAGAGTACGACAGCATCGCCCTCGTAGGCACTCGTGTCCTGCGGCTGAACGATCACGCGCGGCGCATCCGCCTTCGCGAACTCGAACGCCACGTCCTGCGACGCGGTGACGCCACTCAGCGTGACCTCGTACGCTCCGCCCTCATAGTCGGAGATATCAAGATCGATGGCCTTGTCCGTGCCGGCTTCCGTGACCGTCGCCCGCTCGAGGTAGCAGCCTCATCGGGCGTCGCCGAGAGCGTCACGTCGCCGCCCGCATCAACGGTGACGGAAGCGTTGTCGACCGAACCGTTGACCGCCTTTGCCGTCACCTCAAAGCGCTCGGGTTTGTCCGGGTTATCGGGCTCGGGGTTATCCGGATCGGGATTATCCGGATCAGGCTTGGGGTCCGGATCAGGATTATCGGGCTCCGGGTTGTCCGGGTCAGGGTTATCCGGATTGTCCGGCTCAGGGTTATCTGGGTCCGGGTTGTCTGGGTCGGGATCGACGGGATCCTGCTTCTTTTTCACCGTCAGCATTCCGGGCACGACCTCGACATCGAAATTCGGATCGGTAACCGTCGCGCCGATCTGGTACACGCCAGCAGGAGAGCTCTCATCGGCATCGCAGGAGTACTCGACCTTCACACCCAAAGTGTCAACCGCACTCTCCAGGCCCGAGGTAAACGCTGGGTTCGCCTCTCCCTCGAAGCGCTCGGCGTCGTCAACCTTCACCTTGAGCTTTGCCGGAGCGATCTCGAACTGGCAGGCAGCGGCACCGATGTAGCCGTGGCTGCGCAGCGTGGTGACAGCGCGGTATGTGCCGGCATCGGTCGGGGCATCCGTCGAGGAATATTGCGTACTTCCGCATCCGTAGTACAGATCTTCAGGTCACCCTTGCAGACCTTGGGAGCACCGGAAACTTCGGGCGCCTGCGACGCGCCATTAAAGGTAAAGTCGCTATCCGCAAACGTAAGCTTTACGTGCTTCGCCTGAACAACGAGAGCAAAGTGGGCAATCACGGTCTCGCCACGGGCATCCGTGCACGTGATATCGAAGGCAAAAACGCCCGTCTTGGACGGAACACCAGAGAGCGTCAGGCCGCCCGAAGTACGGGAGAGCTTGAGCCCGTCGGGGAGCTTCGTCTCATCCCATGCGTACTCGTACGGAGCCTTGCCGCCCGCGGCCCCGGCAATCGTGGCGATGTACGTACTGTGGGCGCTCGCTGCCGGCAGCAGGTCGCCGTTAAACACAAGGGTGTCCCAGGCAACGACGGAGACGGAGGCGCAATCACTGTCCGTCTGCTTCTCAGTATCAAGGTAGCGTTGAGTGATGCGACAGAAGTACTCGCCGGCCTGCTCGTCATCGAGGTCCGCGAGCGAGAGCGTCTCCCCCGTCTCGCCATCGAGCGCCACGGCCTTGCCATTCACCATGCGGAACCACTGGTAGGAAAGCTCAACCTCGGCAGCGCACCCCGTGGACGAGGTCGCGTGGTCGGCGACGTTCTTGCCTGCGTCGGCCACAACCGAGAGCACAGCCGAATCGCCCTCATGGACGCTCACGTCCTGCGGCTGCGCGACCACACGCGGAGCGTCCGCCTTCGCAAACTCGAACGTGACCTCCTGCGATGCGGTGACATCGCTCAGCGTGACCTTGTACGCCCCGCCCTTGTAATCAGAAATGTCGAGGTCAACGGTCGCATCTGAGCCGGCCTGCGCGACCGTCACGCGCTCGAGGTAGCAGCCCTCGTCGGGCGTCGCCGAGAGGGTCGCATCCCCGCCCTCAACGACCGAAACCAAGTCGTTGTCGACCGAACCGTTGACTGCCTTCGCCGTCACTTTGTAGTGTTCGGGCTTCTTCTTGACCGTCAGCGTACCGGGGTCGACCGCGACATCAAAGTTCGGATTGGCGACCGCCGCGTCGATCTGGTACTCACCCGCCGGCGATTTCTTATTCGCCGAGCAGAAGTACGTAACCTTTACGTCCGAGGTGACGCAACGGCTCACCAAGCTGGAGGTAAACTCGGGATTCTCCTGGCCCTCAAAGCGCTCGGCATCGTCGACCTCCACCAGCAACTGGGCAGGGGCAACGGAAACCGTCAACTCGACGTCCTCGGCGGCAAGATAGTTTCGAGACGCCTTGGCATGGGCGACAACATGCGCCGTACCGGCAGCCTTCACCGTCGCGCAGCGTCCCTTAATCGAAACTGGGCTTGTATCGTCATCGGAATCGACCAGCTCAAAGCTCACGGGAGTCTGGGCAACGTTGTTAAACACAATGGGGTCTCCACCGTACACGCCCGAATAGCTCGTCGTTCCCGTAATGACCTGGCTTGCCTTTGCAATCGAGAACTCGGCGGACTCTTTACCCTGATAGTTGGGGTCAGTCACCTTAACCGTGACGCGGTAGTTACCGCTGTCGCACGGCTCCAGCGCCGTCGGACCATAGGACGTTCCATCTATACCGCGATAGGCAACGGAATAGGCAGACGCATCAAGACCGGCAACCGCAACCGCCGCACCGTGTCGTGCGCCATCGTACGTCACATCAGACGTCTCGATCGAAATATCGACTGGGGCCTTCTCGATCGTGAAGTCACAGGAGGCATTACCGACATATCCCTTGGCGTCGAGCGTCACCACCGCACGATACGTGCCGGCATCCACCGGCGCCTGATCCGACGAGTAATGTGTGTCACCCGTGCCAACATAGGTCAGTTTGACATCGTCCTCGCAACCCCCGGGCACGCCCAAAAGTTCCGGGGCCTGCGCCGTCGCGTTGTAGGTAAAGGTCTGGCCCTCAAATGCAAGCGGGGCCTTCTTCGCCTTCACGAGCAGCGCGAAGCGTGCATCGCACTTGTCGCCCAGGTCATCGGTGCACGAAACCTTAAAGCGACAAACACCCGTAGCCGCAGGCACGCCCGAGAGCACCAAGCGCCCGATCCGTCATCTGCCAGCGTCAGCTGCATGCCCTCAGGAACCTCAACATCATCCAAGTTGTACGCATACGGTGCCTTGCCGCCCGTAGCGCCGGCAATCTCTGCACGGTACTCATCGTGAGCGGTCGCCACCGGCAGCACACGCCCGTTAAACACAAGTGCTTCTCGCGGCACGATGGATACCTTCGCATGTTCGGTATCCGTCTTTGTCACCGTGCCCAGGTAGTTCTGCGTAATGCGGCAGAAGTACTCGCCTTCGCCGTCGCTGTCGAGCTGGGCGATCGAAAGAGTCTCCCCCGTCTCGTTCTTCAGCGCCAACGCCTTGCCGCCATCGTCAGACACGCGATACCACTGGTAGCTCAGCTTGACGTCTGCAGCGGACCCAGATGACACGGCCGCATGGACGCGAACGTTGCGCCCCGCCTCGGCGGCAACCGAAAGTTCAACCGGATCGCCCTCATAAGCGCTTGCACCCTGCGGCTGAGCGAGCACCTCCGGAGCCGCAGCCTTCGCAAATTCAAACGTGGCCTGCTGCGGAGCACTCACGCCACTCAGCGTGACCTCGTACGCCCCACCCTTATAGTCAGAAATATCAAGGTCATAGGCATTGCCGGTCGAACCGTCATCACCGGCCTCTTCGGCAACGGTCACGCGCGTCAGGTAGCAGCCCTCATCGGGCGCCGCCGAAAGCGTCACCTTGCCATCCGTGGCGACCAAAGCAGACTCCGGATCAACCGATCCGTTGACCGCTCGGGCCGTCACCTTGTACTTAGGCGCCTCCGCAAAGCGCGCCTCGACAGTCATGTTGTCCTCGGGGACAAACGTCCAGGTAGCATCCGTGCTCAGTGGCTCATCGCCCAACGACCCGTCGTCATTGCGCGCATACCACCCATCGAACACATAGCCCGCATCGGGAACGGCAGTCAGGGTCGTGGACTCACCGTTCTCGACTTCGTTGGTCACGGCATAGCCCAGAGACTCGTCCTCGGAGGACCCCTCGACGTGTCCGCCCTGACGCGAATCCACCGCCGTAACCGTCATCGACGCCCGCTCATAAACGGCCGTAAAAGTACGGTTGCCAAACACTACGCGGTTGATCACCGGTGTGGCGCCCACAGGCATGCCGTTCTCATCGACCCAGTATTTAAACTTCCAACCCTTGTGCGGCACGGTAAACATAATCGCCGCGGAGTGGTAGGAGCCGCCGGTACCAAGCGCAACCATGCTAAAGCCTGCGTCCTTGGGATACGTAGCGACCTGAACATCGCAGCCCGTCTCATAGAACACGGCCGTAAGCTGCCTATTCTCCTTTGCGGTACCGATATAGAACGCGCTATAGCTCACCGTGACACCCGCATCGTCGACCCAATGCGAGAAGTGGTACTTCTTCCACGGAATCGCGATCGCCATAAACATGTCGCCCCTGTCGTACGACCTGCTGCCGGCAGGAATGCCGTCGACCAGAAGGGCCGTACCGCGGAAGATGGACGAGCCGGTGACGGTAATGGTCACCTGTCCATCGGATTCGAACTGCGCGTAGTACGTTATGTCCTGCGTGGCAGTCACATCGAGGGTCGTCGCGGTCTCGACAATCGAGGTGCCCTCCTTATCGGTGCTCCAGCCCACAAAGCGATAGCCCATGCTGGCAACAGCGGTCAGTTCCACCTGATCGCCCACGGCAAAGCTACCGCTGCCCGTAACACGGCAGCCCCTGTTCGAGGCCTTGTCCTTCACCACGACCTCGCCCGTAACGGTCACCTCGTACGGATCGGCAAACACGGCCTGGAGCTCCAACGTATCGTCCTCGAGCCCCTCGACCACATCCTCGTCGAGCTTAACCCAACAATGAGCGTCGCAGCTCAGCAGCGACTTGTTGCCCTCGGCATCCAGGACATACCAGCCGACAAAACGTTTGGTTCCCATAGGCGTAGCGTTGAGTTCGACCGTGTCACCGAATTGATAGGAACCCTCGCCGCTCAGGGTACCAACGCTATCGTCACTCGCGCTCAAAACGACCTGATAGGACTTAGGCGTAAAGGTCGCCGTATAGGTGGCGTCACCCGTGACCTTAACGGTATAGTCGGCGTTCTCGCTGACTGACTCGCCCTTGTCGTCCGTCCAACCCGCAAACGAATACCCGGTGTTTGCAGTCGCGCGAAGCGTTGCGCGGTCGCCGACCTCATAGCCGCCAAAGCCGCTCACGGCTCCGCCCTCGGCAGGCGAAGCAACGGTATGCACAACATACGAACCCGACGCAAAGACGGCATAGAGCGACGTGTCCTCACGCACGGTAAATCGATAGGTTTTCTTGGAGCTCACGCATGTGCCGTTACGGAACCATCCCACAAAAGCCGTATCCTCGGCGGCGACCGCACGCACGGTTGCGACCTGTCCGGCGGTATACGTCCCCGCGCCCTCGACCGTGCCCATGCTCTCTTCGCACGATACGTCCACCGTATATTGCCTTGCCGAGAACACGGCTTGGAGCGTCGTGTCAGACGTCGGCACCACGTGATAGGTACTGTCACGGCTTACCACGGCGCCCGAGGCATCGGCCCAATACTCAAACGCATAGCCCGAAAGCGCATGCGAGGTCAGCGTGGCGGCATGCCCCGCCTCAACGGTACCCGTGCCCTCGACCCAGCCGGCGACACTCGATTCGACCAGCGAACCGGTGCCCGAATCGACTACCGTCGTGGCGTCGACTTCATAGCTTTTTGCCATAAAGCGAGCGATGTGCTCATGGCTGCGCTCCTGGTGGCAGGTGAACTCCGCATCGGCAGACTCAAACGTGCCGTCTGCCGCATACCAACCAGTAAAGACATAACCGGGATTGGGCGTTGCCTTAAGGGCAACCTCCGCGCCGCGGTCCGCAAGAACGCGGCTCGCCTTGACGGTGCCACCCTCCGCAGGATCGGCGAGGGGCACGCAGACGGTATCGACAGGCACAAAGCCCGCGGTAATAACGCAGTGCCCGGTTTTACCGCGAGCCTTCGCAACCAACGAAGTCTCGTGCTTAAGGCTCTTCAGGCGACCATTGACGTACCAACCCCGGAACAAAAAGCCAGGATGGGCCTTGGCCGTCAAATGAAGGGTTTCCCCTAATTTAAACGTATCGGTCGTAGGCTTCACCACGGTCCCATTGCACGTCACGGTACCGCCGAGCCATGAATCGGCGGTGACGATGACCTCGGGCTTTGAGTCGGTAAAAATCGCGGTATAGGTATCGCTCTTGGTGACCTTGACGACCAGCTCGGCGGTGTCGTACTCCTTACCGGAGCTATCCTTCCAATGGTCAAAACGATAGCCGTCGTTGGCCTTCGCCTTGAGCATCACCGTATCGCCGTAGCCACAGGTAACCGAAGATGCCCCCGGGTGCCCTTCGATCTCGACCGTGCCGCGCTCCACAAAGGTCTTTTTTGCCTTCGCCGTCACGGTATACGTGTTTTCCTCAAACACCGCGCGCACGGTGCATTCCACGTCCTCGGGATAGAACTCGAGGTAGCTGGGGTCGGTGCCCAAAGGCAGGTCCGTCTTGGCGTCGTACCAGCCTTAAAGGTAAATTGTTTGCTCGCCTCGGCCGTAAGCTCAATGCTCAGCGTGGCAGGCTCGCCCTTCATGCAGTAGCCCTCGCCGTGCACCATATATTTGCCCGCCATGGCCGCGGCCGGCTCAACGACCACGTCTACCTTGCAGGCGCGCGTAAACTTCGCTTGGATCACGCAGTCGGTAATGGGCTCAAAGGTATAAGAGCGCTCGCTCGAAACCAGCGTCGAGGTGACATCCGAGCCGCCGTTGCTCAAATACCAGCCGTCAAAGATATAGCCCTCGGATGGGGTGGCCTCCGCGGTCACACGCTCGCCTTCGGGAACCTCGAGTACCATGCCAGCAGTCTCGCCACGCTTCAGCGTAACGGTACCGCCCTCGAGCGGGTCGGCCTCGGCACGCACGGTATGCGCATCCCTGCCGTCCATCACGGCCTCGATCCGGGCATTCCCGTTAACGCGGTATTCGCAAACTTCCTGCTTGTTGGCAATCGTGATGCCCTGCGCATCGGTTTCGCGCCATTCCACAAACCGGTACGTTTTCTCCGGATTGTCGGGGCGTACCTTGGGCCGCATCGTAAACGTGAGAATGTCCCCATCCTTCGCGCGAACCTTACCGTCCACGACCGGCACGCCATCGCACAGCACCTCGGCGCTATCGAAGGGATCGGTATTCACCAGGATGGTCTTATCCGCCTTGCGGAAGCGTGCAACCAGATGGCGGTCGACCTCGGCCTTAAAGATATACGTACGCTCGGGCGAAACCTCGATGCCGTCCTCAAACCATCCCACAAAGGCATAGTCGGGACCCTCGCTCGCGGTGACCATAGCCTGATCGCCACGCGTAATGCTCTGCTTTACGGGGCTTGCGGTGCAGCCTGTCGAAAAATCGGCCTGAATGCCATCGGCTTCGGCAACGGCCGTAATCTCGACTTTTTTCTCGAAAACGGCCGTCATCTTTACAACCTCGGGCGTCAGGTCCGTGATCGTCATCGTCTTGAGAGGAGATGTCGAGACCTCGACGCCGTTCTCTTTCCAACATACGAAGCGATAGCCGGGATTTGCGACAGCCTCGAGCGTGGCGACCGTCCCCTCATAGTGGATACCGCCTCCGGTAACGACGCCGCCCACCTCGGGCTGCGCGGTGGTAATTATTTCGATCTTATGGTCGCCATGAGGCTTGGGCTTCTTGTGGTCGTCGATGATGTCCTTAATCTCCTTGAGCACCTTGGTGCCCACAGCGGCAACATCCTCAATATTGTCGGCCATACCGATCTCGATCACCGCGTCGGCCGCGATGGGGTCGACGATCTCGCCCAAGCCATACATGGTAGCGAGAACGGCCGCAGCCGTAATTGCGGCGATGAGCGCGGCCTTCAGCGCCGCGAGTGACTCGTCGGGGTCAGTCTCCTCGCGGAAATGCGCGGTGTACTGCACATCCCCCTCGAGCACAAACGTGTAGGACGGACCATCGTCCCCGGTAAAGACAACGTTGCCGAGGGCATCGGTCGCGTAGTCAAACACATAGCCAGGCATTGGCACCGCCACGACCGTTACGCGCGACCCGATACCGTAAAGACCGGTGGAAAGGAACTGCCCGAGCGGCTGCCCGTTCTCATCGGCCCCGTCCACACTCAGCACAACGCTCGCCTGCGGAGCGCAGTAGCGCGGCGTGATTTCGACCCTAGCGTCAGTCTTGTCCTCGGACACAATCGCGTCCGCCTTGTCCACCGTGTAGGTAAAGTCGAGCTGATCGCTCGCGGCGTACGCATCATCGCCCTCGCCCAGATACCAGCCCAGGAACAGGGCGTTATCCGTGACGGCGGAAACCTCAACCGTCTCGCCGGCATTGCGATAGCAGTTTTGGGCGGTAACACTCAGGTGCGCAAAGTCCTGTGACGAATCGGTCGCCTGCGCATCGTTGACATGCACCGCATAGTCCTTGAGCTTAAAGCGAGCCTCCAGGGACAGGTCCTTATCTGGCGTAAACGTGCAAGCCGCTTCCTTGGAGATGTACTTGCCGGACTCGGTATCATACCAGCCTTAAACGTGATGTTGTCGTTGAGCATTCCTAGAGCACCGGCATCGAGCGTGACCTCGTCGCCCGCATCAATCGTCGTCGCGCCGGAAACATCGGACAGTTCAACGCCGTCCATCAGCTTGCGTTCGCCTTTATCGATCGTTTGGGCATAGGAGATCTGGAACGACGTCGGCTCAGGCTTCTTGAGCTGTAGCGTGCCCTTGGTCTGGGATTCAAAATGCGAATAGCCGTCGTCATACACGAGCTTTACGGGCTGTCCGTCCATCGACTCATCGAAGACGTCGCCGTCGCAGGGGGTGGCCGTAAGGTACTCGCCGAGCTCTTCCTGTATGAGGGCCTCGTAGTCCCAAATCGATACCGTATGCGGGTAATCGAGCTCAACGCTCATGCCCTCGAGCGAAATGGTCTCCCCCGTCTCATAGGTCATGTTGTTGGGGTCGCATGAGATCTCAACGTCCTCGAGCACCTTGCCCACGGGGACGGGCAGGCAGCCGTTGCACCTCTCCCAAACAGCTTTGGGATGCCCGTTAGCATACTTCGGAATCATCTTGGCGGGAACCATGACGGTCATGTTGTATTTGGGGAACGTGTCGGTGTTAATGAGCACCGCATGGTTGCACCCAAAGAACACGGTCTCGAGATTGGTGCTGCCAAACGCCTTTTCCGGCAACTCCTCGATCTTGGAGTTATATGGCAGCGTCAGCCCGCCGCTCAAGTCGGTGCCGTAGAAGCAGGTGTGGCCAAGCGTTTGGACCGTTGTGTTGCTCTCGAGCCCTGTGGTAGCAAGGTTCGAGCAGAACCTGAACGCGCAAACGCCAATCGATGTAATGGAGGTATTCTTGTCCAGGCCGGTATCGGTCAGAGCCTTGCAGCCTTCGTAGGCTCTGTCGGGAATCGATGTGAGGCCGACAACCTTGTCGAGCCCCGTGGACACCAGCCCACTGTCGGCAAACGCGGCATAGCCCATCGAGACAATGGTAGTTGTCTCGCTGATGTTCAGGCTCGCAAGCGACTCGCAGCCATAGAACGCCTCTTTTCCGATGGTGCCGATGGTCATACCGGAAAGGCTGATATTGGTGAGATTCGGGCAGTTATAGAAGGCGTGCAATCCGATTTTGGAAATGGAACTGTTCTCAAAGCGCACTGAGCGCAAATTGGTAGAGTCGGCGCAGAGCTGTGCGTCGACTTCATCAACCCCGTAATCGACAATCAAATTCGTTACCATTCGACCATCGACAGAGTTCTCGCGCGGGTTGTTTTCATCGATTTCTACCGTAAGATTTCCGTTTGCGTCGCACGGATACAGATAGTAGTTGGGCATGAGCTTGGCATACTCGTAGGCCGCCTGCTGCAGGTTGCCCTTGCTGTACGCGACAAGGCGCGTGTAGCCATCGTCATACACCAGCTGTATGGGTTCTCCGTCCATCGAGCCATCGAAGACGTCGCCGTCGCAGGGAGTCGCCGTAAGGTACTCGCCGAGTTCTTCCTTTATGAGGGCTTCGTAGTCGCTATCCATCGTCGAATGAGGATATTGAAACGTGGCACTCATGCCCTCGAGGGAGATCTTTTCCCCCTGCTGATAGGCCATCTTGTCGGGATCGCGCGAAATCTTTATCTTTTGGAGTACCTTACCCACGGGGACGGGCAGGCTACCATTGCAGCTCTCCCAAACCTCTTTAGGGTGGCCGCTTTCGTATTGCGAAACCATCTTGGCAGGGACCATGACAGTCATGTATTGCTTGGGAAACGTGGTGGAATTAATGAGCACAACATGGTCGCACCCAAGGTACACGGTTTCGAGCTTAGAGCCATAGAACGCACGGCTCGGCAGTTCCTCGATTTTGGAATAAAGGGGCAGCGTCAGCCCGCCGCTCATATTGGTCCCGTAGAAGCAGCCTTCGCGGAGCGTCTTGATCGTCGTATTGCTCTCAAGTCCGGTCGTCGCAAGGCGGGAGCAGTTTTTGAACGCATTAACGCCGATTGACGTGATGGATGTGTTCCCGCCCAGACCGGTATCGGTCAGAGCGCTGCAGGCATTATAAGCGTTCTCAGGAATCGAACTAAGGCCAACGACCTTGTCGAGCCCCGTAGACCGCAGCCCGCTCCAGGCAAACGCGGCATCGCCCATCGTGCCGATGGTAGCGGCGTCGTCAATATTTAGGCTCGTAAGCGATCCGCATCCAGCAAAAGCCTCTGTTCCGATACTTCCAATGGTCATACCGGAAAAGCTGATATCGGCGAGATTGGAGCACCCAGAAAAGGCGTGTAGTCCAATTGAAGAAATAAAGCTGTTCTCAAAACGCACCGAACGCAGATTGGAGGAATACTCACAAATATATCCAGGGACCCCATCCGCTCCGTAATCAACGATCAGATTGGTTACTAATTTACCGTCGACAGAGCTCCCATACGGGTCGTTTCCATCAATCTCTACCGTAACGCTTCCGCTTGCATCGCACGGATACACATAGCCGTTCGGCATAAGCTTGGCATACTCATAGACCGTTGGGTCCTCATACACGAGGGGATTGACCTCGCTGTCATCGGACGAGGACTCTGACGTTGCAGGCGAGCTCTTTGCAGCATCGGAATCAGTCGCAGCACTTGTGAGGTCCTGCGCCAGGCTCGTCCCGGGGGCGTCGGATGCCGCGTTGGATGAGTCGTCCTGCGTATTACTCGTTTGGTCGGAAGACGTGGATGAAGCGCTTTCGTCCGAAGGTGATAATTCATCGACCGCGTCGGTATCGGAGCCCGAGTCGGTCTCTTGGGCCTCGCTCTCGACAGCGACCGCCCCGGCGTCATCGGCATAAGCCGCGCGGGGCGCAAGCGGTATCGAGGTCACGACCATCGCGATCGAAAGATAGACAACCAAAAACCTATAGAGGGCAGCAGTGATCCTGTTCATAGGAACCTTCCCGCAATTCGCAAAGATACAGAGTCCCAGAGTGGGCCATCATTTCACATTACCCTGTATAAGCGACAATGCGGGAAGGTAGCGCAAACGGTTTATCTAAGGGCGCAGAAGGTTGGTCTAATCGCTGCTTAAATCGCGCAAAGCGTCAATCGCGGTGTCGACTTCCTCGTCCGTGTTGAAATACCCAAACGAGAAGCGAACGACACCCTGGCGTTCGGTCCCGAGCGCGCGGTGCATGAGCGGAGCGCAATGGGCGCCGGGGCGCGTCGCAATCCCCCACCCCTGCATGAGCGCGTCCGAGATCTCGGCAGAGTCGATATCACCCACGTTGAGTGAGACGATCGCCGAGCGCGACGGCTGGTCAAAGGCGCCGTAGAGCTTGATCTCCGGGATTTCGCGCACGCCAGCGAGAAAGCGATCCGCCAGTGCTCGCTCATGCGCCGCAATCGCCTCGACCCCGCCCTGCGCCTCGATAAAGTCGAGACCTGCGGAAAGTCCCGCGATGCCGTGGCCGTTGAGCGTGCCCGCCTCAAGGCGCGTGGGCCACCCAAGCGGCTGCAGCGCATCGAAGCTGTGCACGCCCGTGCCGCCCATGGCCCACGGAGCCACGTCAATGCCCTCCGCCACGGCCAGGCCGCCGGTCCCCTGCGGACCCATGAGCCCCTTGTGGCCGGTAAAACACACCACATCGAGCCCCATGGCCTGCATATCGATATGCGCCGTGCCGGCAGACTGCGAGGCGTCGACGATCACCAGCGCGCCGGCCGCATGCGCGATGGCAGCCACACGCGAAACGTCGACCGCGTTGCCGGTCACATTGGAGGCGTGCGTCACCACCACAGCACGCGTGCCCGGCGTGACCAACCGACCGAGATCGTCGTAGTCGAGCACGCCGTTCGCGTCGCAGCCCGCATGCTCAACGGTCACGCCCTGCTCTGCCGCCAGGCGGTTGAGCGGACGTAGCACGGAGTTGTGCTCAAGCACCGTCGTGACCACGCGGTCGCCGGGGCGCACCACGCCATTGATTGCGGTGTTAAGCGCCGCGGTGGAGTTGGGCGTAAAGCACACATGGTCCGCCCTCGGGCAACCTAAAAGGCGCGCGAGCTTGGCACGGCAACCGTGAATCGTACGAGCGGCATCGAGGGCGCCCGACGTGGCGCCGCGCCCGGCATTGCCGAGCGAGCACATCGCCTGCACCACGGCATCGATGACCGTCTGCGGCTTGTGCATGGTCGTCGCCGCGTTATCCAGGTAGATCATCGCACGACCTCCCACATATCAATCACGGTATAGCCCTCGGTGGGAACGCCCGCCGCGGCAAGCTCGCTGCGCAGCAGCTCCTCATCGGCAGGCAACGCCTTCCACGCCAGACCGCAGCCGGCAGCGATCTCCCCGGGCACGGGAATCGTTCGCCCGGGAAGGCCGCGCTCAATGCACAGGGACTCGCAGCCCATGGCGGCCGCCGTGGTGGGAAACGTGATGACAAGCGCCGCGCGCTTCTCCCTCATGGCAACTCCAACCAATACGCTACGGGCGCACGACGCGCACGGCCTGCTCCATCTTCTCCACGATCACATACATGTTGGTGACCTCGCCCACCGCAAGCTGGTCTTTAATGCCATAGTGGTCGAGGCAGGTACCGCAGGTGAGAATCTCGACACCCTGCTCGGCCAGGCCCTTCAGGTCGTCGAGCACCGGAGAGCCCTCGACGGTGAGCTTGGCACCGCCGTTGTAGAACAGCATAGTCGCGGGCAGCTCCTCCTGCTGCGTCACGGCAAAGATGAGGCCTTCATGAGCTTGTGGCCCAGCTCGTCGTCGCCACGGCCCATGCAGTCGGTGTAGACGGAAATGACGAGTTTGCCCTTGCCGGCGCTGGCGTCGCAGAAAGCGGCACCGTCCTGCTCGGGGTCCGCAACGGCCACGGCACCGGCGGTCGTGACGGTCACGTGCCACTCGGCATCCGAGATCTTCTCGACCGAGGCCGTGCAGCCCTTTTCCTGCGCCATCTTGGAGATGTTCTTGACGGCGGTCTCGTTATCGACCGAGGTCACGACGGCACCCTCGCCATCAAGCTGTTTGAGCGCCTTAAGCGTCTTGACGACGGGCAGCGGGCAGGCATCGCCCATGGCATTGACTTCAATCTTGGTAGACATAGCAAATTCCTTTCGAAAGAACCGTTCTAGAGAACGGTAAACAGTTACATAAACGTGCGGGCTAGCGGACAACGTGGACGGCAGGACCGCCTGGCACCGGCTCGCACACGCGACCGACGGCGGAGGCAACGCGCCCCTCGGCATGCAGACGGCGCGCAAGCTCATCCACATCCCACGCGGGCGCCGCGATGAGCAAACCACCCGAGGTCTGCGGATCGTACAGCGCGTCAAGCATGCCCGGCTCCAGGTCCTCGTCGGCAGCCACGCGCGGGCCAAAGAAGTCCTGGTTGCGGTAGGAGCCCGCGGGGATAATGCCCAGACGCGCCATGTCGAGCACCTGGTCAAAGAGCGGCACCGCCCCCGACGCAAGCTCAACCTGCACACCCGAGCCCTCAGCCATCTCGCACGCATGCCCGATCAGGCCAAAGCCCGTGATGTCGGTGCAGCCGTGAAGCTCAAGTCCCTCTGCCAGACGAATCGGCGCCTCGTTGAGGGTGCGCATCGAGTCAAACATGGCTGTGGCCTCGTCCTGCCCGATGAGCTCACCCTTAATGGCCGTGGTGATGATGCCAGAGCCGATCGCCTTGGTCAGCAACAGGACATCGCCCGCGTGCGCACCGCTGTTGGCGAGCATGCGGTCGAGCGCAACAAAACCGCTCACAGACAGACCGTACTTGGGCTCGTCGTCGTTGATGGTGTGGCCGCCCGCGATGGAGCAACCCGCCTCGACGCACTTGTCGGCGCCGCCCGCCAGAATCTGACCGGCAACCTCAACGCCCAGACAGCTCGGGATACACAGCAAGTTCATGGCATGGCTCGGCCGCCCGCCCATGGCGTAGATGTCCGACAGCGAGTTGGCCGCGGCGATCTGGCCAAACAGGAACGGGTCGTCGACCATCGGCGGAAAGAAGTCGATGGACTGCACGAGCCCCAGGTTCTCCCCTACGCGGAAGACGCTCGCATCGTCGGAGGTATCAAACCCCACGAGCAGGTTGTCGTTATGCACATTGGGCAAATCGCCCAGGACCTGGCGAGGGCTCCGGGAGCCAACTTAGCGGCTCAACCGCTCGCGGCAGTCATAGACGTGAGCTTAATCTGATCGTCAGCCATCGATTCCTCCTCTCATCGGTCAATCATTTTCTCCCAGTATACGCATGAATGCGAGCCTGGGACGGATGCATTAATTGAGCGCCTGCGCGCGAATCGCCGCACCGATGGCACCTGCAAAGCGAGCCTGGGGCGAGGTGGTCACCGGCGACCCCAGTAGCTCGCCCAACCGCTCCACAACGTAAGCGTTCTCGCACAGACCACCGGTCAGATAGTACGGGGCGCCCGCCGCCTGCCCGGCCATGGTCGCCACGCGCGACACGACGCTGTCGATCACGCCACGGGCGATGTTCTCGCGCGGCTCACCGCGACCGATCAGGCTGATGACCTCGCTTTCGGCAAAGACCGTGCACATGCTGCTGATCTTGGTAGGGTCGCCGGAACGCGCCAGGTCGGCCATCTGCTGCTGGGAAATGCCCAGGCGGTCGGCCATGATCTCCAAAAAGCGCCCCGTGCCGGCGGCGCACTTGTCGTTCATGGCAAACTTGGCCACGCGGCCACCCTTGAGTTGGATGACCTTGGTATCCTGACCGCCCACGTCGATCACCGTGCCCTGCTCGCCAAACAGGCGCACGGCACCGGCACCATGGCAGGTAATCTCGGTCACGACCTTGTGCGCATAGGGCACGGCAACACGGCCGTAGCCAGTCGCGACCACGCGAGCATCGTCGGCGCACACGTCATAGCCGGCCGCTGCCAGTGCCTCGCGCAGACGCTCGGCCGCATCGACCGAGGAAAACCCGGTTGGCTGCACGCACGTCCACGCAATGGCGCTGTCCGTCTCCACCACCGCAGCCTTCGCGGCCGTCGAGCCTATGTCGATACCAATACCAACCACGGCATCCTCCTTCTATGCGGCAAAGCATCTAACCCTTTGCCGCATTTGTCCTACAGGGTTTCGATGAAGGCGGCGATGCGCGTCTCAATCCGGCCCATGTCGCCGTTGCTGTAGTCGGTCTCGATCTTCATATACGGAATACCCGCACCCTCGACGGCCTCCTGCATGCGCGCACTCTCCACGTTAAAGGTGTGGCACGCCTGCAGCACGCTCTCCACTACGCCATCGACATGATACTTCTCGCACATGGCCAGCGTGTTTTCCATACGACCGTCGTTGGGCGTCATGACCGAGCAGTTGATGTCCAGGTAGCGATCGGCGATAGCGCGCAGAATGTCGGGTGCGTCGGGGTCGATCATCATGGCCGCCGTACGCTCGCCCGAGCAGTCATCCATACACACGACCACGCCGCCGTTGGACTCGATGGTGCGGCCGATCTTGTTAATCACGCCGCCCACCGGGCAGCCGGTAATCAGAATGCGCTTGGCATCCGCCGCAACCGGGCGCTCGCCCGCGTCGTAGGCCTCGCGCAGCTTGACAACCTTTTGCTCCAGCTGCTGCGTATAGGCCTCGATATCAAAGCTGAACGTACCGGCAAACATGGTGCTCATCAGGTCGACGCCGCTCATGGCCGCAGGCTGGTTGGCCTGGAGGGCAAACATCTCGAGCCGGGCGGCACGCAGACGGTTGCGGCGTCGGACGGCAGCACGTAGGTCATCGTCGGTAATCGTGATGCCGTAGAAGCCCTCGAGTTCCTCCTTGAGCAGACGGCACTCCTCGTACCAGCCCTCGCGCTCGTAGGCGCGGTCGCGACCCTGCGGAAGATGCAGAATGTGCGTGCGCTTAAGCTCGTTGAGTAGCTCGTACATCTTCTTCTTGCCGTCGCAGGTGGTCTCGCCGATGATCATGTCGCTAAAGTACGTAAACGGGCACTTTTGCGAATAGGCAAAACCATACGTCGACTTGATGAGCGGGCAGAGGTTTGCCGGCAGCACCTTCTCGGCCTCGGGAATCACCTCGTCGGACGTACCGCACAGAGCCACGCTCGAGGCGCCCGCGGCATCGATAATCTCGAGCGGCGTATAGCTGCACAAAAAGCCGACCAGGCGATTACCCGCCTGCTTGTAATCCTTAACGCGAATAAACGCCGCCTTGCGCTGCTCGTTGAACTCCTCAAACGTGCGCGGCAACGGCTGCACAATTTTTTCCGACATATAACTCCTAAACCTTTTAACCAACCAAGGAAGCGGCTTTCCCAGGTGCCCGAGGTTGCCGTGAAAGAGGCGCGCCGCGTACTTTCGCACGCAAGCGACGGTTTGAACGGCAAGATCGGGTGCCTGGGAAAGCCGCCGGGACGGATAGCCCTAAATGGTTTCCAAGAAGGCCTCGATCCTGGTTTGCAGTTGGCCTGCATCCTCACCGGCGTAGTCGGTCGTGATGTGCATAAACGGAATGCCGGCTTCCTCGGCAGCCTTCTCCACGGCAAACGACTCCATCTCGTAGAGCGTACAGAACTGCAGAGCCACGTCGACGATGCCGTCGGCATGCAGGTCCTTGGCCATCTGGACAATGTCCTTCATACGCTGATCGTTGGGCGTAAAGACGGCGCAGTTGATCTTAAAGTAGCGCTCGGCGATGGCATCGAGCATCTCGTCAACCGTCTCACCGGACTCATCGACCAAGTCCTTGTAATAGCGCGAACCCGTGCAGGACTCCTCGCCCACCACAACGCCGCCGGCCTTCTCGATGAGGTTGAACAGCTTCCAGTTGGGCACGGCCATGGGCGTACCGGTGTACAGGATGCGCTTGGTCCCCTTGGGCGCCACGCCCTCGCCAGCCTCGACACGCTGCTCGCACTCAGCCGCCATATCGTTGATGGCTCCGGTCAGACGCGGCGTGTCGTCCATAAAGGCGGCCTGAACGGTCAGTAGGCTGTCGAGACCGCTAATAGGTGCAGGGTCGGCAGCGCGCGTGGCAGCGAGGCGCTGCAGGGCGCGGCGCTTCTCATTGACGGCGTGGATGGCGGCCTTCAGACGCTCAGGCGTGATCGTGACGCCGCACTCTTCCTCGATCTTGGCGGCGAGTTTCTTGACCTCGGCCTTCCAGGTCACGAGCGTCGACTCGTCGTGCACGTTGGGAATATCCATGACGTACATGTTCTTTTGCGTTGCAAAGAACTCGTAGGCCTTCTTCTTGCCATCGCAGGTGTTCTCGCCTACCACTAGGTCACTCGACTCAATGTAGGGGCAGACCTCGCCCAGCTTAAAGCCGGCAAAGCTCTTGATAAGCGGGCAGGTGTTGCGCGGCAGATGCTCCTCGACCTTATCGGTTGCCCAATCGGCACCCGAGCACAGGCCCACGGGAATACCGTCGCAGGCGAGCACAATCTCCTCGGGCACGTACACGCAGAACGAACCGACGATCTTGGTGGCCTCGCCGGCCTCCTTCTTGTCGAGCATCTCCTTAATACGGCCGCTGTGGATGTTGGTGGCCACAAAGTCTAGGTAGGACGTGGACTTGGGGCGATTGTTCTGCGTCAAGAACATATCGCCGTACATCTGGCCCACGGCGCCCAGCAGCATGTCGTGGTCGGCAAGATTCATGCCGAGGCTCTCCCACATCGGATGGAAATCGAATTCTTCAGCCATGACGGTTCCCCTCTCGAACCAAAAACGGATAACAGCGGTATCGATGCACGACGGACGGCGATTGCCCGGCCGTGCTCAAACCCGGAATTTTAGGGAACCTGCTTTGCGGTCGATTATTTAGTTGTGCGTCGTCTCTCCCGGAGCCGTGAACATACCTGCTCATATGCGGCTCCGAGCCATATATAGGGCACGCGCGGCAACGCGGCGAATGTATGTCGTCTGCGGCATGTGCGCACCCTCCTTTACAAGTTAAGGTCAACTATATCAACGGTCATCGACCATGCGAACACCGTTGACATTCGTATGACAGCGTCGTGTGCCGCCGTTTAATAAATTATTATCTTGCTTGATAATTAATTGCCATTCTACATTCGGCGAACGGTAGGAAACGAAACGGCGGGCTGCCGAGAACCCTCGACAGCCCGCCCTCTACCCTATCGACAAACCAAATGGATCCTACTGGCATCAAAATGCATGCGCAGCGTCTCGCCTGCTTGCGGCAGCTCGTCGACAGGCACGCCCACCTTGTTGACCTTCCACTGCAGGCGAGTCGGCGCATCGATGCGCGGCGCATCCAACAGCACCAGGCGCTCAAAACGCGAATCGCTCACGCGCGCCACGTGCAGGTCGTAGCTGTTGCGACCCCGCTCAGCGCGATTGTCAACATGGAAGTAGCTTGCGCGAATGCCAGGTACGCCACATTATCGGGAACCTCGCGACCCACGTTAAAGGTCATGCCCCAGTCGAGGGCTTCAACTTCTTCGTCGCCGATCTTGCGCGCCCGGCTTGTGTTCTTGCAGCCCGTCAGGCGCAGCGCCGCCAGCGTCTGCGGACGGCGGACCACGTCCTCGACAGAGCCGATCTCCTCAACATGCCCGTCGTGCATCACGCAGATGCGCTGGCACAGGCGGCACGCCTCGTCGATGTCGTGGCTCACGTAGAGCACGGTGCGGTTGCACACATCGAACAGGTCGAGCATGTTCTGTTCGAGCGCGCTCTTAAGATAGGAATCGAGTGCGCTCATGGGCTCGTCGAACATAAAGATGCCCGGGTGCGCCGCCACCATGCGCGCAAGCGCCACGCGTTGCTGCTGACCGCCCGAGAGGCGCGCGGGATAGCGGTCGACAAAATCGGCCAGACCGAAAATGCCCAGATAGCGCTCGGCGAGCTTTTTGCGCGCGGCGGCGTCACCCGCGTCCTTTACACCGGCGCACACGTTATCAGCCACCGTCATGTTGGGAAACAGCTGATAGTTTTGAAACATCAGGCGCTTTTTCGCTCCTGGGGCGAAAGGTTGATGCCCGCCGCAGAGTCAAAGAAGGTCACGCCGTTGACGACGATCTTTCCCTCGTCGGGCGTCTCCACACCGGCAATGCAGCGCAGCGTGCAGCTCTTGCCACAGCCCGAGGCGCCCAGCAGCGCCACACGCTCCTCGCCGGCCTCAAGCTGCATGTCGAGCATAAACCCGGGATAGCGTTTTTTGATTTCCAAAACGAGCGACATAGCTTATCGACCTCCCTGCGGTGCTGCGTCGTCGCGCATAAGCTCGGCCAGCGCCTCGCGATCGATGCGCAAGGCATCGCCGCCGACCGGGTCGAGCGAATCGGTCTGGCTGCCCAGCCGCTTGGCCTGCTTGCGCTCCGCGCGGGACAGGCCGCGCTCGCGGTACTTTTGCGAATGCGCGGTGTACATGTTGATAAACAGGATGACCAGGAAACTAAACGCAATCACGACGACAACCCAAAAGAGGGCAACTGAGATGTTGCCACCCATCCACTCAAAGTAGATAGCGATGGGGATGGTCTGCGTAATACCGGCATAGTTACCCGCAAAGAAGAGGGTGCAACCAAACTCGCCCATCGCGCGAGCGAAGGCGAGCACCGTGCCGGCAGCAATCGAGGGCCAGCCGAGCGGCATCATGAGCTTGGCAAAGATGCGGCGCTCGGACCAGCCCAGCGTGCGCGCCGCATCGAGCATCTGCGTGTCGAGGCTCTCGAAGGCACCGAGCGCCGTGCGGTAGACCAGGGGAAACGACACCACCACGCGGATATCACCGCCGCGGGCCACGTAAAGACGATCGAGATGCCGTGCGCGATGAGCCACTGGCCCACCCCGGTCGAGCGGCCAAACAGCATGAGAAGCAGAAAGCCGCAGACCGTGGGCGGCAGCACCATAGGAATCGTAAAGACCGAATCGAGCAGGCCCTTGATGCGACTCGAGGCACCCATAGTCTTCCACGCGGCGAACAGGCCCAGCGCAAAGGAGATCAGCAGGGCAAGGCCGCTCGTTTTAATGGACACCCAAAACGGGCGATAGTCGATGTCGCCCAAAAAGGAGGCCAGAGAGGTCAAGGGCCCCCGCTCATCCCGCAACACGACAGACGATGCTTCAACCATTTGAGCGCTATCAAGCCAACG
This sequence comes from Coriobacteriaceae bacterium AM49-12, assembly GCA_027669365.1. Taxonomy (GTDB): domain Bacteria; phylum Actinomycetota; class Coriobacteriia; order Coriobacteriales; family Coriobacteriaceae; genus Collinsella. The sequence goes on along the minus strand of JAQEDL010000012.1, from coordinate 28,557 downwards.
CGCGCCGCCCTTGGCATCACCCGAGGCTGATGCAATCACCACATAGCGGTCCCCATCCGTACCGCGCTCGTCAAAGCCATAGGTATACCCGCCGGTATCAAACGTTGTTTCCGCCGTGACATACCAAGGAAGATCCACGTCCCCTAGCTGCGCACCTCCCATGCAGTTTGCACTGTCGAGCTTACAGACGAGGGCTTTGAGACCCGATACGCACTCGTTGTCCTGCGGATCCAATCCAAACTTCTCGACCGCCTTGGGCGATATCCACACCACAACGCGATCGGCAGCAGGCGCCACTACAAGGTCAACGTCCTCGTCAACGGGAAACCGGTAGCCCTCAGGCTGGCCCTCCATAGCACGAGCGGTCCCCTTGGCCAACCGCTCAAAACCCTCGATCCCATAGGAAAGCCCATGAGCGGTCGCAGCATCCTGGGCCCCGTCCCCAGCGCCCCCAGCAAACGCAAATCCCGGCACCCAGCAAAGCGCGAAGGTCAAGGCACAGGCGACAAGCATGCGGAATCTATTAAGCACGAAAAGCTCCAAGAGAATACAAGGACGGAGTGAAACACAAAACGATGGAATTATCGCGCCAAGCCGCACTACTCGGAAAGCTCAAAGCCGTACTTAGCCCAAATCTTCTGAGCCTTCTTGTTGGACAGGCAAAAGTCGATAAACGCCTTGGCCTCGTCGGCGTGCTCGGAGCTCTCGGCAACGGCACCCGGGTACACGATGGGCTTGTGCGAATCCTCGGGGCACACGAAGGCCTCCTCGATGCCGTCGTAGCGGAAGATGTCGGAGCTATAGACAAAGCCAGCCACGCAGTCGCCTGTAGTGACGTAGGCGGCAGCAGTGCCGACCTTGTCGGCCAGGGCCACCTTGTCGGCGATCTCGGGCGCATACTCGCCGTCGTCGCCCTCGACGCCGGTATAGAGGCCCACGGAGGCCAGGGCCTGGTTGGCGTACTTGCCGGCGGGAACGGTCTTGGCGTCGCCAATGGCGATCTTGCCGTCCAGGTTCGCAACGTCCGCGATGGCCTCGACCTTGGTGTCGGAACCCTCGGCGCGAATGATCACGAGGTCGTTGACGAACATGTCCTCACGCGTGTCGGCGTCGACAAGCTCGGCGGCCTCGGCGTCGTCCATGGTGCCCTTGGAGGCCGTGATGAGCACGTCGACCGTGGCACCGGCGCGCATCTGCTCGACAAGGTCGCCAGACGCCTTAAACTGCGTGTCGGCAAAGGTAGTACCGGTCTGGTCGGTGTAGAGCTCCTGGACCTCGGGCAGGGCCTTCTCGAGCGAGTTGGCAGCGAAGACCTGAAGCTCGACAGCCTTCTTGGACGAAATCTTGGCAGAACCGGCATCGGAGCCAGCCGGCTCAGGCCCCTTGTTGCCGGAGCAGCCGGCAAGACCAAGGCCGGCAGCGGCGACAGCAGAAAGCGAGACGAATCCGCGGCGAGAAACCATATCGAACATGTTCAACCCTTTCGAGCGCTACGCCCGGGCACCCCGCCGCGGGCTTTATCCTGTAATTGAATTATACTTTAGCGCGAATAATGCTTGTGATAAGAAATTATCGTTTGATAATTTCTTATACCGATAGCCGCAAGACGCTCGCGTTGTCGCCGCTTAAAAAAGCGGAGCGACCCATAAGGTCACTCCGCTACAGGCAAGCAGTTTAGCGAGCGTGTCCACCGCCCGCCGTCATGTGGGCCGCATGCTCCAGCTGGTCGCTCACAGCCTCCCAGCTTTCGCGGGCCGCTTTCGTAGATCCCGGAAAGTTGATGACAAGCGTATACCCACGCTGCATGCACACGGCGCGCGAGAGCATAGCGCGGCGCGTCTTGGTCATGGAGTACGCACGGATTGCTTCTGCAATACCCGGCACATCGCGGTCGCAGACGGCACGCGTCGCCTCGGGTGCCACGTCGCGCATCGAAAGACCCGTGCCGCCGCAGGTGAGCACGACATTGGCGTGGCACTCATCGGCGGCTTCCACAATGGCATCACCGATTTCGCTGACGTCGTCGCGCACGACCACATGTGAGGCGACCGTCCAGCCCTGCGCCTCGATAAGCTCCTCGAGTGCAGCTCCAGCCTCGTCCTGGGCAAGATCGCGCGTATCCGAGCACGTCACAATCGAAATCTTCAGCTCCATAGCATTCCCCCTACAACACGGCGCCCTCAGGCAGGTCGACGCGAACAACGTCCACGGCATCTCCCACCTTAAGCTCGCACGGTCCTTCGTCAATACGCAACAGGCAGTTCGCACGCTGCATAGTTCCAAGCAGCGCCGAGTTCTGCGTCTTAGCCTCGGTCACCAACAACTCACCGGTCTCGGGGTCGCGCAAAACCGTGGCGCGATCGAAGAAGCGTCGGTCCTGGCGCTTCTTCACGCCGTGCGTCAATATCGCCTGCTGCACGGGACGCGTACCCTCGGCAAAACCGCGCATCTTGCGGATCGCCGGACGGGCAAGTATCTCAAAGCTACATACGCCGCGGCCGGATTGCCTGAAAGTCCCAGGTAGGGCTTACCCCCGAGCAAGCCAAACGTGATGGCCTTGCCCGGACGCATCGAGATGCGATCGAACAGTACCTCGCCCTCGCGCCGGACGAGCGCCGTCACGTAGTCGTAGTCGCCTGCCGAGGCGCCACCGCTCGTAATGACAAAATCGCACTCCTGCGCGGCGCGATGCACCAGCTCGGCAATCGCCTGCTCATCGTCGGGCGCAATGCCGTAGAACACGGGCTCGGCTCCTGCATCGAGCGCTTCGGCCATTAACGCCGACGAGTTGGAGTCGCGAATCTGCCCGCGCGCCGGCACGTTGCTCGGTGCGACCAGTTCCGTGCCCAGCGAGATGATGCCCACACGCGGGGCAGCGTGCGCCTTCACGCTCGCGTATCCGGCGCTTGCCAGCAGACCCGCGCCCGCCGGAGCCACGACCTCGCCGGCGTGCATCACAACGTCGCCGGCATGGGCCTCCTCGGCGGCAGAGCGAACGTTCTCCCCTACCTTGGCAGGCACCGAGAACCTCACACGCGAGCCCTCGTTGCCGTCGCCATCGAGCACGTCGACGATCTCGTATTTCACCACGGCATCGGCACCTTCGGGTACCGGCGCGCCCGTCATGATGCGGACCGTCTCACCCGCGCCGATTGCGCCCTCAAACACATGGCCCGCGGCCTCGTGTCCGATAACGTCGAGCGTCACCGGCGCCTCGCCAGATGCCTGCGCCAAGTCCGACGAGCGCACGGCATATCCGTCCATAGCGCTGTTGGCAAACGGCGAGATGTCGATATCGGCCACCGCGTCCTCGGCCAAGGGAAGACCGACGGCCTGCCACACGGGAATCTCGACAACTTCGGTGCGATTCACGTGCGACAAGACGATCGCCTGTGCGTCCTCCAACGGAATGAGTTTCTCAGCCATATGCACCTCTAGCATGCTGCGGCGCGCAACAAAAGCGCCGATTCTTTATGTTTATCTCAGTATAATCCCTCGCCGCCTGCTCAAGACCTGGCCCGCGGCCGCGAATACATCTGTCGGCCGCAAGCCGCGAAACAAAACCAAAACCAACCTGCCGGTTTGTCACGTATGGCACGTTCTATAATGCTCGTGTTGCAACCTAAAAGAGGAACGTATGGCTTATACCGACAAACCCGAAAGCGCAAACGAGGCGCAGGATCATTCCCAGTCGCTCGACGACGGCGGCTTTTTCTCCCTTAATGACGTCATCATGGCAGGCAGGCAACAGCTCACCCGCTCCGAGCATCTCTTGGCTGCCGACACGCGCCGCAACGCCCGCAACCTACTCGCGAGCGCCAAGTTGCTCGCGCTCGTCGTCATCGTCTCGCTCGCCATGGGCGTTGCCGCTTGGGCGTTTTTGGCCTCGCTGAATATCGCGACCGACTATCGCGAGCACCACGCGTGGGTCTACGCCTTGCTTCCCGTTGTGGGCGTTGCCACCGCATGGGTGTACAAAAACCACGGCCTTGCCGCCAAACGCGGTAACAACCTGGTCATCGACTCCGCTCTGAGCACACGTCTCATCCATATGCGCATGGCCGTCCTTACCTTCGTCTGCTCCACGCTCACGCACCTAACGGGCGGATCTGCCGGTCGCGAGGGGGCCGCGGTGCAGATTGGCGGCACCATCGCCAGCAACATCTCGAACCTCGCCCACCTCAAAAAACATGACCACCACGACCTCATGCTCGCCGGCATCTCGTCGGCCTTTGGCGCCGTATTCGGCTCGCCCCTTGCTGGAGCTTTCTTTGGCATGGAGATGTGCTTTATCGGCAAGATCGACTACACCGCGGGCATCTACTGCCTGGTCGCCTCGTTTACCGGCTACTTTACGTCGCTTGCCTTGGGAACCGAGTACGAGGCGAATGTCATCGCCAGCGTTCCCAACATGACACCACGGACGGTTGTCATCGTTGTTATCAGCGCCATTATCTTCGGCCTGACGGCACGCCTCTTTGCCTGGTCGGTTCGAACCGTCAAAAGCCTGTACGGTCGCTTTATCACCAATTACCTCGTCCGCGCACTCATAGGCGCACTCGTGGTTTTGGCCGCCTATGCCCTCCTCGACGCCTGGGACTACGCCGGCCTTTCCACGTGGCTTTCCGGCGCAGGATTTGCAGGTAACACCACCCTGGCGGACGCAGCCATCAAGTTGGTCGTCACAGCGCTTACCCTGGGCGCGGGCTTCCAAGGCGGCGAGGTCACGCCCCTGTTTGGCATCGGTGCGGCACTCGGTGACTGGATCGGTTGCCTTACCGGGCTTGACCCCAGTTTTCTGGCGGCTCTCGGCATGCTCGGCGTGTTCTGCGCCGGCCTCAACGTGCCCATCACCACCTGCATGATGGCCATCGACCTGTTCCACGGCACGGCCGCCGGGTTCTTTGTCATCGTGGCCTTTATCAGCTACCTAACCGGCGGACACCGCGGCGTGTACCCTGCCCAGCGCATCATCTCACCCAAGCGCCGTTCGCTTATTGTGGACGAGGGCGGCACGGTGGCAGAGGCTATCGAGCGCCACAACGACCTGATAGAGTAGACGTTAGTATTCGCCGTGCAGCCACAATCGGGAGCAATTCGACCCGAGCGCGACCGCACCGTCACGTCATACGCCGGGAGTCGCCCCATGCACGCAACTGATTTTGGTCGCACGCTCATCATCGCCAACCCAGCCGCCCAGTCGGGTGCGGCACGCGAAGTTGCCGAGCGCCTGCAACGCTTTTTGGACATGACTGCACGCGCATCCCAGTTTGACCTGGTGTTGACCGAGCGTATGGGACACGCCAAGGAGCTGGCCGCACAGGCACAGGGTTATCGCACCGTTATCGCCCTTGGCGGCGACGGCGTGATTCACGAGGTCGTCAACGGGCTTATGACGCAAAAGGAGGACGCCCGCCCCGCCCTTGCCGTCCTGCCCGTGGGCTCCGGCAACGATTTTGCCCAGACGCTCGGCATCGACGATTTCTCCGGCAAGGATTTTGGCGCGCTACTCACCTGTGAGCTGCAGCGTCAGGACATCGGGCGGATTCGCTCATGGAACCCCGCAAGCGGCAGCGGCGAGGCGATCGTCGAGTATTACGACCAGACGCTCTCCGTCGGTATTGATGCCGCCATCGGCTTGGCACCACCGAGCTGCGCAAAAAGACCGGCTTGACGGGTGCTCCGCTCTACACCCTTTCGGGACTTGAGCAGTTTGGCCTGCGCTATCGCAACTACCCCATGACAGTCAGCTTTGACGGCGCGCCCGCCGAGCGCGTGAGGGCGATCATCATGGCGATTCAGCTTGGTCCTACCTATGGCTCGGGCTATCGCATCTGCCCCGATGCCGACCCCTGCGACGGCATGCTCGACGTCTGCTACGCCTGCGGCCCCGTCCCTCGCGCGGTAGCCCTGCCTATGTTCCTTTCGGCCAAGGACGGCCACCATACCAAGTTGCCACCGGTTCGCATGCGCCGCTGCCGCCATGCCGAGCTAACTTTTGAGGAGCCCGACTACCCCATCCAGGCCGACGGCGAGCCCATCGTCGCCTCGCGCATCGAAGTCGACATCCTACCCGGCGCCCTCCAAGTCTGGCACCCAACCCGCTAACCCCACCTAAGTTGCAGTGAAATAGGGACTGTTTATGCAGCTAAAAAACGCAAAACAGTCCCTATTTCACCGCAACTTATGAGGAAGCTATTCGTCGCTGCCCGGTTTGCGACGGTTAGCCTTTTTAATAGCGTTGAAGTGCTTGTCATTGAGCCTGCGCTGGCGAGAGCGCTGAGGCACCTTGGTCTTTACGCGTCGGCGCGGTGGACGCCCGCGACGCTCAAGCTCAGCGCGCAGCTTACGCAGGCAGCTACTACGGTTTTGGAACTGACTGCGGCTCTCGCGCGCCGTCACGGTAATTCCCGAAGGGATATGTTTCATGCGCACCGCCGAGTCCGTCGTGTTCACGCCCTGACCGCCCGGGCCTGTCGCGCGAAACACCTGCACCTCGCAATCGTGCGCCAACTCCTCGGCCGTCATCTCGGCATAGCGCGCATACTCGCGCCATCCCATCTTGTTCTCATCCATATCAACACCTCCCCTCATACAAAAAAATGTGACAAAGGGACGGTCCCTTTGTCACATCGCATACCAATCGCTTGTGTTGCGCGCTTAGGCGAAGGTGATCTCGCCGGTCTCGCAGTCCATATCGGCGATACGGGCCAGGCTCTCGACGCGGAAGCCGCGCTCGCGGAGCTTATCGCCGCCGCCCTGGAAGCCCTTCTCCACTGCAATGCCAATACCGGACACCTCGGCACCCGCAGCCTCGCAGATCTTGATAAGACCCTCGAGCGCGCAGCCGTTGGCCAAAAAGTCGTCGATGATCAGGACCTTGTCGCCCTCGGACAGGAAGCGCTTGCCAACGATGACCGGGTACTCCTTCTGCTTGGTAAAGGAGTAGATGGTCGTGGCATACTGCTCGCCGTCGAGGTTGATGGATTGTGCCTTCTTGGCAAAGACCACCGGCACGCCGCCAAAATGCTGGGCTGCGATGCAAGCCATGCCAATGCCCGAAGCCTCGATCGTCAGGATCTTGTTGATCTCGACACCCTCGAACAGACGGGCCCACTCGGCGCCCATGTGGTCGAACAGCTCAACGTCGCACTGGTGTTGAGGAAGGCATCAACCTTAAGGACGTTACCGGCCTTTACGATGCCGTCATGGCGAATACGATCCTCAAGCTCCTGCATGGCGCAACCCCTTCTCGCGGCAACGATACCGCGCGATTAATAAACGTTGCTCGATAGTCTACCACGGACCGACCCCCGACCGCCCCACAAGCCGTATCGCACCATAAAGCTGCAAGACCAGTAGACAGGCCCGATTCGTGGCAGACAGCCTCCCAACACGCTAATGCCGGGTGCGCGTCCTCACCAAACGTACCAATGTGAGCGCAAAGCCCACGGTAGCAACGGCCATCAGCACGTAGAATACCAAACGGAAGCCAAAGAGGAACACGTCCGGACGACCCGCCACATAGCTCGTGACCGTCTTGCCCATCGCCGCGCTCGTCTGTCCATACAGGATGCGCGACGCCGCATTAATACCCAGCGCTATGCCCGCATAGCGCGCCAAGCTGCTCAAGCTGCCCGCAAAGCCAAGCGCCTCACGCGGAGCCGAACCCATATACAGCGAATTATTGGGGCTCTGGAAGATCGACGTGCCGCACGACATAAACGCGACGCAGCACACGATCATCAAGATGGAAGAGTGCTCGTCAAGCGTGCTCACCGCAAAGAGACCGCACACGTACACGCCCAGGCCAACGGCCGTGGGCGCTTCACAACCAACACGGTCGGACACCGAGCCCGAAAGCGGGCCCACAAAGGCATTCACGACCGGCATCGCCAAAAACAACAGGCCGGAGATATCGGAGCTAAAGCCGTGGGCATCCTGAAAGTAGAACGGCAGCACAAACTCGGAGGCACCGATACCCACGAACACGATAAGCATGCAAGCCAGGTTAATCGTGAAAGCCGAGCTCGCAAAGCAGCGACGCGCCGCCTCTGTCAACGGCATAGGCGTTCGCCAGCCTCCGGCTTCACATGCGGCAGCGTATAGAGTCCCACGATAAACGAGATTACGCCAATGGGCAGATTGATAAGGAAGATGCTCTCCCAGGGAAAGCTCGCCACCAGCACGCCGCCGAGCACGGGGCCACACATCATGCCGAGGGCCACGAAGGTCGCCAGAATGCCCATGGCACGGCCGCGCTCACGCGCCGGAAACGACTCGGTGATGATGCCCATATTGTTGGCCATCGCGGCGGCACAGCCAATGCCCTGCACGAAACGCGCCAAGATAAGCACCTCGAGCGAAGCCGAAAGCCCGCACAGCAGCGAACCAACCGAAAAGACGATGACGCCCAGCTGGAACACATTCACCTTGCCGCGCACATCGCCCAAGCGGCCAAACGGCAGCATGGCGACGCACGTCGCGAGCAGATACACCGAGCTCACGAGCTGAATGCGGTCGAGACCCACCCCCAGCTCCTTTTGCATCACTGGGAGCGCCACCGTCACGATGCTCGCATCCAGACACGCCATAAAGGTCATGACGAGCACGGTGAACAGAATCGCCCATTTATTCTTACCGTGGGTGTCGCCCTCTAGGGCAATGTGTTCGCGGCGCAGCTGCTCGGCAGTTTTCTCCATGTATATCCTTTCTATCGTGCAACGCAAAAACGGGACCCCAATCGCCTACAAACGGACACGATCGGGGTCCCGCCTACGGAATCGGAACTATGAGGACGTCGTCAGCCGAAAAGCCGTCCCACGCCTAGCACGCACGCTAGCCTAGCACTGCTCGAGCGCCTGCTCAAGGTCGGCAATCAGATCGGCCGTGTCCTCGAGGCCGCACGACAGGCGCACCATGTCGGCGGAGATGCCACAGGCGATGAGCTCCTCATCGTTCATCTGACGATGCGTGGCATTAGCGGGATGCAGGCAGCAAGTGCGGGCGTCGGCCACGTGCGTGGCGATCTGGGCGAGCTTGAGGCTCTTCATAAAGGTCTCGGCCGCCGCGCGACCACCGTTAAAGCCAAAGCTCACAACGCCGCAGGTACCGTTGGGCATGTACTTCTGAGCCAGGTCGTAGTACTTGTCGCCCTCCAGACCCGGATAGCTCACGAAGCGCACCTTGGGATGGCTCTGCAGGAACTTGGCAACGGCCAGGCCGTTCTCGCAATGACGCGGCATGCGCACATGCAGGCTCTCGAGCGAGCTGTTCAGGAAGAAGGCCGCCTGCGGATTCTGCATAGGACCAAGATCGCGCATGAGCTGAGCGGTTGCTTGGTAATGAAGGCACCCTCGCGACCAAACTTCTCGGCATAGGTCACGCCGTGGTAGCTCTCATCGGGCGTGGTAAGACCCGGGAACTTGTCCGCATGAGCCATCCAGTCAAACTGGCCGTGGTCAACGATCACGCCGCCCAGGTAGGCAGCATGTCCATCCATGTACTTGGTGGTGGAGTGCGTAACGATGTCGGCACCCCACTCAAAGGGACGGCACATCACAGGCGTCGGGAAGGTGTTGTCGACCATCAGCGGCACGCCGTGGTCATGCGCGGCCTTGGCAAAGCGCTCAATATCGAGCACGGCAAGGGCGGGGTTGGCGATCGTCTCGCCAAAGACGAGCTTGGTGTTGGGCCGGAAGGCTGCCTCAAGCTCCTCGTCGGTGCAGTCGGGGGCGACGAACGTACAGGTCACGCCCATACGGCCCATGGTGTGGGCGAGCAGGTTATACGTACCGCCGTAAATGGCAGAGCTCGCGACCACATGATCGCCGGCACCGACCACGTTAAAGATCGCGAGGAAATTCGCAGCCATGCCCGAGCTCGTGAGCATCGCAGCGGTGCCGCCCTCCATCTCGCAGATCTTGGCGGCAACGAGATCGCACGTGGGGTTCTGCAAACGGCTGTAGAAGTAGCCCGACTCCTCTAGGTCAAACAGCTTGCCCATGTGCTCGGACGTGTCGTACTTCCACGTGGTGGACTGGTAGATGGGCACCTGGCGCGGCTCGGCATCTCCCGGGTGATAGCCGCCCTGAACGCACGTGGTACCGATAGTCTGCTCGCACATATCCAACTCCCTTACTTGGGTTTTGTTTTATTCGGTTCACAATACCGCTACCCCGCACCCCTCTCAACCCATCCCGCCGATAGGTTATGGGACAAATTAATCAGGTTTATTTGTCCCAAATCTTAAGAAAGTGTTCGATGGCGAAAAACAATGAGATATGCACTGCGGTCTCGATAAGCGAATGCGCCAGCAAGGGTACCATAGGCGGGTACACCGCAATCAAGGAGACACCGATGAAGCAGATTGATACCACTCAGCTCAACACTGCCACCTGCCAGGCTCAGGCTGCCGAATACCACGCCCGCGGCTTTAACTGCGCGCAGGCCGTCGCCTGCACGCTCGCGCCCGCCGTCGGGCTCGACCCCCAGGTCGCCTTTACCCTCACCGAGGGCTTTGGCGCCGGCATGGGCGGCATGACCGAAACTTGCGGCGCCATCTCGGCGCCGTGGCCATCATGGGCTTTGTAATGAGCGATGGCATGGAAAACCCCAAGACCAAGGGCCAGACCTACAAACTGTCGCGCGAGATCGCCAAACGTTTTGGCGAGAAGAACACGACGACCGTCTGCGGCACGCTCAAGGGCGTCGGATCGGATAAGGGTCCGCTCCGCAGCTGCCCCGGTTGCATCGACGATGCCGTCGAAATCGCCTGCGATGTACTAAAGCAGCTCGCCGAGTAAACGGCAGCGACATAAAACGACAGCCGGCGCGCTTGGGATTCATCCAAATGCACGCCGGCCGTCGTCGTTAGAACTCAGCAAACTCGGGAGCGCTGACCTCAATCTCCTCGCGCCCCGCCATAAGCTCGCGCATCTTAGCGCAAAACGGCTCTTGCTCCCCCGCTTTAAACACCAAGTGAAGTGTCACAGCATCCGCGTAATCGGTATCCGAAACCTTGGCACCCGAATCCTGCGCCAAGCGAAGCACCTGCTCATACTGTGGATAGGCCACATGCACATCAACCGGCACGACGCTCGTCATCTCGACGATCTGCCCGGCCTCCTGAGCCGCGGCCACCGCCGCCTGCGTCGCCGCGGTATAGGCGCGCACCAAACCACCAGGCCCCAACAGCGTGCCACCAAAATAGCGTGTCACTACGCAGCAAACATTTTTGAGCCCCGCACCGCGCAGCACCTCGAGCGTCGGCATACCACTCGTGCGGCTCGGTTCACCATCATCGCTCTGGCGCTCGCGTCCATCGACCAAAATCCACGCGGGAACATTGTGTCGAGCGTCATAATGACGCTTGCGAACCATCTCGATAAAGGCATTCGCCTCGTCCTCGGACTCAATATGGACCAGCTGGGCAATAAACCGGCTCTTGCGGTCCACAAACTCGCCCGAAACCTCAATATTCGATTGCAGAGTAAAATAGCTGTCCAACAAAGCCCCTCAACAAAATAAAGCGCAGCAACAAACAGCTTCAATAATACGACAAAGGCCGTACCGATAACCCCGGTAAATAGAACGGCAACGCCGATGACCAGGCATAAACAGCGAGACGCCAAGGATGACAACGCCGATGACTCCGTCAACGAAAGCGAGAACCCGTCAGCGCGAGCAAGGTGCCTTGAAGGGCGAGGGCATTGACCTTATGGTCATGCCCGAAGGCTTGAAAGGCAGATTGCCGCGCTGACGGGTTCGCAGCGTCAACATAGTTGCTGAGTGGGCTTGTAAGCCGGGTTCTGTCGTAAACGGTCATTTATCTTGTCTGCACGTTACCATGCAGCTCCACGCACGCTACCCGAACGCGGACCGGGCCGGCCCATAGCGTTCCTATTCGCGCTTGCTCCGGATGGGGCTTGCCAAGCCGCCGTGTTGCCACGACGCTGGTGGTCTCTTACACCACCGTTTCAGCTTTTCCCTTTACGCCTTGCGGCGCAGGTGGGAGTCTTCTTTTCTGCGGCGCTTTCCGTCGGATCACTCCGCCCGGCCGTTAGCCGGCATCCCGCCCTCTGGAGCCCGGACTTTCCTCACGCGTACTGCAAGCAGCACATCGCGCGACCGTCTGGCCCACTCAGCAGTGCAAGAGTGTAGCACACCGTTACCGCAGGCAATGGCACAACGCAAACGCTCGACACGATAAACCAAGAACCGCCATGCGCTACAATGGTCCTGTCGATGGGCAACGTCGTCAGTCGAGACGCGACCGCGCTCCGCACCCCTCCGTCTACTCGGTGTGTTCCCGCCTCCTCCCCGAGGCGGGATGTCGGCTTTTTTCATGCACCGACAATCCAATAGCCTGTGGACAGCCCGACAGCATTGCGCATCTCGGCGCCAAATGCAAAAAGGGACCCGTCCATTACGGACGGATCCCTTAAACAAGTGATCGTCAAACCGAATTACTCGGCGTCGGTCTCCTCGTCCTTCTTCTCGGAAGGCAGCGGGGTAACCTCGATCTCGACGCCAGAGTCTCAGCAGCAGACTTCATGGACAGGGAGATACGACGACGGTCGAGGTCGATTTCCATGACCTTGACCTGAACCTTGTCGCCCACATGGGTGACCTGAGAAGGCTGATCGACGTGCTTGTTGGCCATCTCGGAGATGTGCACCAGGCCCTCGATGCCCTCGCCCAGATCGACGAAAGCGCCGAACGGGACAAGCTTGGTCACAGTGCCTCGACGATAGCGCCGACGGGGTACTTCTTGACCAGTGCGCGCCACGGATCCTCGGTGGTCTGCTTGAGGCCCAGGGAGATGCGCTCGCGGTTGAGATCGACGTCGAGAACCTCGACCTCGACCTCCTGGCCGACCTTGACAACCTCGGAAGGATGGTTGACGTGGTTCCAGGAGAGCTCGGAGATGTGGATGAGGCCGTCGATACCGCCCAGGTCGACGAAGGCGCCGAAGTCGACGATGGAGGAAACGGTGCCCTGGAGACGCATGCCAGACTTGAGCTTGGACAGGATCTCGGAGCGCTCGGCCTTACGGGACTCCTCGAGCACGACGCGACGGGAGAGGACGACGTTGTTGCGGTTGCGGTCCATCTCGATGACGCGAGCCTCGATGCGGGTGCCCATGTAGGAGGTGAGGTCCTTGACGCGACGGAGGTCGACGAGGGAAGCGGGCAGGAAGCCACGCAGGCCGATGTCGAGGATCAGGCCGCCCTTGACAACCTCGATAACCTCGCCCTCGACGTTCTCGCCGGAGTTGAACTTCTCCTCGATGCGGTTCCAAGCACGCTCGTACTCGGCACGCTTCTTGGACAGGACCAGACGACCGTCCTTGTCCTCCTTCTGGAGAACCAGAGCCTCGATGGGATCACCGAGTGCAACGATGTCTGCAGGGTTAGCGTCCTTGCGGATGGACAGCTCGCGGACCGGGATAACGCCCTCGGACTTGAATCCGATGTCAACGAGCACCTCGTCATGCTCGATCTTAACGACAGTGCCGTTAACGAGATCGCCCTCATCAAAGTCGGTAATCGTACCGTCGATGAGGTTGTTCATCTCCTCCTCGTTGACATCGTCAAGAGAGAAAATGGACGAGTTCTGAATCTCACTCAAAGGTGGACCCCTTTCGAACTACGGGGCCCCGATTGCTAGGACCTACAGAAGGGTGCGACAAGCACACAACGTTTAGGAACACTCGGGAGCCGACAGATACTAATGTGACGCTTATGCAATCACGTTCGTATAGGTTACGGGGAAATGAGTTCGATTTCAAGCGTGAACTGCGATTTTTTACTCGTGTGGAGACTTTTTCGTAATCTTATGAACACACGTCTCCGCAACTTGACGATAACCAGCCAGGCATTCGGCTTTGGGGTAAAGTATCCGGAGCCAACGATTCTAGATCGATTTTTCGAGAAAGGTGCCCGCGTGCTCAAAGCAGTCGTTTTCGATATGGACGAAACGCTTCTTAGCATCAACCTCAACGCGTTCATCCTTCGCTATTTTAAGGATGTCTCTTCGATGCTCGCGGATATCGGGCGCCGCAGCCGCGGTGGCACGATGGCACGCCTCGGCACCATCCTGGTCGACCTCAACGCCAATCGCCGCAGCGGCACGGACAACCGCACCAATCTTGAGTTTTACCAAGAAGAGGTCAAGCGCCGATGCGGGATTTGCCTCTCCGATCCCCTCATCTACGAGGCGTTTACCTACTACGACCGCGAAGTTCTTCCGTACAAGAATGACGAACTCATCAACGCCCATGCCATGCCGGGCGCACACGCCGCGCTCCAGGCCGTACAGGACGCAGGGCTGCGCTGCGCGCTCTTTACCAACCCCAGCTTTCCGCAGGGGGCCATCGAGTGCCGCATGGGTTGGGGCGACCTGGCCGACGCCCCCTTTGAGCTCGTCACGCACATGGGAAACGCCACCCGCTGCAAGCCTGATGCCACCTACTATCTAGAGCAGCTTCAGGTGATGGGGCTCGAACCGCACGAGGTCCTTATGGTGGGCAACGATCCCAAACGCGACTTCCCCAGCCCCGCCTGCGGCATTCAGACTGCCTATGTAGGCCAGGGCAAGCCCAACCGAGTCACCTGGCGCGGAACCATGGAAGCTTCGCCCGCGACTTTAACGCCGTAGTAGAAGCCTTCTACGAACACCAAGTAGCCGACAAACTGTCCTAGCACACTTGGGTTTTGCCGATCATGATGTTGAGGATCTCGACGTCGGTATCTTTCATGCCCACACGGCCTACGTAGCCCATACTGGCGATTGTCTGCTCAACGGTATCCTGGATCAGGCCCTCGCCGGCGCGGAAGCCGCGACCCTGCATGGCCATATCATGGCCCAGAATCGCTGCATCGACGGCAGCCGAGATCTTGGCGGCACAGCTCGCCTTGGCGCCATCGCACACGATGCCGCCCACATTGCCGAGCGTATTGGAGACCGTCGCACCGATTTGCTCGCGCGTGCCACCGCACAGCCAGGTAATCGCGGCACCGGCACCGCACGCAGCGCAAATAGCGCCGCAAAACGCCGAGAGCGCACCAATGTAGCTCTTGATATGCACGGCAATGAGATCGGACAGCATCACGGCACGCACCAGGCGCTCGTGGTCGCAGCGCAGGTACTCGGCATACTCCATGACGGGCAGTGCGCAGGTAATGCCCTGATTGCCCGAGCCGCACACAATGGCGACCGGCAGCGCGCAACCGTTCATGCGGGCGTCGGACCCGCGCGCAACCGTTCATGCGGGCGTCGGACCCGGCGGCCGCACGGGCACGGGCACGGCAGGCGACGTCATCGGCACGAGCACCCAGCAGCGTACGACCCACCTCGCGCCCCAAGCGTGCGCAAGGCCCTCGGCACTGATTGCGCCATTCAGCTCAATCTGACGCTCAACGGCAGCGCGGGCGCCCTCAATGTCACCGTCCTCGATAAAGTCGATGATGGAATCAATGGACATGGGCGTATCGGCGTTATCTGCCGCACGCTCGGCCACCACGCGCTCGGCGCAGGCGGCGCACTCCCCCGCCGACTTGCCGCATACCGGAATACCATCGAGCGTATGGCACGTGACATTAGTGTGGTGATCGGTAATCTCGACGACCGCGGTATGGCCCCCGGCCGTCGCAGTCACCTTGATGTAGAGGTTGGGCACACCCTCGACAAGCGACACATCGCAGTAGCCGGCGTCGGCGAGGAGCTCGGCCACGCGAGCGCGGTCTTCATCGTTAACGCTCTCGAGCACCTCGAGCGCGCTCTTAGCGTCGCCGCCCACGGCACCCAGCACGGCCGCGGCTTCAATACCGTGCATACCGCCCGAGTTGGGCACGGTCACGCTCTTAACGTTCTTGATAATGTTGCCCGAGCAGGCAACATCCATATGATCGGGTTCGCAACCGAGCGTCTGGCTCGCCAGCGCCGCTGCATAGGCAACGGCAATGGGCTCGGTGCAGCCGAGTGCACAGACAAGCTCGCGGTTCAAAACATCGCAAAACGCGGCATCACGGATGGAATCGGTAGGCATAGGTATCTCCTGCTTGCATAACGGGCTGGGCTCTCAAAAAAGCTGGCTCCTTTATTTGATAACAATGCATCAAAAACCGCAACCACGGTTCCGGCGGACGGCGCTCAAGCACAAATTGGCGGCATTATTCATGAGAGGCCGGTCTTGTTGCCTGCTAAAGCGTTTGACCAAAAAACGCCCGAGCGTTTACGCAAAAGTCGCGCTATCATGCAGTCGAACGCGGTAAACACCTTTAGCATTTGCGCCGCACAGACCAGAGAGGAACCATCCATGAAGATCGGTATCGGTAACGACCACGCCGCCGTCGAGCTCAAGAACATCATTTCCGAGCACCTGAAGGAGCGCGGCTGCGAGGTCGTGAACTTTGGCACCGACACCTCCGAGAGCTTCGACTACCCCATCGCCGGCTACAAGGTGGGCAAGGCCGTTGCCAACGGCGACGTTGACCTGGGTATCCTGATCTGCGGCACCGGCGTCGGGATCAGTCTGGCTGCCAACAAGGTCGAGGGCGTACGCGCCGTCGTGTGCTCCGAGCCCTTCAGCGCCAAGCTCTCGCGCATGCACAACAACACCAACGTGCTCGCCTTTGGCGCCCGCGTCGTTGGCTCCGAGCTCGCCAAGATGATCGTCGACGAGTGGCTCGACGCCGAGTTTGAGGGCGGCCGTCACGAGCGTCGCGTTAACCTCCTCAACGAGATCGATCACACGCGCGGCCTTAAGATCGTCGACGAGGCCTAAAGATTCACAAAGCCATACGACGCTAACGCCAGCCCCCGCCCGGAAGAAACATCCGGACGGGGGCTCTTTAGTAGATTTGTGGGGGTTTACCAAAAGTCTACTGGAATAAAAAGGGCGCCGCGGATGAAGTTCCGCGCGCCCAAGCCACACGCTAACAGCTTTAAGGAGTCAAAGCTGGTTTAGCTAAAAAAGCGCTTGATCTCGATCTCGGCGTTCTCCAGGCAGTCGGAGCCGTGGATCACGTTGGCGTTGACATCGACGGCAAAGTCGCCGCGGATGGTACCAGGAGCAGCGTCAAGCGGATTAGTAGCGCCCATGAGGGTGCGCATCTTAGCAACAGCGGAGAGACCGGAAACGACCATCTTGACGACCGGACCGCTCGTCATAAAGTCACAGAGACCGCCAAAGAAGGGCTTGTCGGCCAGATGGGCGTAGTGCTCCTCGACGGTAGCGCGCTCGAGCGTGGTCATCTCCATGCGCTCGATGACAAGGCCGCTGCGCTCAATGCGAGCAACAATCTCGCCGATCTTGCGATCGCGCACCGCGTCGGGCTTAATCATGATGAAGGTCTTCTCGATAGCCATAAGGTAGCCTTTCAAGTAGGTTCGCGCGTGCCCAAGTCCCATTCCGGCACCCGCCTGGACTGCATCGTAACAGAGTTTTAGCTGCAGTTAAACAAAAAGCTGTTTATTGAAACGCTGCAATTTATTAAAGCGCTCCATATGTGTCACTTCTGTTTCGAAGCCCGATTAGAGTACCATCCGACCGCTCATCAACCACATCGAACAGAGCGGGCGGTCGGTTGCCACCCGCGAACGTACCCCCTTCACAACCTGCCCAAAGGTCCTACAGAAGTTCTCGACAAGCCCCTCCCCCATAGCAGCAAAATAGGGCGCCCGCATCAGCAGACGCCCGTAAAGCTAAAACGATTTATCAATAAATGGACAATACGTCTTCAGCCAAACCTCTACTTTGCCCCGTGACCCATCTCGACAACCTTGGTTAGCGATCCAAACACGCCCTCGTCGGCCACGAGCTGCGCCTCGGCACGCTGCAGCTGCACGGCAACGGCGGCAGGAGCGGTGCCGCCCTCGGTCGTGCGCGCGGCAACGATCGACGGGATGTCGAGTGCCTCGGTAATATCGCGCTCAAAGAGCGGGCTTGCCTCCTGGAACACCTCAAACGGCAGGTCCTCAAGATTGCAGCCGCGCTTCTCACACATCAGGACCAGATGGCCCACCACGCATGCGCCTCACGGAACGGCAGGCCACGCTTGGCCAGGTAATCGGCAACATCGGTGGCGGCAAGATGACCCACACCGCACTCGCGCGCCATGGCATCCTCGTTGACGGTCCAAGTCGAAATCATACCGGCCATAACCGACAGGCACTGCATGAGCGTGTGGGCGGTATCGAGCGCGCCCTCCTTGTCCTCCTGCAAGTCCTTGTTATAGGCCAGCGGCAGGCCCTTCATGGTCACAAGCAGCTGCACCAGGTTGCCATACACACGGCCGCTCTTGCCGCGGATAAGCTCGGCAAAGTCGGGGTTCTTCTTCTGCGGCATGATGGACGAGCCGGTGGAGTACGAGTCAGAAAGCGTAATAAAGCCAAACTCGGAGCTCGACCACAACACGATCTCCTCGGAAAGACGCGACAGGTGCATGGCCATGACGGAGCCGGCGTAATGCAGATCGAGCAGGAAATCACGGTCGGAAACCGCATCGAGCGAGTTGGGAATCACACCCGCAAAGCCAAGCTCGGCAGCCGTCATCTGGCGATCGAGCGGATAGCTCGTACCGGCAAGCGCGGCAGCACCCAGCGGGCAGTTGTCGGCGGCATCAAAGGCGGCCTTCAGGCGCGTAAAGTCGCGCGCGAACATCCAGGAATACGCCAGCAGATGATGTGACAGCAGCACGGGCTGAGCGTGCTGCATATGCGTGTAGCCCGGAAGAATCACCTTGTCGTACTTCTTGGCCGCATCCACCAGCACATGGCGCAGCTCAAGATTGGCCTCCATGAGCTCCTTGGCCAGCGCCTTGACGCCCAGGCGCGTATCGGTCGCCACCTGGTCGTTGCGCGAACGCCCAGTATGCAAGCGCTTGCCAGCCTCGCCGATACGACGCGTCAGCTCGCTTTCGATGGACATATGAATGTCCTCGTCGTTGATATCAAAGGTGAAGTTGCCGGCATCGATATCCTGTTCGATTCCGGTCAGGCCCTCGGCAATCGCCTGCTCGTCCTCGGCGCTGATAATGCCCTGGGCCGCCAGCATCTTGGCATGTGCCTTAGATCCGGCGATATCCTGCTTATAGAGATGTTTGTCAACCGGCAGCGACGCGCCAAACTCCTGCGTGACCTCGGCCACGCCTGCCTCAAAACGACCGCCCCAAAGAGCCATGGAACCGTCCCCTTTCATCAAATCCCAAAACAAGCGCCCAAAGCAATGCGCCCTGTCGCTAAAGCGATTTCTCAACCGCTAGTTTTGCATATTCCCCACCATGTGCGAGGCCATATAGCTAATTTGCAAAGAAGTGACGCGCCATGCACTTGGCGCCCAACGTCTCCCTCCGAATGTTGCCCTGCGAACCATCGATCCAGGCCTTTAGGCTCATAGGAACGTCCTCGACCTTTGCAGCATCGAACTCGGGCGCGAGGGCAAGTAAAGCATGCGCGATAGCATTGAACATAATGGATACTCCCCATATATATAGGCGCAGGGCCGTCAAATTGATAGGAGGAGCCCCGCCGGACAACCCCGGCGGGGCTCGGACTCAGCCGCAGACGCGGCATCATATATGCGGGCGGAACGTAGGGGCCACCGATGTTAAGAAGTGTCAGCAAGCATAACGAAAGGTAGGGACCCCATGCGCCCGTTATGTATCACGCGGATGGGCCGCGCGGATACCAAAGGAAGGAGGCGCTAGGCCTGGGCGGCAGCAGAGCTGGGGCCCTGGACCTTAGCCACGTCTTGAGCGACAGCGTATCGATCTCGATAAAGCCGGCGCTGGCCTTCTCGTCAAACGTAGTGTCGCGGTCGTAGGTAGCCAGACCGTAGTCATACAGGCTAAACGGGCTCTTGCGGCCGACGACATGGCAGTTGCCCTTAAAGAACTTCAGACGGACGGTGCCGGTCACGAACTTCTGGGTGTCGGCCATAAAGGCATCGAGCGCGTTTTTGAGCGGGCTGTACCACTGGCCGTTGTACACGGCGGTGGCCCAATCCTGCTCGAGCTTAATCTTGGTCTTGAGCAGGTCGCCTCGACGCAGATATCCTCGAGTGCCTTGTGGGCGGTGATGAGCGTCAGGGCGCCGGGAACCTCATAGCACTCGCGGCTCTTAAGGCCCACCAGACGGTCCTCGACCAGGTCGAGACGGCCAAAGCCGTTGTCGCCCGAGATCTTGTTGAGTGCGATGATGATCTCGGAGAGCTTCATCTTCTTGCGTCGACGGCGACGGGCTTGCCGGCCTCAAACTCAATCTCGGTATACGTCGGGGTGTCGGGCGTGTCCTCGGGATTCTTGGTCATAACCCAGGCGTCGTCGAGCGGCTCGTTCCAGGGATCCTCCAGGTGGCCGCACTCAATGGCACGACCCCACAGGTTGTCGTCGATGGAATAGGGGTTGTCGTTGGCACCCTCGGGAACCGGCACGTTGTGGGCGTGAGCATAGGCGACCTCGTCGGGACGGCACTTAAGATCCACTCGCGAACCGGGGCGATAACCTTAAGCTCGGGGTCGAGGGCCTTGACGGCAGCCTCAAAACGAACCTGGTCGTTACCCTTGCCGGTGCAGCCGTGAGCGACGTAGGTCGCGCCAAACTCGTGAGCGACCTCGACAAGCTTCTTGGCGAGCAACGGGCGGGACAGGGCGGAGAGCAGCGGATACTTGTTCTCGTACATAGAGTTTGCGGCGATAGCCTTAGTCAGGAACTCATCGGAGAACTCGTCGCGCAGATCGAGCACCTGGCAATCCAGAACGCCCAGGTCGAGGGCCTTCTGCTTCTTGGCGTCCAGACCGGTCTCCTCCTGGCCCACGTTGCCGCAGACACAAACGACATCGAGATTCTTCTCGTCCTGGAGCCACTTGACACATACGGATGTATCAAGACCACCGGAATATGCGAGAACGACTTTTTCCTTGCTCATGGCTGTTTCCTTTCGCCCTTGGTAGCTAGTTAGAACATCGGTCAGTTGCAAGTCATTCCGAGGTCAAAAAACCGTGCAATATCAGGTTAAATAGCAAAAAGCAGCACAGCATGCTCTAGAAACATGCGTTTATATCGTGCTAAAACCCAACGACCTCAAAATGACTCTGTTGGGGCA
Source organism: Coriobacteriaceae bacterium AM49-12 (assembly GCA_027669365.1). Lineage (GTDB taxonomy): Bacteria > Actinomycetota > Coriobacteriia > Coriobacteriales > Coriobacteriaceae > Collinsella. The sequence continues at coordinate 7,449 of JAQEDL010000012.1, read as the reverse complement.
TTTCACCCCATACGAACAGAGACGATTGTTATCGTCGTCGGGAAATTGCGCGCTGGCGTCGGATGGCATTATCTGCAGTGGTGATGATCTTTACGAACTGCATCTGCCTCTCCTTTCACCTATCGCCGGGCGCAATTCTAATATCGTAAACGGTACCTTTTCTTCGGTAAGCGGTTGTATTTCCGTCTCCGTTTTCGATGGTCGCTATATTACGCTAAAGTGCCCGCAGCACAAGCGACAAATTCAAATTTCTGAAAAGTTTTTTCATTACTTTGTGAAGCGTGGTGCAAATACGCTCCGTTCCTGCGACAATACGCTCAGTTACTGGTTGATGGTTATAACGTCTGAAACAATTTCGAAACGAAAGGCGCGCTTTTATGCAAACTTACGAATCGGACACCAATATCGGAAGCATTAAGATTCTCGCCGTCGACATGGACAAGACGCTGCTCACCGACAAGCGCGTGTTGCCGCAGGGTCTTGATGAGCGCCTGGACAAGCTCGCCGACGCAGGCATTGTATTCTGCCCCGCCAGCGGACGCCCCGCCCCCAAACTCGAGGAAATGTTCGAGAGCATTAAGAACCGCCTTGCTTTTTGTCCCGACAACGGAGCCTGCGTCATCTATCGCGGCAGCTATATCTATAAGAGCAACATCGATGTGGCGCTGTATCAGCAGGTGCTCGCCCGTGCCTCGGAGGACCCGCGTGCCGTTCCCGTCTTGTGCTGCTACGACGAGTTCTATGTGCTCGCCCGCGACCATCAGTACCACGACGAGATCAGCGTGTACTACAACACGATCAACTACGTCGATAGCTTTGAGGACCTTGATATCGAGTCCAACAAGATTTCGATCTTCTTCCCCGCCTACGATGCCGAGCCAGCGTTTCGCGAGGACTACAGCCCCGAGTTCTCGGACAAGCTCTACGTCACCAACGCCGGGCGCGAGTGGATCGACTTCATGAACCTGGGCGTCGACAAGGGGTCGGGCGTCGCGCACCTGTGCGACCACCTGGGCATCGATATCGCCGACGCCGCCGCCGTGGGCGACACCTACAACGATATTCCCATGCTGGAGCGCGTCGGACACAGCTTTATCGTGGACAATGCCGAGGAGCACATGAACGCGCACGCCAAATGGCGCATTCCGAGCAACAACGACGGGGGCGTACTGACGCTCATCGACGCCATCCTGGCGGCTCGGTAACGTGGCTCGTCGGACCTGGCCGGGCGGCGCGGATTAGTTTTTCGTTCGGTCAGGTCCTGGGCTCGCTCGGAAAGCACATTAAGTGCTTTCCGGCTCGTGCGGAATCTACGAAAAACTAATCCGCGCCGCCCGGCCAGGTCCTAGGTTTACTTTCCTGCCGCCAAGATGGCGTCTTGAGTGTCTAGATACTTAGCTGAAATGATTTGAGCAGAGGGGAGCCCCTTGTTGGAAGGGGCTCCCCTCTGTTTTGGTTACTGTGGGACAAATTAATCAGTAGTGTTTGTCCCAAATCTTAAGTATGTGGGGGCTTGCGTCTTGGGCGAGCTTGCCTTACGGAGTGCTTCCCTATTTCGCGTCGGCCCAGGTTATGCCGGTGCTGGCTTCGGCGATCAACGGTACGCGGAGGTCTACTACGTGTTCCATGACGTCGCGGACCATGGTGGTTAGGCGCTCGACTTCGTTGACGGGGCACTCAAAGTCCAGTTCGTCGTGTACCTGCAAGATCATGTGGGCGGCAAAACCCTCTTCTTCCAGGCGGCGGCTTACGCGGGCCATGGCGATCTTGATGATGTCGGCGGCGGTGCCCTGCATGGGGTGGTTCATGGCCGTGCGCTCACCAAAGCCGCGGAGCTGTGGGTTTTTGGCCTTGAGCTCGGGAATATGGCGTCTGCGGCCATACATGGTCTCGGCATAGCCCGTCTGCTTGGCTCGCGCCACCACATTGTCGAGGAACGTGCGCACGCCCGGGTAGGCCTCGTAGTAGCGATCGATCATATCGCGCGCCTCGGCCATCGAGATGTGCAGCGACTGCGACAGACCATAGGCCTGCTGACCGTACACGATGCCAAAGTTCACGGCCTTGGCGCGGCTACGCAGGTCGGGTGTCACCTCGGACACCGGCACGCCAAATACGCGCGCGGCCGTCTCGGCATGGAAGTCCTCGCCCTCGTTGAAGGCGCGCACCAGGTGCTCGTCACCCGAAAGATGCGCGAGCAGGCGCAGCTCGATCTGCGAGTAGTCCACCGCCAAAAAGACGCTGCCCTCGCCCGCCGAGAACGCCGTCTTGACGGTACGCCCCAGCTCCGAGCGCGTCGGAATGTTTTGCAGATTGGGTCGCTCGAAGACAAACGCCCCGTCGCGGTGATGGTCTGGTTGTACGTGGTGTGCACACGCCCGTCACCACGGCGCAGCGGGCCCAGCGTGTCCAGATAGGTCGACTTAATCTTGGACTTCTCACGCCAGTCCAAAATCAGGCGCACGATCTCGTGGTCGCGGGCAAGGTCGCTCAGCACCTTGGCGTTGGTCGAATAGTAGCCGCGCTTGGTCTTTTTGAGGCCCTTGGTCGGAAGTCCCATAACATCAAACAGCACGTGCGAGAGTTGCATGGGGCTGCCGATGTTAAAGGTCTCGTCGCCGGCCAGGTCGCGAATGCTGCGCTCGACATCGGCAATCTGGGTCGCCAGGCCCTCGGACAGACTGTGCAGGCGGTCGGGGTCCACGAGCATGCCCGCGCGCTCCATCTTGGCAAGCACCGGCACGAGCGGCATCTCGATCCCATCGAACACGTTGGCGGCGTTCTCGCGGGCCATGCGGTCACGCAGCGGTGCAACCAGCGCCAGCGTCAAGGCCGCCGTGCGAGCGGCGGGCGCAGGAGCGTCCTCGCCAGCACCCTCTGCGCCGCGCGCCGCAGGCAGCGCCATCTGCAGATACGTATCGGCCAGATACACCTCGTCAAACTCGGAGCGGTCGGAATCCAACAGGTAGGCGGCAACAACGGTATCGAAGATGCGCGTGGAATCGACTGCCAGCGGATCCATGAGCTCGAGCTCAGAAGAATCGATGGGCGAAAGCTCATGCAGAAGCGCCTTCATATCCGGGCTCGCCACACGGCCTTCCATAAACAGACGCGCGAGCACGCCGGCAATCACGCCGTGGGCGAAGTTGAAGCCCTCAACCTCAGCCGCCGCACCGCTGTCGCCCTCCTCGAGCGCAAACAGGCCCTTGGACGTCGCCAACCACAGCGTGCGCGTCAGCCCAAAGAGCGCGCCCTCTTCCTTGTCATCGTCCACCACGGCGGCGACCCACTCGCCGGCATCAATCACGCGGGAGACCTCAGCCGCAACGGCACCAAGCGCGCCAGCATCGCCGGCGGCTGCGCGCAAAACGGCGGGAATCTCAAACGTGCTGGCAGCTGCCCCGCCCTCGCCGCCGATCAGCGCCAAGAAACGGTTCTGCATGGCGGTGATACCAAGCGTGCCCAGCGCCGCGGAAACCTCATCGGCGGAAAACGCCGGGAAGGACGTCGCCTCAAAATCGAGCTCAACGGGTGCATCGGTGCGGATGGTCGCCACCTTACGGCTCAGCAGCGCGTCGTCGATGTGTGCGCGCAGGTTTTCTCCCATCTTGCCCTTGACCTCGTCAGCATGCGCGATGACCTCGTCAAGGCTGCCGTACTGCGTGATGAGCGCACTCGCCTTTTTGGGGCCGATGCCCGGTACGCCGGGAATGTTGTCCGACGTATCGCCCTTCAGACCGTAAAAATCGGGCACGAGCGCCGGCGTGATGCCGTGATACAGGTCGTCCACGCTCTCGGGCGTCATGATCGCCACGTCGGACAGGCCCTTGCGAGTCGAGACCACGTTGACGTGCTCGGTCACGAGCTGATACATGTCGCGGTCGCCGGTCACCAGCAGCATGTCGCAGCCGGCCTCCTCGCCCAGGCGCGCCATGGTTCCCAGGATATCGTCGCCTTCCCAGCCCTCGGACTGCAAAATGGGCACGTTGAGCGCGGCGAGCAGCTCCTTGATCATGGGGAACTGCGCGTGCAGGTCGGGGTCCATGGGCGGGCGCTGCGCCTTGTACTGCGGCAGCATCTCCATACGCACGCGCGGCTTGCCCTTGTCAAACGCCACGACAACGCCGTCGGGATTAAAGGCATCGATCATCTTGAGGAACATGTTCAGAAAACCAAAGATCGCGTTGGTGGGGCGACCGTCCGGCGCGTTCATGGTCGGCGGCACGGCGTGGAAGGCGCGATGCATGAGCGAGTTGCCGTCGATGACGGCAAAGGTACGGCGCTTTTCAGACATATTGAATACCTCGCTTTGGGCTGGGCACGGTTTGCTCACACCAGTTTACACGCTCCCCGCCCCGCGGCCACCGCACATCAGGCTTCCCTGCCGCCGCGGGCCCGCGCGTGATACGATGGCTCACGGTACATCAACCAGCACGATCAATCCGAAAGGAGCCTGCGTCATGGAGCGTCCCAGCGCATGGAAAAAGTACACGCCACAGCAGATCGAGGAGCTCGAGGAGCTTTGCCGCGGCTATAAGCAGTTTTTGAGTGAGAACAAGACCGAGCGCCTGTGCGTCAAGGCCGGTATCAAGATGGCCGAGGAGGCGGGCTACGTCAATCTGGAGACCGTGATCGCCGAGGGCCGCGCGCTCAAGGCCGGCGACAAGGTGTACGCCGCCAATCACGGCAAGGACCTCATGCTCGTCAACCTGGGCACCGCCCCGCTCGAGCAGGGCTTTAACATCCTGGGCGCCACGTGGACTCGCCGCGCCTGGACCTCAAGCAAAACCCCGCCTTCGAGGCCGGCGACATGGCTTATCTCGACACGCACTACTATGGCGGCGTCAAGAGCTACCACTGGGTCGCTTCCCCGCTCGCACTCGTGGGCGTCATCTGCAAAAAGGACGGCACCACCGTCGACATCAACATCGGTGACAAGGCCGACGACCCGGTCTTTACCATCTCCGACCTGCTGATCCACCTCTCGAGCGAGCAGATGGCCAAGCCCGCCAAGGACGCCGTCGACGCCGAGATCCTCGACGTGATCGTGGGCGGCCGCCCCGTCAAGTTTGACGAGGACGACAAGGACGCTCCCAAGGAGCCCGTCAAGCAGATGTTCCTGGATATCCTCAAGGAGCAGTACGACGTCGAGGAGGAGGACTTCCTCTCCGCCGAGATCGAGGTCGTGCCCGCCGGCCCCGCCCATGACATGGCCTCGACCGCTCCATGATTCTGGGCTATGGCCACGACGACCGTGTCTGCGCCTATCCGTCCATGCTCGCCCAGATCAACGTCGCCAACGTGGAGCGTACGAGCATCACACTCATCGTCGACAAGGAGGAGATCGGTTCCGTGGGTGCCACCGGCATGACGAGCCGCTTCTTCGAGAACACCGTCGCCGAGATCATGACGCTCGCCGGCGAGGATAGCCCGCTGGCCCTGCGCCGCGCGCTCGCCCGCAGCCGCATGCTCTCCTCCGACGTGTCCGCCGGCTTCGACCCGGCTACGCCGGCAAGTTCGAAACCAAGAACGCAGCCTTTATGGGTCGCGGCCTGTGCTTTAACAAGTACACGGGCAGCCGCGGCAAGGGCGGCTCTAACGACGCCGACGCCGAGTATGTGGCCCTCATCCGCGACATCATGGACGAGGCCGGCGTGGACTTCCAGACCTGCGAGCTCGGTCGCGTCAACGCGGGCGGCGGCGGCACCATCGCATACATCATGGCTAAGTACGGCATGAACGTCATCGACTCTGGCGTTGCCGTCCTGTCCATGCACGCCCTGTGGGAGGTCGCTAACAAGGCCGATATCTACGAGGCCTATCGCGGCTACAAGGCCTTCATCGAGCGCGCGTAACCAACCCTTCATCAGTTGCGGTGAAATACAGACTAAACTGGCCCATAAACGGCCAAAACAGACCGTATTCCACCGCAACTTCCTTTTTGGCAGAGGAGAGTCCATGCTGCAGGTCGTCATTTCGCCCGCCAAGCAGATGCGCGCGGCCCAAGATGCTTTTGAAGTCCTGGGCATTCCACCCTTTGCGCGCGAGACGGCTCGCCTCCACCGCGCACTGCTAGATATCGAGCGGAATGAAGGCAGCGACAGCCTGCAGGCGCTATGGAACGTGAGTGACAAACTGCTGGGACCTTGCCTCAACACCCTGCGTGAGTTCCGGCCCATCCTGAATAACGGCGATCTCGACAATCCCGCACTCGCCCGTCACCTCTCCCCTGCCGTCATGTCCTATCACGGCATTCAATACCAGAGCATGCGCCCGAGGTCATGGATGCCGCACAGCTCGCATGGCTGCAAGACCATCTGTGGATCCTCTCGGGCCTTACGGATGCGCACGCCCCTTTCATGCCGTTGAACCGTATCGACTGGAGATGGGCGCGAAGCTCGCCGTCGACGATGCCCGAAACCTCTACGCGTTTTGGAGCGACAAGCTCGCGCGGCTATCGCCCCGGCAGGCTCAAACACCACGATCGTCAACCTCGCCAGCGTAGAGTATGCCAAAGCCGTTCTGCCCCACCTCGCGGGCGACGCCACGGTCGTCACATGCCTCTTTGGCGAAGGCATCCGCAACGGCAAGCCCATCCAGCGCTCGACCGCCAGCAAAAAGGCGCGCGGCGCCATGGTGCGGTGGATGGCAGAAAACAAGCTCGAGGATGTAAGCGGGCTCACCGCGTTTGATGTTGGTTATCGTCACTTTCCCGAGCTTTCAAATAAGAACACTTTGGTCTTCCTGAACGAACAGACCTTGTAGGACCACCGCTACTTTTGAATGTGCTGCCTAGGCACGGCGTCTATTCCGCCAAGCCGTCGGCTTTGGCAACTTCGTTTGTCGAGCCATCTTGGTAGGTAATCTTAACGTGCTCTACCTCGGACACCGCAACACCCGATGGGGGCTCCAAGCGCCATTCCGTCAGCGCGATATCCATCGTCGTGGGCACATCCCCTTGATCTTTGAGCTCGACCGACAGCGTCTTAAGCGACGCATCGAAGGTCACGCGCTCGATCTCTTCACCAGGAATGGAACCGCCGCTCAGCTGCAGCTGGACAAATCCATCGCGCGGATACCAATAGTCGCCCGGCGCGGCAACGGTATTGCCACCCGCGACCTTCACCGTCATTATCGGTAGGCTATCATCAGCCTCGAACTCCCATGCAGCGCCGCCGCGACCACCAAACGTCCAGATACAAACGGCAATCACCAGCACAGCAAGCACCGCAAAACCAATCGCGACAAGGCCATGGTGCGCACGGCTTTCCTCGGCCGATACATCCCATTGCGTCTCTCGATATAGATGCTTGTCTTCCATGTTCGCCTCCCCACAGGCACGCTCGTTAGGCCAATCGTACCCATTCGAGCTATACTTGAGCCCATTACATAAACGGGGAGCTTGCAGGACAAGACGGCAGGCTGAGACTGGCCAAGGCACACCGCAGG
>JAQEDL010000116.1:0-501 GCA_027669365.1 Coriobacteriaceae bacterium AM49-12 | reverse complement strand
GGGGATATCCACACTGCTGTGGATGGGTTCGCCCATTCGGAGACCCCCGGGTCGAAGGATGTGTGCTCCTCGCCGGGGATTATCGCAGCTTGCCGCGTCCTTCATCGGCTCCCTGTGCCAAGCATCCGCCGTGCGCCCGTGGTATCTTGCGGGACCGCTCTCGGGCCCGCGGGATATCCACGTGTCGCTAATTAAGTTAAATTAATCGATATCATGAATAGCGCTCGTATGTCGCAATTCGGGTATCTCATACCGCGGCACAGCCTTGACTGTGCTCGCGATCAGATGCTCCTCACTCATATATAAGTGAATTCTTCTTGTTTGGATCGGATGAATGATTGCTATCATTCTGTCTGATAAATCGCAGAAAAGAATCGAGTCTGGAAGAATGATCTTCCATCTCTCTCCTATCGCTATGCGGCTCTCAAGGTACGCGGGTGCGACCCCGGGGACCGGGTGCTGCGGGGAATCATCCTGGCGGACATCTACCGGACGGGCTCC
>JAQEDL010000115.1:0-504 GCA_027669365.1 Coriobacteriaceae bacterium AM49-12 | reverse complement strand
TGCCCGGTACGCGTAGAGCCATTTTCTCACCGCCGGGGCGGGGACGTCGAGCATCTTGGCCGCGAGTTCGAAGCCGAGGCCGGCCTCGAACAGGTCGGCGGCGCGTGCCTCATCTCGCGACCGTATCTTGCCTTCTTCCTGCGGGGCATTTCCGATGCCTCCCTTTTCTCGAACCTTAATTTCAAAGTCCAAGAAATGGGATGCAGTTCAAGTTGGCCCTGGCCCCAGTCGGACTGCCTGGCGATTCGTACTGGATCGTCAGGCAGTTCCGTTTTTAAGTAGAGCCACCAATCCAGCATGCGGCGTTGTCGTTCGCCTGATCTGCCGCGGTGGGTTCTGGCGAGCAGTTTGAGCTGGGCGTTGATGCCGCCTTCTAAGCTGTTGGTGGTGGATTTGATCCGCTCGGGCGCAAGGACTCCTGCTGGCGGGTTGAGGTAGACAAACAGCATCTCGGACCGCCAAAGATGGTTGAGGCTGTTGTAGGCCTTGCGCACGTTGTGGTGG
>JAQEDL010000114.1:0-506 GCA_027669365.1 Coriobacteriaceae bacterium AM49-12 | reverse complement strand
CCCGGCTACCCGTTGTCGGCACGGTGGGCCGTCACCCCGCCGTCTACCTGATGGGCCGCGGAGCCATCCCCTCCCGTCGGGGCTTTAGCCGGGGTGCCATGCGGCACCCGGGGTATCCGGTATTACCCGTCCTTTCGGGCGGCTATCCCGGGGGAGGGGGCAGGTTCTCCACGTGTTACTCAGCCGTTCGCCACTCGCTTCCATCCGAGGTGGGTGCCGTTCGACTTGCATGTGTTAGGCGCGCCGCCAGCGTTCATCCTGAGCCAGGATCGAACTCTCCGTCCAAAATAAATGGGCTTCGAGCCGTCCGGTCCTCTCAGTCCATCGCTGATCGGTTCCGTTCGATTCATATGGTTTTAGTATAGGAAAAGGAATTTCTCGGGGCCGCCTCTCGGCGGCCTTGCGAAAAACAAATCCAAGTTAGACCATTTCAAATGGTTCGATGTCTGCCCGGATGCGACACATCTGGTGTGTCCATCCTCGCAGTATCCGGTTCTCAAGGTGCA
>JAQEDL010000113.1:0-524 GCA_027669365.1 Coriobacteriaceae bacterium AM49-12 | reverse complement strand
GGCGGCCAAGGCGCATACAGCGCAATCAAAAAGTGCTGGCCGACTACGAAAATTCAACGCTGCCTCGTCCACGCCCAACGCGTGGTCCGCCGCTACACCACCACCAACCCACGCACCGATGCCGGGCGCACCATCTACCGACTTGCGCTGAAACTGACCCGGATCACCACACTGGATGAAGCCGCCGCGTGGGGTGTGCAACTGCACGAGTTTTCAACGATCTACCGGGAATGGATGAACGAGAAAACCATGATCAAAGACCCCAAAACAGGTGCATGGACCGCGTGTGGACCACCACAACGTGCGCAAGGCCTACAACAGCCTCAACCATCTTTGGCGGTCCGAGATGCTGTTTGTCTACCTCAACCCGCCAGCAGGAGTCCTTGCGCCCGAGCGGATCAAATCCACCACCAACAGCTTAGAAGGCGGCATCAACGCCCAGCTCAAACTGCTCGCCAGAACCCACCGCGGCAGATCAGGCGAACGACAACGCCGCATGCTGGATTGGTGGCTCTACTTAAAAA
>JAQEDL010000112.1:0-542 GCA_027669365.1 Coriobacteriaceae bacterium AM49-12 | reverse complement strand
TCGCGGATCAGCATGCCGCGGTGAATGCGTTCCCGGGCCTTGTACACACCGCCCGTCACACCACCCGAGTCGTCTGCACCCGAAGTCGCCGGCCCAACCGAGAGGGGGGAGGCGCCGAAGGTGTGGAGGGTGAGGGGGTGAAGTCGTAACAAGGTAGCCGTACCGGAAGGTGCGGCTGGATCACCTCCTTTCTAGGGAGATACATTCTTAGAGAGAAACACTTTAACTCGAATGGAGGGCAGGAGCCCGTCCGGTAGATGTCCGCCAGGATGATTCCCCGCAGCACCCGGTCCCCGGGGTCGCACCCGCGTACCTTGAGAGCCGCATAGCGATAGGAGAGAGATGGAAGAGTATTCTTCCAGACTCGATTCTTTTCTGCGATTTAAAGACAGAATGATAGCAATCATTCATCCGATCCAAACAAGAAGAATTCACTTATATATGAGTGAGGAGCATCTGATCGCGAGCACAGTCAAGACTGTGCCGCGGTATGAGATACCCGAATTGCGACATACGAGCGCTATTCATGATATCGATTAATT
>JAQEDL010000111.1:0-553 GCA_027669365.1 Coriobacteriaceae bacterium AM49-12 | reverse complement strand
CACATCGAGAACAGGATCGTCTCGCCCCACAGGGCGCCGGAGCCGATGAACATGGTGTAGGGGGCCAGGGCGTACTTCTTGGCGAGCTCCTCGGCGCGCGGCTCGAAGCGCTTGCGGATATCGAGCATGTCCTTCCAGATATCCTTGGTCTGCTCGATAAACAGGTCAAACTTGGGGAAGCAGCCGCGGCGGTTGAGCAGGCGCAGGCCGAAGCAGTCGGCGAGGTAGTAGCCCTTCTCGCAGCCGCCCGAACCATGGTCAGAAGCCATGCGACGCAGTTCTCGGCACCCACGGCCTGGCCGATGGGGCCTCGGGCTTGGTCATGGCGTAGACGCGCACGCCCATGTCCTTCATCTTCTTGACGGCCTCGAGGACCTCGGGGGTGGTGCCGGACTCGGAGGCGGTGAGCACGACGGACTTCTCGGTCATGCGCTTGTGGCCGGAGACGTTCCACTCGGCGGCGTGGATCAGGTAGACCTCGAGGTCGCGGTCGCCGAACTTGTTCATGAGGTACTCGAGCTGCATGAGCTCGTCCCAGGTGCCGCCGACGCCC
>JAQEDL010000110.1:0-555 GCA_027669365.1 Coriobacteriaceae bacterium AM49-12 | reverse complement strand
CTCGGTATGTTCTACCCACCCACCTGTGTCGGTTTGCGGTACGGGCGCGCACGCGCCTGCCTAGGGGTTTTTCTAGGGACCTCGGGCTCACTCGCTTCGCTCAGTCGCTTCGTCCGGAGCCTCGCCCTTCGTGCGGACCGGATTTCCCTGGTCCGCGGGCCGCGCTCCATCACGGGGACGTCCAGAACCCCGCCGAGCCACCCCCATCCGTCGCCCCGTCGGTCGTAGCGCCGCGTGCGCGGTGCAGGAATGTCTGCCTGCTGCGCGTCGGCTACGCCTCCCGGCCTCGCCTTAGCCCCCGACTGACCTGGGAGGATTAGCCTTGCCCAGGAAACCTCGGGTTCACGGCGGACGAGTTACTCTCTCGTCTCTCGCTACTCATGCCAGCATTCTCACTCCCATGCGCTCCACCGTCGGTCGCCCTCCGGCTTCTCCGCCCATGGGAAGCTCCCCTACCGATTCTGAAAATCAAAATCCCGCCGCTTCGGTGTCCAGCTTAGCCCCGTGTATTGTCGGCGCATGTCCACTCGACCAGTGAGCTGTTACGCACTCTTT
>JAQEDL010000011.1:0-57815 GCA_027669365.1 Coriobacteriaceae bacterium AM49-12 | reverse complement strand
TGGCCTTTGGCGCCAAGGTGCAGCTCAACGCCCGCGTGGAGTCCATTGACGAGCTCAAGGCCCAGGCTTTACCGACGTAGTCGTGGCCACTGGTGCCTGGATGCCCGGCTCTGCGGGCCTGGGCGAGGGTGCCGAGCTCGACGTGCTGGAGTTCCTCGAGGCCGCCAAGAAGGGCGAGAAGCTCGAGCTGGGCGAGGACGTCGTGGTCATCGGCGCCGGCAACACCGCCATGGACGCGGCCCGCGTGGCCAAGCGCCTTGCTGGCGTGAAGAACGTGCGCCTGGTGTATCGCCGCACCAAGAAGCAGATGCCCGCCGACGAGGAAGAGCTCGATCTTGCTCTTGCCGACGGCGTTGAGTTCTGCGAGCTGCTGGCGCCCAAGGCGCTCAACGGCGCCGTGCTGACCTGCGACGTCATGGAACTTGGCGAGCCGGATGCAAGCGGCCGTCGCAGCCCCGTCGCCACGGGCGAGACCGTCGAGCTTTCCGCCACCACGGTGATCTGCGCCGTGGGCGAGGGCATCGATGCCAGCCTGTACGACGCCGCGGGCGTCGAGCACGACCGTCGCGGCCGCCTTGCCGCCACCTCCACCGGCGTCGAGGGCGTCTGGGCTGCCGGTGACTGCCGCCGCGGTCCCGCTACCGTGGTCGAGGCTATCGCCGACGCCGCCGAGGTCGCCCGTGCCATTGCCGGCGTGGACTTTAACAAGTACGCCGACCAGAATGCTCAGGCCGGTCGCGAGGACGCCTGCTACGAGCGCAAGGGGTCGCTGTGCCGCGACAAGCGCAATTGCACCAAGACCCGCTGCCTGGCTGCGGCTCGGTGTGCGAGGTCTGCTGCGACGTGTGCCCCAACCGCGCCAACGTGGCAATTAAGGTGCCGGGCCTGGCCAAGCATCAGGTCGTCCATGTCGATGGCATGTGCAACGAGTGCGGCAACTGCGCCGTGTTCTGCCCCTACCAGGAGGGTCGTCCCTACAAGGACAAGCTCACCCTGTTCTGGAGCGATCAGGACATGGAGAACTCCGAGAACGAGGGCTTCCTGGCCGTGGACGAGGACCACTTTAAGGTTCGCGTCGCCGGCACGGTTCGCACCGTCTCAGTCGATGCCGTCAACACCGGTCTGCCCGAGGCCGTCCGCCTGACCATCAAGGCCGTGCGCGACAGCTATCCGTATCTCCTTAAGAAATAGGCGAGTCTCTTATGGCCAAATCCATTCAACATAACGTGGCCTACGTTGCCTGCGGAAGCGGTTGCGCCTCCGCAGGCGGCGACGCCCGCTGCAGCGAAGGCTGCATTGGCTGTGGCGCCTGTGTCACGGCCTGTCCCCACGGCGCCATTGCACTGATTGATGGCATCGCCCGCGTGGACCGCTCCAAGTGCACGGGCTGTGGCCTGTGCGGCATGGCGTGCCCGCAGCGCGTGATTGCCTTTGTTCCCGGCTACCAGAACATCCTGGTGCGCTGTAACAACACCGACAAGGGTGCCATCGCCCGCAAGATTTGCGACACGAGCTGCATCGGTTGCGGCATGTGCGCCAAAAAATGCCCTGCCGGCGCTATCCGCATCGAGGACAACTGTGCCCACATCGACGGTGCGGACTGCCTGTCGTGCGGCATGTGCGCCGTCGTTTGCCCGCATGGCGCCATCCACGACCGCACCGGCATCGCCGCCGGCGTGTAGAAGGGAATCACCATGGCACAGGAATTCACTTTTACCGTTAACGGCGTCGAGCACACGACGACCCAAAACAAACCGCTGCTGCGCTACCTGCGCGACGACCTGCACATCCATTCCGCCAAGGACGGCTGCTCCGAGGGTGCTTGCGGCACCTGCACCATTCATGTGGACGGTGCGGCCGTCAAGGCCTGCGTGCTGACCACCGCCCTTGCCGCCGGCCGCAACATCGTGACTGTCGAGGGCCTGCCCGAGGACGTGCGCGAGGCCTTTGTGTACGCCTTTGGCGCCGTGGGCGCCGTGCAGTGCGGTTTTTGCATCCCCGGCATGGTCATGGCGGGCGCGGCGCTCATCGCCGAGGACCCCGAGCCCACCGAGGAGCAGATCAAGTACGCCATCCGCGGCAACGTCTGCCGCTGCACCGGCTACAAAAAGATTATCGAGGGCATTTCGCTGGCCGCTGCGGTGCTTCGCGGCGAAAAGCAGATTGACGAGGGCCTGGAGCGCGGCGACGACTACGGTGTGGGCAAGCGCGCCTTCCGTATCGACGTGCGCAAGAAGGTGCTCGGCGAGGGTAAGTACCCCGATGATATCGACGAGCTCGATCAGCCGGGCCTGACCTATGCCAGCGCCGTGCGCTCCAAGTATCCGCGCGCCCGCGTGCTCTCCATCGACACCTCAAAGGCCGAGGCCCTGCCCGGCGTGGTGGGGATCCTGCGCGCCGAGGACGTGCCGGTCAACCAGGTCGGCCACCTTATCCAGGATTGGGACGTCATGATTGCCCAGGCGATATCACCCGCTGCGTGGGCGACGCCATTGTGCTGGTGGTTGCCGAGGACGAGGCGACGCTCGAGAAGGCCAAGAAGCTCGTAAAGATTGATTATGAGCCGCTGGAGCCCGTGCGTAACATTGTCGAGGCCAAGGCGGCCGACGCCCCGCGCCTGCACGACAGCTTCTTTGCCTTTGGCAACACGGTGGGGCTCAAGGACAACGTGTGCCAGAGCCGTCACGTGACGCGCGGTGACGCCGCCAAGGCGCTGGCGGAGAGCGCGTTCACCGTGACGCAGCGCTTTACCACGCCCTTTACCGAGCATGCCTTTTTGGAGCCCGAGTGCGCCGTTGCCTTCCCGTACAAGAACGGCGTCAAGGTGCAGTCGACCGACCAGGGCGCTTACGATACGCGCAAAGAGTGCGCCCATATGTTTGGCTGGGACAACGAGCCCGAGCGCGTGGTCGTCGAGACCATGCTCGTGGGTGGCGGCTTTGGCGGCAAGGAGGACGTGTCCATCCAGCACCTGGCCGCGCTCGCCGCATATAAGTTCCAGCGTCCTGTGAAGTGCAAGCTCACGCGCGCTGAGTCGCTTGCGTTCCATCCCAAGCGTCATGCCATGGACGGCACCTTTACGCTGGGCTGCGACGCCGAGGGCAACTTTACCGGCCTGGACTGCGAGATCAACTTTGACACCGGCGCCTACGCGTCGCTGTGCGGCCCGGTGCTCGAGCGCGCCTGTACGCATGCCGTCGGCCCCTACAAGTACCAGAACACCGACATTCGCGGCTTTGGCTACTACACCAACAACCCGCCCGCCGGCGCGTACCGAGGCTTTGGCGTGTGCCAGTCCGAGTTTGCGCTCGAGAGCCTGATCGACTTGCTGGCAGAGAAGGTCGGCCTGGATCCGTGGGAGATCCGCTACCGTAACGCCATCGAGCCGGGCGAGGTTTTGCCCAACGGCCAGATTGCCGATTGCTCCACGGCGCTTAAGGAGACGCTGCTCGAGGTCAAGGATGCCTACTATGCGCATCCCGGACACGCCGGTATTGCCTGCGCCATGAAGAACGCCGGCGTGGGCGTGGGCCTGCCCGATGCCGGCCGCTGCAAGATTCGCATCGAGGACGGCGTGGCTGTGGTCTATGCCGCCACGTCCGACATCGGCCAGGGCTGCAACACCGTCTTTTTGCAGGACGTTGCCGAGGCCTGCGGTCTGCCGCTGAGCTGCATTGCCAACGGCGAGTGCTCCACCGAGAACGCTCCCGACTCCGGCACCACGTCTGGTTCGCGTCAGACGGTCGTGACCGGCGAGGCCGTGCGCGGCGCCGCCTTCCTGCTGCGCGATGCCATGGTTGGCATCGAGGCTGGCAAGCCTGCGCCTACCGCCCCGGTGAGCGCCCATGGTGATGGCGTCAAGATCGAATACGATGACGGTCGCGCCTATCAGCTGCGCACGCAGGAACTCGTCGCCGGCCAGGGTATGCATCCTCAGGACCCCGCGGCCGCCATCAAGGCGCTCGAGGGATGCGAGTTTGGCTACGTGTACCTGGAGCCGACCGACAAGCTGGGCGCCGACGTCCCCAACCCCAAGAGCCACATCTGCTACGGCTTTGCCACGCATGTGGTCATTTTGGACGACGACGGCCGCGTGAGCGAGGTCTATGCCGCGCACGATTCCGGCAAGGTGGTCAACCCCATCTCCATCCAGGGTCAGATCGAGGCGGCGTGCTCATGGGTATGGGCTATGCGCTTACCGAGGACTGGCCGCTTAAGGACTGCGTACCCCAGGCAAGGTACGGCACACTCGGACTGTTCCGTGCACCCGAGATTCCGGATATCCACGCCATCTACGTGGAGAAGGACGAACTGCTGCCCGTGGCATACGGCGGCAAGGGCATTGGAGAGATCGCAACGATCCCCACGGCGCCCGCCGTGCAGAACGCCTACCGCGCATTCGACGGCAAGCTGCGTCCGGATCTGCCCATGGCGGATACGCCGTACAGCCGCGCCCGTCACCGCGGGTAGGGTAGAGCGCGGACGGCCATTGCTGACGGGCTGTTCGCGCTCAACACCAACTGCATATGCTGCACCTTTGGCCCCAGCTCCATCGCGAGCCGGGGCCCTTTGCTTGGAGCGGAAATTGCGTCTCGGAATTCGGGCAATCCGGTGGTCAGGGGTTGAGCGAGCGTTGCGCTAAGGATGCCAAGCGTAAAACCTTCAATGAAAATAGCGTAAAAACTGCATCTGTCATGGCGTAAAAACTACATTGAAAGTAGCGTAAAAACAGCATTGAGAATGGCGTAATTTCGAATATCGCATGATCGCCCGAGCTTGCACACGGCCTTTTGCGAGCTCTTGCCATGAACGAGAGCCAGGCCGTCACGTACAAGACGCTCATAAAGGACGCCTCGTACGGTGAGGCGGGCCCCGACGAGAGGACCATCGCTGCGTACTTGGACCTCTTCAACAGGCTCAAGCTGACCGAGGACCTGTGCGGATGGGGGCCGCCTATGCGCTCGAAGGCCCGCGTTCGCGTGCGCCCAAGCGCTACTTCTGCGACCCGTCACTTGCGGCGGCGTTGCTGGGGGCTACCCCTGAGCGGCTGCTTGGCGATATGCAAACGCTGGGGATGCTCTTTGAGAACCTCGTTCTGCGCGACGTGCGCGTGTTCCTTTCCACCTACGGCGGTGTCGACAACAGTGTCCATTATTTCCGAGATGAGAAGGGCCTTGAGATCGATCTGATCGTTGAGCACGACGGGCGCTGGGGAGCCATCGAGGTCAAGCTGAGTGATGCGAAAGCAGACGATGGAGCGAGAAATCTCAAAGCGCTGGAGAGGAAAGTGCTCTCCAATCCTGCCGCCCAGAATGCCGCGCCGGCGTTTTTGGCGGTCGTGGTTGGAAAGGGGAGCATTGCCTACACACGCGACGACGGCGTGGCGGTGATCCCCATGGCGGCACTTGGGGCGTAGTGTTTTTGCGGGCGTGCCGTGCTTCCTTTACCGAAAATCCATTTGGTAAACCCGGCGCCCGTGGGTAAAATAAGGTCGACGGCGGCCCAAGTAGTGAAGAGCTGGGCAGCGCCGTTGCTTGGATTAAGGGGTCATCGCCTTAGCGGCGTCGACCCCTCTTTTTATGCTTCGTACGCTGCTTGAGTGCCTCGGTAAGTCCGATAAGCGCCGTGAGGAGCGAGACCAAAGCGGTCAGGAGCTTCACGAAATCAATCAGATCGGTCATGGGCATCACCTCCCGTCGCATGGAGGGCGCTGCCCGGCACATGGAACTGCCGTCAACAACTGCAATTCTATCAAAGTACTGCTATAAATACGAATATATGTTCGATAATAACAGTGACGTGATTCTCTCAAAGTGTGGCTTTACGCAAGGATGCCGGAAAGCTGCACTGTGCGATTTCATGTCCGCACGGGTTCCTATCCTTACGGCAATGTAGCCGCCTATGTAACGAGCGGCAGTTGATGGAGAAAGGCCCTGACCGTGCCAGACAAAAAGACGCCGGATATTTCGGCTATCGATACGACGAACTTTGCGCGCCAGATCGTGCTGGACTTTGAGTTTGTGCCGGTGCCAAAGCAGCGCCAGCGCCGTGGACTGCGCAACGAGATTATCGAGGTCGGCGCCGTCAAGCTCGATTATCACGGCAACGTTATGGGCGAGTTCTCGCAGTTTGTGCAGACGGAATATGCCGAAGGCGTTGCGTTTCCCGTCCGCGAGCTCACAGGGATATCGGCCGTGGACACCGCGATGGCCGATCCGCTCTATGTGGTGATCAAAAGGCTCAGCGATTGGATCGGTCACTACTCCGCCCAGGTGGTCTGCTGGAGCGGGGCGGATCGTCGACAGCTTTTGACCGAGTGCCAGGCAAAGCATATCGACCTTTCCGCATTTCCTACGGGCTGGGCCGACCTGCAGGCGTTTTACACCTCGATCATGGACGTGGGCAGCCACGGGCGCGTCTCGTTGGGCGACGCGGCGGCGTGGTTTGGCATCGAGTTTGAAGAGTCGACGGGCCACGCCCACAGCGCTCTGGCCGATGCGCGCGTGACCGCCAAGTTGCTCAAGCAGGCGATGGACGGGGACTATCACGTGAGTCCGCGCGCCCAGGAGATCCGCCAGCGGTGGGGGATGGGCGAGCGAGCCAGACGCGTCTTTCCAGCAAGTGCCCCGAGCTGGGCGACCTGCTGCTGAAGCTGAAGGCGGAGGGGAGGTAGCGGGTGCCCATTGGGCGCAAGCAGAAGGAATGGTTGCGGGAAGGATTCCAGAATCAGCATCAGAGGACTGTGCTTGAGATGCTATTCAAGGACACGCTGATGCCCGCCGAGACCAAGCAGGTCAAGAGTATGGACATCGAGATGGCATCCATTGTCGAAGAACGGCTTGCTAACATGATTCGCTGGATGGGCAGGCATAGACCCGTGACGCTGTGCGCGTTATCGTTCACAATGAGGCGTACAGGCTGCCAGAGGCGAACAGTTCCGACGAGGTTCTGGGCAACTGCATCATCGAGATTATCGAGTAGTTCTACGAGAGGGATTTGGCGGCGTAGAGCAATCTAGTTTTACGCGTTTGCAGGAGGAAGCAGGTATGGCAGACGAACTTGTTTTTAGTGGCGGCGAGATAGTTTACACCATGCCTCAACTGCCCAAAGTTGCATCTGTGCCGCTGAACGGTAGCGCCGTGCTGGTTGGTTTTAAGGACGCTCCCGATGGGGAGGAGGTCCTCTTTGATTTTGACCCTCGGGCTGAAAAGGCTACGAAGCTTGACTATGAACTTGCGGCCGTTAGTGGGCTCCTCACGGGCACGTTGAACATCCTTTGGCAGAAAGACTTCAACCTAGAGGGCGCCAAAGAGTGGGGCGACAAGAAGGTTGGCAAATTCGTTCTTACGATTGCCAAGTCTGTGGGTATGACAAAGGTGGATGCAACTCTAGAAGACGCTATTCGCTTTCTAGAGAAAGGGTTTCCTCTTGCCGCGGATAAGCTGACTGCCGAGTTTGGCGGCGGGCTCCAACATCATCTGCGGGATTTTTCGCACCACCCGAGCTTGGTTGGCCTTGCGTGTTCGATTCTCTCGCAGTTCACGTGCAAAGGCTATGGTACCGATACGGCCGGCCGGTTTGTCGCCTTTGACCTGCCTGCCGCCGCCTTCGATCCCGACTGCCCTCTTATAGGCAGGAACGTTCCAGAGAAGATCGCGTTTGGCATTCTGTTCTGGGCGATGCATCTCGTGAGCGACATGGCGGGGTCTAGTTCAAACCCCGGTAAGGGGACGGGTGTTCCCGCGTCGTGCTGTCCCTGCTAAAGGAGCTCTCCTCCCTGCCTGTTTTTCAAGACATACAGATTGCCTATAAGGGCGAGGATATTCGCATTCAGCAATGGATCTCAAAGCTGTTTAACGGAACGGCGTTCAAAACCGAGGACGGCAAGCCCATTCGCTTCGACCTTCGGACGGAAGTCGGTCTTCTCGATCAGGCTTTAAGCCAGGTGCCAGCAGTCGTGGCCAACGAGGTTATCGTTCGTTGTCTCTACATGCTTTCAAGGCTCAAGGCCGAGCTAGAGCGTTGTGAAGTGAGCAAGCTCTCCGGCTTGAACAAACTCAAGGCTTCGCATTTTATGCCCTATAACAGTAGGGCCCTCACTCGCATGGTCACGGTTTCGAGCACTTCGTTTGTTCTGGCGAATCTGGCGACGGTGGCGGTCAGGGCGGGTATCGAATGCGAGGGGAACAAAGTCGTTTTCGCCCAGAAGTTCTTCTTGCGTATAAGCTACGTCGGAGTTGGACGCCTTGCGTTTGCACTCCATGCCGACTGGGACTATATGGCGGAGGAAATGTCCGAGGCTTGGGCTGAGCGCGCCAGGCGCCGCCAGGATATTTTCGATGGATTCCACTTTTATAGCCTAGATAGAGAAACGATGAGGATTGCCTTCTCGCTGAAGCTTGCCGCCATCAACTACGACTGCGGGAACGAGAAGAACGAAGTGCGCAAAGGGCAAAAGAGGAGCTGGGCCCGCGCGTGGCAGGATTCGGTCGCGAATGGCCTAGGCATTGATGCAGGCGGCTACTTTTTGAGCGAGGAAGATGCATACGGAGCCCTTGAGGCTATTTCGCGGCAGCGAGGCGGTAAGGTGCGCGCCCTGCTGGTTGCACAGGAGCTGGTTGAGTTTTGCCCCTATTCGCAGTTAGGAGATGAAGAGAAGAAGGAATACAAAGGTTTGAAGGAGAATGGGTCTTGGGTTAGAGATGAATTTCCCAAGAGACAAGACGCGGCTGATTTGGACGCCATACGTTCCCTCGAGAAGCGATGTAAGGCGCGCATTCGCGGGCTTTCAGGCGCGTTGCCAAAGTTTTTGGTGGGCGGAGCCATCACCGCGGTGGTGGCCGTGGGCACTGGAGGAGCTGCCGCGGTGGTCGCTCCAAATATCGCTGTCGGTATCTTTGGAGGCTCGTTTGTCGGCCTCCACGGAGCTGCGCTTGTCAATGCGAGTCTTGCCGCTGCCGGCGGCGGCGCCTTGGCCGCCGGCGGCATGGGTATGGCTGGCGGCACCGCTTTAATTGCGGGCGGCGGCGCTGCGCTTGGCCTTTTGGGTTCTGGCGGCGTTGCCCTGGCGGCGTCGATGGGGGAGGACTATGCTCAGTTCGTGCTCGTTGAATGCTCAAGGCTTCTCGCATTTCTTGATGTGGCAACTGACTGCTGCCCGCATGAGGGGGCCATTTTGGTGCGGAAAGCAGCCGAGGCCGTGCAGCGCGGCATCGCTGGCATTGAAGAAGATGTCGAAAAGGAGAACGGAAAGGGAAATCGCAAGGATGGCAAGTTACTTAAGCAACTGAAGAAGGGTCTTGGGTATTTGACTTCGACCCTTAAGCAGATCGAGAAGATGCAGAGGCGCTTGGCACCGCCGGTGAGGGTGAGCCGCTCAACAGCTTGCCGGCATCGGGCGATGAATAGGTACACTGCATATTGATGCCCCGGGAATGGCCTCTGATACAAGTCGCCGGGGCTCATTTTGTTTTAACGCAAGCTTTATGCCGGTGAGCTTGTTTTCGATGCCACTTGTCGAGGCTGAGTGCAGGTCGGCGACTTGCTCGATGTCTGATTTGCCCTTCGATCAGTTCTTGTCGAGTTTCTTTGGGCGGGAGAGGCAGCGATCTAGATATCCGCTCTTGGCATATGAGACAAGAAGCCCGTAAGACTGTGGCAATGTCAAAAGGCATACACAAGTGTCAGTCTTTTGACATCGTATGATTTTGGGGAGTGGCGTGCAGCGATCGCGCGCCACCATGACGGCGTAAGTGTTTGCTTTCGTTGTAGATCTAACGATATGAGCATCCCGGTTGCTCCAGTGCTTCGATGCTCTGGTCTTTAGCGCCTTTCGTTCAGTGGAGGACTGACCGCAAGCAGCGTAAACAAGAAAGGGGACAATCGCAAATGAAAGCAACCGAGGCAAATCTACTCGACCTTATGGGTGTCGCGAAGATGCAGTTCGTCATTCCCGTGTACCAGCGAGTTTACTCGTGGAGCGTAAAAGAGTGCGAGGTTCTTTGGGATGATGTCATGCGAGCGGGTCGTGATGGCGTATCGCACTTCGTGGGGTCGATGCTCTATATCCCCGAGTCCGAGAGCTCTGCCACGAGCATTTCGCGCGTGCTTCTGATTGACGGGCAGCAGCGCATGACGACGTTTTCGTTGATGATCGCTGCCTTGGCTGACTATCTGGAGGGTAATCCCGACAAGGCCGGCTTCCTTGGCGACCTCAAAATCTCTGCGCTGCGGAAGAACTACCTCTTTAACGATGATGATTACAACGGGCTGGCGCGCTACAAATTAGTGCTCTCGCAGGACGATAAAGAGACTCTGTTCTCCATCGTGTCTGGGTTTCCCATGCCAGATGAAAAATCGGATCGGATCGTCGAGAACCATGCGTTCTTCCGCGAAAAGATGCGCGGGAAATCATTCGATCCGGCAAGGCTTTGGGCGGGGCTAAACCGCGTGCAGGTCATCGACACTAAGCTCACCGCTGGCGTCGATAATGCCCAGCTCATATTTGAGTCCATGAACTCCAAGGGCAAGCCGCTCACGCCCATTGACCTCATTCGCAACTACGTTCTTATGTCGCTTCCCAACGACGAACAGACCAAGCTTTACGAGGGTTACTGGCATCCGCTCGAGCGCCTGTTCGGGAAAGGCGGCGAAGAAGAGTTCAATGCATTTGTCTGGTACTGGCTGTGGCTCAAGGTCCCCAATAGGATGCCGAAGGAAAACGAGGCCTACTACGAGTTCAAACGCTATTTCGCTGACGACTACGATGGGGATACCGAGGGCCTGCTGAAGGAGCTCCGCGAATATGCGCAAAGATATGCCAGCTTGTTCCTTGACAAGGAGAAGGATGAGGGTCTGCGTCGAGTGTTCGGCAGGATTGCCTGTCTTTATGTGAAATCGGTCAGGCCTTTGCTGATGCTGCTTTACTCGGTTTATGAAGGGGGCAGGATTGACCGCAATGCGTTTTTACGTATCTGCGAGACTATCGAGTCGTTTCTGTTCAGGCGCGCGGTTTGCGGCAGGCTTACCACGGGCCTAAATAATTTCTTTGCCGGCATGTATCGCAGCCTTGAGCAACAGGACGATATAGAGGAGTACGTTACGGCGATGCTCCTTATCCATAGCAGTGGTATGACCGCGTACTTCCCGACGGACGAGCATTTTGTCGAGGAGTTTAAGACGCGTGACTGCTACAACCGCTTCTCCAAAAAGCGCTATTACCTGGAACGCATGGAGAACTGGCACCACCCGAAGGAGCCCATCTCGGCTGACGATTACCAGATCGAGCACGTCATGCCCCAGACGATTGATGATGAGCACGGCTGGAAGGAATCGCTTGGCGAGAACTGGGAAGACATCCACGACAGTTTGTGCAACAACTTGGGAAATCTAACGCTGACGGGCTACAACCAGGAGTACTCAAACCGGTCGTTCTCGGACAAGCTCAATCTTCCGAACGTGGGACTTATGTGCAGCCCACTCTACCTAAACAAGTCGATCGCCTCGCATGAAAAATGGGGCGAGGAGGAGATTAGGCAGCGTGCGGACGAGCTGGCGAAAGAGGCGTGCGAGATATGGAAGTACCCCGATCTTCCGGCAGATGTCGTCGACAAGTATCGCCCCTCTCGCGGGGAGTCTGACGAGGCGCCTATCTGGACTCTGCAGGAGAACCACCCCACTTTTGCTGAAGGCGGACTCAACCAGAAGCTTTTCGATGAGGTACGCGAGTCCGTTCTGAGTGGTAACCCTTCGTGGGAGTCCTATATAGCCAAGTACTATGTAGGCTTCAGGTCGGGCAAGCGAAAATTACACGCCGTGCTAGAAGGCAGGACCAGCAACGGTGGTTGGATTGCCGTCGGCCTGGCAAAGAGCGTTGACGATCTGACGGATCCAGAGGGCCTGTGTCAGGACAAGCGCTCACAGGGCGGATTTGGCCCGGGTCTACCGACCTATGTCGCACTTCGGAACGCTGATGACATTCCCGCGGTGCTCGATCTCATAAAGCAGTGCTAGGTTGAAGGCCGGGGATTGGCCCCCCGGCCTTCATTGCCTCAGATTTGTTGGTGGCTCTTCACCGTAAAGCGCATCTGGTGGGAGAGGCTGCTCTTGGTCGGTTGGTGTCGGAATCGCGGGCAATTATTCGGCCTAAATCCGGAAAAGTGCAATATTGGCTGGTATAAAAGTACGGAAAAGTGTCGTAATACATACTTCAAAACCTCGAAAAAGTGTCGATTTGAGCACATAACAATCACGGAAAAGTGTATCCTAGTGCTAAAACAGCACGTAATAAGGGGTATGCTTATGCTACGGAGAAAAGCGAAAGCACAGTTTGAATCTTGGCTTGCCTTGTCGCCCAACAAGGCTCTTTTGGTCAAGGGCGCCCGACAGGTAGGAAAGTCATATTTGGTCAACGTCTTTGCAAGCGAATCGTTCGAAAATGTCGTGACGTTCGACCTTATCGCCGACGCGTCCGTGCGCGATTCGTTTTTGGCGGCAAAAAGCGCGGATGACCTGCTTATGCGCATGTCTATTGCTGCAACGCAGCCGATGGTTGCGAACAAGACCGTTGTGGTTATCGACGAGGTACAGCGATGCCCCAACGTAGTGACGTTTATCAAATACCTGGTCCAGCGCGGCGACTTTCGATACATCCTTACCGGATCGCTCCTTGGTGTTGAGCTCGAGGGCATCGATTCCCTGCCGGTGGGGTATGTCGAGCAGGTCCAGATGTACCCGCTCGACTTTGAGGAGTTCTGCTGGGCAAGCGGCGTTGCTGCCGGAGCGTTTGACATGCTCAGGGGTTGTCTAAAGGACGAAAAGGAGCTCCCCGGCTATCTGTATGACCGCTTGCTCAATCTGTTCCATCAGTATGTGGTGGTGGGGGCATGCCCGACGCGGTCAATTCCTTCTTGGCGACGCGCAATGTCGAGAGGTTCGAAACATCCATCGCGATCTTCACGCCCTGTATCGCGATGACATCGCAAAGTACGCTCCGCCTGAGCTACGCTTGGTTATTCGCGATATCTATGATCTGATTCCCAGCGAGGCCGGCTCCAAAAACAAGCGATTCAAACTGTCATCGATTAACGGTGTCAAACGTTTTTCGCAGGTGACAGATCATTTTCTCTGGCTATCGGAGGCGGGTGTCGCGCTTCCCGTGTATAACGTAACGGCGCCCGTGGCACCCCTTTTATTGGGGGAGCAACGAAATTTGTTCAAGCTGTTTTACTTGGACACCGGAATGCTCATGTCGTCGTATTCCAAAAGGGTCGCCCAAGGCGTTTTTGATGGGGGGCGGAAGACGCCTTTGGCATGAACATGGGGGCGGCGTTTGAGGGCTTCGTTGCCCAAGAGCTCAAAGCCACGGATTCAGATTGCGCTACTTTACGTCTAAAAAAGTCGGCGAGCTCGATTTTGTGGAGGAGACGCTCGATGGGGAGGTCCTTGCCATCGAGGTCAAGTCGGGCAAGAGCTTTAAGTCCCATGCGGCGCTCGACAACGCGCTCGCGACGAAGGGCTACGGAATCGATCGCGCCTGGTACTTGCGGAATGTAATCTTCACCGCGATGGTGACGTGCTGTATCTGCCCATCTTTATGGCAGGGCTTTTGGAGCCGTAACATGCCGCCGGCTCTTCCGGCCCTCCCTTAACCCTCGCTACTCGTCGTCTCCGTCGTTGGGGTCGCCCTTGAGGGTGTTGATGTCCAGGTACTCGTCATCGTTCTCTTTTTGCTGGGTCTCCGACTCCGCTTGGGTGGGGCCGGAGAACAGCCGGAATCCCTCAAACGCAATGACACCGAGCAGGGCAATGACAATGGCGATAAAGGCAACCTTGACTGCCTGCGGAAATTCCGAAAAACGCAGCGCCTTTTCCTCGGCGTAATAATCGGCGAAGCGCTCTTCGCCCGTGCTTTTGGTATACGCCGGTGCGGACGCGGCCTCCGGGTCATATTCCGGTGCAGGCGTGGCGGCGTACGGATCGTTGAGATAATCGCTCGATGTGGTGCCATAATCCTCGGTCTCGATGCGACCGGCGTCAGCATAGCCATCGGAATAATCGGAATATGCCGCACCGCCCTCATAGCCCGCGGCGCTCGTGTTGGCGGCAAAAAGCGGGTTAACTGGAACGTCGAGCGCCGGCATGCCGGTAGAGGTCTCATCCAGATCGGCTGCAGCCCAGGAATCGTAGGCAACCTGATGGGCAACGGCTCATCGAGCCTTGTGACCGGAGGCTTGCGTGCCGCAGGAACAGGCAACTGCTGGGCGCTGTACATAACGGTGCTGTCGGGCGATTTGCTCTGCGTCGCCGCAGCGAGAAACGCCGCCGTCTCGGACGGGTCGCTTGCGGGGCGGGGAGTGGGCGTGGGCGCCGAAGTGGGTGTGGGCGCAGACGCGGGCGCGAAACAGGCGACTGCGCAGGAGCCGGCGCAGATGCGGGCTTAGGCGCAAGTGCGGGATTGGGGCTTGACGGGCGAGCCCCGCCGCCCATGAGTTCGTCGGCGGTCCACGGGCGATCATCCATCACGTCGTCAAGGCTCAGCGAAAACAAGTCGTCTTCACCCTCATCGAACATGCGGTGCACATGTCCACCAATTGCCGGAATCAATCCGCGACCGGTGCACGATGCCTTGCTCAACGCCATTCTGTTCCACCCTTTCGAAATACTAATGACATCGATTATATGGAACTTCCCAAGCGGCTCGGTCTTGGATTCATGCTTTCCAGAACTCGCGCCCAAAAGGGGAGGGGCAATCCAGGTGAGTGCCTACTTGTCGCCTGCTGCCGCCTTGGCCTCATTGAGGTAGCTATAGAAGCTGTATTTGGAGATGCCAAAGAACTCGCAGGCGCGCTCGCTCGACTTGGAAATGAGGAAGGCGCCGCGACGGTCGAGGTAGCCGATGGCGCGAATGCGCTCATCTTTGGTCATAAGTGCCGCGGGCTTGCCCACAAACTGCTCGCACTCGTGCAGCAGGTCCTCGAGCAGGTCACCGATGTTCTTGGTAATGGGCTCGGGCTCGGTATAGCCCGTGCCGCCGGTGCCGGTAAAGGCGTCGAGCGAACGCTCAAAAGCCTTCATAAGCGTAATGTCAAAGTTGATGCCCAAAATGCCGACGGGCTTGCCCTCGTCGTTGCGGATAAAGATGGTCGAGGACTTGAGCAGCTTGCCGTCGGTGGTTTTGGTGAGGTACGGCTCGCGGTCGTGCACGTCGGTGGTGCCCTCGTGCATGGACTCAAACACAATATGGCTGGGGCCGTCACCCAGTTTGCGCCCGCTGACGTGGCCGTTTTCGATCACCACGATGGAGTGGTCCACGTCCTCGGTCTCCAGATCGTGGACGACGACTTCGCAGTTGGGACCAAATTGGAGCGCCAGACCGTGTGCGAGGCGCTTGTAAAACTCAATCTGTGCGGGGGTCATGGGTGCCTTCCTAAAAATTAGTTTGGGCTCACTGTGCCATAAACCCCACTTGTTCGCAAATAACGAAATCGTCGCTGTGTTATGTGACCGTTCGGCGGCGAAAAGGTACCGATTACGGCAACAAACAATTTGTTAGGTTTTCCAATCAAAAAGTGTGTTAGAACAGTGCTAACAAACTTTTTGTTTGGCATCCACATAAAAGTTCAGCCGTGTGAATGGGATCGGGCTGAAACGCGTATGCGGGGGCCGGCAAGAGAGAACTTAAGGAGTTCACCGTATGGCCGATAAGATCCAGTGGGCGGGCAACACGATGCCCAAGAGCGATGACAAGCACTTGGGAATCATGAGCCTCGACCACGTGAAGAAGGCCCGCGCCTTCCACCAGTCGTTCCCCCAGTACACCGTTACTCCGCTTGCCCGCCTGGACGGCCAGGCCGCGCGCCTGGGCCTGTCCAACCTGTGCGTTAAGGACGAGAGCTATCGCTTTGGCCTCAACGCCTTTAAGGTCCTGGGCGGCTCGTTTGCCATGGCCAACTACATTGCCGACGAGACCGGCAAGGACGTTGCCGAGTGCACCTTCGATTACCTGACCTCCGATCAGCTTGCCAAGGACTTTGGCCAGGCCACCTTCTTTACCGCTACCGATGGCAACCATGGCCGTGGCGTGGCATGGGCTGCCAACAAGCTGGGCCAGAAGGCTGTCGTGCACATGCCCAAGGGTTCCACCAAGCCCCGCTTCGATAACATCGCCGCCGAGGGCGCCACGGTGACCATCGAAGAGGTCAACTACGACGAGTGCGTGCGCATGGCCGCCGCCGAGGCCGACGCCTGCGAGCGCGGCGTCATCGTTCAGGATACCGCCTGGGAGGGCTACGAGAAGATCCCGTCCTGGATCATGGAGGGCTACGGCACCATGGCTTCCGAGGCTGCCGAGCAGCTGCGCGAGATGGCCATCAACCGCCCGACGCACGTCTTTGTCCAGGCTGGCGTGGGCTCGCTCGCCGGCGCCGTGGTGGGCTACTTCACCAACCTGCCCGACGCACGTCTTTGTCCAGGCTGGCGTGGGCTCGCTCGCCGGCGCCGTGGTGGGCTACTTCACCAACCTGTATCCCGATAACCCGCCCACCTTCGTCGTGGTCGAGTGCGCGCCTGCCGCCTGCCTGTACAAGGGCGCTGCCGCCGGCGACGGCGATCCGCGCATCGTGGACGGCGACATGCCCTCCATCATGGCCGGCCTGTGCTGCGGCGAGCCCAACATCCTGGGTTGGGATATCCTGCGCAACCACACCACCGCCTTCGTGTCCTGCCCCGACTGGGTCACCGCTCGCGGCATGCGCACCCTGGGCGCTCCCGAGAAGGGCGACCCGCGCGTTATCTCCGGCGAGTCCGGCGCCGTGACCACCGGTCTGGTCGAGACCCTTATGCTCGATCCCGAGTACGCCGAGCTCAAGGAGCTCATCGGCCTGGACAAGACGAGCTCCGTGCTCTGCTTCTCCACCGAGGGCGACACCGATCCGGATCAGTACCGTCGCATCGTCTGGGAGGGCGAGTATCCGACCTGCTAGCAGACTGACCTGTCCGGAGGCAGCCGGAGGACTTTACTCCCTGCTCGGACAGTCCTGCTCGCACGGAGAGCACATTAAGTGCTCTCCGGCTCGTGCGGAACTCGCGACGGAGCAAAGTCCTCCGTCCGCCTCCTATGGTTACTTGCTTGTGGGGTGCTCGACCTCACGCTGCTTGGCACAAGTGATCTATCTGAAATATCTACCTGTAGGTAAACCCTTGTAGAAAGGTTGACTGTTATGACTAAAGAACTCGATTTTGATGCCATTAAGGCTACTGCGGAGTCCCATCGTGCTGATATGACTCGCTTCCTGCGCGCCATGATCTCTCACCCCTCTGAGTCTTGCGAGGAGGGTGAGGTTGTCGCTTGCATCAAGGCCGAGATGGAGAGCTTGGCTATGACGAGGTCAAGGTCGACGGCCTGGGCAACGTTATGGGCTTTATGGGCGAGGGCGACAAGATCATCGCCATCGACTCCCATATCGACACCGTCGGCATCGGCAACATCGAGAACTGGGATGCCGATCCCTATGAGGGCTACGAGACCGACGAGATCATCTACGGCCGCGGCGGCTCTGACCAGGAGGGCGGCATGGCTTCTGCTACCTATGCTGCCAAGATGATGAAGGACATGGGCCTCATCCCCGAGGGCTACAAGATCATGGTCGTCGGCACCGTCCAGGAAGAGGACTGCGACGGCATGTGCTGGCAGTACATCTACAACAAGGACGGCATTAAGCCCGAGTTCGTCATTTCCACCGAGCCCACCGACGGCGGCATCTATCGCGGTCACCGCGGCCGCATGGAGATCCGCGTCGACGTTCACGGCACCTCCTGCCACGGCTCCGCTCCCGACCGCGGCGACAACGCCATCTACAAGATGGCCGACATCATCGCCGACGTCCGCGCCCTCAACAACAACGGCTGTGACGAGTCGACCGACATCAAGGGCCTCGTCAAGATGCTCGACCCCAAGTACAACCCCGAGCACTTCGAGGACGCCCGCTTCCTGGGCCGCGGCACCTGCACCGTCAGCCAGATCTTCTACACCAGCCCCAGCCGCTGCGCTGTCGCTGACTCCTGCGCCATCTCCATCGACCGTCGCATGACCGCCGGTGAGACCTGGGAGTCCTGCCTGGACGAGATCCGTAACCTGCCGGCCGCCAAGAAGTACGGCGACGACGTGAAGGTCTCCATGTACATGTACGATCGTCCGTCCTGGACCGGCGAGGTCTACGAGACCGAGGCTTACTTCCCCACGTGGATCAACAAGGAGACCGCTCCGCACGTCAAGGCCCTCGTCGACGCCCACAAGGCCATGTTCGGTGACGAGCGCATCGGCTGCGAGCCCAGCATGGACAAGCGCACCGGTCGCCCGCTGTGCGACAAGTGGACCTTCTCCACGAACTGCGTTTCCATCCAGGGCCGCTACGGCATCCCCTGCGTTGGCTTTGGCCCGGGTGCCGAGTCTCAGGCTCACGCTCCCAACGAGGTCACCTACAAGGACGACCTGGTCACCGCTGCCGCCATGTACGTGGCTGCCCTGAACCTCTACGATCCGAGCCAGGCCGATGGCGACGCCACCGTGTTCCGCGCCGGTCTGACCAACAACAAGATCGATTAGTCCCATTCCTCGATCTTGTTGAGCCGGGGACAGCTCGTGTCCCCGGCACCCCCTGTTGACTTGGGGCCCGCGGTCGTTATCTCCCATGCTTCCTCAACGGTAGCGGGTCCTCGTCATAGTGCTCTGCATGTTCTAGCCACACGCGCATGCCGGAGCACATCTACTCATTGCAATCGTTTCATCTTTGGAAAGGATATTTACATGGACGCCAAGTTTACCGAGCTCGTCGAGCAGCTGAACGGCCTCGATTTTAAGGGCATGTACGGCAGCGACTTCCTGCACACCTGGGATAAGACCACCGATGAGCTCAAGGCGCTCTACATCGTCGCCGACGCCCTGCGCGAGCTGCGCGAGAACAACGTCTCGTCCAAGATCTTCGATTCGGGTCTGGCCGTCTCCCTGTTCCGTGACAACTCCACCCGTACGCGCTTCTCCTTCTCTAAGGCAGCCAACCTGCTCGGTCTTGAGCTGCAGGACCTGGACGAGAAGAAGTCCCAGATCGCTCACGGCGAGACCGTCCGCGAGACCGCTACCATGATCTCCTTCATGGCCGACGTCATCGGCATCCGCGATGACATGTACATCGGCAAGGGCGACGCCTACATGGCTGAGGTCTCCGAGTCCGTGCAGCAGGCCTACGAGGACGGCGTTCTGGATCACCGTCCCACGCTCATCTCCCTGCAGTCCGACTCCGATCACCCCACGCAGTCCTCTGCCGACATGCTCTACCTCATCAACGAGTTCGGCGGTCTCGAGAACCTCAAGGGCAAGAAGGTTGCTGTCACCTGGGCCTACTCGCCTCTTACGGCAAGCCGCTGTCCTGCCCGCAGTCGCTGATCAGCCTGCTGCCCCGCTTTGGCATGGACGTCACCCTGGCCCACCCCGAGGCTATGACCTCATGCCCGAGTCGTCGAGCGCGCTAAGGGCTACGCCGCCGAGTCCGGCACCACCTTTAAGCAGGTCAACACCATGGCCGAGGCCTTCGAGGGCGCCGACATCGTGATCCCCAAGAGCTGGGCTCCGTTTGCCGCCATGGAGAAGCGCACCAACTGTACGCCGAGGGCGACGACGCCGGCATCGCTGCGCTCGAGAAGGAGCTGCTCGCTCAGAACGCTACGCATCAGGATTGGTGCTCCACGACCGAGCTCATGGAGAAGACCGCCAACGGCCAGGACACCATCTTTATGCATCCGCTGCCCGCCGACATCTCCGGTGTCTCCTGCGAGCACGGCGAGGTCAACGCCGACGTCTTCGACATGCACCGTGTGGGCATGTACAAGGAGGCCAGCTACAAGCCGTACGCCATCGCAGCCATGATGTTCCTGCAGAAGGTTGCCGATCCCGCCGCTACCCTCAAGGCCCTCGACGAGCGCAACACCGCCCGTTGGTTCCAGGCCTAAAGCCGGGCTGAGAAATGGCTAAGCGTATTGTTGTCGCCCTGGGTGGAAACGCCCTCGGCGCCAACCTTCCCGAGCAGATGGAGGCCGTCAAGACGACTTCCAAGGCTATCGTCGACCTGATCGAGGAGGGCAACGAGGTTGTCGTCGTGCATGGCAACGGTCCCCAGGTGGGTATGATCGCCAACGCGATGGCCGAGCTCACGCGCTCTAACCCTCAGAAGTACGTTCCCTGCCCGCTGTCCGTTTGCGGCGCCATGAGCCAGGGCTACATTGGCTATGACCTGCAAAATGCGCTGCGCGAGGAAATGCTCGACCGCAATATCGACAAGGGTGTCGCCACCGTGCTCACCCAGGTCGAGGTTGCGGCAGACGACCCGGCCTTTGCCGACCCGGTCAAGCCGATCGGTCCGTGGATGAGCGAGGCCGAGGCCAAGGAGCTGGAGGCCGACCGCGGCTACCAGTTCATCCACGACGAGAAGCAGGGCTTCCGTCGCGTGGTGGCTTCGCCCAAGCCCGTGAACATCGTCGAGCTCGACACCATCAAGTCGCTCGTCGAGTCCAACCACGTGGTGATCTCCTGCGGCGGTGGCGGCATTCCCGTCACCAAGGCCCAGGGCAACCACCTTAAGGCGCTGCCGCCGTCATCGATAAGGACTTTGCGGCCGAGAAGCTCGCCGAGCAGCTCGATGCCGATGCCCTGATTATCCTGACGGCCGTGGAGAAGGTTGCCATTGGCTTTGGCACCGACCACGAGCAGTGGCTCGACACGCTGACCGCGGCTGACGTAAAGCGTCTGTCCGAGGCCAACGAGTTCGGTCGCGGCTCCATGCTGCCCAAGGTCCAGGCCGCCTCGACGTTTGCCGAGAGCAAGCCGGGCCGCACGGCGCTCATCACGCTGCTCGAGAAGGCGCGTGACGGTCTTGCCGGCAAGACCGGTACCACGTTTACCGGCGACGCTGAGTAGGCATATCTGCACCATTGAGGAGGGTGCCCTGCGTCGCGGGGTGCCCTCCTTTGTGCTATGGGGAGCCAAGAGGCGTTCGCTGGAAAACGAGTGCGTGCCTGTTCCGACGGAGTGTGAGCTTGCTATGGTGGGTATAGCAACTATGGTGTCCAAGGCAGCCAGGGGAGGTTTGCGGAGATGAAACTCGGTTGCGTCATTATGGCTTCGGGCGAGGGCAAGCGGTTTGGCTCTAACAAGATGCTCGCCGATATCTATGGCGAGCCGCTGATTGCCCGGACCATCGATTCGGTCCCCGGGGGCTTTGATGTTGTGGTTTCGACGCGTTGGCCCGAGGTCGCCCATATTTGCGAGGACAAGCATTGCCCGTGCGTGCTGCACGATGGCGAGCTGCGCAGCGAAAGCGTCCGTGCGGGCCTTTCGTGGGGAGTCGAACGCAACTGGAAAGGTTGCCTCTTTTTGCCGGGCGACCAGCCACTTGTGAGTTCGGATTCTTTTGAGGGTATGGTTCGTGCGTTTGACGAGCGTGACCGCAATCATCCGGTGCGTCTTGCGTGCAACGGCGAGCCTTCGAGCCCGGTGCTCTTTCCGGCGGAATTGTTCGATGCGCTTATGCGTCTTGAGGGCAAGGACGGCGGCGGTTCGATCCTTAAGGACCGTACCGACGTGGTGCTGGTCGAGGCGCGTGCTTACGAACTGTGGGACGTCGATACCGCCAAGGGACAGCGACGCATAACGGAGCATATCGCCGCCTGCTCGTATTTTGATCGCGTGGCCAACTGCATCAACCAATAAGGAGCAATTATGATCATCATCAAAAACGGTGCGCTCGTGACGCCCCAGGGGCTTCGCCGCGCCGATCTTGCCATGGATGGCGATAAGATCGTGCGGATCGCCGCGGCGATTGAGCCGGCCGAGGGCGATACCGTCGAGGATGCTGCGGGCTGCTGGGTGTTCCCGGGCTTTATCGATGGGCACACGCACATGCAGTGCTGGACCGGCATGGATTGGACAGCCGATAGCTTTGAGACCGGCACGCGCGCGGCTGCCTGCGGCGGCACGACGACCATTGTGGACTACGCGACGGCCGATCGCGGCGTGACCATGCCCGATGCCTTGGTCGAGTGGCATCATCGCGCCGACGGCACCTGCACCGCCAACTATGCCTTCCATATGGCGCTTGCCGAGTGGAATGAGCGCAACCGCGCCGATCTTTCGGTCATGCGCGAGGCGGGCGTGTCGTCGTTTAAGACCTACTTTGCCTACGACCATCTGCGCCTGGACGATGCCGAGACGCTCGAGGTGCTGGAGGAGCTCAAGCGCGTGGGCGGTATCCTGTGCGTGCATTGCGAGAACGGCACGTTGGTCAACGCGCTGCAGAAGCGCGTGTTTGAGCAGGGTATCCACGGGCCCGAGGGCCATGCGCTCAGCCGTCCGGACGTGTGTGAGGCCGAGGCCGTGAGCCGCCTGCTGTATCTGGCGCACTTGGCCGGGGACGCTCCGGTCAACGTGGTGCACCTTTCGACCAAGCTGGGGCTCGAGGCCATTCGCGCTGCCAAATCGCGCGGGCAGAAGAACATCTATGTCGAGACATGCCCTCAGTATCTGATGCTCGACGATACCTGCTATCTGGAGCAGGGCGAGGACGGCTTTGCGGGCGCCAAGTACGTGATGAGTCCGCCGCTGCGCCATGCCGGCGACCGTGCGGCACTGCGCGAGGCGCTTGTGGCCGGCGAGATCGATACGATTGCGACCGACCACTGTAGCTTTAACCTGCACGGGCAAAAGGACCGCGGGCGCGACGACTTCCGCGCGATTCCCAACGGCGGACCCGGCGTGGAGCATCGCCCCGTCGCGATCGCTACGAGCTTTGAGGGACAGCTGGGTCCCGAGGATCTGTGCCGCCTGATGAGCGAGAACCCGGCGCGCGTCTTTGGCATGTATCCGCACAAGGGCTGTCTTGCCGAGGGCGCCGATGCCGACGTGTGCGTGTGGGATCCCAAGGCGCGCTGGACGATTAGCGCCGCGACGCAGCATCAGGCCGTGGACTACACGCCGCTCGAGGGCTTTGAGGCACATGGCCGCGCCAAGGCCGTGTTTGTGAACGGCGTGCTGGCGGCACGCGACGGCGAGCCCACCGGAGCCCAACCCGGCCGCTACGTGCCCCGCTAACGGGAAGACCGCCGGGGTAGCTAATTTGGGAGATGATTTTTTGGGACGGGGTAGCAAAAAGAGCCCCGTCCCAAATTTGCTACCCCTGGAGGCTGGTGGCGATGAGGGGGCGGTTGAGGCTGCCTCGAAGCGATCTGCCATTGTTGGGTCGGCAAGCGTGCCGGCTTGGTTGAGCATGACGCGTGCGGTGCTGAGTCCCAGCGCCTGCATCTCGGCATTGAGCACCTGGCGACGCGCTCGGGCGTGGCGATGTCGGTAGGCTCGCAGCCGCAGCGCTCGCAGAAGAGCTCGGGGCGGTGGACAACCTCGGCGACGGGCCTGCCCAGCCCCGAGGCGCCGACGACCCAGACAACGTTTGCCGTGGCGGCGGGAATTACCGGCTCCCAGGCGGCATGCGCCTTGAGCGGGAGTCGCTTGCTGCCATCTGCCTCGGCCAACACATAGTCAAAGCGCTGCGCCAGCTGGTCGAGCGGCTCAGCGGGGGCGGAGAGCTTGCCTGTCTCCGGGTCCAAAACACCCGCCTGGCAGATGCTTCCGCGGACAAGTCCCGCGCATGCCTCGCAGGTGCAGCCGGGAACATGCGGGATCCCCGGCTTCCAAGGCGCGGCGTCCAGGCGACGGCTCGACCCGTCCCATGGCACGCCGGCGACGGGAAACATGTGCGTGGTGGTGCAGAGGAGCACGCGGCCGCCAGCGCGCATGAGCTCGAGACCCAGCGTCTTTAGCAAGGTCGACTTACCGCCACTGCCGATAATTGCGGTAATGCCCGGCTCGATCTTGAGCGCGGAGGCAAGGTTTCCGCTCGTCGTTTCCATCTGTTCACCGCCGTATAATACTGTGATAATAAATAATCATCAGAGTAGCGGTCGAACCGCTTTTGCTCTGCTCAAACCGTAGCACAGGGAGGTGCCCCGGGAATGCTCGTTTATGTTCGCGGCGCCGGCGATATCGCCACGGGCGTCGCCGCTCGCTTGGTGCGCTCCGGCGTGTCGGTCGTTATGGCCGATATCGCGGTTCCCACGTGCATCCGTCGCACAATCTGTTTTTGCGAGGCCATTCGCCTGGGCGAGGTCGAGGTCGAAGGCATTCGCGCTCGCTTGGCGCAGACGCCGGCTGAGGCGCTTGCGATTACCGAGGCTGGAGACGTCGCCGTTGTAGTGGACCCCCAGGCCAAGATGCTCGGCGAGTTGAAACCCGCGGCTGTGGTCGACGCGATTTTGGCTAAGCGCAACTTGGGCACCACGCGCGACATGGCGCCTGCCGTCATCGCCGTGGGGCCGGGCTTTACCGCGCCGGTTGACTGCGACGCCGTGGTCGAGACCATGCGCGGGCATTTTCTCGGCCGTGTCATTACCCAAGGTTCGCCCCAGCCCAACACGGGCGTGCCGGGCATGATCGCCGGCTATGGCAAGGAGCGCGTTATCCACAGCCCCGCCGCCGGCATGTTTCGGTCCGACCGCACCATCGGCGACATCGTGAGCGCCGGAGACGTGATCGGGTATGCGGGTGATACTCCCATGGTCACGCAGATCGATGGCTGTCTGCGCGGGCTTTTGGCGAACGGCGTGCAGGTGACTGAGGCTTTAAATGCGCCGACGTCGATCCGCGCGGCGATGCCAGCTATATCAACTATATTTCGGACAAGGCGACGTCGGTCGGCGGCGGCGTGCTCGAGGCACTCGCTATGCTCACCGATGTCTTTAGAGGATAGAAGGCGGCAATGGAAAAGCTCGATGTGGTGAATGCGGCGCTTGCCGCCCTGCGTGCTGGCGAGACGTGCGAGCTCGTGGTCGTGGCCGGCACGGCGGGGTCATCGCCGCGCGGCGTGGGCGCCTGGATGGCCGTCTTTGCCGATGGCAGCCAAGCGGGCACCATCGGCGGCGGCAAGATTGAGCTCTTTGCGCTGGACGAGGCGCGCGAGCTGCTGGGCGCAGGGCAATCGCGTCTGGTCCGCTACACCATGGGCGGCGAGAACTCCGATACCGGCATGATCTGCGGCGGAGCCATCTGCCTGTGCTATCTGCACCTGGATGTATCGCAGGCGCCGTTGTTCCAGTCGATTGCCGACGTCTTGGCGTATCGACGCATCGGCGACTTCGTCATCGACTTTGAGCCGTTTATCGCGAGCGCGCTCGAGGGCGATGTGGCCAAGTACCATGGCGAGGAGTCGCGCCGCACCATAATGGGCTGCCCCGAGCTTTCGCTGGTGGAGGAGGGGAGTAGGGTCACCTACACCAACGCCGCCTCTGAGATTCCTCCCGCGCACATCGAGACGCTCTGCCCCGAGGGCCTGACCTATATCTTTGGCTGCGGACACGTGGGTGCTGCGACGGCGCGGGTGCTCACGGCGGCGGGCTTTGCCGTCGTGGCCTGCGACGATCGCCCGGGCACGTTGACGCCCGAATGGGTGCCCGGTGTCTACGACCGTCGTCTGGTCGACTACAAGAACCTGAGCAAGCAGTGCCCCATCGGCCCGCGTGACCTAGTGGTCGTCGCCACAGCAGGTCACAAGTCCGATATCGACGTGGTGATTCAGGCCATGCGTGCCAAGCCTACCTATCTGGGTTGCCTGGGTTCGCGCCGCAAGACGGCCTTTGTGCGCGCCCGCCTGGAGCAGGAGGGCTTTACGCAGGAGCAGATTGACGGACTGCACCTGCCGATCGGTGTCGCCATCGAGGCCGAGGACCCCGAGGAGATCGCCATCTCCATCGCTGCCGAGATGATTCACCTGCGCCGCACCAAGCTCGTCCCCCGCAAGCGCTAATCGCATCCCCATATATGAGTTGCGGTGAAATGCGGACTGTTTAAGCCTGTTAAGCCGTCAAACGGTCCCTATTTCACCGCAACTGCCATTTTCCTCCGTCCCTAGGGATCGATATGTGCGGGGGAGTTGTGGAGTTGTGCAGGCAGACGAGGTTTTTCTGGAAATACGCTCCCGATGCGCGTATAGTACCGATTGTTTTGTCGGCTCCTGCTGCGTCGAGTCCAAACCGCAAAATGCCATGAGCGGCGCGGATGCAGTCAGGAGGCACGAGGACAACCCACCGTGGCCACGCCCCGTGCTTAAAACCCCAAGAAGGAGTGAACAATGGCAGAAGAGAAGTATGTGCCGCGTCTGAAGACCAAGTACAACAACGAGGTCAAGCAGCAGCTTCAGGACAAGTTCCAGTACGAGAACGTCATGATGATCCCCAAGTTTGAGAAGATCGTCGTGAACATGGGTGTCGGCGAGGCCGCTACCGATTCCAAGGCCATCGACGGTGCCGTGCGCGACCTGCGCGCCATCACCGGTCAGCAGCCGATGATCACCCGTGCCCGCAAGTCCATCGCTACCTTCCGCCTGCGCGCTGGTATGCCGATCGGCTGCAAGGTTACCCTGCGTGGCGACCGTATGTGGGAGTTCTTCGATCGTCTGACCTCCGTCGCGATCCCCCGTATCCGCGACTTCCGCGGCATCTCCGCCAAGAGCTTCGACGGCCGTGGTAACTTCTCCATGGGCGTCACCGAGCAGCTCATCTTCCCCGAGATCGACTTCGACTCCGTCGATCACCAGCGTGGTATGGACATCACTTTCGTGACCACCGCCAACACCGATCAGGAGGCCAAGGCCCTTCTGGACGCCTTCGGTTTCCCGTTCAAGAAATAGGTTCACCTGCCCTATGAGCGCCGTTCCCACAAGGGGGCGGCGCTTGGGGCGAACAATACTCTATGTGAGGAGGATATAAGTGGCTAAGACATCGATGATCGTCAAGTGCAATCGCAAGCAGAAGTTCTCTACTCGTGAGTACACGCGCTGCCAGCGCTGCGGCCGTCCGCACTCTGTGTACCGCAAGTTCGGCCTGTGCCGTGTCTGCTTCCGCGAGCTTGCACTCAAGGGCGAGCTTCCCGGCGTTAAGAAGGCCAGCTGGTAAGTCACTACCAGCGTTTCAAGCATCAGTTTGGAACAGGGAAAACGCGCTAAAAAGGCTTTGCCGTTAAGGGCGGCGAAGAACCAAGAGCACGTGTTCATCAAGAACGAAGGAGAATCTGTATGAACCTTACAGACCCGATCGCAGATATGCTTACGCGCATCCGTAACGCTAACTCTGTGAACAAGGCCACGGTCTCCATGCCGAGCAGCAAGAAGCTCGTCGAGATCGCTCGTGTTCTGCACGAGGAGGGCTACATCGAGGGCTACGATGTCGAGGACACCGTTCCCCAGAAGACTCTGCACATCACGCTTAAGTATGGTCCCAAGAAGGCTAAGGTCATCAACGGCATCCGCCGCATTTCCAAGCCGGGCCTGCGTAAGTACACCGGCGTTGCCGACATGCCCCGCGTCCGCGGTGGCCTTGGTACCGCCATTATTTCCACCAGCCATGGCGTCATGACCGACCGCGATGCTCGCAAGCACAACGTCGGCGGCGAGATCATCGCTTACGTCTGGTAATTCGCTCGGTAGGTAGAAGGAAAGGAGATCACCGTGTCTCGTATCGGTAATAAGCCTGTCCAGATTCCCGCCGGAGTCGAAGTGGCAGTCAACGGCAACAACGTTGTCGTCAAGGGCCCCAAGGGCCAGCTCGAGCTTGATGTCTTTGAGAAGCTCGCTATCAACGTCGAGGACAACGTCCTCACCGTTTCCCGTCCCGACGACGAGCGTGAGACCCGTGCCCGCCACGGCCTCACCCGCGCCCTCATCCACAACATGGTTGTTGGCGTTTCCGAGGGCTTCGAGAAGAAGCTCGAGCTCGCCGGCGTCGGTTACCGCGTGCAGCAGAAGGGCAAGAACCTCGAGTTCTCCCTGGGCTTCTCGCACCCCGTGATCGTCGAGGCTCCCGAGGGCATCACCTTCGAGGTTCCCGACAACACCCACGTGAACGTCAAGGGTATCAACAAGCAGCAGGTCGGTCAGATCGCCGCTGAGATCCGCGGCCATCGTCCTCCCGAGCCTTACAAGGGCAAGGGTATCCACTACGTTGGCGAGCACATCCGCCGCAAGCTGGGTAAGGCCGCCAAGTAGTCGTAACCGACTCACTCGCATAAGACCAGCACCCCGTCAGGTGCTGGCAAGATCAACCTTTTTAGGAGTTTACGTATGAACAAGCATAAGGCGAAGCTGGAAGGCCTCAAGCGTCGTCAGCGTCGTGTTCGCGGCAAGGTCTCGGGTACCTCCGAGCGTCCGCGTCTTCGCGTGACCCGTACTAACGCCAACATCTATGCCCAGATCATCGACGACAGCAAGGGCTCCAGCCTGACGCTCGTCTCTGCCTCGACCCTCGAGGCCGAGTTCAAGGGCACCCACACCTCGAACAAGGAGGCTGCGGAGAAGGTCGGTCAGCTCGTTGGCAAGCGCGCCATCGAGGCCGGCATCACCAAGGTCGCCTTCGATCGCGGTGGCCGTATCTACCATGGCCGCGTCAAGGCCCTCGCCGACGGTGCTCGTGCCGCCGGTCTCGAGTTCTAGGAGGTATGTAGCACATGGCTCGTAATCAGAAGCAGCAGCGCGAGGCCTCCGAGTTCGAGGAGCGCGTCGTTTACATCAACCGCGTGTCGAAGACCGTCAAGGGTGGTCGTCGCATGAGCCTCGTCGCTCTCGTCGTCGTTGGCGACGGCAAGGGCAACGTCGGCGTTGGCATGGGCAAGTCCGCTGAGGTGCCCATGGCCATCTCCAAGGCGTCTCTCGATGCCAAGAAGAACATGTTCCACGTGCCGGTGACCGATCAGGGCACCATTCCGCACGAGGTTCTCGGTCACTTTGGTGCCGGCCGCATCATCATCAAGCCCGCTGTCGAGGGTACCGGCGTTATCGCCGGCGGCGCTGTGCGTCCCCTCTTTGAGCTTGCTGGCATCAAGAACGTCCTGTCCAAGTCCCTCGGTACCGACAACGGCCTCAACATCATCAAGGCTGCCGTCGAGGGCCTCAAGGAGCTCTCCAGCCCTGAGGACGTCGCGGCTCGCCGTGGCCTGACGGTCTCCGAGATGTTCGTCGGTAAGGAGAACTAAGCATGGCTGACACCATCAAGATCAAGCAGGTCCGCAGCACCAACGGTTGCAAGCAGGACCAGGTCCGTACTGTCCGTGCCCTCGGTCTCCACAGGATCCGCGAGGTTCGCGAGATTGCTGACAACGAGTCCGTCCGCGGCATGATCTTCAAGGTCAAGCACCTTGTCGAGATTGTAGAGGAGTAGCAAATGCAGCTTCACGATCTTACTCCCGCGCCCGGTTCCACCAAGAACCGCAAGCGCGTCGGCCGTGGCAATTCTTCGGGTCACGGCACCACTTCTGCGGCCGCGCAGAAGGGTCAGGTTCCCGCTCTGGCGGCACCAAGGGTGCCGGCTTCGAGGGTGGCCAGAC
The DNA here is from genome assembly GCA_027669365.1 of Coriobacteriaceae bacterium AM49-12. GTDB lineage: Bacteria > Actinomycetota > Coriobacteriia > Coriobacteriales > Coriobacteriaceae > Collinsella. Next base: position 28,345 of record JAQEDL010000011.1, on the reverse strand, counting down.
TCCGCTGGCTATGCGCCTGCCCAAGCTTCCGGGCTTCCGCAACCCCCGTCGTATCGAGTACACCGCTGTTAACGTTGAGCGTCTCGAGCGTAAGTTCGAGGACGGCGCTGTGATCGACGGTGCCGCTCTTAAGGCCGCTCGCATCACCAAGAGCGAGTTCGAGCCCGTCAAGGTGCTCGGCAATGGTGAGCTCACCAAGAAGTTCACGGTCAAGGTCGACAAGGTCAGCGCTTCTGCGCAGGCCAAGATCGAGGCCGCCGGCGGAAAGGTCGAGCTGCCGTGCTAAATGGTCTTAAGAATGCTTTCCGCATCAAAGAATTGCGCGAAAAGATTCTTTTTACCATAGCTATGCTCGTCGTGTACCGCATTGGTGCGCACGTTCCTGTGCCCGGCATTCCCTTCCAGGGGATGCTGGGCCTTTTCTCGACCGATAACAATTCGGTCGCCGCAGGTGCTATGGCCCTCCTGAATCTTTTCTCTGGCGGCGCGTTGAGCTATGTGTCGGTATTTTCGCTGGGCATCATGCCTTACATCACCAGCTCGATCATCCTCCAGATGCTCCAGGCCGTTGTGCCTTCCCTGCATGAGCTTGCCCGCGAGGGCGAGGTTGGTCAGACCAAGATTACGCAGTATTCGCGTTACCTCACCCTGGCTCTGGCAATCCTCAATTCCGTGGGTTACCTCTTCCTCTTTAAGAGCTTCGGCATCAGCTTCAATGGCGCCGGCGCTCCCGAGATCATCTTCGACCTCATGATCGTCGGCACGCTCACCGCGGGCGCTATGCTGATCATGTGGATTGGTGAGCTCATCACCCAGCGCGGTATCGGCAATGGCATGTCGCTGATCATCTTCGCGAACATCATGGCCGGTCTGCCGCAGGCGATCTTCTCCAGCACCGAGGGCAATGCCGGTGGCATCATCACCATGGTGATCATCTGCGCCATCATCCTGCTGGTTATCCCGCTGATCGTTTTCCTTGAGCGCGGCCAGCGCCGCATCCCGGTCTCCTACGCCAAGCGCGTCGTAGGCCGTCGCATGATGGGTGGCCAGACCACCTACCTGCCCATCAAGGTCAACACCGCGGGCGTCGTGCCGATCATCTTCGCTTCGGCGCTGCTGTACTTCCCGGCCCAGATTGCCGTGTTCTTCCCCGGCATCGGCTGGATTCAGGCAGTTGCCTCTGCGCTTTCGACTGGTTGGCTCAACTGGGTGCTTAACGTTGTCCTCATCGTGTTCTTCGCGTACTTCTACACCTCCATGGTGTTCAACCCCGATGACACGGCCGACAACCTTAAGAAGCAGGGCGGCTTTATTCCGGGCGTCCGTCCGGGTAGGGCTACCGCGGCCTACATCAAGAACGCGCTCAACAAGATCACGCTTCCCAGCGCTGTCTTTTTGGCGCTCATCGCCATCGTGCCTTCGATCATCTTCTCCTTCACGGGTAACCAGCTGATTCAGGCATTTGGCGGCACGTCCATCCTCATCATGGTCGGCGTCGTGCTCGACACGGTCGATAAGCTCGAAGGCCAGATCAAGATGTATGATTACGATGGATTCTTTAAATAGGCTAGAGGAGGATTGCTCATGAACCTCGTATTGCTCGGAGCTCCGGGTGCCGGTAAGGGCACCGTCGCGCAGGAGCTCGTCGCCGAGTTCGGCGTCGCTCACATTTCCACGGGTGACCTGCTGCGTGCTGCCGTCAAGGGTGGCACCGAGCTTGGTATTCAGGCTAAGAAGTACATGGACGCTGGCGAGCTCGTTCCCGACCAGCTCGTGATCGACCTTGTCAAGGAGCGCCTTGCCGCCGATGACGCCCAGCAGGGCTTCATCCTCGACGGTTTCCCGCGCAACACTGCCCAGGCTGTGACGCTCGATTCCGAGCTCTCCGCCATGGGTCGCGAGATCGACTGCGCCCTTCTGGTCGACGTGGCCCCCGAGGTCATCATCGATCGTCTGTCTTCGCGTCGCACTTGCCGCGCCTGCGGTTACACCGGCACCGCTGCCGATGCCACCTGCCCCAAGTGTGGCGGCGAGATGTATCAGCGCGATGACGACAAGCCCGAGACTATCAAGAACCGTCTCGACGTCTACGAGAAGTCCACGAGCCCGCTCGTCGACTACTATCGTGGCCAGGGTCTGCTCAAGTCGGTCAACGGTGACCAGGCTCGCGAGACCGTGTACGGGGATGTCAAAGAGGCTCTCGGTCTATGATCAAGATTAAGTCTGCAACGCAAATTGAGCAGATGAAGAAGGCAGGAGCGCTATCTAAGATGGCGCTCCGCCACGTTGGAGCCATGGTGCGCCTGGTGTTTCGACCTTTGAGCTCGATCAGCTCGCGGAGCAGATTATCCGTATGCATGGCGGCACCCCGGCCTTTAAGGGTTACGGCGGGTTCCCCGGTACCATTTGCGCATCGATTAACGATGCCGTGGTCCACGGTATTCCCAACCCCGACATGATCCTGCGCGATGGCGATATCATCTCCATCGATACGGGAGCCGTTGTCGACGGTTGGGTTGGCGATAACGCTTGGACGTTTTTTGTCGGCACACCCACGCCCGAGGCCAAGGCCCTGTGCGAGGTCACGCGCGATTGCCTTAAGGCTGCCATCGAGCAGGCTGTTCCCGGTAACCATATCGGGGATGTTGGTTACGCCGTTCAGTCCCTCGCCGAGTCTCACGGTTACGGCGTGCTTCGTGACTATGTGGGCCATGGCATTGGCCGCGTGATGCACGAGGACCCCAACGTTCCTAACTATGGAAAGAAGGGAGGGGCGTTCGCCTCCAGGCCGGCATGGTCATTGCCATCGAGCCGATGGTTACGATGGGTTCCAACCATGTGAGCACGGGCTCCGACGGTTGGATTGTTACGACCAACGACCACCTGCCCGCCGCGCACTACGAGAACACCGTCGCCATTACCAATGACGGTCCGGTGATTCTCACCACGGATGCCCAAGGTGCTTGGTGTTCCTTGCAAGGCGGAGAAATGTAACAAGTTTCATTTAGTTGTGGAGCCATTACGAAGTTATTACGATGCGTGCATACGTGTTGTAGAATACTCAATCGCTGTCGTTTTCTAGAGAAAGATGATTGCTTGTGAAGAAGGAAGACGCAATTGAGCTCGAGGGTACGGTAAAGGAACCGCTGCCCAACGCCATGTTTAAGGTCGAGCTCGAGAACGGTCATTCGGTTCTGTGCAACATTTCTGGCAAGATCCGAATGAATTACATCCGTATTCTCCCCGGTGACAGGGTTGTCGTGGAGCTTTCCCCGTACGACCTGACCCGCGGCCGCATCACCTATCGCTACAAATAGCGGCACGCATACACGCACTCCATTTCCGACTGCAGGCTTAGCTCAACCTACGGTCGGATTGTGTGTGAAGACCAGCCATAGTTTTAAACGCCTGCGGCTGGGCGAGTAGATAGTAGGGAAGTAGTTTGAGCGCTACCGAAAGGAAGAACGATGAAGGTACGTCCTTCGGTCAAGAAGATGTGCGATAAGTGCAAAATCATTAGGCGCCATGGCAAGGTCCTCGTTATTTGCGAGAACCCCCGTCATAAGCAGCGTCAGGGTTAAGAGAGGAGACTACGTTGGCCCGTATTAATGGTGTCGACCTCCCGCGTGAGAAGCGCGTTGAGATCGGTCTGACCTACATTTACGGCATCGGCCGCACCACTGCGACGAAGATCTGCGTCGAGTGCAACGTTAACGTGGATACGCGCGTTAAGGACCTCACCGAGGATGAGGTTAACGCCATCCGCGATTATATCGATAAGAACCAGATCATGGTTGAGGGCGACCTCCGCCGTGAGCGCAACCAGAACGTCAAGCGCCTTATGGACATCGGCTGCAACCGCGGCCTCGTCACCGCAAGGGCCTCCCGGTCCGCGGCCAGCGCACCCACACTAACGCTCGTACCCGTAAGGGCCCGAAGCGTCAGATCGGTGCTAAGAAGAAGAAATAAGGAGCGCTAGATAGATGGCTACTGCTAAGAAGAACGTTCGCGCTGCCCGTCTGAAGCGCGCGGACCGTAAGAACATTTCCGTGGGCCAGGCTCACATTCGTTCTACGTTCAACAACACGATCGTTCGATCACCGATCCCCAGGGCAACGTCATTTCCTGGAAGTCGGCTGGCCAGGTGGGCTTCAAGGGCTCGCGTAAGTCCACGCCGTTCGCTGCCCAGATGGCTGCCGAGGCTGCTGCCAAGCAGGCCATGGAGCACGGTATGAAGAAGGTTTCCGTCTTCGTCAAGGGCCCCGGCTCCGGTCGTGAGACCGCCATCCGCTCCCTCCAGGCTGCTGGCCTCGAGGTCTCGAGCATCCAGGACAAGACCCCCATTCCGCACAACGGCTGCCGCCCCAAGAAGCGTCGCCGCGTGTAACTGAAAGGATCGTATCAATATGGCAATCGACAGGACTCCTGTTCTTAAGCGCTGCCGTCAGCTCGGGATCGATCCCGCTGAGCTCGGTTACAGCAGCAAGAAGGAATCTATCCGTCAGCCCAAGCGCCGTCGCAAGGAATCTGAGTACGGCATGCAGCTGCGCGAGAAGCAGAAGGTCAAGTTCATCTATGGCGTTCTGGAGAAGCAGTTCCACGGCTACTTCAACAAGGCCCGCAAGATGAACGGCGTCACCGGTGAGAACCTCATGATCATCCTTGAGTCTCGCCTCGACAACGTCGTCTTCCGTCTTGGCTTCGCCCGCACCCGCAAAGAGGCTCGTCAGTCCGTCCGTCACGGTCACTTCACCGTGAACGGCAAGCGCGTGGACATCCCGTCCTACCGCGTCAAGGCCGGCGACGTCGTCGCTGTCGGCGAGAAGTTCCGTGACCTCCTCCCCATCAAGGAGGCCCTGATTTCCTCCGAGCGCTTTGAGGTCCCTGGCTGGCTCGAGGTCGATATCGAGAAGCTGTCTGGTAACGTGCTCGCTCTGCCGACGCGTGAGCAGATCAGCGGTGATATCAACGAGCAGCTCATCGTCGAGCTCTACTCTAAGTAGTCCATCCGGGCTGCTGAGGCTGGAGGTAATACATGTCAGAATTCATTAGGCCTCAGGTTCAGGTCGAAGAGATCAACGAGACGTCTGCTCGTGTCTCCGTCGAGCCGCTCGAGCGTGGTTACGGCGATACGCTGGGTAACTCCCTTCGTCGCGTTCTTCTGTCCTCGCTCGAGGGTGCCGCCGTCGAGGCTATTCAGATCGATGGTGCGCAGCACGAGTTCATGACCATCCCTAACATGGTCGAGGATGTCACCGACATCGTCCTGAATGTCAAGGGTCTTGTCTTCAGGGCTCTCGGCACGACCGACGAGGCGACCGCCACCATCTCGGTTGACGGCCCCTGCGAGGTCACCGGTGCGGACTTCTTTATTCCGTCCGAGTTTGAACTGGTCAACCCCGAGCAGCACATCGCTACGCTCACCGAGGGTGGCCATCTCACCATGAGCATGCGCATCGGCTATGGCCGCGGCTATGTCTCTGGCGAGGCTAACAAGCGCGACAACGATCCCATCGGTGTGATCCACGTCGACTCGCTGTACTCGCCGGTGTCCCGTTGCGCCAAGCTCGTTGAGGCTTGCCGTGTCGGTCAGCACACCGACTACGACCGCCTTGTCCTCGAGATCGAGACCAACGGCTCCATCGCTCCGCGCGACGCCGTGGTCCAGGCTGCCAATATCATCAACCAGCATATGGCTGCCTTTATGAACCTTGCCGAGACCCCCGAGGTCGAGGAGGAGGCTTCGATCTTCGCTCCCGAGGTCACCAACGACAACGCCGAGCTGGACAAGCAGATCGAGGATCTGGACCTTTCCGTCCGTTCCTACAACTGCCTTAAGCGCGCCAGCATTCACTCGGTCCGTCAGCTCGTTGAGTTCTCGGAGAACGATCTGCTCAACATCCGTAACTTCGGTGTTAAGTCGATCGAGGAAGTGAAGGACAAGCTTGAGTCCATGGGCCTGAGCCTGAAGGCTTAATGCTTCGCATATTTGAGGAGAAACTAGACCATGCGTCACAACGTTAAGAAGGGCCTGAAGCTCGGCACCGATGCGAGCCACACCAAGGCCATGAAGAAGAGCCTTGCTAAGGCCCTCTTCGAGAACGACCGCATCAAGACCACCGAGACCCGCGCTAAGGCGCTGCGTTCGGTCGTCGACCCGATCATCACCTGGGCCAAGAAGGGCGACCTGCACTCTCGTCGTCTGGCTATCGCCAAGCTCGGCGATAAGCAGCTCGTTGCCGAGATCTTTGACAAGGCTGCTCAGGGCATGTGGCAGGACCGCAACGGCGGTTACACCCGCATCATGAAGCTCGGTAACCGTAAGGGCGATAACGCTCCTATCGTTATCATGGAGCTCGTCACCGAGCCTTGCACGCCTAAGGCCAAGAAGGCTGCTCCGGCCCCCAAGAAGGCCGCTGCTCCCAAGAAGGTTGAGGCTGTCGAGGAGGCTCCTGCTGAGGAGACCGCTGAGTAGACTTTCTGTCTGCATAGGCTATATTCGAGGGGTACGTTCGCGTACCCCTCTTTTTTTGTCGCAATACCGTTGCTAGTTTGTTGGGAGCGCCCATGACTGCGCCGTCTGATTTCAATTCGACCCCGAGCTCGACGCCACCCTTGTATTTCGCGTGGCCTATGATGGCTCGTCGTATAGCGGATTTGCCGAGCAGCCGGGCCAGACGACGGTTGCGGGCGAGCTGCGCCGTGCCATTGAGACGTTGCTGCGCCGCCCAATCGATCTGACGTGCGCGGGGCGTACCGATGCCGGCGTGCATGCGGTGGCCCAATACATTAGCGTTCCCGTAACGGACGCTGAGCTTGCGTGTACGCGCCGTAGGTGGCTGAGGGCTATGGATGCCCTCCTTCCCAAAGATATCGCCATAAACGAGGTCTACAGGGCCCGTAAAGGCTTTTCTGCACGTTTTGACGCACGTTCCCGTACGTATACGTACCGTATTGCCGATCGAGATGCGCGCCCCGTGCTGTCCCGCGGTGCCGTGTGGTGGCATCGCTATCCCCTTGACGTCGATGCGATGGCGGCCGCCTGCCCTGCGCTTTTGGGCGAGCAGGACTTTAAGAGCTTTTGCAAGGTCGCCTCTGCCGTGGGAAAGCCTACGCACCGTTGTGTAATGCGTGCCGAGTTTGGTCATGAGGTCGCCTTTGGCGAGGACATCCTCACGTTTACCATCGAGGGCAATGCGTTTTTACATTCGATGGTGCGAACCATTGTGGGCACCCTCGTCGAGATCGGCATGCATCGCCGCGATCCCGAGTGGATGCGCGAGGTAATTGATGCCTGCGACCGAACCGCTGCGGGCCCCACGGCGCCCGCATGCGGTCTAACCTTTATGGGTGTGAACTACGACCCCACCGAGCTTGTGGTGCTCGATTAGGGAAGGTGCTGCCTGACGGCGATCTTTGTGCGCGGCGCCTGTGGGCGGGGCGTGTGCAACATCTGTTCTTGACGTGCATCGCGACGGGCGACCGTCCGCATTAAATGACGGGGTGTACCATGAACGACAGTTTGTTAATGGCTGTCGAGAGGACGGAAAACTTGGTTCGACGTGGTTCGCATCCGCGACTTTCGGTGATCCTGATTGTTGAGGGTTCGCCCAGTTATACGATGCGCGCTCTCGAGAGCATCCAGAACCAAGACCTCTACGATTTGCAAATTGTCGTCGTTTGCCGCGGCGTGGTGGCTGGTGTGCGCCATTCGCTCGAAGTTGCCGCCGGCAGGGACATTCATATTGATTTGATTGATGTTGAGGACCCAGCGCCTGGCGCCTGTCTGCGTGCCGGCTTTGCGGCTTCGCGCGGCTCCCAGATCATTGCGATGAATGCCAATGAGTGGTTTGCGCCGCAGTCCGTTTCGCAGATGGTCGAAATCTCCTGCGACGCTTCGGCTGACATCGTGTTTCCCTCTGTTTCGCTCGACCGCTACGATGTTCACCGCGAGCGTCATTCCCGAGTTTTGGACGCGACATCCGTTTCTGAAGATGAGGACCAGGCGTCTTGCCTGACCCGATTGGTCTCCTGTGGTTTAATCCAGCAGCCCTCTGGCGTGCTGTATGATCGCGCCCTCTTTGAGGCGTGCCTTGCGCATGGCGATGCGTTTCGCACGGTGTCTTTTTTGACGTTCGCGTTTTCGCAGGCAAAGCGCGTTTCGGGATGTGGCCGTGCCTGTTTTCATGCAGTGGCGCCGTCGATTACGGAGACGTTTGACCCCACGATGTTTGCCAGACTTTCTGATGATATCAGGGCGCTCGACAGGCTTGCCGACTCGCTTGCCGTCGCGGGCGGTGGCGATCAGTTGAAACTGGTCTGCCAGCGGTATTACTACACCGGCCTGGTTGCCTGCATCGAAAATTTGTGTCTGAGCCCCCATGGGGTGTCTTCAATAGAGCGTTCGGCCCGTTTGCATGATATGCTCGATGCACATCGTACCCGTCAGATGGTTGCGGCCCTTAAGGGCAACCATCGTGGCCTAGGTCCGCTCTATGGTTCGATAGCTAGCGCCAAGCCCATGCGGTGTGCGTTGTATACGCATCTGGCGGCTTTTTTCAATCGTTCGGGCGCCAGGACTGTCTAGTAGCGTGATTTTCGAAATAAATTGCATGGAATTGTTTCGAAATGCGTTCTTATTCACTAAAACCTTCAAATAGCGCTAAACTATTCAATCACTAAGTGATTGTCTCCACCATCTTTTGGAGTGAGGTTTTGTATGGCCAAAAAACGCAATGGGCGCCAGGATGCCATCAGAGATATTGTTCGCAATAAGGACGTACGCACGCAGCGCGTTTTGGTAGACGAGCTTCGCGCCATGGGTTTCGATTGCACGCAGGCGACCGTTTCGCGCGACATCGCGGACATGGGATTGCGTAAGCTCCCCGAGGGCATCTATGTCCTTGCCGAGGACCTTCATCTGCAGCGTATGGTTTCCGAGTTGGTTACCGGCGTACTGCGCACCGATAATCTGGTTATGATCAAGGCACAGCCCGGTACGGCTTCTGGCATTGCCGCAGCTGTCGATGCTGCGGAGCTGCCCGACGTGCTCGGCTCGCTTGCCGGCAACGACACGATCTTGGTCATTGCACAGACGGCCGAGGACGGCGAGCGCCTTGAGGCGCTCATCAACAAGCTGAGTAACTCTCGCAAGTAGGGGAGTAGTGGCGCTGCTACTGCGCCGATTGTTGCTATAGGTAATTGCCGAGGGCGTTGACGAAGGTCGGCGCCCTTTTTGCATGCCAGTGCCTGTTGCCCTATCGGTCCTGCAGCCGGTGAGGTCGCGGCATCTTGTGGCATCTGCCGAAATAAAGAAGCGCCCGAGCAGCGTGCGTGCTGCTCGGGCGCTTGGTGTCAGTCGTCCTTTGCGCTTACTGGCCCGTAGATGGGTCGGGCGTGGGCGTAGGATCGGGTGTGGGCGTAGGATCGGGCGTGGGCGTCGGCGTCGGCGTGCCACCGTCGCCACCCGTGCCCCCGTCGCCACCTGTCGTACCGCTATCGCCGGTGGTGTTGCCGCCCGGGGTTTCAGTGGTCGTGGTTGTCGTTGTCGTTGTGGTGGTTGTGGTCTCTTCCTTTTCCTCTTCCTTTTCCTTGTCTTTGTCCTCTTCGTTTTCCTTTTTATTGTTTGTGCCGTAGAACTTCCAGACGTTATTGTTCTTGTACGTGGGAGCCGTTCCGGTCGCGAACTCCTCGCGCTCGGTTCCGGCCAAAACAGTGTTCATGAACTTCTTAAAGACGGGCAGGTTGGTGCTGTCTCCCAGCAGGTCCGTGCCGTACTTTTGGATGGGAATCTCGCCTGCGGAATAACCGGTCCACAGGCGCATGCCAGTTGCGGCGTGTAGCCGCAGAACCACAGGTTGGTGGTGTTGTCGGTGGTGCCCGTCTTGCCGGCATAGCTGGTTGACGCTCAGCGCGCCGGCGGCACCCGTGCCGCTGCCCTGCATGACACCGGATAGAACGTCGGTAACCGCGGCAGCCTCGCCTTCGGTGAGTACCTGCGTGGGATTGTCGGTGTGCTGGTACAGAACCGAGCCGGTACGCGAGTCGATCTCGGTGATGGCGATCGGCTGGCGATAATAGCCGCCGTTGGCAAAAGTGGCGTAGGCCGATGCCATCTCGAGCGGCGAGATGGACCCGGTGCCGAGCGTCATGACGGGAACGTCCTCGATATTGTCCTTGGCGGGATCGATGCCGAGCTTTTTGACGAGCGACATGATCTTGTTGTTGCCGATGGCTTCTGCCACCTGAATGTAGCCGGTGTTGGATGAGTATGCCGTTGCCTGCTTAAGCGTGATGTTGCCATAGCTCTGGTTGGCATAGTTTTGCACCTTGGTCGTGGTGCCCTTGGCTGTAAGAGGCGAGTTGCAGTTGAGGGTGACGTTGGGGTTCATGCCGTTTTGGATGGCAGTTGCCAGCGTAAAGGCCTTAAACGTGGAGCCCACGGGGCGCTTTGCCGTAGCGTGGTTCACATGATTCTCGTCGGCGTTGTAGTCGTAGCCGCCCACCATGCACTTGATGTAGCCGGTCTTGGGGTCAACGACGACCATGCCCATGTCCAGGCCGTCGAGCGAAAGCGTGTCGAGCTGCGCGCGCACAGCCTCCTCGGCTACCTGCTGCATGGTGGGGTCGATGGTGGTCTTGACGGTCAGACCGCCCTTAAAGAGCACGTCGGTGGAGAACTCCTGCTCAAGCAGCTGCTTAACGTAGGAGACAAAGTAGGGTTGAGAGTACACATCGACGCCACTGCCCGAAATCTCGGTCACGTTAAGCGTGATGGGCTCGGCCTGCGCGGCATCGTGCTCTTCCTGCGTGATGTGGCCCAGACGCAGCATGTTGTCCAGAACCTTGTTGCGGCGGGACAGCGCCAGGTCGGGATTAACCGTGGGGTCGTACTGCGAGGGCGAGTTGGGAAGGCCGATGAGCAGCGCGGCCTCGCTCAGGGTGAGGTCGGCGGCGGTCTTGGACAGATAGGTCTCGGCGGCGGCCTCGATACCATATGCTCCATGGCCGTAGTAGATGGTGTTGAGGTACATCATGAGGATCTCGTCCTTGGAGTACATATCCTCCATCTTGATGGCGATATAGGCCTCGCGCACCTTACGCTCGATGGTCGAGTCGAATTGTTCCTCCTGCAAGATGGTGTTGCGAACCAGCTGCTGGGTGATGGTCGATGCGCCCTCGTGGCCGCCGGTGAGGGTTGCCACCGATGCGCGCGCAATGCCCCAGAGGTCGATGCCGCCATGCTCGTAGAAGCGCTCGTCCTCAACGTCGACAGTGCCCTGCAGCACGTACGGGGACACCTGGTCCTTGGTGATGGACTTGCGGTTTTGAGTGTAGAAGCTCGCGATCTTGTTGCCGTTGCAGTCGACGATTTCGGTGGGCTCACTTACCAGATAAGCGTTGGCGTCGGTGTAGTCGGGCAGGTCGGACAGCCAGCGGTTGACGTTGCCGATCATGCCGATGCCAAACGCTACGCCCGCGATAAGCAGAAAGCCCAAAAACGAGAGCAAGATCATGGGAAGGACATGCGTCTTGGAGCGACTGCGTCCCTGTCGTTGGCGAGGACCCATATATTGACCTCCGGGTATGTCGTGCCAGGCGGCAGGTATGCTGCCGGGCAGGATGGACATAAGTTATTACACGATAAACCAATCGGGGCGCACGAAGCCTCGTGTATGCTGGTTGGCAGCAATTTTCAGAGTGAAAGCACACCTTGGCAAGGAGTTTACCGATGGCGATTCGGCAGATGGAACCGAGCGGACAATGCGAAAGCGAGTTGGGAGCGGTTGGAGTGGCGCTGCCCGAACTGCTGGCGCCTGCTGGCGGGCTCGACCAGATGCTCGCGGCGATTGCGGCGGGTGCCGATGCCATCTATGCGGGGCTGGACGGATTCAACGCTCGAGCGAGCGCGCATGGCTTTAGCGATGATGAGTTCGCGCGCGGTTGTGCCGTGGCTCATGCCCATGACGTGCGTGTGTATGTGACGCTCAACGTGTTCGTGTTCGATGATGAGCTTGCCGATGCCGTGGCGTTGGGGGCGCATGCGCACGCGTTGGGTGCCGATGCGCTGATTGTGGCAGATGCCGGGCTGGCTTGCGCGCTTCGTGCGGCGATTCCGGGGGTCGAGATTCACCTGTCCACCCAAGCGGGCGCCCATAGCGAGGGTGCTGTGCAGTTGGCTGCCAAGGAGTTGGGGGTTGAGCGCGTGACGACGGCGCGCGAGCTGAGCGTGGCGGAGATCGGGACGCTTTGCGCTACCGGCGTGCCCATCGAGGTGTTCTGTCACGGCGCTATTTGCATTGGATACTCGGGTGCGTGCGGGTTCTCTGCCCTTCGACGTGGCCGCTCTGCGATGCGCGGCGACTGCACGCAACCGTGCCGCCTATCCTATGACTTGGTGGACGAGGCGGGGCAGAGTGTTGTCGCTGTCGAAGGGGATCGCCTGCTTTGTCCGCGTGACTATCTGGGTATCGCGCATCTGCCCGAGCTTGTTGCCGCCGGCGTGGCATCGCTCAAGATCGAGGGCCGCATGAAGAATCCCGACTACGTCTTTAACGTGGTGAGGGTGTGGCGTCGGGCGCTCGATATGCTGCGCGACGGCACATGGGATGCCGATGCGGTGCCGGCGCTTGAGCGCGAGCTGGGAAGGTCGTTCAACCGCGGCTTTACCGATGCGTATCTGCGGGGCCGTTCGGGCGCCGAGCTTATGAGCTTTGAGCGCGCGATCAACCAGGGCGTGCGCGTGGGCCACTTGGTGGCGGTGGGTCACGAAGAGGTGACGGTTGAGCTTGATGCCGCCGTGGCGGCGGGTGATACGCTCGAGATCCGATTTTACCCAGGTGCCGATACGCGTCCCGATGTGCCCAAGCGCTGGCCGCAGGTGCCTTGCCCCGTAGATGCCACTGCGGGAGAGCGCATCGTCGTGCATTGCAAACGCAAGGTGGACGCGGGCTGCGAGGTCTATCTGATTCGCAGCGCCGGCGTGCTGGGGCAGACGGCAACGGTGTTGGAGCGCATGCGGGCCGAGGCAGATGCGGTCGCGCCTGTTGAGCATCCCGTTGAAGTGCTGCCGTTTGAGGGCGTTCTGGCAGATGGCGACGTGCCGACGGAGTTGGCGGGGCCGGCGGAGCCGGCAAAGCGCGAGAATTTTGCTCGTATGGTCTTTGCCTGGGAACTGATGGATGTGGATCCGCGCGATGAGCGAGATCTGTCCGATGCGACGGTGGTGCTCGACGAAGTGTGCCGCGCGGGCGATACCGAGCGGACTCGGGCGCTTATGCAGCGTGCCGGGCGCGTCGTCTGTCGCAATCTGGGACAGGTGGCGATCGCCCGCGAGCTGGGCACGGCGTTTGACGTGGCGGCGCCGGTGTTCTGCGCCAATCGGGCCACGCTTGCCTGGCTGCGGGGTCTTGGCGCGGGGTGGGTATACTTGCCTGCCGAGTTGCTCAGCAATGATAAGGGACGTATTGCCGAGCTGGCTGCTGAACCTGGCGTCTTGGGTCCGGTCGACGCTGACCGTCCCGAGCTTATGGTGTGCGAGCACTGCCTACTGACCGCCGAGGGCGTCTGCGCCACCGATGCGACGGGGCAGGTCCGTTGCCGCGACTGCTTGTGTCGTCGGCAGGTGCGCTATTTAGTTGAACGTGACGGTACGCGCCTGCCGGTCGCTGTTGACGCATGCGGCAGGACGAGGATTTTCCTGTCGTAGGTGCTGCGTCGCGTCAGTTTGTTATCATAAGAGAGTTTATGGACTTCCAGCACCGCCGTTTTCGGCGAGGGTGCTATAGCAAAAGGAGGATACCCAATGCTGTCTGTTGACGAGCAAATGCGTATCATCACCTCGGGCGCCGCGCAGATCGTCCCCGAGGCCGACCTTCGCAAGAAGCTTGAGAAGGGCGAGCCCCTCAACATCAAGCTCGGCGTCGACCCCACCAGCCCTGACCTGCACTTGGGCCACGCCGTGCCGCTGCGCAAGATGCGCCAATTCCAGGACCTGGGCCACAACGTCACCCTCATCATCGGTAACGGTACCGCGCTGATTGGCGACCCCTCGGGCAAGAATTCCACCCGCCCGCAGCTTTCGCAGGAGCAGATTGAGGCCAATGCCGAGACCTACGTGAGCCAGGCCATGAAGATCCTGGATCCCGAGAAGACCACCATCGTGCACAACGGTGACTGGATCCTGTCGATGGATCTGGCCGGTCTGCTGCAGGTGTGCTCCAAGTTCACCGTCGCCCGTATTCTTGAGCGCGATGACTTTACCAAGCGCTACCAGTCCCAGACGCCGATCGCCCTGCACGAGTTCCTGTACCCCGTGATGCAGGCATACGATTCGGTCATGATTAAGGCTGACGTGGAGATGGGTGGCACCGATCAGCTCTTCAACCTGCTCGCCGGCCGTGAGCTCATGGAGAAGATGGGCATGGAGCCCCAGATCGCGCTCACCATGCCGCTGCTCGAGGGCACCGATGGCGTGCGCAAGATGTCCAAGTCCTATGGCAACTACATCGGCCTGACCGATGCGCCCAAGGATATGTTCGGCAAGACCATGTCCATCCCCGACGAGATGATCGGTAAGTACTATCGCCTGGCGAGCTCGCTCACCCCGGCCGAGGTCGACAAGATCGACGCTGCTTTGGCCGACGGCTCTGCCGATCCCTATGAGCTCAAGCGCGCTCTGGGCCGCGACCTGTGCGACACCTACCACGGCGCCGGTGCCGGCGACGAGGCTCAGGCCGAGTTCGACCGCGTGTTCAAGGAGGGCCAGCTCGCCGACTTCCCCGAGAAGCATGTTGAGCTGACCGTCAACGACGAGGGCCAGATCTACCTCGCCGGCCTGCTCAAGGACCTGGGTCTTTCGGCCAGCGCCGGCCAGGCCCGTCGCGACATCGACGGCGGCGGCGTCAAGATTAACGGCAAGGCCGTGGCTCCCAAGAGCTACAACATCGACCCCAGCGCCCTCAAGCTGGGCGACACTCTCTCCGTGGGCAAGCGCAAGGGCTTCAAGCTTATTTAGTTACGCGGTTTTACCAAACCGCGTAACCGGCCGACGCTGCGCGGGCCGCATTTGGACAATCTGACGTTCAACTTCAAGGGCGCGACCAGAAGGTCAGCGCCCTTTCGTTTCACGTCACCTTGTCTCGGCACTCATTGGGGACAGACTTAAATGAGTGCCCGCGGAATGAGAGTGGATAATCTCCCGTTTTTGGCCTGTTTGCGGGCTCAAAGTGGGAGATTATCCACTCTCGTCATTTGCAAGGGGTGTATTCCCGACCTTCCGTTTGGGCATACAATGGCTATTGGCTTACTGCGGTGAAGGCTCGTCCGCTCCGCAGCTTTTTTCTACAGTTAAAGGAGTATGTATGTCCGTTGAGGTCATGAGGTCTGTGATCGAGGCCGCCGAGGGCCGTGTACCCGTCGACACGCTGTTTGCCAACGCACAGATCGTCGATGTGTACGGCCAGCGTGTGGCGCCCGGTAGCGTTGCCGTCAAGGATGGCGTGATCGTCGGTGTGCTCTACGATGGTCGCGACGATGCCGCCGGTACGTATGAGGCTGCCGAGGTCATCGATTGCCAGGGCCGCTATCTTGCCCCCGGTTTTATTGACGGACACTTGCATATCGAGTCTTCGAACATCCGCCCTGCCGAGTATGCGCGCATGGCGGCGACGCGCGGTACCACCACCGCTATTGCTGACAGCCACGAGATCGCCAATGTTTCCGGCTTGGACGGCCTGCGCTTTATGATCGAGGACGGTCGTCGCGCTCCTATTTCCATCAAGTACATGATGCCCTCGTGCGTGCCCGCGCTGCCCGATGAGCAAGCAGGCGCTGTGATTACCGCCGCCGATATGCAGGCGTTTTTTGCCGAACATCCGGGTGATGTCTTTGGCCTGGGCGAGATGATGAACCTGCCGGGCGTCTTTATGGCCGATCCCGAGACCTGTGCTCGTATCGACGCTGCCAACCAGACGCCGTCCAAGCAGGTCGACGGTCACGCCCCGCTCGTTGCCGGCAAGGACCTCAACGCCTATGCCGCAGCAGGTATTATCGCCGACCACGAGTCGACGATTCCCGAAGAGGCACTCGACAAGCTGTCTCGTGGCATGTACGTGATGCTGCGCGAAGGCACGTGCAGCCATGACCTGGCCAACCTGTCGCCGATGCTGCTGGAGAATCCTGCCCGTGCCCGCCGCTGCTGCTTTGCGACTGACGACCGCGCCCCTTCCGATGCGCTTGCGACCGGCATGATCGACAATGCCTGCCGCGTGGCGATTGAGACCGGCATCGACCCGGTGGTCGCTATCTCTATGGCGTCCCTCTCCACGGCCGAGGCGTTTGGCCTTGATCACGGCTGCCGCGACCCGCACGAGCTCCGCGGTGCGATTGCCCCGGGCAAGCGTGCCGACCTGCTCTTGCTCGATGACCTGACGTTTGCCACGGCTCCACATCGAGTATATGCCGCCGGCGCGCTCGTGGCGCAGGACGGCACTTTTGTGGGCGAGGTTGCGCCCGAGATGGCCGAGGTTGCGGCGCTTGCCGATGAGCTGCGCGCCTCTGTTAAGCTACCGAAGCTTTCGCTCGACGTATTCGACTATGCCTTTAAGCCGGGCGAGGCCGTGATTGACGTGGTGCCGGGTAAGGCCATCACGGGTATGGCTCGCCCCGAGAGCGCCGAGGGCCTGCGCCGCATTATGCTGATCGAGCGCCACGGCCGCGGCGTGTCGCTGCAGGTCGAGGGCGCCGACGGCGATGGTCCTGCAGGCCTGGGCCTTGTTGGCAAGCACATCGGTCGCGGCTGGGTGCGCGGTTTCACCATCACGGGTGGCGCCATTGCCTCCACGATCGGCCACGACTCGCACAACGTGTGCGTGGTGGGCGACAACGCCGCCGATATGATGGCTGCTGTCGAGGCCGTGGGCCAAGGTGGTCACGTGCTGGTGCGCGATGGTGAGGTCGTAGCACGCATTCCGCTGGCGCTCGGTGGCCTGATGAGCGAGGGCACGGCCGAGGATGTCGCCGCGCAGCACGACGACTTTATGGTCAAGGCGCGCGCTATGGGCATCGAGCCGCCGCTCGACCCCATCATGGGCATCATCTTCCTGCCCCTGCCAGTGATCCCGACGCTCCGCATCCGTCCCGAGGCATGTTCGACGTCACGACCTTCACCTACGCCGACTAGTCATCGGGGACGTTCTTTAACGATTAGCCATCGGGGTGGCGTGTCGCCTGGCGCCGTGACCGTAGGACCTCTGGCATGTGTGAGCTATTTGCCAGGTCCTTGTAACGTTTACGCCCGCGGAGTCTTATTTGAGCTCCCTTTGGGTACGTTGGAATCGGATACACGTTCGATTCCAACAAGCCCGAAGGGAGCTTTTCTATGTTTAAACTGATTGCATCCGATATGGACGGCACGCTGCTTGACGAAAACGGCCAGGTGCCTCCCGAGACCTACGAACTGATTCTGGCGCTACACGAGCATGGCGTGCATTTCGCCGCATCGTCAGGTCGTCGCTACGATCGCCTGTGCGAGTTCTTTGCGCCCGTTCGCGACAAGATGGACTTTGTCGCCGCTAACGGCGCCCAAGTCTACGCCGACGGCAAGATGGTAGACCGTGAGGTGTATTCGCACCTGGCGATTCGAAGGCTCGCCCAAGCCGTCAGGACGTTTCCCAATCTGCATCTTGCGCTTTTTGACCGAACCAAGTCCTTCTTGCTCGATGACGAGTGCAAGTTCGTGCGTGAGGTCGATAAGGACCTTCCCAATGCCGAGCGTATTTGGGAGCTGCCCGATCCCAGCGTAAATATCATCAAGGCGAGTATCTTTTGCGATGACGGCGCCGTTATGGACAGCGCTTACGTACTGCAGCGCGAACTCGGTCAGCTCTTTACTTTTGCGCCTCGGGTAACGCGTGGATTGATGCCATGCAGCCCGGTGTGTCGAAGGCCTCGGGCATCGCACAGCTCATGGAGCACTATGGCGTCGAACGCGACGAGGTCATGGCGTTTGGCGACTCGATGAACGACTACGAGATCATTCGCTTTGTCGGCACGGGCTGCGCGATGGGAAACGCGCGCCCCGCGCTCAAGGCAGTCGCCGATCGCGTGGTGGGGTGCAACCGCGACCACGCCGTCCAGCAGGAGCTCCGTCGCGTGCTGGAGAGTCTCGCTTAATCCGGCAGATGGGGACAGTCCTTGCGGTGCCCCGCGAAGAGTGCCCCCAACGACTACTGCGACCAGGGTAGCTGCTGCTAGGCGAGGGCGGCCATGATGGTGCGGGCGACGCCGTCGTGGTCGTTGTCGAACTCGGTGATGGCGTCGGCGGCGTCGCGGTCTTCGGGCTCGCCGTTGACCATGGCCATGCCGTGGCCTGCTGCCTGCAGCATGGGAATGTCGTTGATGTTGTCGCCGAACGCCCAGGCGTCGGCGAGACGCTCGCCCAGGTGTTCGCATAGCCACGTGAGGGCCGTCCCCTTGGTAGCGCCCGCGCCCATGACCTCGATATTCATGGCGTACGAACGCGTGACCTCAATGCCTCCGAGCGTGTCGAGCTCAGCCGCGATGGCGTCGCGATCGGCCGGGTCGTGCCAGTACATGGCGATGCGTTCGAGCGTCTCGACCTCGTCGATCTTGCTGTCGATATCCATGTCGATCGGTGTTCGTGTGCGCTTGAGCGAAGCCGCGATGTGGGGGTCGCCGCCGCAGAATTCGTCCAGGCGCGTGTAGAGCGAGCGGGGGAGGAAGCACTGCCCGTCCGCGAAGATATCGAAGGTCACATCGTGGCCGGCGGCGATGCGATGGATGCGATGGGCAATGCCGCGATCGAGCGGACGGCTCAAGATGCACGTGGCGCGCGAGGCGTCGGTGGGCACATCGTCGTCGAGCTGCCAGACGCTGGCGCCATTGGCGCAGACGGCATAGTGCACGGCGGGATGGGCGAGGATGGGCTCAAAGATGCCCGACAGCGGACGTCCCGTGCAGGGCACAAATTCAATCCCGCGTCGAGCGAGCTCGTCGAGCATCGCCCAGGTGGCATCGCTCATCTGCTTATCGCTCGTCAACAGCGTTCCATCCATATCGGAAAACACAATCATTTGATGCAGCCCTTTCTGCTGGCATAAAAAGCGTGGCCGAGGGCAGTGATTCCCTGGCCACGCTCGAGTCCTATAACGGTCCGCGTCCTAGCGGTCGGCGAGCGGCTTGTACTCCAGCGGCTCGATAACCGGGCGATAAGCCGGGCGAATAATGCGGTGCGCGCAGAAGAGCTCTTCCATGCGGTGCGCCGACCAGCCGGCCATGCGGGCGACGGCGAATAGCGGCGTAAAAAGCGTCTCGGGTACGCCGAGCATCTTGTAGATAAAGCCTGTGTACAGGTCGATGTTGGCGCAGATGGGCTTGGTCATGCCGTGGTCGCGCATCACCTGCGGTGCCAGGCGCTCAATGCGCTCGATGAGCGCGAACTCATCGCCCAGGTCCTTCTTGGCGGCAAGTGTGCGCGCGTAACGGCGGCACACCTCGGCGCGCGGGTCGCTCAGCGTGTAGACGGCGTGGCCCATGCCGTAGATGAGACCCGTGCCGTCGAAGGCCTGCTTGTCGAGAATCTTGCCCAGGTAGGCTGCGACCTCGTCCTCGTCCTCCCAATTGGAGACATGCGCACGGATGTCCTCGTGCATGGACACGACCTTGGCGTTGGCGCCGCCGTGGCGCGGACCCTTGAGCGAGCCGATAGCCGCGGCGTAGGCGGAATACGGATCGGTGGCCGAGGAGGACAGCACGCGGCAGGCAAACGTGGAGTTGTTGCCGCCGCCGTGCTCGGCATGCAGCATGAGCATCACGTCGAGCAGCATCGCTTCGTCGCGGGTGAACTCCATGCCGCCGCGCAACACCTGCAGGATGGTCTCGGCGGTGGAGAGGCCGGGTGTGGGGTGCGGTACATGAACCTCGGAGCCGCGGCGCTTGGCGACCGAGGCCATATGCGCGAAGGCAGCGATGCGGGGGAGACGGGCGAGCATGGAGATGGCGACGTCGATTTCGTGCTCGGGTGTAATGGCGTCGGGCTCGGCGTCGAAGGCGTAGAGCAGCAGCACGGCGCGCTGAAGCACATTCATGATGCTCGACGACACCGTGGTCATGGGGAACTCGCGGACGTATTCGTCGCTCAGGTGCCTAAAAGCACCCAGACGTTCGCAAAAACCGTCAAGCTCTTCCTTGGTGGGCAGAGAGCCCGTAATGAGCAGATAAGCGACCTCTTCGTAGCCGTAGCGATTCTCGGTCTGGGCGTTGTTGACCAGATCCTCGATGCTGTAGCCACGAAGCGTGAGTTTGCCCTGATCGGGCACGACCTTACCGTCGACCTTGTTGTAGCCATGCACATCCGAGATGCGGGTGAGGCCCGCGACCACGCCCGAGCCGTCGGCATTGCGCAGACCGCGCTTGACGTTGTGCTCTACGAACAAGCCCTCGTCGTACGGGGCGGTCGGCAGGCCGTGGTAGAGGTTTTCGCTTTCGGGCGAAATCTGGCGGCTCGCCTCATAATCCAAGACCAGGCGGCTCAGATGGTCATCGAAGCGGTAGTAGATTTTCTTGGCGTCGTAAGCCATGCGCGCTCCTCTCCGGGCCGCATCGGGGTGACTTGCATGGGCATGCGCGCGTCAGGCTATCCCCAGCGGCTTGCTCGCTACAGGCGGTACATAAAGTTAAAGACGTCCTCGCGCTGGATGGACACGTTGACGCCCGAAAGTTCGCCGGCCTCGGCCAACGCCTTCTGCAGCTCGGCGAAGTCGAGCTTGGACTCGGCGGTGTCGGCCAGCATGGTCATGGTGAAGATGTCCTCGATAATGGACTGCGTAATGTCGCGGATGTCGACGTTGGCCTCGCCCAGAACGCGGGTGACGCCGGCGACGATGCCGGGGCGGTTCTTGCCAAGGACGGTGATGACGATACGGGAGGACGAGATCTCGGCCATGGGAAACCCTTTCGCGTGGTTGCGGCGCGCGCGGGGCGCTCCGCTACGGTACAGTGTTCATCATTGTACCTGTCTGGCGCAAAAAAGGCGCGCTCGCTGCGGCGTTACATGCCTGCAACATGAGCGTAAGGGGGAAGGCCGTACGGGGAAGAGCCGTCTGGCGCGTGTCCGGCTCGTGCTGGGTTGATTTCCGATCTCAGCCGAACACATTGAGCGGACAGGCCGTTCCCGCAGTCAGCCGAACGCCTCCGACGGCTGATTCCGAACTGGAAGCGGAGGGCATCCCCGCCCTTCGGTAGGGGATACCGCTCCGCGGCGCATGCCGCGGGCGGCGCCCCTATCGGACCACCGTGACCTCAGTTGGGATGGGCCCAGCACTGCCGCGTACTCGGTGAGCTAGAGCCAACTGTTCGTCTTCACGTCGCGTATGGCGATATTTCGGTCGTCCGGCTCGGTGATGCCGTAGCCGAACGCCTGGAGCGTCTCGATGGACTCCTGGATCCTCTGTTGGAACATGGGACCCGGATCGACCCTCGGCCGAGGTGCCCGCGCCAAAGGCACGGCGTGGCGCGCAGCATGTTATGGATTTTGGAGATGGGCTCGATGTCGGCGTAGACGTTGAGCGTCGCCATGGCGTCCTTGTGGCCGAGGATCGATTGGAGCGCCTTGATATCGCCGCCTTGGCGGATCCACTGCGTTGCGAACGTGTGGCGAAGGCCGTGGAACGTGATCAGCTCGTCGTTGGTGCCCATGAGGCCGTTGGTCTCCGAGAACGTCTTGAACGCCCTGCGGATATAGCTTGTCGTCGCGAAGGTCGCGCCCGGCTCCGACAGGATGTAGCAGTCCCCGATCTCGACCGCCCCGGTAAGGCCGCGCAAGCGCAGCTTTCCGCAGTCGATCTCGTGGGTCTCCTTCAGGAAGGGGAGTAGGCCGACCGGGTCGATGGGGATACCCCTGGCGTCATGGGTCTTGGTGTCCTTGATGAACGAACCCATTCCCTTCGCGTACGCCACCGAGTGTCTGATCGAGATCAGGCCCGTCTCGAAATCCACATCGCACCACCGAAGGCCGCAGACCTCGCCGATTCGCATCCCCGTGTGCAGGGCGAGTACGACCGCCCTCTAATCCTCGGCGGACCAATCGAGTCCGAACTCCT
This sequence comes from Coriobacteriaceae bacterium AM49-12, assembly GCA_027669365.1. Taxonomy (GTDB): domain Bacteria; phylum Actinomycetota; class Coriobacteriia; order Coriobacteriales; family Coriobacteriaceae; genus Collinsella. The sequence goes on along the minus strand of JAQEDL010000011.1, from coordinate 6,224 downwards.
TTCGGGCATCCTCTTCGCTCATGACTTCGAGAAGGTCTCCGGGTTGGCAACGAAGGGCGAGGCATAGCTGCTCGAGTGTGTTGAAGCGAATGCCGCGAATATGCCCTTTTTTAATACGGGACAGGTTCACGGGCGTGGTTCCAATCCTTTCGGCAAGTTCGTTCGAGGAAATCTTTCGCTCGGCCATGATCTTGTCGAGGCGAACAATTACGGGCATGGCGTTTCCTTACGCAATCTCGTCGGAGTCGAGGTACAGCTCTCGGGCGTACAAGAAGAGCTGGGAAAGCATGAACAGGACGATGCCGAGAACCAGAGAGGTCCAATCGAATGATGAAGCGATCTCTTGGGCGCCGACGGCCCCCTCGCCGCCAAACATCGAAACGGAGGTTTTGAGTGAGCCGGCGTAGAGGCTGGTGGCAGCTTGAACAACGAAGAGAATGCCGAGCACCTTCAAGCATGTCGCAGACCCTTTCTTGAAGGGGTCTCCGCTCTTGATCGTCCACACGAGAACGGCGCTGAGGATGGTCGTAGCGATACCGATGACGGCAGGGACCAATGTCGAGATCGCAAGGGCTGGATACGCGGGGGAGTCTGCAATTACAGGGTTGTCGAGCACTTCGATTGCTGGCTTTAAGGAGAACGCCACTTGTGCGATGGCGGTGGCGCAAAGGGTCGCAGAGGCTATCGCACATGCGATGCGGAAGGAATGAAGCCGGGGAGTGCGATTGTCGGAACTCATAATAACCTCCGTAGAATTTAAAAAACTCAGGTTATTTTTTAACAGTTTATGTTAAATTGACTTTGCCGGCAAGTAATAAGGGCCGAGCATTTTGTTCGGCCCCTCTGTTCCGACTGGATGAGGTTAAGGTTGGCGATGAATATGCTCAAAATCTCGAAGGCGATCTTTAGGTCGCTTCTCTCCTCCAGGTCGCTCTGTGTTGTCGTTGTTGCGTTGTTGGTTCTTTGTGCTCTGCCCGTCTTCAGGAGCGCGGCTGGCATCGACGGACGGGTCGAATACCTCGAGTCGGGAATAACCCGTGTTGAGCAGGAATTGTCAGCATCCTATGCGGATGCGCTTGTGAATGCGGGGGAGGACGGTGTCTATACCTCTTCATCAAGCATGCCCGCGCTTCTGTACCCTCTTGCCGCGGGACGTCTTATCTTGGCACCGCTCTCTCCCCTACTTCCGTTTCTGCAGATATCGGATGGAGAGTACACCTATTATGACGGATCGAAGGAGTACTTGCTATGGGTCGCAACGGCCGTTGCCGTCTCGTTCCTTGCCGCGCGTCTTAACAAACGTGAAAAGCTCATCATCCAGGCACCGATGGGCGAGCTGGGTAGACTTGTTGCATCGAGCGTATGGGCGAGTGTTTTTGCAATGCTTGCCGTCCTCGCCATCAATCTTCCAGGGATAATCGCCGCGCTTGTGAAGAATGGCCCGGGCTCGCCGTTCTATCCGATAGGCTACATTCAATATGCGACTCCGGTTATCAAACCGGCTTGGCTGGTGTTCGCGCAGACGGCCATCTTGCAATTCTTGGTGGCAGCGTTCATCTCGCTTGTCGTTCACCTTGCCGTGAAGATTGCCAATAACCCTACGCTTGGAATCGTGTTCGTATGTGCCCTGATGGGGGTGACGATGGTTCCCGGGTATTACGGAAGATCCATCGCTTTACGTGAGTTCGCCCTGTTGAATCCCCTTACGTATGCGAACACTGAGTTGACCGTCGTCGCCTATAGCCCGTACCCGACAACGCAGATAGTGAATCTGCCTGGACTTTGCTTCGAGCGTGGCGCGATTGCCCTCGTATGCGCAATCGGGATCGAGGTGCTGGCAATTAGCCTGCTTTGCGTTGCTGGAAAGAGCGGCTGCGCGTGCCCGATATCCCCGATTTGTCTTGAGAGAGGTTCCTTCACTGCATCGAGAACGGCAACTCGTTCGAGCGCTTGTGCCTCCGCCGTTGCATACGTAAGAACGATGGGGAAACTGCTCCTGCGTTCTCCTACCCTCGCCGTATGCGCGATTGCAATGTCGACGACGATGCTGGCCCCGGCTCTGGTCGAGATGTTTCCTGACGCTGATAACGTTTCCGCTGTTCGGTATAGGGATGGGGAGCTCCGTTCAATAGATCGGTATTTAGAGCAGAACGCTGCGAATATGGACGTCGAGGGCAAAGCGGCCCTGGAAGACATGCGGGATGCTCTTTCGGGTTTCGTGTACGCGCCTATGCCTGCGGAGGGGTTTCGAAGCCTTGCGACGTACGAGCGCGCTCGAGGTGAGCTGGGCGCGGCAGATGCGACTCTCCTGCAATCGATCGGAATCGAGCCGGAGACTCCTTCTCGTGCGGAGGCGCGCGCCCTTCTGCTTGAGTCGATCGCGAGCTTGCCGGACCCCAAGGTTTACGAGTTAAGTACGAAGATGCCCCCATTAATCCTCCTTTCGTATCTCCAGGCAGCGCTTCCCTCCTTATTTTTGCTGTTGCCCGTGGTTGTCACATCGCTCGCGTGCACCCACCTGCAGTGTCGTTCCCTTCTGGTTCTCCAGATCCCCGCAACAGCGCATGTGCGTTTTCTGACGGCTGTTGCGCTGGCTCTCCTGCTTGGCTTGGTGCTGCTTTTGGTGTCGATGGTTCCCGCTGTCGTTGTGTCCGTGATTAAGAACGGTGCGGGTGGATCGGAGTATCCCGTCGCTCTCATTCGGGCGGGAGCTTCGACAACGTCCACGGTGGGGGAGGCGGTGTTGTGCAGTATTCCGTTGCTGGTCATGGCATACGGCGTGATTTCCGTCGTCGCTGCGTTGACAGCAGCGATTAGCCGCAACCCCGTTGTCACCGGAATGGTTTGCGCGGTTCTCTTGGTGTTGGGTTCGTTGAGCGCTCATGTTGAAAGCGTGGGCATGGGCGTCGCGCTGCTGGCTCCATTCGCCTCGTTTGATCCCGCTTCCCAGGTGGGGACGATTGGGTTCCTTGGGCGAGGGACGAACGCGATGCCTTTTGGAGAGGTCGTCGGCGCATCGGGCGCTCTGCTGGTGGTCTTGGGCGCCGTATCTCCGTTGATGGTGCGCCTGAGTGTTCCAAAGATCGAAAGGGGATGATCTCGATGATTGACCTTCAAACGCTGACGATCTCTTATGGAAAGAAGGTGCTCGTAGATTCGGTGAACGCTGAGTTTGCCCCGGGTACGGTCTACGGTCTCGTCGCTCCGAACGGGCATGGAAAGACGACGTTGCTGCGTGCGATGGCAGGTTTGCCGGGTCCTCGCGTGGACGGGAGCATCGTTCTGGATGAGGTGCAGGGTACGGGTGCGAGAGAGGTCCGTTCTATGATCTTCTATGCACCTGGTGAGGGGACGCTGCTGTATCCCGGATTGCGTGCGGAAGATCACCTCAAGATGGTTTGCGATATGTGGCCGCATGCTCGCGATATCGAAGAGATAGTGGAACAAACGCAGATAGGCGAGTTCGCGAAGATGAGGATCCGCACTCTGAGCCAGGGCATGAAGCAGCAGCTTACCCTGGCGATTGCGTATGCGACGGGCGCGCGGTACCTTCTATTAGATGAGCCCATGAACGCGCTCGACCCCAGCAGGGTGGACTTGCATTCCGAGATTCTCAGGAAGCTGGCCGATTCTGGTACGTGCATCATCATGTCATCCCACATCTTGGATTCGGTCGATAGGCTGTGCGATGAGATTCTGTTTTTGAAGGATGGGAGGCTCATTAGAAGCATTCCGCAAGATGATGCTGCGCCGAAGTCTCCTGGATCCCATTTCGCAAAGCCTGCCGGACGCGCCGAGGGTGCGCTAAGCACGTATCGGCGACTCTACGAAAAGGGCGGGTAGAAATGCAAGTTAATAATCTATGTGGCCAATGTGATACCGTTGAACCCGCATATCGATACCGCTCAGCCATTCGCCTCGCCCCCGTCGCACGTATCTTCATCCGGTCTGTTACTTTTAATCTAACGATTCTTTGAGGAACGTAGGTGCTTCTGAATGTACTGTCGACTTCTTCTCAAACTGATCCTAAGAGACAGGGCCGTATGGATTTGTACGCTCGTTCTCGCTGCAGCCTTTTCCGTCCCCATTGCGTTCAATTCACCCATCTACGGGCCCTTCTTTATGAAGCAGGGCATGCAGGGCTTTGTCGACGCATTCAATACGCGCGCGCCCCAGGCCAGCGGCACAGACCTATCTCCAGAGCAGCAAAATGACGCGGAGCTTGCAAGATACGCGAACGCCGCCCTTGCCGCTCAAACCGACGCCGCCTTTCTCGATTCTGCCGAGAGCTACTACGCGCTCATGGGCGAAGGCTTCCAATCCGGGTCCATCGTGGGAGACCGAGAGACCAATGACGCAGCGCTCGCATATTGCCGTGCCCTGAGCAGCTCCGGCATCACGGATATCCCGGCCTCCGCAAACGACCTGCCATTCCTTTCCTTCCTGCCTTACGCCATTGCCACGGCGCCGTCTTTCCTTCCCTTCATCCCCTTCCTTCTCTCGTCGATACTCCTGCTCGGGGCCACAAGGCCTGCGACCCTGGCGGCAAAGCGCCCGTGCCCAAATTCCGGCGCCTTATCCAGATCGTGTTTTCGATAATCGCCGCGGGGACCGCGATGCTACTCGCCGGCCTCGCACCCGGGGGCATTTACGCCTTGGCCCTAAACGGCTTCGGGCAAATTGGGTACCCGATCGCCTTCTTCCATGACGGCGCGCTTACCACCACGACCGCGGGAAACGTCTTCACAGCCCTGCTTCTCGCGCTGCTTGCGGGCGGAACCTTGATATCCGTTTGCTCCGCCGTCCTATCGACCGCAACGAGGCGCGTCCTCGCGGGCCCCCTTGCCTCCGCGCTGCTTGTCGCGGCCCCGGCATTCCCGTTATTGTCCGATTCGGCACTAGGCATAATGCCGTGCTCGGGCTCCTGCCACTGCCCGTATTCTCGCCTATCGAGGCAACGGGTTACGTAGGATGCTTCCCGACAGAATTCATTGGCTCCGGTTCAGGCAGCGCATCGATGCTCGCCGTGGCCCTGGCATACGTCGCGGTCCTTTTTGCGGTCGGAGCCGTTGCGGCACGTTCGCCCAAACAGGCTGGACCCGCTAAAAAGCACCATGGGCTCGAGCTTCTGGACGCGAGCGTGGGATACGGAAGCACGACGATACTTTCAATCGGGTCGCTTCTCCTGAGCCCGGGAACGGCGGCGGGCCTCGTTGCCCCCAACGGCTCGGGGAAAACCACCCTTCTTGAAGCGCTGTCGGGCCAATTTCCCACCCGCATCCGCTCGGGAAGCCTGGCGGCAGACGGAATCTGCCAACGCCGATCAGCCGAATTTGCAGAACTCGTCTACCTGAGCTCTTCGGGCAGCGCGGATCTCTACCCCACGCTATCGGCCATCGAGCACCTTGCTTTCGTTAGGGAGGCGTGGAAATCGGCCGCCGACATCGACTCGCTCTGCGACTCCCTCGGAATCTCCCCATATCTCGACAAGCCGACCCGTAAACTCTCGACAGGAATGAAGCAGCAGGTAAAGCTTGCCATGGCGATAGCGACCGATTGCCCGTACCTCATCCTCGATGAACCGCTGAACGGCCTCGATCCGGGAAAGCGGAAAACCTCCTGCGACGCGATGCGCAGCGAGGTGGCGCGGGGACGAAGCGTGCTCATTTCAAGCCATCTGCTCGACGACCTGGCAGACCTCACCAACTCGTTCTACTTCATCGAGGCCGGCACGCTCGTGGAAAAGATCAAGTCGTCCTCGCAGACGCTCAAGCAGGAATACCTCGATACATACGAGAGATGAATGTGGGGGAGTGTTCGGATGAAGTTGATATTTAAGGTCCAGCTCGTGTTGTGCCGAAAAGACCGTGAACCTTTTGTGGGACACGCGGCGCCGTGGTACCATAGCCGAGTTTGTTGTCTTGGTCGGAAACCAAGACGCCTTATGCGCTGATCGGTAACCAGCGCCTGACCAATAAGGAGTCCTACCATGAAGCAGGGTATCCATCCCCAGTATGTCGAGTGCACGGTGACGTGCTCCTGCGGCAACACCTTCAAGACGCACGCTACCGTGTCCGAGATGAAGGTTGAGCTTTGCAACGAGTGCCACCCGTTCTACACCGGCCAGCAGAAGTTCGTCGACACCGGTGGACGCGTCCAGCGCTTCGCCGACAAGTTCGGTGGCGCCGCTGCCGCCCAGCTCAAGAAGGCTGAGACTGCCAAGG
>JAQEDL010000109.1:0-556 GCA_027669365.1 Coriobacteriaceae bacterium AM49-12 | reverse complement strand
AAAGAGTGCGTAACAGCTCACTGGTCGAGTGGACATGCGCCGACAATACACGGGGCTAAGCTGGACACCGAAGCGGCGGGATTTTGATTTTCAGAATCGGTAGGGGAGCTTCCCATGGGCGGAGAAGCCGGAGGGCGACCGACGGTGGAGCGCATGGGAGTGAGAATGCTGGCATGAGTAGCGAGAGACGAGAGAGTAACTCGTCCGCCGTGAACCCGAGGTTTCCTGGGCAAGGCTAATCCTCCCAGGGTCAGTCGGGGGCTAAGGCGAGGCCGGGAGGCGTAGCCGACGCGCAGCAGGCAGACATTCCTGCACCGCGCACGCGGCGCTACGACCGACGGGGCGACGGATGGGGGTGGCTCGGCGGGGTTCTGGACGTCCCCGTGATGGAGCGCGGCCCGCGGACCAGGGAAATCCGGTCCGCACGAAGGGCGAGGCTCCGGACGAAGCGACTGAGCGAAGCGAGTGAGCCCGAGGTCCCTAGAAAAACCCCTAGGCAGGCGCGTGCGCGCCCGTACCGCAAACCGACACAGGTGGGTGGGTAGAACATACCGAG
>JAQEDL010000108.1:0-572 GCA_027669365.1 Coriobacteriaceae bacterium AM49-12 | reverse complement strand
CCCGTGGCCGAGAGGAGCCCATACAGGTGGTGCATGGCTGTCGTCAGCTCGTGTCGTGAGATGTTGGGTTAAGTCCCGCAACGAGCGCAACCCCCGCCGCGTGTTGCCATCGGGTGATGCCGGGAACCCACGCGGGACCGCCGCCGTCAAGGCGGAGGAGGGCGGGGACGACGTCAAGTCATCATGCCCCTTATGCCCTGGGCTGCACACGTGCTACAATGGCCGGTACAGAGGGATGCCACCCCGCGAGGGGGAGCGGATCCCGGAAAGCCGGCCCCAGTTCGGATTGGGGGCTGCAACCCGCCCCCATGAAGTCGGAGTTGCTAGTAATCGCGGATCAGCATGCCGCGGTGAATGCGTTCCCGGGCCTTGTACACACCGCCCGTCACACCACCCGAGTCGTCTGCACCCGAAGTCGCCGGCCCAACCGAGAGGGGGGAGGCGCCGAAGGTGTGGAGGGTGAGGGGGTGAAGTCGTAACAAGGTAGCCGTACCGGAAGGTGCGGCTGGATCACCTCCTTTCTAGGGAGATAAATCTTCTAGAGAGATCAACTTAACTCGAATAGAGGGCAG
>JAQEDL010000107.1:0-579 GCA_027669365.1 Coriobacteriaceae bacterium AM49-12 | reverse complement strand
GGCCGCTGCCGAGGCCGAGACCACCGAGCTGCTGAGTAAATAGCTCGCCGCGGAATCACTCGCATTCATGGCATGAGGGCCGTGCATCCATTTGGGTGCGCGGCCCTTTTCTTTTTATAGGTGCAAGTGAACTGCGTCCCGAATCTTGGCCTTCTTTATTAGAAGCGAACACTAGGACGCTTTCAATAGCCGTTTCCGAAACTCCACCGGGGTGAGCCGCCGAGCGCCACTTGGCGACGCCTCGTGTTCCAATGCACGACGTAGGCGTCGAGGTCCCTCTTGAGGACTCGAAGTCGGCCCACTCGACGCCCCTGAAGAATTCGTCCTTGAGATGCCCGAACACCTGCTCCGTCGCCCCGTTGTCTAGGCAGTTGCCCTTTCTCGACATGCTCTGCCTGGCGCCGTGCCTCCTGAGCTCGCCGGTCCACCTAGGGTGCTGGTACTGCCAGCCCATGTCGCTGTGGACGATCGGCGAGGCCCCGGCCGGCATTCTCGCGAACAGGCGCCTGAGCACCTCCTCCTGCTGGGCCATGTCCGGGCTCGTCGACACCGACCAGGAGACGATCTCCTTCGTGCAGA
>JAQEDL010000106.1:0-580 GCA_027669365.1 Coriobacteriaceae bacterium AM49-12 | reverse complement strand
GGCCGCTGCCGAGGCCGAGACCACCGAGCTGCTGAGTAAATAGCTCGCCGCGGAATCACTCGCATTCATGGCATGAGGGCCGTGCATCCATTTGGGTGCGCGGCCCTTTTCTTTTTATAGGTGCAAGTGAACTGCGTCCCGAATCTTGGCCTTCTTTATTAGAAGCGAACACTAGGACGCTTTCAATAGCCGTTTCCGAAACTCCACCGGGGTGAGCCGCCGAGCGCCACTTGGCGACGCCTCGTGTTCCAATGCACGACGTAGGCGTCGAGGTCCCTCTTGAAGGACTCGAAGTCGGCCCACTCGACGCCCCTGAAGAATTCGTCCTTGAGATGCCCGAACACCTGCTCCGTCGCCCCGTTGTCTAGGCAGTTGCCCTTTCTCGACATGCTCTGCCTGGCGCCGTGCCTCCTGAGCTCGCCGGTCCACCTAGGGTGCTGGTACTGCCAGCCCATGTCGCTGTGGACGATCGGCGAGGCCCCGGCCGGCATTCTCGCGAACAGGCGCCTGAGCACCTCCTCCTGCTGGGCCATGTCCGGGCTCGTCGACACCGACCAGGAGACGATCTCCTTCGTGCAGA
>JAQEDL010000105.1:0-586 GCA_027669365.1 Coriobacteriaceae bacterium AM49-12 | reverse complement strand
AGTTGGCCCTGGCCCCAGTCGGACTGCCTGGCGATTCGTACTGGATCGTCAGGCAGTTCCGTTTTTAAGTAGAGCCACCAATCCAGCATGCGGCGTTGTCGTTCGCCTGATCTGCCGCGGTGGGTTCTGGCGAGCAGTTTGAGCTGGGCGTTGATGCCGCCTTCTAAGCTGTTGGTGGTGGATTTGATCCGCTCGGGCGCAAGGACTCCTGCTGGCGGGTTGAGGTAGACAAACAGCATCTCGGACCGCCAAAGATGGTTGAGGCTGTTGTAGGCCTTGCGCACGTTGTGGTGGGTCCACACGCGGGTCCATGCACCTGTTTTGGGGTCTTTGATCATGGTTTTCTCGTTCATCCATTCCCGGTAGATCGTTGAAAACTCGTGCAGTTGCACACCCCACGCGGCGGCTTCATCCAGTGTGGTGATCCGGGTCAGTTTCAGCGCAAGTCGGTAGATGGTGCGCCCGGCATCGGTGCGTGGTTGGTGGTGGTGTAGCGGCGGACCACGCGTTGGGCGTGGACGAGGCAGCGTTGAATTTTCGTAGTCGGCCAGCACTTTTTGATTGCGCTGTATGCGCCTTGGCCGCC
>JAQEDL010000104.1:0-597 GCA_027669365.1 Coriobacteriaceae bacterium AM49-12 | reverse complement strand
CTTGATTGCCTCGAGGGCGTCTTCGCGGATCTTCTTCTTGTTCACATAGCTGCGAACGATCACAACGTTGCCGTGGAGCTCGGGGGCGAGTTCTTTAACGGTGATGAACAGATCCGGATTTGCGGAAGAAGCACCGTTCAGGTCCATAGACTCAACGTCGGCCTTGATGCCCTCCTCCTCGCAAAGCTCCTCGACTTTGCCAGCGAGCATCAGGCTGGACCCGATGCCGTTTCCGCATACGGTGATGATATGCATGGCAACCTTCCTCTCCTACACGTGACGGTTTTCCGTCTATCCAAAAGCGGCGACGCATCGCCGTGCCATTAAGGCCTAAAAGAATGAACGCATGGTCTCCAAAACCTGCTCGGGCGTATCGCATGCGCTGAGCTTGGCAACGCAGTCCTCGTCCTCGAACATCTGCGAAAGCTCCGCCAAGCAGCCAAGATGAGCCTTGGGGTCGGGTGCGCAAATACCCACGAGCACGTGAACCGGATCGAAATCCTCGTGTCCAAACGCAATGGCAGGGTCAAGCGTGACGATACAGATCCCCGCTTCACTCACATTGCCATCTGCCTGAGCGTGGGGCATGGCGATGCC
>JAQEDL010000103.1:0-666 GCA_027669365.1 Coriobacteriaceae bacterium AM49-12 | reverse complement strand
CGTTTTCAACCGACGTGCGTTCGGCCCTCCACGGGGTCTTACCCCCGCTTCAGCCTGCCCACGGATAGCTCACCCGGCTTCGCGTCCGCGGCGCGGGACTCAAGTCGCCCTGTTAAGGCTCGCTTTCGCTCCGGCTCCCTTTCGGTTAACCTCGCCCCGCGCCAGCGACTCGCTGGCTCATTCTACAAAAGGCACGCCGTCACACCATATAGGTGCTCCGACTGCTCGTGGGCGCACGGTTTCAGGTACTGTTTCACTCCCCTCCCGGGGTGCTTTTCACCTTTCCCTCACGGTACTGGTGCGCTATCGGTCACAGGGTAGTACTCAGGCTTGGATGGTGGTCCACCCAGGTTCGGACCGGGTTTCACGTGCCCGGCCCTACTCAGGGACCGCGTCGCGCCGTCCGGTCTGGGTTCGCGTACGGGGCTGTCACCCGCTGCGGCCGGCCTCCCATGCCGTTCCGCTCCCCAGCCGGACCTGCGCCCGGGGGCGGCAGCCCCCGGATGCGCGGCCCTGCAACCCCGTCGGCGGAACCCCTGCCGGGTATGCCCGCTCGACGGTTTGGCCATCGGTCCCCTTTCGCTCGCCGCTACTCGGGGAGTCTCGAGATTGATTTCCTCTCCTCCGGGTACTTAGATGTTTCAGTTCCCCGGGTTGTCCTCCCCG
>JAQEDL010000102.1:0-707 GCA_027669365.1 Coriobacteriaceae bacterium AM49-12 | reverse complement strand
AACCACCCGCTACGCGGGTGGAGACAAACGGCTTTACAAAGCCACCCCTCCGACCGATATTGACGATTGTTCAGGCCGTCAAGAATTCGAGTCGAAGGGGTGGTCGCCATGGCCCAGAAGGCCTACAGCCTTTCCCACACGAAGTGGATGTGCAAGTACCACATCGTGTTCACGCCGAAGTATAGGCGCAAAGTGATCTACAACCAAATCAGGAGCGACATAGGGGAGATCCTCAGGAAGCTGTGCGAGTACAAGGGGATCGAGATAATCGAGGGGCACCTGATGCCCGACCACGTGCACGTGCTGCTGGCGATCCCGCCGAAGTACAGCGTCGCGAGCGTCATGGGCTACCTGAAGGGGAAGAGCTCGCTGATGATATTCGACAGGCACGCCAACCTCAAGTACAAGTTCGGCAACAGGAAGTTCTGGGCGGAGGGCTACTACGTGTCCACCGTCGGCCTGAACGAGGCGACGATCGCCAAGTACATCAGGGAGCAGGAGTCCCACGACATCGCACTGGACAAGCTGAGCGTGAAGGAGTACGAGGACCCCTTCAAGAGGGGGTGATGCTGCCGGTTCGACCGCGCGCCACGGGTCAAGATGCACTAGGCCTGGACGAAGTCCGGGCCCGCGCCTTTAGACGCGAGCCCGGGGCCCGTGGGTTATACCCTAAGAGCAAACCACCCTTTTTAAGGGTGGTTCTGATT
>JAQEDL010000101.1:0-741 GCA_027669365.1 Coriobacteriaceae bacterium AM49-12 | reverse complement strand
CTCGCAGTATCCGGTTCTCAAGGTGCACGCTGTGCGGCTGATCCGGTCTCACCGGGCCGCGCGGCAAGGAGATATATTGCCAGACCGGAGGGCGCCGGGGGCGGGAATCGCGCACTCCATATTTTGTTCACAAATCAACTAACTGGGCTCCGAGATGCTCAGAGTCACGCGTATGGTCATAAAACTTGGACAGACCGTATGACCTCGGGAATCTTGCTGTCCACTGTAGGCATAGTATCTTTATACCCTCATCGATCTCCGCTAGTTAGCCCGTAATAAATTGAAGGACAACGTTAACAAACCTATATAAACGCCAGTGGGGGCTCTATCACTAATTAGATAGAGTCCCCACTGGCGGAGTGTATTTGATTAAAACAATGCCCCTTAATTAATGTACTGGAAATAAGGAGCAAAAGATCCGTCCGGATATACGTGGCGACAGAACTCTGGAGCCGACTGAGCGCCACCAGAAAGCGACATGAGTAAAAAGATCGGCTCTGCCTCACCGCGAACGACTACGATGCCCTCGACTAAAGCCAATCCGAACACACCTAAAACAGATAGGGCAAATGTCGGTTTATATAACGCAAAAAAGGGGGAGCCGCGAGGCCTCCCCCTTCTTCAAGTCATCAGACGGCTCGGTGCCGTCCACCGGTCAGCGGCGCCCTGGCCTCCCACGGGCTGGCCCCGCAGTACTCTCGGCGCGATGGGGCTTAGCTTCCGGGTTCGGAACGGGACCGG
>JAQEDL010000100.1:0-765 GCA_027669365.1 Coriobacteriaceae bacterium AM49-12 | reverse complement strand
CAATCAAAACCACCCCTAAAAGGGTGGTTTGCTCTTAGGGTATAACCCTTGGATTTCCGGCACGCGTCTAAAGGCGCCGGCCCTCACGGGGTTCGGGCCGCACTGCAGGTTGACCCGTGACGGGCCGGTCAACCGGCGCTATTTGCGCCCCGGCCCCCTATCGAAGGGTCCTCGTACTCCTTGACGCTCAGCCGGTCGAGCGCGATGTCGGCCTTCTCCTGCTCCCGGATGTACTTCGCGATCGTCGCCTCGTTCAGGCCGACGGTGGAAACGTAGTAGCCCTCGGCCCAGAACTTCCTGTTGCCGAACTTGTACTTCATGTTCGCGTGCCTGTCGAATACCATCAGCGAGCTCTTCCCCTTCAGGTAGCCCATCACGCTCGACACGCTGTACTTCGGCGGTATCGCCAGCAGCATGTGGACGTGGTCGGGCATCAGGTGCCCCTCGATGATCTCTATCCCCTTGTACTGGCAGAGCTTCCTGAAGATCTCCCCAAGGTCGGACCTTATTTGGTTGTAGATGACTTTGCGCCTATACTTCGGCGTGAACACGACGTGGTACTTGCACATCCACTTCGTGTGCGACAGGCTGTAGGCCTTCTGGGCCATACGCCACCACCGCCCTCTCGACTCGGATTCCTTGCGGCCTGAACAATCGCAAGTGTCCGGCGAGGGGGCGGCTTTGTAAAGCCGGTTGTCCCCACCCGCATAGCGGGTGGTTTCTGATGCGGCGCGCTGCGCGCCCCGCACAGGCTAAAGCCTTTAA
>JAQEDL010000010.1:0-59156 GCA_027669365.1 Coriobacteriaceae bacterium AM49-12 | reverse complement strand
GCCTGGTCGCCGCGGCCGAAGCGCTTGGTGAGCCCGCGCGTCTCGAGCATGTAACCCATGGTTCGTCCTTTCTCTTCCGGGCGCGCGGGCCGAGTCGCCGTGCCCGCGCGCCTCACCTTTCGGGTTCACCATCCATGGTGGGGCGCGTTTTTTAACGAAGCCGTAACGGCCGTTGGGTTCTTTTGGCGCCAACCCTTCTCGACCCGCACATCATGATTAATTTGCCTAAAGCAACAACTTTCCCGATCGATGTAATCACCGAATCAAAACGTGTACGTCAACCTCCAAAAACGACATTTTTCGACATGTTTGGAGACTGATGTACACGAATGCGAAAATCCCCGCCGCCCAAAAGCGCCCTCCACATGTCTGGACTCTCTATGCTTACGCTGGATAGACATCGCCGGAACGGGTATAGTATCGAAAGTTTTGTCGTTAACCAGCGGGGGAGTCCTGTGGGCATCAAAAAGAAGATCAAAAAGGAGCTTATCGGCACTTCCGATTACCCGTCGAATAAGATCTTTACGATCTCCAATTTCATCACCTTTACGCGCCTGATCCTCACCCTGGTATTTCTGTACCTGTTTGTGACGGATAACAACCGCGTCATCGCCATTGTTATCTACGCCGTTGCCGCCTCCACCGACTGGATGGACGGTCAGATCGCCCGCATGACTAAGACGGTCTCGTGGCTCGGCAAGGTCATGGATCCCATTTGTGACCGTGCGCTGCTGTTCACCGGCGTACTTGGGCTGGTAGTCCGCGGAGAGCTGCCCATCTGGGTCTGCGTGCTCATTATTGGCCGCGACATCTATCTGGGCATCGGCACGCTTATCGTGCGTCATTATCACCGTCGCCCCATCGATGTCGTCTTTCCCGGTAAGATTGCCACTGCACTGCTCATGACCGGCTTCTCGCTCATGCTGCTCGGGTTCCCCGTTGTTGACGGCCTGCACCTTTTACCTTCAACCCTTACGGCCTTCCCAGGTCTTAACGGAAGCTCGGTGCCCCTCGGCATCTTCTTTGTGTATGGCGGTGTGATCTTCTCCATGCTCACCGCTGTCATCTACTCCATTAAGGGCGGAGCGGCCATTAAACAAGCTCTCGCGCATCCCGAGGACGAGGACATCGACTTTCTGAACCCCGAAATCGAAGACTGATTCGTTGGGGTATGATTACGTACGGTTCATTATTTGCGGCACGTCCGCGATAAGTTAGGGGTTGTCATGGACAACATGGTTAACAATATGCCTCAGAATGATAAGACTGCTGACGCTACCTGCGTATTCCGCGTGCCTTCAAGCGACGTCACCGTTCCCGACCTCATGGCCAACGTGCGCATCACCGCCCCCGTTCTGTCCATCGTCAAGGGTCCGCAGACTGGTGCCGCCTTTGAACTCGAGGACGACGTGACCACCATCGGCCGCGATCCCGCGAATGGCATCTTCCTCAACGACATGACTGTCTCGCGCAGCCACGCACGCATTATTCGTGAGGGCCTGGGCGCCCGTATTGAGGATCTGGGCTCGCTCAATGGCACCTGGGTCGACGGTGCCATTGTCAACGCCGCTCCGCTGCACGACGGCTCTTCCGTTCAGATCGGTACGTTTACGCTCATCTACCACGAGAGCACGCCGGAGCGCATCGAAACCGGTGAGTAGGGCATGGCCGAACGCAACTATCTGAGTATCGGCCAAGTCGTCAACCTACTTCGAGGCGCATACCCCGATCTTTCGAACTCAAAAATTAGATTTCTAGAGGATGAGGGCTCATTACCCCTCATCGTACGCCTAAGGGATACCGTCAGTACTCTAAGGAGGACGTTGATCGCCTGGAGGTCATCCTGCATTTGCAGAAGACCCGCTACATGCCGCTCAACGTGATTAAACAGCGCTTGGAAAACGCCACGGACCTGTCAACGCTCGCTTACGAGGTGGGCTTGCTGTCCGATGTTCCGCTCAAGACGGAGCCCAAGGAGACTAAGCAAAAGCTGCATCCCATTGAGACCATTCCCGATATGCTGGGCGTCGAGATTTCGTTTATACGCTCGCTCGCCGAGAACGACCTCATTCGCATCATCAAGAGTCCGCAGAATCGTGAGCTCGTCGATGGTCGCGATTTTCCAATCATCCGCTACTGCTCCGAGCTGTCACGCTTCCATATCGAGCCCCGCAACCTGCGTCAGTACGTGTCTTCCGCCAACCGCGAGTCCTCGATGTTTGAGCAGGTGCTCGTGAGCATGCTCGGAATGGATACCTCCGATGACGAGCGCGACGCCAAGCTTGAGCGTGCGTTTAAGAAGCTTCACGACCTGACCGAGGGTGTGCACACTGCGCTGCTCAAGAACCGCGTTTTTGAGTCGCTCAATGCCGTGGTCGAGGACGCCGACATCGATGCACTCGATGAGGAAATCACTCGCTCCGAGTCCACCAAAGCCAAAAACGAAGAGATAGCCATGCCGGCTTCGCACGAGGATTCTCTCGTAAAGCCGCTCAAGGTCGTCGCCCCTTCGCACTCCGGCACCGCCACGGCGGGCAAATAACCGCTGCCGCTTATCCGGCAACCCATTGAAAGGTCATGCAATGTACGACTTCGAATCTCAAATCGTCGACATCCCCGACTATCCCGAGCCCGGAGTCATCTTTAAAGACATCACGCCGCTCTTTGGCAATCCCGAGGCGCTCAAAGCCATGACCGATACCCTCGCCGAGCACTTTGCCGGCATGGGAATCACCAAGGTCGTGGGTCCCGAGGCTCGCGGCTTTATGGTTGGCGTACCGGTGGCTGTAGCCCTTGGCGCCGGCTTTGTTCCCGCACGTAAACCGGGCAAGCTGCCGCGCGAGACCGTAAGCCAGAGCTACGAGCTCGAGTACGGCACCGATTCAATTGAGATCCATGCCGACGCTATCAGCTCTAAAGATACCGTGTTGATTCTGGACGACTTGGTCGCGACGGGCGGAACCGTCGAGGCAACAGGTAAACTGGTGCGAGATATGGGCGCAAAGCTTATCGGTTACGGTTGTATACTTGAGCTTGCGTTTCTCAACCCGCGCGAGAAGCTCATGCCGTCTGATGACGATGTGGAGCTCTTTAGCCTGGTGACGGTAAACTAGCCGTTACCCTTAGTTACTGGAAAGGAAGCTACATGCGCACAGCAAACACGCACAAAAACATGGCACGCTGCGCTGCTACGGCAACCCTCGCTTGTGTTTTGGGCTTGGGCCTCGCGGCTCCTGCCTACGCCGATACCGCATCCGACCTTGCCGCTGCTCGTACGAAACTCGAGCAGATCGGCACCCAAACCCAGCAGATTTACGATGAGCTCGCCACGCAGACGCAGGCGCTCGATCAGACTGCCGGCGAGATCACGCAAAAGCAGCAGGAGATCGCCGATGGTCAGGCCAAGCTCTCGACCTATGTCGCCGGCGAGTACAAAACCGGCGGTCTGAGCCTGCTTCAGGTTTTGACGGGTGTCGATGATCTGAGCGATATGCTCAACCGTCTGTTCTATTACGGCAAAGTTTCCGATAAGCAGGCTCAGACCATTCAAGAGGTCAAGGAGCTTAAGCAGCAGCTCACCGATAAGCAGGCCGAGCAGGAGAAGAACGTCGCCACCACGCAAAAGAAGGTCGACGAGCTTAACGCCCAGCAGGCTGAAGCCCAGAACGTCGTAAATTCCCTGGATTCGCAGCTGCAGGCCGAGCTTGCCGCCGAGGCCGAGGCCAATGCCGCGCTGCAGGCCGGCATCAACGCTAGCACCGCCGAGAAGGCCACGGTGAGCAACGACACCGCCGGTACGAGCGAGAACACCAACAAGGGTGGCGGTACGACCAACGACGGCGGCGGAAACACGCCCGCGCCCGCTCCCACTCCGCAGCCCCCGACGCCCGCTCCGGCTCCGGCTCCGGCTCCGACGCCTTCCGCACCGAGCCAGTCCGTTGACGGCGGTTCCGTTGTTTCGCGTGCCTATAGCAAGCTCGGATACGCTTACTCTTGGGGTGGCATTGGGCCGAACAGCTTTGACTGCTCCGGTTTTGTAAGCTATTGCCTCACGGGACGCTACTGCCGTCTGGGCACCACGGTCGACTTCATGGGTTGGACCCGTGTGTCCGATCCGCAACCCGGCGATGTTGTGGTTAACTCCTACCATACCGGCATCTATATCGGTAATGGTCAGATGATCCATGCTTCCGACTACAAAACGGGCGTCATCATCAGTTCCGTCGCAGCCGGTATGAACAACAACTACATCTTCGTACGCTACTAATTTATTACTACAGCGAACGAACATGGGCCTCGCGATCTTGAGTCACGAGGCCCATTCTTTTTACCCCTACCGTTTGCCATAAAATCAGGATGGCTATCTAGTATTCAAAACTAGATAGCCATCCAATCAATCAAAAAGATGGCTATAATTGTTGGGGAACAATTAGAAAGGACCCTCAATGAGCTGGGCACTTATCTCCGATTCGAGCTGCAATCTTCGCGATTGGCAACCAACCGCACCTCATACCACCTTTGCATTTGCACCCCTTAAGATCCGAGTGGGGGAGCGTGAATTCGTTGACGACCTCTCGCTCGATGTTCACGAGCTTAATGTTGCCATTCAATCGGAAGCCGGCGCATCATCGAGCGCCTGCCCAAGCGTAGGGGAGTGGGCTGAGCTCTTTAAGCTCGCTGACAAGACGATTTGCATGCCCATCTCCGAGGGCGTCTCGGGAAGCTACAATGCCGCGGCCACCGCGCGTGACATGGTGCTTGCCGAAGAGCCCAACCGTCAGATTCATTTGGTTAACTCGCGAGCCGCAGGTGGCAAAATGGATCTGATCTTCTTGCTGTTCGACCGCTATCTTACGAGCAACCCGGATGCCTCCTTTGAGGACGCCTGCGCTTACTTCGATAGCTTGGAGCAGAACAGCAAGATCCTCTTTAGTTTGTGCAACTACGAAAACCTTGCGAAGGCCGGACGTATCCCTAAGGCGGCCGGCGTTATTGCTAACAAGCTCAATATCCGCATTTTGGGCACGGCGAGCGAAGCGGGCAAAATTGAACTCGTTGGGCACACCCGCGGCGAAAAGAAGATGCTCACCAAGATTGTCGACACCATGGAGGCCGAAGGCTTTACCGGCGGCGAGGTCGTTATCGACCATGTCGAGAATGAGGCGGGCGCCAAGCACTTGCCAGCCGCATTGTGGAGCGCTGGCCAAGCTCCAAGACTATCATCATGCCCTGTAACGGGCTAGATTCATACTATGCCGAAATGCATGGGCTCATTATCGGCTACGGCATGGGCGTGGCTTCGGGCCAATAACGTCCAACCAAGCAAAAATACGGGCGGGACAAAGTGACAGATGGCCCTTTGCTCCGCCCGTTATATACGTTGGCTAGCTATTAAACCCATTAAACTTTAGATAGCTCATCAGGTACGCCTTCGAAACGAAGGATGAAACCGCACTGCGCACAAGCAGCGACTCACGCGTTACCTGATGCGCCGTATCGGGAACCGGCGTCTGCTCGACGGAAAACGCCGAACGAATCGATGCCTCGAGCTGATCGACCACATAATCGAGGCCGTCGGGGCATCGTAGCTCAAACGCTGAATGTTAAAGAGTGCCTGCACCGCAGCAATAGGTAACACCTGCTTAAAGAGGCAGATAGCGATCAGGCGGGCAATCTGCTCGCGGCCATATTGCTTTTTAACCGGAGCAGGCACCAGGCCGACCTTCACGTAGTTGTTGATCATCGATGGCGTAATGACGGGCTGCTCAACGCAAATGGACAGCGGCTCCATCCACAGCGCAACATACTCAATAACCTGGTCGCGATAGAGCGTCACATTGGGCAACTGGTCATAGCGCGACAGACTCAACGTATTGAGTTTGCACACGATTTCGGACTGAATAAATGCATCGGGCAGCACCGTGGGCTGAATATCCTCAGGCTTAATACTGACCGACGAATCGGACATCGGAATAACGTGTTTAACGTGGTTCATAAAGGTCCTCCGTTCATTTACTATATTGTATTCTAGGTTATCTAGTTTTGCATACCACATAGCCGGCAAGTAAAAGTGGTTGGACAACACATTGATGCATCGTCCAACCACTTTGTGTAAAGATAGCAACCTTACATAAGATATATTATCGTACTTATCCACGGAGAAACGCGTATGCGCTCGTTGCCGCTATGGCTCCATCAGAAACGGCGGTCACAACCTGGCGTAAGCGCTTGGAACGGATGTCGCCAGCGGCAAATAGACCAGGTGTACGGGTGGCCATCGAATCGTCGGTGACAATGCCGCCATCAGGCGCCAGATCGACTAGATGCTCAACAAGCTCGGTATGGGGCTGCGTTCCGGTAAAGACAAAGATGCCAAACGAGCCGGGCTCAAATGACTCGGTATGAGTCTCGCCGGATGCATTGTCCTTAAAGGTAATCGTCGTTGGCATGGCTTCGCCCGATAGCTCCACAATACTAGTTTGGTACCTAACTGTAATATTGTCCTTTGCGAGTACTTTCTGAACAACACCATCGGGCGCACGGAACTGGTCGCGGCGCAGCACGATGGTCACACTGTTGGCAATGTCGGACAGGAACAGAGCCTCTTCGCATGCCGAATTGCCACCACCGATTACAAAAACCTGCTTGCCGCGGAAAAACATGCCGTCACATGTTGCGCAATATGAAACGCCACGACCGCGATACGTATCCTCGCCTGCGAAACCTGCCGGACGCGGCGTGGCACCCATGCAAGCGATAACGCTCGAGGCCAGCGTATCGCCCATATAGTGATGCACCGTAAACAACGCTGCATCGGCATCGTAATCGATACCCGTAACCATGCTCCATGTAACCTGTGCTCCCAGGCCCTCTGCATGCTGCTGAAAACGCTCGCCGAGTTCGGCGCCACTCAGGAGCGGGAAACCCGGATAGTTCTCGACCTCATTGGTTGTGGCGATCTGCCCTCCCGACATGCCCTGCTCAATCACAGTCGTCGTCAGGTTGGCACGCGCAGCATAAATGGCGGCAGCATAGCCCGCGGGGCCGCCACCGATAATCGCAACGTCGATCGGCTTATCGGTAGTCATGAAGCGTCCTTTCGTCGAAACGTTGTCGTTCTTTGCGCTCATACCCAAATTTACGTGAACGTGACACTCATGCACTACAATGATAAATCCGTGTTACAACGTCGAAGGGGAGTTATCGATGGATCAGACGCAGATGAGCGACGACGCTCCCCTGCTCACGCACAGCACTCCCCAATCGGAGCAAACCACGCTCCTGGCTCAGCAAAAACCTCTCGTGACCATCGTGCATGCCTCCGTTGGCTCGGGCCACAAGGCCGCCGCAAATGCGATTGCGCAGGCATTCGACCTCATCCGCGGCACCAATGGCATCCCCGAGGATATTGAGATTGAAGTGCTCGATATCCTTGATTTTGGACGTATTAAATTCGACGGCAATAAGACCGCGGCTTCTTTTACGGGAGCCACGCGCCCCATTTACGACCTGACCTGGCGATATACGCTTACGGGACATCTTCTCTGGGGTGGCGGAACGGCATGGTCGCGAATTATGTTCCCCGCCTTCAACGAATATATTCGTAGCCGCAGGCCCATAGCCGTGGTTGCAACGCACATCACGGCAGCCAATGTTGCCGTGGGCGCCCGCGTAATTACGGGTATCGATTATCCGGTCATCTGCGTACCGACCGACTACGAAGTCGAGGATGGTGGCCCCACAAGAACACCGATTTATTCTGTGTTGCCAACGAATTTATGGCTGAAACGCTGCGTCCGCGCAAGGTGCTCGAAACAAAGATTCGCATTACCGGCATTCCCATTCGCGCCGGATTCGACACGGATTACGATCGCGAGGAAGAGCTAGCTAAGTTCAACCTCCCCACCGACAAGACCGTCGTGCTGGTAATGGCCGGTGCCAGCTTGCCTCAACCGTACGTTCGCTTTCGCGCGGAGATGGACCGCACCCTCCCCTTCCTACGCAGCTTCGAAGACATGCACTTTGTCTTTTTGCCGGGCAAGGATAAGGAATACGCCGCCCGCCTCAAGACGCTCTTCGACGCCATGAAGCTCGAAAACGTTACGGTGCTGGACTACGTGGACGACATGGCGGCCCTCATGCACGGCTGCGACCTGGCAATTCTCAAATCGGGCGGACTCACCGTCACCGAGTGCCTATGCGCACATCTGCCGATGATCCTGCTGGGCAAGTCCTATGGTCAGGAAAAGGCCAACACCACCATGCTCACCGGCATGGGCGCCAGCATGCATGTCACCACCGCACGAGAGCTCATCGTGACGTTGCGTCATCTCCACGATCATCCTGAGTCGCTCAAGGCACTGCTCATCAACGGCGAAGTACTACGCCGCCCCCACGCAGCCGAAGACATAGCCATCGCCGCCATGGAGCTCGTAGGCAAACCCCAAAAGCGCAAACGAGCCTTCTGCCGCTTCTACTGGGGCGGAAAACCCGCGCATATCCGCTAGCGTCTTTATGTCCGCTTACCTGCGGGAGGCCCCTATATATCATCCCGTGCTCAAACATTCTCGCGGGGCGCTCGCATCCCTCCCGCCCACCTCTCACGCATATCATTCCATGCTCAAACATTCTCGCTTCGCTTCGCTCGCTGCGAAACTGCGCGTGGAACGATATGCGTGAGAGGTGGGCGGGCGTCTACTCGCTTGAAAACAATAATCAATCTTTCTGATATGCAGATGCGACAAAGGAGCAATCCCTTTGTCGCATCTGCTAACTGCAATTAATTACTTTGGTTCACCTTTACAGCTTCTAATATGAGGATCCGGGGCAGCTGGTAGTGCGTAAACGCAGCTGACCGGCCCGACCCGCCTATATATCGTCCCACGCGCAGTTTCGCAGCGAAGCGAGAATGTTTGAGCATGGGATGATATATAGGCGGGTCGGGCCGGTCAGCGGACAGTACGTAAACGACTAGGATACGCCGCTAGAACCGAAACCGCCGGCTCCTCGGTCGGTTTCGTCTAGTTCTTCTACTTCTATGAGGTTGACCGTGGGGACTTCTTGGATGACGAGTTGGGCTATGCGGTCGCCTTTGTTGATTTGGATGTCGTTGGTGGGATCCAGGTTGATGAGGATAACCTTGAGTTCCCCTCGGTAGTGGCGTCGATGAGGCCCGGCGTATTGACTATAGACAGGCCCTGCTTGATGGCCAAGCCGCTGCGGGGCTGGACGAAGCCGGCGTAGCATCGGGCAGGGCGATGGCCAGCCCCGTAGAGACCAGACGGCGTTCGAAGGGCTTCAGGACGCAGTCTTCGTTGGAGCGTAGATCAAAGCCGGCATCGGTGGGATGGGCGTATTTGGGAAGCTCGAGGGTGGGGTCGAGACGCTTTATGTTGACGGTAATGTTGGACATGGAATCACCTTAGCTTGTCGAGCTCTTGCAGAAACTCATCGACGTCTTTGAAATCGCGGTAGACCGAGGCAAAGCGGATGTACGCCACCTTGTCAATCTTGGCCAAGCGCTTGAGCACCATGTCACCCAACTCATGGGACGTGACGGCCGTCAGTGTGCGAGAGCGCAGCTCGACCTCGATGTCGTCGATAATCTCATTGAGCTTCTTAGTGTCGATATCGCGTTTGATGGTGGCGCGCATCAAGCCGACAAGAAGCTTATTGCGATCGAACCGCTGCTTGGTTCCATCTGACTTAATGACCTCGATAGGTCCTCGCATCGCTCAAACGTTGTAAAGCGGTAGTTACACGAGCAACATTCGCGACGGCGCTTAATGGTGTTATTTGACTCCTGCATACGGGAATCAACGACGCGGGTATGTGCCTTGCCGCATTTGGGACAGCGCATGGTACCTCCTCTTAAACGATAACAAGGGTACCATGCGCAGCGCGATAATGATTACGAACGAGCAGGAACCTTAAGATGCGCACCGGCGGCGAGCGAACCATGCTCCAGATGATTGACGTTACGGATCATGTCGGAAGTCTCTTGCGTGGAAAGGCCTTCGATTGGATATTCCTCGGCAAGCGACCAAAGAGAATCGCCAGTTTGAACGCGAATGGTCTCGTAAGTAATGTTGGAAACGGACTCGGCATACGCGGCGTGACGAGCGCTAAAGACCGAAGTAGCGAGGACAAAGAAGAGCGTAAGCGCAACGGCGACGGCGACAATCGTCGGAACCTTCAGGGCAACGCGGGCCGGCGCGACTACAGCCTGCTGATTGCGAGCAGGCTTTACGGTCAAAGGTTGAATGCCGGAGCGGCCACCCTGAACAACCGTAAAAGTGGGTTCTGCAGGCGTCTCGAGCTTAAGGGCGAGGTTTCCCTGGACCATATTCGTTGCGTTCATCATGTTCTCCTCTCGCGTGTTTTACTGAGAACAGTTTTATCAAGCCGCGCGGACAAAAATGTCTAGCGCGAGAACGAATGTTCGGTTATTATTATCTTCGAACAGTTGTTCCTGTCAAGCAAAATTCGAACATTTGTTTGACATGGGTAGAGAGGATGCCCTGATGGCTCGCAAAATTACCAAGCGTCAGCAGCAAATTTACGACTTCATCAAGGAATATCAGCAGGAGAAGGGTTATCCGCCCAGCGTGCGCGAGATGGCTTCTGCCGTGGGCCTTTCCTCCCCCAGCACCGTGCACGCTCATCTCTCTGCCCTGGAGGCGCGCGGGCTACTCAAGCGCGATGCCACCAAACCGCGTGCCCTGGAACTCTTTAACGAAGACGGTTCCTCTGTCTCAATTTCTAAATCTGACGAGCCCACCGCACCTCGCGGGACGGTCTCGCTACCGCTCGTTGGTCGCGTCGCGGCTGGGATCCCCATTCTGGCCGAGCAGAATATCGAAGACACTTTTACTATCCCGACCGAAATCGCCACCGATCAGGGTTCCTTTATCCTTGAGGTACATGGGAGCTCAATGATCAATGTCGGCATCTTCAATGGCGATTACATCATCGTCCGTGAACAAAAGAGTGCCATGAACGGCGAAATTGTCGTGGCCATGATTGATGGTTCAGCGACCGTCAAGACGTTCTACAAGGAGCAGGGACGCGTACGCCTGCAGCCCGAGAACGACACCATGGAACCTATCTATGCAACGAATCCCGTTATCCTGGGCAAAGTCGTCGGCTTGATGCGCCGGTTCTCGTAATGCAAAAACGCATAACCATCTTTGATACCGTCCGCGGGTTTACGATGATTTCTATGGCAGGTTTTCACGCTTGCTATGATCTCGCCTACCTGTACGGCTGGGATATGCCCTGGTTTACCCAGTCAGTCTTTCAAGACATCTGGCGCGCCAGCATCAGCTGGGTATTTTTGTTTATCGCGGGTTGGATGTGCACCCTTTCGCGCAACAATATCAATCGTGCCGCTAAATACGCCTTAGCAGCACTCGTTGTCTGGTTGGCAACAACACTTGTCTCAGTCGACGATTCGGTTAATTTTGGCATCATCTACTGCATGGCCGCATGCACCGGCATCGTGGCGTTGACCGATCCCGTCCTTAAGAAGATAACGGCAAGATGGGGCATGCCCTATGCCTTGTGTTGTTCGCCATCACCTGGAGCATCCCCAAAACGATCTACCCTGTCCCCTACCTGGCGTGGCTGGGATTTCCGAGCCCTGGGTTTGTCTCAGGTGATTACTACCCCATCATCCCGTTTATCTTTATGTATCTTGCAGGATACTTCGCCGCACACATAGCGCAGAGTATCGATAAGACCGTCCCTAGCTGGACCTACGCCAACCCCCTGCCGGCGCTCGCCAGCCTTGGACGTCACGCTCTCCCCTTTTATCTGCTGCATCAGCCATCATTCTGGGCATTTTGGAGCTCGTCTACTCGGTGCGATAACGCTCGAGCCGCGGTGCAATACGAGCCGGCAACTTCGCCACAATGCGAACGCCGTCCTCGAGATAATCCTCATGCAGAAGGGCTCCCTGCTCATGCACCAGCGTGATGAGAGCGCCCTCGCGATACGGGATATCAGCGGAGAGCAACACATCGGTGGCAGCTGCCTCGCGAGCAATGCGATCGACGAGATCGTCGAGCCCCTCGCCCGTTTGGGCCGAGAACAGAACGGCCTCCGGATAGCGACGACGGAAACTCAATCGATCAACGCTATCGAGAAGATCGATTTTATTGAATACGGTCAGCGTTAAACGCTCTCCGGCGCCAATCTCATCAAGCACGCGGTCGACAGCCTCCAGCTGCCGCTCATAGTCCTCGTCAGACGCATCTACGACTTTGAGAATTAGATCGGCACCCAAAACCTCGGACAGCGTCGATTTAAAGGCATCGACCAGACCATGCGGCAGCTTTTGAATAAAGCCGACGGTATCGGTAATCGTCATGCCGCGACCGCCGGGCAGGCGATACGAACGCGTCGTAGGGTCGAGCGTAGCAAACAGCTTGTCCTGCGAAAGTACCGTAGAGCCGGTCAGACGATTGAGCAACGTCGATTTACCGGCATTGGTATAACCGGCTAACGCGACGCGAAACGCCGGTGACTCAATGCGGTTCTTGGATTGAACATCGCGACGCTGTTCAACCTGCTTGAGCTCACGACGAAGCGCAGCGATCTTATTACGAATGAGGCGACGGTCGACCTCGAGCTGACTTTCGCCCTGACCAAAACGTGAGCCGATGCCGCCGCGCGTCTGCTCCTTGGCGAGATGGCTCCACATGCCACGCAGGCGAGGCAACAAATATTGAAGCTGTGCCAGCTGTACCTGCAGGCGTCCCTCACGCGTCTGAGCATGTAGGCCAAAGATATCCAGGATCAGTGCTGTACGATCGATAATCTTTACCGGCTCGCCCACGGCTTTCTCCAAATAGGATTGCTGCGAGGGGGTCAGGTCGTCGTCAAAAATAACGACATCGGCATCCATGCGATGCACCAGGCCGCAAAGCTCCTCTACCTTACCGGAACCGATAAACGATTTTGGATACGGCTTTACCAAACGCTGCGACAAGCGTGCCACGCACTGGGCACCAGCCGTGTGGGCAAGACGCTCCAGCTCATCAAGCGAACGATCGAGCGGCCATGCATTGTCGCGCCACTCAACACCAACTAAAATGGCACGCTCGGGCTCGGGTGCCGTGGGAACAAGGGGGAAACGGGCCATTAGGCAGCCTCAATACGATGCAGGATATCCTCAACGACCTCATCGATCGTACATTCATCCATATCAAACCACACGATACGGTCATCGCGCTTAAACCACGAAAGCTGACGCTTGGCATAACGACGCGAACGCATCTTAATGAGTTCGCGGGCCTCATCCATGCTCATCACGCCATTGAAAGCATCAATGATCTCTTTATAGCCAATTGCCTGCATCGACGTCAGGGCATCTCCCAGACCCTGGGCCATAAGACCGCGGACCTCATCGACAAGACCCTGCTCAAACATCAGATCGACGCGCAGATTAATGCGCTCGTAGAGCACCTCGCGATTACGCGTCAGACCAAACCATAGGGCATGATAATGCTCGCGCGGAACACTAAACTGACTTTTTTGCTGTGCATAGGAGATACCATCATCATGCATCTCGAGCGCACGAATCACACGGCGCACGTTATGGGGATGAATAACAGCAGCCGATTCTGGATCGCGCTCGGCAAGCAGGGCATGCAGTTCTTCCTCGCCAATACGCTCGGCAAGCTCCTGATAGCCCGCACGGCGATCGTCCTCAAGTTCACCCGAGGGAAAGTCCATCTCATCGAGGGCTGCCTTGAGATATAGCCCCGTACCTCCGCAAAAAACCGGCAGGCAACCCGAACCAAGGAGACGTTCAACATGCGCGCGAGCGTCAGCCTGATAAAGCGCAGCAGAATATGCCACACCCGGCTCTACAATGTCGACGAGACGCAGCGGCGCCGTGCACTCATCGGGCGCCATCTTTGCGGTACCGATGTCCATGCCGCGATAGATTTGCATCGCATCGCACGACAGCACTTCGGACGAAAGACGAGCTGCCAAACGGTCGGCAACATCACTCTTACCAACCGCCGTCGGACCGACGATCGCAACGGCGGAAAGACCTGCCCCGGAAGAAACCATTAGCGCGGCTCGCCCACAACGGAACCGGATAAATACCAGGTCTTGGCAACGTCAACGTCAACATCAACGATCTTGCCAACAAGCTGATCGATGCTGTAACCCTCGGGGATAGCGCATGCACGGTCTGATTCTTGGGACTCTTGCCCAGCAGGACCGCATCGTTCTTTTTACTCGTTCCCTCAATGAGCGCGGGAACCACAGTATGAAGCTCGCCCTGGTTATACTCGTGTGCCGTGGTCTCGATAACCTTAACCAGGCGGTTGAAACGCTCGAGAATAACCTCATGCGGCGTAGGATCGTCAATCTCGGCGGCCGGGGTACCGGCACGCTTGGAATAGATGAAGGTATAGGCCTGAGCATAGCGGACCGTCTCAGCAAGCGAGAGCGTCTGCTCAAAGTCTTCTTCAGTCTCGCCCGGGAAGCCAACGATAATGTCGGTCGAGAGCGCGATATCGGGCATGCGGTTGCGAATGCGATCGACCAGGCCCAGATAGTCCTCGCGTGTATAACGGCGATTCATCTCTTTGAGGATCCGCGTCGAACCTGACTGGACGGCCAGGTGCAGTTGCGGCATTACGGCAGGCGTCTCGGCCATGGCGTCGATGGTCTCGGGCAGCAGGTCCTTAGGATGCGAAGACGTAAAGAAGATACGCTCCACACCCGTATCGCCCACGGCACGCAGCAAATCGGCAAAACGCGGCTTGCCAAACAGATCGCGACCATATGAGTTAACGTTTTGGCCCAGCAGCGTAATCTCACGCACGCCCTGGCGCACCAGACCGGTCACCTCGTCGACAATCTCCTCGAAGGGGCGGCTCTTTTCGCGACCGCGTACGTACGGCACGATGCAATAGGTGCAGAAATTATTGCAGCCTGTCATGATGGGCACCCAGGCGTGATACTGGGTCTCGCGATGCCACGGCATGCTCATGGCGTCCGTATCCTCATGCTCATTGGTGCGGATATGACGCTTACCATCAAGGAACGCCTCGGCAATGAGCTCGGCCACATGTGCAATGGAATGCGTGCCAAAGATGACATTGACGTTATCGACGTTGGTGAGCAGGCCCTCGCCATCGCGCTGCGCGATGCAACCGCCAACGGCAACCACGCGCTTGCCCGAAGGCGAAGGCGGCAGGCTTTTGCAGGAATTGCACTGACCGTACAGGCGAGTATCGGCGGCCTCGCGCACGCAGCACGTCATGAAGACAACGATATCGGCATGCGCGGGATCGAGCGCCATGAGGCAGCCATACGAATCAAGCAGACCGCTCACACGCTCGGAGTCGTGCTGATTCATCTGGCAGCCAAAGGTGCGGATAAAGTAGGTTTTACCGGCAAGAATATCGCGTACGGAACGCTGGTCCATGTGCATAAGTCCTAACGATGGGGAGCGAAACAAGGCAAGCAGAAGCTATGCCACAGGCTTAACATCATCCATGACGACGTTATCCATAGCAGCTCGATTGATCTGGTGAACGTAGATAGAAAGGCGGATGGCCGTGCGCGACTCCCCGTTAATGAGGATGTCGGAGAACACGGGCGCGCAGGAAATATCAAACCGGTTGGAATCAAAAAACCGCGCGCGATAGCAACGGCCTTAATAGCCTGGTTGACGGCACCGGCGCCGACACACTGGATGTTGACGGGTACACCATCCTTGACCATGCCGGCGATGGCGCCGGCAACGGACGCGGGCGATGATTTGCTTGATACCTTCAGGCAATCCATGAAGAAACTCCTGCATTTAAAAGTACGTTTTAACTGCAACAACTGTATCGTACCGAGTGGACTCGGTAAAGGCACTATTCCTCTTTGGCAAGATCAAAGGTCACGGTGATTCGATCACGCGAAACACGGATCTTTGGGTCGCCGCAAAGGTTGAGATAGTACCGGGCGGCAAGGTCATTAAAGTCGCGTTCCACAGCGCGCGAAAACTGTGCCATGTCATCCTTGGCAATACGTAGCCCGCGACGATCCTTCGCGAGATCGACAGGAGTCGGCGCATGCGAGGACGAATCACGCTCGCGCAGCAGACGCGCGGTCACACCGCGAACGGGCTTAATCTGCCCTGCCAAAATGCGATGGGCCGTGCGCTCGGACATCTCAAGACCCAAACCCGAACAAATACGGATAAAGTCCTCGGCATCAGAAGCAAGGCCTAAACGATCGACAACCGGAAGCTCGCTCTCGTCATCAATGAACAGGAGACGAGACGTATCGAGCCGACTTGACGCTTGAGCATAAAGGGTCGCGGCAATCTCAGACGGAGAACCGAGATAGACATCGCAACCACGCAACTCCTCGAGCGCAAACTCACAAGCAGCGCGAATAATATTATGTGGACCGCGAGCGCAGACATAACGTCCGTCCTCATCCTTGACGGCCTGGGGCCAGCTGGACTGATCGGCACGCTCACTGAGGCGGTCGGCCGCAACGCTCACCTTGAAGGCTGAACCAAGATCGACGCCGGACGTGACCACACGGGCCTCGTCGGCGTTCTGCTTAATCGAAAACAATGCCATGCCACGACCGTGAACGCCCCAACGGTCCATCTTCATGCTCTCGAGCTTGGAGGTAACGCGGGCATCAAAGATTCGCTCTTGCATACCTGCGGAACGCCAGAACCGTTATCCAGAAAGACAAGCGTGCGGACGCCATCTTCCTTGGTCGTGGCGAGATAGACCTTGTCGGCGCCGGCATCGCGAGCATTACGGAGCATTTCGATGACGATGTCCTCGACATGCTGAATGTCGTGCTTAGCCTGGCGCCGCTCGGCCTCCGAAACGCGGAGGCGGACATACCCCTCGCCAAGGTTCTCCTCGACGCGAAGGTTGCCCTCCCCCGACATCGACGCGATAAATGAGATGAGCTCGTTCGCGTCGCTCATGTTATTTAGCGATATCGACAGCGCGGCTCTCGCGAATCACGACGACGCGCACCTGACCGGGATACTCCATCTCTTCCTCGATCTGATGGGCGATATCGTGAGCCAGAACCGTGGACTGGGCATCGGAAATCTTGTCCGGCTGGACCATGACGTGGACCTCGCGACCGGCCTGCATGGCATAGGTACGTTCGACGCCGTCATGGGAGTTGGCGATCTCCTCAAGCTTCTCAAGACGCTTGATGTAGTTCTCGGCAGACTCGCGACGGGCACCGGGGCGAGAGGCAGAGACAGCATCGGCGGCCTGCACCAGGACATCGAGCACCGTGTTGGGGTCGACATCGGCATGGTGAGCCTCAATAGCGTGGACGATAACGGGCTTCTCGCCATAACGGCGGGCAAGCTCGGCGCCGATGACGGCATGCGGGCCCTCGACGTCGTGGTCGATTGCCTTGCCCAGGTCATGAAGCAGGCCGGCGCGCTTGGCGGTCACAACGTCCAGGCCAAGCTCGGAAGCCATCACGCCGCACAGATCAGAGACCTCGAGGGAATGCTGAAGCACGTTCTGACCAAACGAGGTACGGTAGCGCAGGGCACCAAGGGTCTTGACGATCTCGGGGTGCAGATCGTGGATGCCGGTATCGAAGGCAGCCTGCTCGCCAGCCTCGCGCACGCGCTGCTGAACCAGGTCGGCGGCCTTGTGATACATCTCCTCGATACGGGCAGGGTGAATGCGGCCGTCGGCGATGAGGTTCTCGAGGGCGACGCGGGCGGTCTCACGACGGACCGGGTCGAAGCTCGAAAGAACGACGGTCTCGGGCGTGTCGTCGATCACGAGGTTGACGCCGGAAACCTGCTCGAAGGTCCGGATGTTGCGACCCTCGCGACCGATGATACGGCCTTTGAGGTCATCAGAGGGAATGTGCACGGAGGTAACGGTGACCTCGGCAGTGTGATCGGCAGCGCAGCGCTGAATCGCCAGAGACAGAATCTCCTGGGCGGTCTTGTGGCACTCGGCGCGAACCTGCTGCTCAGACTCGCGAATGATCGTGGCGGCCTCGTGGGTGACCTCGCCGCGAACCTTATCAAGGAGCTCCTTGTGCGCGTCCTCGCGGGTAAGGTCGGCGATACGCTCGAGCTCGGAGGTCTGCTTTGCGCAGAGCTCCTCGAGCTCACGGGAGCGCTTCTCGACCTGACCGGCCTGGCTGGACAGCTGATGCTCGCGCTTGTCGAGAGCGTCGTTGCGGCGATCGAGAGATTCCTCGCGCTGCATCACGCGGTTCTCGAGCGTACGAATCTCGTTCTTACGCTGCTTGTCCTCGGCCTCAGCGGCCTGCTTGTTCTTGATGATCTCCTCTTTAGCCTCGAGCAGAGCCTCTTTTTTGAGGGTCTCGGCCTGACGCTTAGCATCACCGATCAGGGACTCAGCCTGTGCGTGTGCCGACTGGATTTTTTCGTCGGCCTCGTGAAGACTACCCTGCTTGGCGGTGCGCATGTAGGCAATGGCGGCGATGGCACCCAAAATGATGCCAACGAGCGCTGCGATGATAGGCATGCTCACTCCTTTTTATGGATTCGTTACACAACAAAGCGAACCGTCCTTACGAACGGCTCGCGACATTTGAGTAATATGGGCGCAGCTTATGCGGGTCGGATACAGATAAACATATAAACAAACTCATCACAGATGAGCACATATCACAAAGCAAATGACAGTGTTTATCGTACGTTGAACCACAACAACTGTCAAATAAATGGCCCCAGCACGGCGGCTAAAACGCGGTGAACGGCAGGGCCACAAAACGCATACGCCTAAACCGCACATTCCTCACGTTCGGCATCGAGACGTGCCTTAACGGCATCGGCGGCGATGTGATACGAGAAGCCCTTGCCCATCAAAAACCGAACCAGTTTTTCGAATCCGCGCGTCTCTGGAACACGCCGCTTGGCGAGCAGGGCTGACGCACGCGCCAAATCTCTTCGACGGCAAAATAATCCTCGGGATAACCGGGAATGTCATCGAGCACGACATGACGGCGCTTGAGCTCGGTCTCGATTTTACGCTGTCCCCAACCGCGCCGCTTGCGTTCCTCGATAAAGTACGAGCAAAAGCGGTTCTCGTCTAAAAAGCGATACTCGGTGGCGCGCTCGACGGCGAAATCGATCGCGGGCTGGCGAAAGCCGTAGCGTGCCAACTTGTCACGGACCTCACCCGTCGCATGGTCGCGTCGCGATAGCATCTCGGTCACCATGGTAAGTGCACATTTACGCTCGATGAGCTGCACCGCTTCACGAAAGTTATCCCAATCACAGGGAAGATCGGGGCGATTTTTGACATACAGGCGCGCGACCCGCACGGGAATCCAAATGGACCGCTCAAAACCGCCCTCAAGCTCACAATCGATATGTGCGCAAGGCTTTTTGGACGCATACCCGCTCGAGAACGAGGAGGCCGCCTTCTTATCGGGAAGGACAACCGTGGCCTCGGTCACCGTATACGACATGAGCGTAACCGCTACTCGTCGTCATCATCGAGCATGGCGGAACCATCGATGGCGTAAAGCTCGTCAAACTCCTCAGGCGCAGGCTGATCGGTCAGCTCGACCTCGGACGGAGCATCGTCATCAAACTCAAGCCCGCAGGCAAGGCGGACCTTATGCTCAATCTCGTCGGCGCAATCGGGGTGTTCGCGCAGGAACGCCTTGGCGGCCTCGCGACCGTTGCCGAGCTTGTCCTCGCCATAGGCAAACCAGGAGCCCATCTTCTTGCAAATGCCGCACTCGACAGCCATGTCCAGAATCGAGCCCTCCTTAGAGATGCCCGTACCGTACATGATGTCGAACTCAGCAGAACGGAACGGAGCTGCCACCTTGTTCTTAACGACCTTGGCGCGCACGCGGTTACCGATAACCTCATCCTTAAGCTTAATGCTGTCGATGCGGCGAATGTCGATACGCACCGAAGAGAAGAACTTAAGGGCGCGGCCGCCCGTCGTGGTCTCAGGGTTGCCGAACATGACGCCGATCTTCTCTCGCAGCTGGTTAATGAAGATGCATGTCGTGTTGGACTTGGACAGCGAGCCGGCGAGCTTGCGGAGCGCCTGACTCATCAGACGAGCTTGCAATCCGACCGTGGTATCGCCGATCTCTCCCTCGATCTCGGCACGCGGGGTCAGCGCGGCGACGGAGTCGACGACGATGGCATCGATGGCGCCGGAACGCACGAGCATGTCAACAATCTCGAGCGCCTGCTCACCCGTATCAGGCTGGGAAATCAGTACCTCGTCGATATCCACGCCAATGCGCGCGGCATACGTGGGATCGAGCGCGTGCTCGGCATCGATAAATGCCACCACGCCACCCATTGCCTGGGCTTCGGCCAGGATCTCGAGCGAAAGCGTCGTCTTACCGGAGGACTCAGGACCGTAAATCTCGACGATACGGCCGCGCGGCACACCGCCGATACCCAGAGCGGCATCGAGTGCCAGAGCGCCCGTGGGGATGGCCTCAACCTCAAGCTCGGGGCCGCCGTCACCATACCTCATGATGGAGCCTTGACCGAACTTCTTCTCGATCTCGGCCTTGGTGGTGGCGATCATCTCATCGCGCTCTTTACCCGTCGTGCGAGCATGAACGGTACGTACGGGACCTGAATTCTTGGCCATGAATAGCCCTCCTCTTAACAACCTGCATCGATAATAAACGAACGGCTGTTCGTGGTCAACCGTTCAGGCCAATCATATGCAGGCAGTCTTTCCAAAACCCAACCAAACGCCGACCAAACACTGACCAAATGCTTGACCACAAAGGGGCAAATAAGAACAAGAAAGGCAAAAATACACCTATGACCAGCGCAAACGCTAAATTCGTCAGGGGTCCCTATCTCCACAATTAAGGGGCCCGAAGGCCCCTTAAAACACGTCTATTCCATAGAGTTGAGCACAAGGGCAATGCGTCCCAATGCCTCCGCGACCGCATGGGCACGAACACACGAACGGTCGCCCTCATAGTGGCAGCGCACAGAGTCCACGACCGGCACTTCCCCATCAGCCGCGCGATACGCCCAGCCAATATAGAAAGTGCCAGCCGGATCGTCCTCAGTGCCGCCGCCGGGGCCGGCATAACCCGTTGCGCTCACTGCAATATCGCTCTGGTACAGCTCCAGCGAACCCGCCGCCATCTCGCGCGCGGTCTGATGCGACACCGCGGTATAGCGGTCGAGCGTCTCCTGATCAACACCCAAAACGCGATGCTTGATCTCATCGCAGTAGGTCACCGCACCGCCACGCAGCACCGCCGAGCGCCCGGGATATCGGCAATCGTCGAGGCGATCATACCTGCTGTCAGCGACTCAGCCGTCGAAACCGTCACGCCCCGAGCGCTCGCGCGCTCGACAATATGACGCGCCAGCTCCTCGTTATGTGCGGAAATCTGCTCAAAAGAGTCCGTCATACCCACCAGAACCTAGACCGAAAAGACGATCTTGCGGCAGTTCCAGAAGTACTGGGCGCCCGAGATAACGGTCAGGACAACGGCAACGGCGTACAGGAAGCGCGACACCGAGTAGATGCCGAGCGTCAGCGCCAGCGGGCCAAGGTGCAAGCCGGCCATAGCAAAGACGCACAGGTAACCGCAGATGGAGACCATCGTGGTCGCCGTCTTGTACTTGCCAAGCTTATCGGCGGCAACGACCACGCCGGCGGCACTCGCGACCATGCGAAGGCGCTCACCAGAAGCTCACGGAACAGGATAATGAACACGGACCACACGGTCACAGCGCCAAAATCCAAGAACAGCAGCAGAGCCGAGAACACCAGCAGCTTATCGGCAATGGGGTCCAAGAATTTACCGAAGTCGGTAATCTCATTGCGCGAACGCGCCAGATAACCGTCGACCTTATCGGTGCACGACAGGATCACATACAGAATGAAGGCAGCGGCGGCGAGCGGGCCGTCGAAGGTGCTCCAATCTGTACCGGCAACACTCGTGTGAGAAAGCGCCGACACGATCATGAACACCGGGATAAAGACGATGCGAACGCACGTCACGATGTTGGCGGGCGTCCAAACACTCGTCAGTTCCTTATTGCTCTCGTTTGCCACGATGCTCTCCTACTCCACAACATGGCCGATAAGCTCATAGCAGAAGCTATCGGTAAACTCGACCGTCAGAATATCGCCCACGGACGCCTCACTGGCGTCCAAGTGCACCGCGCCATCGGAATCGGGCGCCTGGAACCAAGCATGGCCGATCAGCTCGGCGCCGTCCTCGGTCTCCTCGATGCCGTCGACAATCACCTGGCGCGCTCGCCCACATGTGCGGCGGTGGCGGCAAAACCGAGCGACTCGGCCAGGTCCATGGCCTCCTGGGCGCGCTCGAGCTTGACCTCCTCATCGACCTGACCCTCCATCTTAGCGGCCAGGCTGCCCTCCTCCTGCGAGTAGGCAAAGACACTCGTGTAGTCAAAGCCGACGGTGTCCATAAAGTCGATAAGGTCGCGGAACTCGTCGTCGGTCTCGGTCGGGAAGCCGACCATGGCCGTGGAACGGATCACGATGCCGGGGATACGCTCACGCAGATCGCGGAACAGGTCCTCGAGCTCCTGGCGCGAACCAGAACGGCGCATAGCCTTGAGGATGCGCGCGTCGCAGTGCTGCACGGGGATATCGATATAGGGCAGCACCTCGGGCATATCGCGAATCGTATCGATAAGCTCGTCGGTCATGCCCTCGGGCTGCAGATAGAGCACGCGGACCCAGACGTTGTGCGGGCGCACGGCCTCGGCGACGGCATGCAGCAGCTGCGCCAGATTGCGCGGCGAGCCATCGGTGGCGTCTTCGTCGGCAAAGTCGGTGCCCCAAATACCCGTGTCCTGGCCGATCAGCACGATCTCGCGCACACCGCCGGCAACCAGGTCGCGTACCTCGGAGATAATGCTCTCGGCATTGCGCGAGTGATAACGACCGCGGATATACGGGATCATGCAGAAGCTGCAGAAGCGGTTGCAGCCATCGGAAATCTTGACGTAAGCAACGGCGCCCTCGACAGTGCGCTTGACTTGCGGAATATAGGCAGCGATCTCACGCTCGACACCCAGCACGCCATCGATGACCGCCACGACGCCGTCCTCCTCGTCGGCCTTCACAAAGGCAGCGACCTCGGGCAGCTCGTCAGGCAGGTCGTCGCCATAGCGCGACGGCACACAGCCGCACATGACGATGGGACAAGAACGAACGCCGTCCTGAACCTCGTTGGCGAGCTCGAGCGTGGTCTCGATGCTCTCGGACGTTGCGGAGGCGAGGAACGAGCATGTATTGACGATGGCGATATCGGCATCCTGTGGGTCGAATGCCTCCTCGTAGCCCGCGGCGGTCAAAAGAGAACGCATGCGGTCGGTGTCAACCTCGTTCTTAGCGCACCCGAGGGTGATGTAGAGCACGGAGCCCAACGGTGTATCCATGTTGGAGAGCAGTCCTTTCGAATGATATTAGCGGTAGTTGGTGAACTGCAGCGGCTGGCCGTAGTCCTGGTCGCGCAGGAACTGGATCACGGTCTGCAACGCGTCCTTCGAAGCAGAGGAAACACGCAGCTTATCGGCCTCGATAGTCACCTTGACCTTGAGCTTTTGGTCCTTGATGTCCTTGTTGATCTTCTTGGCGGTCGCCTGGTCGATACCCTCGACGATATGGCCGAGCACGCGCACGGTGCCGCCCGATGCCGCCTGCGGAGCATCCCACGAGACAGCCTTGAGGTCGATGCCGCGCTTGATGAGCTTGGAGCTCAGCACGTCGATAATCTGCTTGGAGACAAAGTCGGCCGGGGCGTTGATCGTAAAGAGCTTGTCGCCCTTCGAAAGCTCGATCGTGGCGCCGGAATCCTTCAGGTCATAGCGCTGGGAAATCTCGCGCGTGGTTTGCTGGAAGGCGTTGTCGACCTCTTGCATGTTGACCTCGGACACGACGTCGAAGCTGGAATCTTTAGCCATGATGTTTCCTTTCGCGTACGAGCGACTTAGTAGCTATCGTACGAATAGTCGGTAGAATCGGTGGACGTCTGGCCGTCAGTTGCGGTATCGGCGCCATCCGTGGACTGGGCATCGGTGCCGTCGGTGGTGTCGGTACCATCGGTGGTGTCGGTACCATCAGAACTTTCACCATTCTCGGAACCAGTCGTCTCCTTCTTGGGAACGGTGATCGTCACACGCGCCACGCCCGAGGTCTTGGTATCGTAACGGACCTTTTCGCCGTTCTTGGTAACGGTGACATCGGAAGGCTTGGACGTGGTGATCTCGATCGAGGACTCAGGCGTGTACTCCTGCTCAAAGGGGCCAGTCGCCTGGGCGCCATAGACCGACTTGCCATCGACCTTGACCTCAATCCAGGCGGTCTTTCCCTTGGCAACGGAGACCTTGACCTTCGTTACCTCGTTTTCTTCCTTTTTAGCCGTCGTCTTGGTGGCGTCCGAATCGGTCGACTCATCCGTCGCCTCATCGGTGTCCTCATCCTCGTCGACGATTTCGGTCTTCTTAGAAGACTTCTTGGTCGTCGTCTTGGTAGCAGTGGCGTCTCGGGCGTGGTCTCGGGCGTCGAAGATGCGCAGCCGCGCAGAAGTACCACGATGAGCACGATCAGCAGCAACGCCACGGCACCGATACCGGCGTAGACGATACGCGGATCGAGCCCGTTGTTTTGAGGAGCACGGGAACCGCCGCGTCCACGACTGGAACTGCTGCGGCCGCCTCCCTGAGGCATACGGCCACGATGGCTATCGGAACGGCCGCGATAGCCACCCTGGCCCTGAAGGCTGCGCTGACCGATCGGGGCGCAAGTTCACCGCGGCCTTGATAGCCACGCTGGCCCGCACGCGGAGCCGAAGAGCGCTGGCCATACGGCTGTGATTGAGAGCGAAGACGCGGCGTCACCTGCGTGGTATCGGCGTCCGCATAGCCGCCGCGAGCACGACCGGCAGAGATACCACGGTGACCACGATCGGAATAGCCGCCGTCGCCGTAGCCGGCACGAGGGTCACGCGCCACGCCGCGGGCAGCGGGAAGTGCACGGTCCTCGGGCATCGGCGTACTGCGGAACCGGTCACGCTGCGAGCGAATCTCCTCGCCCGAACCCGTCTCGGTAATATAACCGGCCTGCTGAGGACGCTGTCCATAGCGAGTCGAACGACCGCCCTGAACCATCAGGAAGCGCCCGTTATCGACAGAGGAACGCGAATTGACGTAGCCGGCGGCGTCCTGGAAACGACCGCCCTGCTGCGACGTCTCGCGTTCGTATGCCATCAGTTCGTCAAAGTAGGCATTGACGACCTCGCGCGGATTGAGGCCCAAAAAACGAGCATAGCTCGAAATCATGCCCTGCGCATAGCCGCGCGGCGGCATCGAAGCAAAGTTACCGGTCTCGAAAAACTCGATGATCTGCGGCCTGATTTTGATGGTGTTGGCGACCTGCTGAATGGAAAGGCCCATTCGGCGACGCTGCTCGAGCAGCATGTCACCAAAGCGTGCAGCCATCAGAATCCTCCAAACTCACGATCTTCACGTGCCATCTCGGCGTCGACAGATTCCAGCGCGGCAAGCCTTCCTCGTCCAACAGGACCTCGCGCGGCTTGGAACCGTCGGGCGGGCCGACGACACCCTTTTCTTCCAGCATGTCCATAATACGCCCGGCACGCGCATAGCCAACCTTCAGGCGGCGTTGCAGGCCAGATGTGGAGCCCAGCTGCGATTCCACCACAATATGGGCGGCTTCCCAAATGAGCGGATCATCGTCTTGCGGCTCGGCGACTCCGGTGCGGACAATGCCGCCACCAGCCATGGACATGGAAGCGGGCGCCACGGCGGACAGAATCTCCTCGTGGTAGTCGGGCTCGCTCTGCGACTTGACGAACTCGACAATCTCGTTGATTTCGTCGTCCGAGACAAAGCAGCCTGGATACGGCGGGGCTTGCCCCAGTCGACCTTGGAGAACAGCATGTCGCCCAAACCGGTGAGCTTCTCGGCACCCATCTGGTCGATGATGACGCGCGAGTCGATGCCCGTGGCGACGTTAAAGGCGATGCGGTTGGTGATGTTGGCCTTGATAAGGCCCGTCACCACGTTGGAGCTGGGGCGCTGCGTGGCAACGATAAGGTGAATACCGGCGGCACGGCCCAGCTGTGCAATACGCACGATCGAGGCCTCGACATCCTTACCGGCGACCATCATCAGGTCAGAGAGCTCGTCAATGATAATGACCAGGTAGGGCATCTTTTGCGGCGGGTTGTCGTAATGCTCAAACTCGCCAGCAGCCTGCT
Organism: Coriobacteriaceae bacterium AM49-12; assembly: GCA_027669365.1. Lineage (GTDB taxonomy): Bacteria > Actinomycetota > Coriobacteriia > Coriobacteriales > Coriobacteriaceae > Collinsella. The sequence continues at coordinate 32,885 of JAQEDL010000010.1, read as the reverse complement.
TTTCGTTGTAGGTCGAGATCTTACGCACGTTGAGACGCTCGAAGACCTTCAGGCGACGCTCCATCTCGGACACAGCCCATTGCAGAGCGCTCGCGGCCTGCTTAGGCTCGGTCACCACGGGCACATAGAGATGCGGAAGACCGTTATAGCCCGCAAGCTCGACGCGCTTGGGGTCGACCATAATCAGGCGAACGTCCTCGGGAAGGGCGCGCATGAGCAAGGTCGTGATAATGGAGTTGATCATCACCGACTTACCAGAACCGGTCGTACCGGCAATCAACAGGTGAGGCATCTTGGCGAGGTCGGCGACAACCGGCGTGCCCTCGGCGTCGCGGCCGATGGCGAGCTCGAGCGGACCGCCCTTCACATAGGGCAGCACGTCGCCCAGATTGACGTTCTGGCGCTTGCGGTTGGGAATCTCGATGCCCACGAGCGAGGTGCCGGGGATCGGGGCAAAGATACGCACCGACTGGGCAGCGAGCGAAAGCGCGATATCGTCCTCGAGGCTCGAGATTTTGCTCACACGCTCGCCCTCACCGGGCTGCAGCTTAAAGGTCGTCACCGTGGGGCCGGCGATCCAGCCGACCACGCGGGCACTGCGGCCAAACTCAAGCAAGGTGGATTGCAGTGACTCAGCGGTCTGCTCCAGCTCCTTGTCCGAAGACGCGGCGGAAGCCGACTGCGGGTTGGCATGCAGGATTTCGAGCGGCGGAAGCTTGAGGCCGTCCTCCTCTTCGCCCTCGTTATCTGCGGCGCCGTCGTCCACTCCCCCATCACGAGCCGCAGCCGATTCGATAGCACTCGTGGCAGGCGCATCGGCAACCTTGGGATGCTTTAAGAAGTCGGGAATCTGAGGTGCGGCCGAAACAGGGTTCACGGCAAACGGCGGCTCGGACTCGTCAACCTTGTCCGGATCGTCCTCCATCGAAAGCTGTCCAGTGACCTGCCCGCGCTTGGCGTGGCGACGCGGCAGCAAGGTTGTCTTGGCGGTCTCGAGCGGAGCCTCGTCGTCCTCGTCGTCACCCTCGGTGAGCTCAATCTCGCTATCGGACCAAGACGGGTCGGGCTCGCTTGTGTTGAGCTTGGGCGCAGCCTTGCCCTTCTTGGCATGGCGGCGCGGCAGCAGCGTGGTCTTGGCGCGCTCGGCTTCAACCGACTCGGATACGTCGACAAATGGGTCATCGTCCTCGTCGTCATCCAAAACCGGGTCGACATCGCCACCCATGACCGTGGTCACCGCGGCGTCAGTCCCCTTCTGGCGCAGAATGCTCAGGTGCGGACGAGCGACGCCGGGAACAGACAGGGCCTCTTCATCGCCCCACGGGCTCGCATTGACATCGGCACGTCGACGCTCGGCAAAATCGGCAGCGCGATCGCGTGCGGAGCGCAAAACGCCACCCACCGAAAAGCCGATAATGACCAAACCAACGACGACAAGCCCCAGCAAGACAACCATGGCGATAGGTTTACCCAGGGCGTTTTGCAAGGCACTTGCGATAAAGGCGCCAATGTAGCCGCCCGACACGGAAAGGTTCTGCGGCGTAAACATAAGGTCGCACGAATCGCTCGTGCCCGGCACCATCAGCGAAAGAATGGAGACGACGGCGATAAAGACCAAGGCGCCGCCCGCAACAGAGCGCACGTTGAGCGGCGAGTCCTCACCCAAAAAGAGCGTGGCGGCAAACAGCAAGATGACGATCGGCAGCACGTAGGCGCCCAGACCAAAGCCCAGGTGGTAGAAACCGGCAACCGCAGCCGTCACGGGCGCTGTTGCCGGAGAGATCACGGCAATGAAGGACGCGATCGCCAAAACGGCGATGACCACACCGGCGATATCGCGATTGGCCGAAGGCTCGACCAAGGGCTCAAAATCGTCGAAGTCTGCCTCATGGCCCTTATTGGCACGAAGATGGGAACCGGCACCCTTAGCAGATGCCGGTTGGTTGTTGGCCTTATTGCCTTTGGCGTTTTGTGCAGATCCGCGCGCCAAACTAAACCTCCATGACGACCGGGATGATCATCGGGCGAGTGCGCGTACGGCTCCAGATAAAGTTGGAGAGCGAGTCGCGCACGGCCTTGCGAATGGCGTCGGAACCGCTGCTGGTAAAGCTGAACTTGCCCTTCTCGATCGTCTTCATGATGGACGCGGAGGCATCCTCGGAGAACTGGTCGTCGATGGCAAACGAAACGCCGCGGCCCGAGAACTCGATGGCCTCGATCTTCTTGTGCTTGAGCGAGACGATGGCGACAGCCGTAACCATACCGTCGTTGGCGAGCTTCTGGCGATCGCGCAGGACGATGGGGTCGGTATCGCCGATGCGCAGACCGTCGACGTAGACGACGCCGGACTCGACGGGCGTGCCGCGCTTGACGATACCACCGCGCATCTCGAGCGTGTCGCCGTTATCGAGGATAAAGATATGATCGTCCTTGATGCCCATCTTGCGGGCCAGCTGGGCATGGGCGCGAAGATGCACGGCCTCACCGTGAACCGGCATAAAGTACGTGGGCTTGGCCATGGCCATCAGGAGCTTGAGCTCCTCCTGGCTACCGTGACCCGAGACGTGGACGAGAGCGCGGTTCTTATCCCACACGTCGCAGCCGAGCTTGGCCAGGCTGTTGACGACCTGCTGGACGGCCTTCTCGTTGCCAGGAACGGGAGTTGCCGAGAGGATAACGGTATCGCCCTCGTGAATGGAGAGCGTCTTGTGCTCGCCATTGGCCATGCGGGACAGAGCCGACAGCGGCTCGCCCTGCGAACCAGTGCACATGACGACGATCTTGTCGTCAGGCAGGTTATCGATATCGAAGGCATCGATGATATCGGCATCATCGATGTTGAGGTAGCCCAGCTCGCGTGCCACGCGGGTGTTGGTGAGCATGGAACGACCGGTCACGACGACCTTACGGCCGCACTTGCGGGCGGCGTCGCAGATCTGCTGCAGACGATGGATGTGGCTCGAGAATGACGCAACGAACACGCGGCCCGGAGCATTCTTGATGGCATGCAGCAGATTGGGGCCAACCTCGGCCTCGGACTTGGTAAAGCCGGGGACCGTAGCGTTGGTGGAGTCGGACAGAAGCAGGTCGATGCCCTGCTTGGCAAAGCGGCTGATAGCGGCATAGTCGGGCGTGACGCCGTCGATGGGCGTCTGGTCGAGCTTAAAGTCGCCGGTGTGCATAACGGTGCCTTGATTGGTGCGGATGAACACGCCCAGAGCGCCGGGGATGGAGTGCGTCATCGAGAAGAAGTCGAGCGAGATGCCGCCGAGGTTGACATGGCTGCCGTCCTTGACCTCGCGGAACTTGGGTGCGCGGATGCGGAACTCAGAAAGCTTGCCCTCGATAAAGCCAAGCGTCAGCTTGCTCGAGAAGATGGGCACCTTATTGTTGAGGTCCTGCAGCAGATACGGAAGCGAACCGGTGTGGTCCTCGTGGCCGTGGGTGACGATGATGCCGCGGAGCTTCTCCTCGTTCTCAAGAACATAGGTGTAGTCGGGAAGCACCAGGTCGATACCGGGCTGGGAGTCATCCGGGAACATGAGGCCAGCGTCGACGAGCACCATGTCGTCGCCGCACTCGAAGACCGTCATGTTCTTGCCGATGCCGTCAAGGCCGCCAAGCGGGATGATCTTCAAGGGAGATGATTTTTTAGCTGCCATAGGTTAGTGTGGTTTCCTTTCTTCGAAACGGGTCTGGAACAACCGACGGGGCGCTTCTGGCAAACCGACCGCCGGGAACGTACAAACATGCATCGCAGAGTCGATGCAATAACCACAGTATGATACCCATTTGCCCACCAACAGACCACCCATGCATCAAAGCCCCATCCAAACCGGTCTATCCCGCCGGTTTCCCGTGGGGCGGGCACTGATGAAGTTTCCTGCTCTACAGTCCTGCTCACGACGGAGGCCACATTAAGTGGCCTCCTGTTCGTGCGGAACTCGCGATAAACTTCATCAGTGCCCGCCCCACGGGAAACCTGCCAAAAAGGGACAGGTTTATTTTGATCGGTTTTATCTGGGAAGATGCTGCTGCGGCTATCTACAGATCTGAAATCTGACTACTGAATAGACTGTCTAACTAAATAGCGAGCGGCACTAACCAGTCCTTTTGCTTGCGCCCGGGAGGGCCGCATATGAAGTTTATCGCGAGTTCCGCACGCAAAGGAAAGCACTTAATGTGCTTTCCGTCTTGCGCAGGACTGTAGAGCAGGAAACTTCATATGCGGCCCTCCCGGGCGCAAGCAAAAGGGCGACCCCTGTCCGGAGTCGCCCTTGCGGTGCTGGTTATGTACGGCTGTTACTCGGCGTCGTGGTGGCGGCGGGGCTTGCGGCCTCCGTTGTCGCCGGGACGGCGCGGACGGTCGCTGCGCTCGGAGCGCTCGCGACGCGGACGCTCACGACGCTGGAAAGTGCTCGCCGTCGCCCTCGGAGGCACCCTCGGCGCGAGCCGGGGCCTCAGGCTTGTCAAGACGATCGAGCGAGATCTTGCCACGGTCGTCGACCTCGATGACGACGACCTTGACCTCGTCGCCCACGTTGAGGACGTCCTCGACCTTCTCCACGCGGCCCTTGGCGACGCGGGAGATGTGGAGCAGGCCGTCCTTACCGGGCAGAAGGTTCACGAAGGCACCGAAGGGCTGGATGGAGACAACGCGACCGGTGTACTCCTCGCCCGGCTCGGGAACCTTGATGATGAGCTTGATGCGCTCGACAGCCTGGTCGACGGACTCGCCGGTGCCGCCGACAAAGACGGTGCCGTCCTCCTGGATGTCGACCGAGGCACCGGTCTCGTCCTGGATGCCGCGGATGACCTTACCACCAGAACCGATAACGTCGCGGATCTTGTCGGTCGGAACCTGGATGGAGACGATGCGCGGAGCGGTGCTGCGCGTGGTGTGGCGCGGCTCGGGGATCACATCGAGCATCTTCTGCAGGATGAAGGCGCGACCCTCCTTGGCCTGCTGCAGGGCGCGGGCCAAGATGTCGAAGGTAAGACCGGTGGCCTTGTTGTCCATCTGCAGGGCGGTGATGCCCTCAGTGGTGCCGGTGACCTTAAAGTCCATGTCGCCCAGGAAGTCCTCGAGACCCTGGATATCGGACAGGACCACGGTCTTGCCCTCCTCCTGGATCAGGCCCATGGCGATACCGGAGACCGGGCGCTTAATAGGCACGCCGCCGTCCATAAGGGCGAGCGTGGAGCCGCAGGTCGAAGCCATCGAAGAGGAGCCGTTGGACTCCATGACCTCGGAGACCACGCGAATAGCGTAGGGGAACTCGTTCTCGTCGGGGAGCACCGGGAGCAGGGCGCGCTCGGCCAGGTTGCCGTGGCCGATCTCGCGGCGCTTGGGGCTGCCCATGCGGCCAGTCTCGCCGGTGCAGAACGGCGGGAAGTTGTAGTGGTGCATATAGCGCTTGCCCTCGGTGGGCTCGATGGTATCCAGACGCTGACCCTCGTTGAGCATACCGAGCGACAGGACGGAAAGCACCTGGGTCTGGCCACGCTGGAACAGACCGGAGCCGTGAACGAGCGGCAGGTAGTTATCCTTCACCATGATGGGGCGAATCTCATCGGCGGCACGGCCGTCGACGCGCTCGCCGGTCTCGACGACCATGGTGCGCATAGCCTTCTTCTCGAGCTTCTTGAGCGCCACGGGGATCTCGCGCTCCCAAGCGGCCTGCTCCTCCTCGGTGAACTCGGCACGGATGGACTCCTTCAGAGCCTCGACCTTACCGATACGGGAGAGCTTGTCGGCATCGCGAAGGGCGGCGGCCATCTCGTCGTAGTGGGCGAAGATGCGCTCCTGGACCTCCTCGACGGGCTGGTCGAGCGGGTACTCCTTCTTGACGATGGCGCCATTGACCTGCTCCCACTCGGCAACGAACTCGTCCTGGGCCTGGCAGAAGGCGGCAAGGGCCTCCTGGCCAAACTTCATGGCGGCGAGCATGTCGTCCTCGGAGATCTCCTCGGCGCCGGCCTCGACCATCGAGATGAAGTCGGCAGAGCCGCCCAGCTCCAGGTCCAGGTCGGAGTTCTCGCGCTCCTCGTAGGTGGGGTTGACGATAAACTCGCCGGTCTCCACGTTACGGCCGATGCGCACGCAGGCAAGCGGGCCCTCGAAGGGCACGCCGCCGAGCGTCATGGCCAGGGAGGCACCCATGACGTTGATGACGTCAAAGGGGTTGACCTGGTCGGCGACGAGCGAGGTAGCGACGATGTGTACCTCGTTGCGGAAGCGTCCGGGAAGCTCGGGCGAATCGGACGGTCGATCATGCGCGCGGTGAGCGTGGCCTTCTCACTGGGACGGCCCTCACGCTTGAGGTAGCCACCCGGGATGCGGCCGGCGGCGTACATCTTCTCGTTGAAGTCGACGGTCAGCGGGAAGAAGTCGTAGTTCTTGCGCTCCTTGGAGACGACCACGGTGTCGAGCATCGTGGTGTCGCCCTGCTTGACCAGGCAGGCGCCGGTGGCCTGCTTGGCAAGCTCGCCCGACTCAAAGGTGTAGGTCTTGCCGTACAGCTCAAAGGTCTTGGATACGAGTGTCATTGTTCTCCTTTACCCCGCAGGCCCCTTGCCTGCAGGCTCCTCATGTGACGCGGGCCCCCTGCCCCCGCCACGCTTCAGAGCGTGATTGTTCACGCCCTTACACAAAAAGAGCGCCCCGCTGCGCAGGACGCTCCTTGCATGTACAAATCCTACTGGATGTTGTCGCGGATGCCCAGAGCCTTGATGAGCTCACGATACTCGACGATGTCGTTCTTCTTGATGTAGGAGAGAAGACGACGACGACGGCCGACGAGCATGAGCAGACCACGACGGGTGTGGAAGTCCTTCTGGTGGGACTTCATGTGCTCGGTCAGCTCCTTGATGCGCTCGGTCAGGATGGCGACCTGAACCTTGGGGTTGCCGGTGTCGACCGGGGTGTTACCGAACTGGGCAGTCAGCTCCGCCTTGCGCTCTTTGGAAACAGTCATTGTTTCACCTTTCGTTTCTTGTCGCCGCGGGCGACACTATTCGCCTCGGACTGGGAAGCCGTCGGTGGAGCGAGCATCCAAGGTCGAGGTACCAACAGGTCGGTATGTTACCACAAGCAGACCGCCCATGCGCATCATCACCGACCCAACATGAATTCCATCGCACGGAGGCGCTGGTCGGTGTGCGTCGCAGCCCACACATGCGAAAGCCCGAGCAAGAACGCCGCCGTATGCGGGTCGATTCGCTCGACCATGAGTGCATCGAAGGTCATGGACATGAGGCGCGCAGCCACTCGACCTCACCGGTCGAAACCAGCTCGGCACCCGGAACGCTCGACGCGCACGAACCGCACATGAGCCCGCCCGCCTGGGGCGAAAAGTACGACAGCATGGGGTCTCCGCACAGCACGCAGGCCGAAAAATCGGGTCGATAGCCCACGTGCGACAGAAGTTTAAAGACAAAGGCCGCCACGAGCAGGTCCATATGTGCCGAGTCGAGCCCACAGCCGACAAGCGTGAGCGCCCGCTGCGTGATGGCAAAAGTAAACGGGTCCTCGGCGTCCTCGAATGAGCACACGCGCGCGACCTCGGCAATCGCGCTTGCGGCGCAGGTCGTCTCGTAATCGGGCGCGGCGCCAACCGGCGCTTCCAAAAGCTCGGCCTGAGAAACAACGTCGAGCGAGCGTCCATGTGCGAGCAGCATATCGACGGTACAGAATAATTCGCAGCGCGCCGCCAAGCGCCCACCGGGTTTGCGGGCCCCCTTTGCCACGGCACGAACCTGACGACCCCGCTCGTCAAGCATCGTCAGAATCAGATCGGTCTCTTTGAGCTTGGTCTTGTCGAGCACGAGCACCTTCGTGCGATATGTCCGGGAGCCTGCCATGCGCGCTGCGCGTCCTTAGTCCTCGGCGTTGTAGCCAAAACGGCGAATCTGAGCCTCGTCGTCGCGCCAACCGGCCTTGACCTTCACGTCCAACTCCAAAAAGACCTGCGTGCCAAAGATGCGCTCAAGATCGCGACGGGCGTCGATACCGATATGCTTGATCATCTCGCCGCCCTTGCCGATGATGATGCCCTTTTGGCCCTCACGCTCGACATAAATGGTGGCGTGCACACGCAGCACCTTCTTGGTCTGCTCGAGCGCATCGCAAATAACGCCAACGGAGTGCGGAATCTCATCACGGGTGCGGCGCAAGACCTTTTCGCGCACAAACTCGGCAACGAGCGTCTCGTCGGAAGCGTCGGTACCCATGTCCTCGGGGAACCAACGCGGACCCTCGGGCAAAAAGTGCGCAACGGTCTCGATGAAGGCATCGACGTTAAAGTTCTTGACCGACGACGTCACGATCTCGTCGTCATATTCCATAAGCTCGTGGGCGGCCTTAAGCTGCTCCATGACCTGTGCGGGGTCGGCTTCATCGGCCTTGGTGAGCACCAGGACCTTCTTGGAACGGGCATTCTTGACACGCTCGGCAACCCAGGCGTCTCCCCTGCCGATCGGTTTGGTGGCATCAATCAAAAACGCGACAACATCGACATCGTTCAGCTCGAACAGCGCGCTCTTGTTCAGCTCGGACCCTAGACCGTCCTTGGGCTTGTGGATACCCGGGGTATCGACAAAGACCAGCTGGTAGCCGGGGCGGTTGACGACGGCGCGCATGCGGCGGCGGGTCGTCTGGGCCACCGGCGAGGTGATGGCGACCTTTTTGCCATAGCAGGCGTTGAGCAGCGTTGACTTACCGGCGTTGGGGCGGCCGACCAAGGCCACGAAGCCACTGCGGAAACCGGGCTCAACGTCGCCAAAGCCCGCGAGGCTGTCGTCCTCATCGCACAGGCGTCGAGCTCCTCGTCGCTCATGCCCTCAAACGGGTCGAACTCCTCGACTTCCTCATAGGCCTCGGTCGCCTTAGCATCCGGGGACTCGTCGTCCAAAATCTCATCGGTAGACTGCATATTGTCGGACATGGGAATCCCTTTCTAAATAAAGCCGAGCGCGTGGGCAAATACCAGCACGCCCACAATCGCGGCGGTGATTGAAAGTACGTATACAGAGGCGGCGGCGATGTCCTTCGCACGCTTGGCCAGCGGATGGAGCTCCTGGGTCGCTAGGTCGACGATAGCCTCCATAGCGGTGTTGCACAGCTCGCCGTGAATCACCAGGCCACAACAGATGATAATCGTGGCCCACTCGGCAATGTCGAGCCCCACGATGCAGCCGGCAATGACGGTGCACACGCCCGCCACGAGCATGACCTTAATGTTGCGCTCGGTCTTGACGGCGGTGACGAAGCCCTCCATGGCGTAAGAAAACGACTTTAAAAAGGACGGATGGTCCTTGTTCGATCCGGGAATCATAGACGGCTCCTAGTCGTGGGCATGGTTGGTGATGGGGCCGACGTGGACTAGCTTGGGGTCCTCGCCGCGCTCGAGCGCCAGATCGCGCAGGATGGCGTCCTCGCGGGCCTCCATGACCTCGGCCTCGTCGTCCTCGATGTGGTCATAGCCCAGCAGGTGCAGCATTCCGTGTACGAGCATCAGACGGCACTCATCAGCGGGACTATTGCCAAAACCGGGGGCCTGACGGGCAATAACCTGCGGGGCCAAGATAATATCGCCGAGCTCGAGCGTCTCATCGGCGGGAATGTCATCGTCAAAGGCCGAATCGCACTCAAACGAGAGCACATCGGTGGTGCGGTCGATACCGCGCCACTCGTGGTTGAGCTCGTGCATCTCGTCCTCGTCGACATACGAAAGGGAAATCTCAACTTCACGCTCAACGCCCTCGGCGGCAAGCACGACCTCGCAGATGTGCTCCACCTCTTGCGCGTCGAGCAGCGTATCGAGCTCGGCATCGTTGCTGATCAATACACTCAACGGGACTCCTTTCGGTCGCGCGAACGCTGCTCACGCACGTCATCATAAGCATCATATGCCTCGACGATACGACCCACCAGGCATGACGCACCACGTCGGCACGCTCGAGGTGAGAAAATGCCACATCGTCGACACGGCCCAAAATCTTCTCGACATCCGCCAAGCCGCCACGACGACCCACCAGGTCGCGCTGACTCAAGTCGCCGGTAATCACGAACTTGGAGTTGAAGCCCAGGCGCGTCAGGAACATCTTCATCTGCTCGGGCGTCGTGTTTTGTGCCTCATCGAGCACCACGAACGCATCGCTCAGCGTACGGCCGCGCATGTAGGCGAGCGGGGCGATCTCGATCACGCCACGTTCCATAAGCTCATCGGTGCGCTCGCGATCCATCATGTCAAAAAGGGCGTCGTAGAGCGGGCGCATGTACGGATCGATCTTTTCCTCGAGGGTACCGGGCAAAAAGCCCAGGTTCTCCCCCGCCTCGACAACCGGGCGCGTCAAGATTAGGCGACCCACCTCGTGACGCTTGAGCGCGGCAACGGCGAGCGCCATGGCCAGATAGGTCTTACCGGTACCGGCGGGACCCAGGCCAAACGTGATGGTATGCGAGCGGATGGCGTCAACATAGCGTTTTTGGCCGAGCGTCTTGGGACGAATAACGCGGCCGCGATACGACAGCAGCACGTCATCGCGCAGCGACGAGGCATCATGCTCTCCATCGCGCAGGACAGCCAAGCAACGCGAGACATCGTCGGCAGACAGCGTGCGTCCGGCAGCCGCCTCGCGAAAAGCATGCTCAAAAAAGCGCACCACGAGCTCGACCTCATCCGGGTCACCGCTCACGGCGATACTGTCGCCACGGGCGACCACGTGGGCGCGAACCAAGCTCTCGAGCGCACGAAGGACGCCGTCGCCGGCGCCCAAAACGCGCGAGGGATCAATCCCCTCGGGAACGGTAAGTCTAATCTTCGAGGCTTCCATGAACCTCCCTGCGCGCATGGACCAAGCCGGAATCATCGACTTCGATGATAGCAACATCGAGCAGGCACGGGGCTGTAAGTCCACAGGTATCGTCAAGACGGGCATGATGGAACGAGCCGAGCGTCAGGTTGTCACCATACTCGAGCACGGCGCGCTCAACGGTTCCCACGCGACGACGAGCATCGGCGATGGCGAGTTCCTGCGCCGCGGCCCGCATACGGCGGCTGCGCTCAGCCATAACCTCTGGCGGTACCTGGTCGGGCATATCGGCGGCAAGTGTGCCGGGACGCTTACTGTAGCGGAACACATGCATGCGCGAAAAGCCCACGCGACGGCATAGCGCCAGCGACTCCTCGAACTCCTCATCCGTCTCACCGGGAAAACCGACGATGACGTCGCACGAAAGGGACGCCTGAGGCAAGTTGGCGCGAATCATGCGCACCGTATCCTCAAACGCCTCGGCGCTATAGGGACGGCCCATGCGATGCAAGGTCGCCGTGCAGCCGGACTGCACGGGCAGGTGCAAAAACGGGGCGATACGCTGCGGATAGCGCGCCATAACCTTAAGCAGACGCTCAGAGATATCCATGGGCTCGACCGAGGAAATGCGCACATGCGGAATAGACGTGCGCTCCATGATGGCCTCGAGCAGCTCATCGATTTCGACATGCTCGTCGGTCGCGCTCTTGCCATCGTAGGCACCCAGGTTCACACCGGTCAGCACCACCTCGGGCACGCCGGCCTCCTGGGCCTCGCGAACTTGCTCGAGCACGGACTCGACGGGCACGGAGCGCTCGGGGCCGCGTGCCTTCCACACAATGCAATAGGTGCAGCGATGGTTGCAGCCGTCCTGAATCTTCACGCCCAGGCGAGAGCGACCGAGCGCATCGACCACGTCGCCATCGCTACAGGCGGGCACGCTATCGGATTCAACACCCAGCACCTCGCAGACGCGCTCGGCGACGTCAATCTTGGACGGCTCGGCGATCACGCGATCGGAGAGCTCCAGCAGCTCCTCGGGATGCAGGTTGACGACGCAGCCGGTTACGACCACGTAAGGCTCGCCCGGATAGGCCAGCGCATGACGAACGGCCTTACGGGTCTTGGCCTCGGCCTCGCCCGTAACGGCACAGGTGTTAATGACGATCAGGTCGGCATCCTGGGGCTCCACCATAGCAAAACCCAGGCGCATAAGATCGGCAGTGATACGGTCAGACTCAACCCGGTTGACACGGCAGCCGAGGTTGACGACGGAAATATGGGGTGCGAGCACGCGGGCTCCTTAATCGAGGATATCGTCGAGGGCACTCTTGATACGGTCGGTCACCGACTTCTTACCGGAAGCGACGTCATCGCCCATCTCATCGGCAAAAGCACGGAGCAGCTCGCGCTGCTTATTGGAAAGATTGGTGGGAACGACCACGCGCAGTTGCACGATCAAGCGGCCACGCGAACCGCCACCGCCAATGCGCGGCATGCCGTAATTATTGACGCTCACGGTGTCGCCGTACTGGGCGCCGGCGGGGACGCACACCTTAACGACCTCGTCGGGCATAATGCCCTCGACCTCGATCTCGCAGCCGAGCGCAGCCTGCGCAATCGAGATATCGCTCACCAGGTACAGGTCGTCACCGTTGCGCTTAAAGCGCTCATGGTCGGCAACGCGCACGTTGACAATCAAGTCGCCCGAAGCTCGCCGCGAAGACCGGCCTCGCCAAAGCCGCTCACACGCAGCTGTCGACCGGTCGAAACGCCGGCGGGAATATCGATGTCAATCTTTTCATGCGAAGGCGTGCGGCCCTGACCATCGCAGGTCTCGCAGGGATGGTCGATAACCGTGCCCTCGCCATGGCAGTCGGGGCAAGGCGAGGAAGACTGAACCTGGCCCAAAAACGATCGCTGAACCGTCGTGACATAGCCCGTGCCGTGGCAGCGGCCGCACTGCTTTTCCTGTGCGCCCTCTGCCCTACCGGTGCCATTGCAGTCCTCGCAAGGAGCAAAGCGGTCATAGCTGATTGTCTTTTTGCAGCCGAGCGCCGCCTCCTCGAGCGTCACCGAAAGCGAGATGGCCATGTCACGACCGCGACGACGCTCGCGACGGCTGCGGGCGCCACCGCCGGCACCGCCGCCAAAAAACGACGAGAACAAGTCGTCCATGCCCATACCACCAAAGATATCGTTGATATCGACGTAGCCCGAACCACCAGGCCGTCGGCAGTGCCGTAACGGTCGTAGTTAGCACGCTTCTGCTCATCGGAAAGAACGGAATAGGCCTCGTTGAGCTCCTTGAACTTGGCCTCGGCCTCGGGGTCGTCCGAAACGTCCGGGTGTACGGTACGGGCCTTCTTTAGAAACGCGCGCTTAATCGTCCGCGCGTCGGCATCCTTGTCGACGCCAAGTACCTCGTAGTAATCCCTATTTTCCGACACGACCGAATCCTTCCGACTTTCATTATTGTCACAGTGCGTCCTATACCCAAGCTGGGCCAACCGCAAACAGAGGGTTTGATGTTATTGCATTCCGTAAGGCGAAAGCATGGCCCGTTGCGAGCAGCTCGCGAACCAAACCGACACGAGCGCGAACATGAAGCCATTGGCAAAACCGTTGGCAAACTGCATCGCACCGCGCTTCCACCACAGCAGGCTGCGATGAAGCACGCCGTCCGAAAGCACCATGAACAGGCCCATGGTAAACGGAATAAAGCACATCACGCAAAGGCCGAGAACACGCCCGAGATGGCCGAGAGTACCAAAAACGGCGCCACGATGCCCATCAGGTAAAAACCGGTACGAGCTTTGCCTTCCAAGCGCTCGGACTCGACATGGGCACGGCCGACTAGATCACCGCCAGCGGCACCGTTAGTGCCGGCGTGACCCATGCCGCTAATGCGGACCTCGTCGCCATCGTGCGTGCCGGCAGGAAACTCAATCGTCTGCTCGGAGGTTACGCGAGTACGACCGCTGCCACCGCAATCGGGGCAGGGGTCGGCCACGACCTTACCGGAACCGCCGCACTCGGGGCAGACCGACTGGAACGTGCCCGCACCAAACAGGAAGGACAAGTCGACGTCGATGTGCCCGCGGCCACCGCAGCTCGGGCAGGTATGGGCATGCTCGGAGGAGACAGAACCCGAGCCGCCGCAGTGACCACAGGTATCGAAGCGCGTATAGCGGACGGTCTTGCGGGCACCGTCCTTGGCCTCCTTGGCGTCCAGTTTGATATCGACGACCACGTTGGCGCCGTTCTCGGGATTGTAGGCAGCCTGGCCGCGACGCTGCTGGCCCCAGGCACCGCCAAAAGGAAAGCCGCCCTCAAAGGGATTGCCATAGCCCGTGTTGCCGGCATAGCCGCCACCATAGGGCGAAGCCGTAGGGGCACCGGCAAAGGGATTGCCAGAACGCATGGCATCGTAGCGCGCACGTTTTTGCTCATCCGAAAGCACGGCGTAGGCCTCGGAAACCTCTTTAAACTTTTCCTCGGCATCCGGCTCTTTGTTGACGTCCGGATGGAGCTTACGGGCCTTTTGCTGGAAGGCCTTTTGAATATCACGCGAGGTGGCGTCCTTGGAGACACCTAGAATCTCGTAGTAATCTTTTTCGTTCATCGTCGCCATGCGCGGCAACCTCCTGCTCACAGCAGCGTATATATTCCGGTAATTCTACCCGAGCGGCCTAAGCTAGATCCCAAAACAGCTCGAACAGAACATTTCCATCGAGCCAGCCCAGGTGTGTCGGTGCTAAACGAGCTCGAACATGGCCCGCGACGACATCTGCCGAAGTAAAGGGTCCCTCATGGACCCCGAGCGTCTCGGGCACCCAAGTGGCAAGACCCAATTCGAGCGCGCGATCACAAGCGGCTGTCAGCTCATCGGCCGGGATGACACAAGCCGCGCGAACCAACAGGTCGGACGCAATACCGCGCGTCATGCGACAAGCGAGCATCAGGTCTTCGGCCGCAGCCTCTCGCTGCGACAGGTATTCGGCCTCAAACGACGTCGCGTCATCGTCGCGCTGAACCAAACGCACACGGTACGCGTCGCCTCGAGAAGACACGCCGGGGAACAAACCTGCAAGACGGTCGAAATCCTCGTCGTCGAGCATGCCCGCGGCAGAACGACCCAGGCCCAGGTAGCCCCGTCCGGTCCAGTAGGCAATGTTATGGGCGCATTCATGGCCGTCGAGCGCGTAGCTCGCCACCTCATACGGGTGATAGCCGGCGGCACCCAGGAGCTCGCGCGCCACGTCCATGCAGGCGGCCTGAAAATCCTCGTCGGGCTCGAGCGACTCGTCACGGCACGCCATGCGATAGAGGGGCGTCCCCACCTCGAGCGTGAGCGGGTAAACCGACACATGATGCGGAACCGCCGCCAGCACGCCCTCGAGCGTACGCTTCCAACTCGCTGCGGTCTGCCCGGGAAGTCCGCACATAAGGTCGCACGACACGTCAAGCCCAGCGTCCTTGACCGTCGCGATGGCGGCGAGCGCCCGATCGGCATCGTGAATGCGGCCGATGGCGGTAAGTTCGGTGTTATCGAGCGTTTGCACGCCCAGAGAAACGCGTGTGACACCAACCTTGGCAAGCGCAGTAGCAAGCTCGGCGGTCAGCGACTCGGGATTGGCCTCGCAGGTAAACTCAACGGGGGCGCACCACGCACGAATACGCCGCGCCAGCTCCACCAGGCGCTCCCCCGCCAGCGACGGCGTGCCGCCGCCAACATAGACGGTGCGGATCTGGTCGAGGGCCCCAGCCTTGCCAAAAGCATCGAGACGCGCGAACAACTGCTCAAAATAGGAATCGAGCGCGGCATCCAAATCACACGAAGCAAAGCTGCGCGAGTCGAAGTCGCAGTAGCGGCACTTTTGGGCACAGAACGGCACGTGCACGTACAGCGCGGTAACGGCCACCCTTAAGCCTCCAGCGGATGAGGGGGCACCGATTCGCCGGCGGCAAGGGCAGCCTCGCAGGCCACCACATCATGCTCGATCTCATCGACCAGCGCCATAAACTCCTCATACGTGGAGCAGCGCACCACATGGGCACGCCAAGCGGCGGCATGGGGCATGCCTTTTAAGTACCAGCTTGCGTACGTACGGGCACGCGACATGAGCGGCAGGAGCTCATGCGTCAGCGTTAGGTGCTCACGCAGGGCGTCCAGGCGCTCGACAGAGCTGCGCGCCGGCACCGGTGTGCCATCGAGCGCAAGAGCGCGAGCATCGCCAAACACCCACGGGTTCCCGTAGATGCCGCGCGCGATAAACACCGCGCTGGCACCCGAGTTTCGCAGATGCACCGCGGCATCCTCGGCGGTGAACACATCACCCGAACCGATCACGGGAATCTCAACGGCATCTGCGACCTCATCGACGACCGACCAATCGGCCTGGCCGGTGTAGAGCTGCGTGGCGCAACGACCATGCACGGCGACTGCGGCAGCCCCTGCGCCCTCAAGCATCTGGGCAAATGTCGCGGCATTGCGGTCCTCGGCATAAAAGCCTTTGCGAATCTTGACGGTCACGGGCACGTGCGCCGCGCCCACCGTGGCCTCGACGATCTTCTCCGCCAGGTCGGGCGTGCGCATGAGCGCCGAGCCCTCGCCCTTGGTAACAACCTTGCGGGCGGGGCATGCCATATTGATATCGATGAGCGACAGGCGATCGCCAACGCGCTCCTCGACGGCAGCGACGGCGCTCGCAAACTGATCGGGCTTGGAGCCGAAGAGTTGCACGCAAATCTGCTGCTCCTCGTCGGCCGGTAGCACCAGGCGCCAGGTCTTGTTGCTGGCATAGGCAAGGCCCGCCACGCTCACCATCTCGCTGTAGGCAAGGTTGGCACCGCGACGGCGGCACATGATGCGGTAGGCAGGGTCGGTCACGCCCGCCATGGGAGCCATAAGGAACGGCTGCTCGGCATAGGCGCCCAGCAGCCGCTTGCTGTATTCAGAAAGCGCCATAGACCTACTCGTCCACCTTGAGGATCGCCATAAAGGCCTCCTGCGGGACCTCGACCGATCCGATGGCCTTCATGCGCTTCTTGCCCTCTTTCTGCTTCTCGAGCAGCTTGCGCTTACGCGAGATATCGCCGCCGTAGCACTTAGCAAGCACGTCCTTGCGACGCGCCTTGACGGTGGAGCGGGCAATGATCTTATTGCCGATAGCACCCTGGATGGGCACCTCGAACAGCTGACGCGGGATGATCTCCTTAAGCTTGTCGCACAGGCCACGGGCCAGGCCATAGGCCTTGTCCTTGTGGACGATAAACGACAGCGCGTCCACCTCATCGCCCGAAAGCAAGATATCGAGCTTAACGAGCTCGGAGGGACGGTACTCGTTGAACTCGTAGTCGAGCGAGGCATAGCCCTTGGTACGACTCTTGAGCTGGTCAAAGAAGTCCAGGATGAGCTCGGCGAGCGGCATGTCAAAGCGCATCTCGACCGATTTGCTCGTGAGATGGATCATGTCGGTTGTAATGCCACGGTGCTCGATAGCGAGCTGCATGACGGCACCCGTATACTCGGGCGGGCAGATGATCTTAGCCTTGAGGTAGGGTTCCTCGATACGCTCGATGCGCGTGGCCTCGGGAAGATCCTGCGGGCTACGGACATCAATCATCTCTCCGTCAGTCTTGTAGACGTGATAGTCAACCGAGGGGCTCGTGGCAATGAGGTCCAGATTGAACTCGCGCTCCAGGCGTTCCTTGACGACTTCCATGTGCAGCAGGCCCAGGAAGCCCACACGGAAGCCAAAGCCGAGCGCCACCGAGGTCTCGGGCTCCCACACCAACGACGGGTCGTTGACGTGCAGCTTATCGAGCGCGTCACGCAGGTTCTCATAGTCCTTGTTATCGATCGGGAACAGGCCCGTATAGACCATGGGCTTAGCCTCGCGGTAGCCGGGAAGCGGCTCGGGGCAGGGATTCGACGCCCACGTGAGGGTATCGCCCACGCGCACGGCCTCGGGGTCCTTCAGGCCCGTGACCACGTAGCCCACCTCGCCGACCGTCAGCGCATCGACCGGAGTCTCGGCGGGACGCTTGACGCCCACGCCATCGACCAAAAAGTCGCCCTTTGCCTGCATCATGCGCAGGGTATCGCCCTTTTTGATGGAACCGTCAAAGATGCGCACCGTGGCGACGACGCCGCGATACTCGTCGAAATACGAATCCAGGATGAGTGCCTTGAGCGGCGCGTTCGCATCGCCCTTGGGCGGAGAGATCAAAAAGACAATGGACTCCAGCAGATCGTGGATGCCCTCGCCGGTCTTGCCCGAGACACACACGGCATCATCGGCAGGGATCGCCAAGTCATCCTCGATCTCGATCTTGACCTCATCGGGATGGGCCGAGGGCAGGTCGATCTTGTTGATGGCCGGCACAATGTCCAAATTGGCGTTCATGGCGAGCGTCGCATTGGAGACGGTCTGGGCCTCGACACCCTGGGTGGCATCGACGACGAGCACCGCGCCCTCGCAGGCGGCCAGCGAACGCGAGACCTCGTAGGTAAAGTCAACGTGGCCCGGCGTATCGATCAGGTTGAACTGATACGTCTCGCCATCATCGGCGTCATAGGACACGCGAACGGCATTGGACTTGATCGTGATGCCGCGCTCGCGCTCGATATCCATAGTGTCGAGCAGCTGCGACTCCATGTCGCGCTCGTCAACGGTATGGGTGAGCTCGAGGATGCGGTCACTGATCGTGGACTTGCCATGGTCGATGTGCGCAACAATTGAGAAGTTGCGGATGTGGGAAATGTCAATTGAAGTATTCATGCGGACTATCTTACCCGAGCGATACAAAAAATGGAGCCTGCTCCATAAAACAGGCTCCATTTATGCGCGTAATCTGTGTGGTGTGAAATTTACAACTTAGGCGTTGATGCTGTTCACGAGCTTAGCAAGACCGGACTTGCGGTTGGAAGCCTGGTTCTTGTGGATAACATGCTTGGCGGCAGCCATGTCGAGACGCTTGGTGACGGTCTTGAGGGCAGCCTGGGCCTTCTCGGCGTCGCCCTCGGCGACGGCGGACTGGACGTGCTTGGTCAGCGTCTTGAGCTCGGACTTGACAGCCTTGTTACGCATGCGAGCTGCCTCATTGGTGCGGATACGCTTCTTCTGAGACTTGATGTTTGCCACTTCTGGAGTTCCTTTCGAGTTCCTTGCAAAAAATGTATGACACCTCTGAGACACGGTGAGGTCATGCAAGCGCCTACTATAGCACGCTCCCCCTCAAAGGGATAGAACGAATTTGCCAAATAGGCAGGTATCATCACGATTTTCTCAAGATGTTCGTAATCCAGAGCAAAAGCGCGGTCTGAGAATCGGCCGAACCCTTCAGCGCGAGCTCCACATCGACCGCGCCCTCGAGCGCGGCAACGAGCTCTGCCATCGAAAAGCGACGTGCCCAGGTCAGGTGATTCTTGACCTGCCAGGACTGGAGCTTAAGTGTTGCGGCCAGCTCACGACCCTGTCCGCGCGCATCGAGCGCCTTGGCAACGATAAGCTCGCGGATGCGGCCGCACAGCAATGTGTAAGTCCACACGTAGCTCTTGGCGGGCAGTAGATTGAAGAGCTCGAGCGATCGCCGCATATCGCGAGCCGAGATGGCGTTGAGGAAGTCCCAGGGTTGAACCTCGGCCGTACGGACAATCCAGCGCTCAACATCGGCAAGTTCAATCTGAGGCGACTCGACCATCTGGGCAAGCTTAGCCAAGTCGTTATCGAGCATGCGCGTGTTTTCGCCCGAACGCGAGACGAGCTCCTCGGCGGCCGCCGTCGAAATCGACTTACCGCGCTGCGTCGCCATCTGCTGAACACGGCGCGGCAGTTCCCAGCGCTTGGTACCCGAGCAATCGACGATAGCCTTCTTGTCGATCTTGGCGATTGCCTTATACAGGCGCGTATTCTTGGCAAGTGAGTCGGCGATGATGAGGCAGACCGTAGTGGGGCTGGGACTCGCCAGATACCCAACGAGCGGCTCCGAGACCGCCTTGGCGAGCTTTGAGCAGCCATCGAGGATTACCAGACGAAACTCGCTGCCCATCGGAAAGGTGTTAAGCGATCCGATAATGGACTCGATATCGGGGTCCTTGGTCATGTCTCGCTCGTCGAGGTTGAACTCGACCATACCCGACTTTTCCAGACGCGCTTTCATACGCGAGACGGCGTGATCGCGCTTAACTCCGTCGTACCGACGATCAGATATGCCGGCAGCAAACCGGTTTCGGACATTGCGCTCCCCTCCCGCAGGCCTTCGCATTCGTTCCGTGCCATTCTAGCCCAGGGGCCCACCACACGCCAACGACGTCGTCACGGTCGCTGGCATCGCATCACAAAGCCATTCGCAGTCGGTGCGACGGTAATGTCGCCGTGTTCGATGGTACACGCGAACACACCACCCGCTTCCTTAACGGCATCGATGCAGGCATCGGACGGATGGCCGTATCGATTCCCCTCACCGGCGCTTGCGAGGGAAAGCTCGGGCTTCAGGACGTCCAGCAACTCACCATCGACTGAAACCTTGGAGCCGTGATGCCCAAGTTTAAGTACATCGATATCCCCCACCTCCTGCACGAATTCCCGTTCTTGGTCGAGCTCGGCATCACCGGTGAGAAGTATTCGCAGGCCCTTACCTTCCTGAACATAAGAGAGCAGCAGGACAAGCGAGTCCTCATTTCCCTCGCCATCCACGGACTCGAATGGCCACATCACGAGGCGCAAAATGAGCCGATGTCGACCGTATCCCCACGGCGCACCTGCCGATACTCCACGCCAGGTCGGTTCAATACCTCGGCAGGAGCATCCTCCAGCGCATCCGCCGCCACGGCAATCGTTCCGACCGAAAACTGTTCGAGCACGGCAGGCAAACCACCCCAGTGGTCCTCATCCCAATGCGTCACAAAGACGGCATCGATATGGTGCACGTTATTGCGAACCAACGCCGCCACCACGCGCTCGTCGAGCCCGCAGTCGACGAGAGCTACTGCGCCGCCTTGGCGGATAAGAATCGCATCGGCCTGGCCCACATCGAGCACCGTCACCGAAGGCGGAGCGAATCGATCCCAATAGACGTACGGAATCGCAGCCAAGAGCATCAGGCATGCAAGCCCCGCCGCCATAGGACGTGCACGGGGACGCGGCCACCAGACCAGCAGAACCGCCAGAAAACACGGCAATAGGTAAATCCACATGCTATCGGGCGGCACGCTCACGTATGCACCCGGCACGGCGGCAAACAGCTGCTCGAAGAACAGCGCGCAACGGGCGGCAATCATGGGCACAACGAGCGCCCAAGTCCGCAACGGTCCCACGAGCGAAAAGGGAACCAGCACGATCGACACAGCGAGCAGAACGCTCACCACCGGACCGATGACCGCATTTGACAACGGAGCAATGAGCGAGAATGTACCGAAGGCAGGAATGGTAATGGGAAGTGTCGCCAGTTGCGAGCACAGCGTGACGGAAAACACGCTGGTAACGCCCGATGGCACACCCAGCTCACCCAAAGCATAGGTCGCATAGGGGCAAAAGCACAGAATGGCTAAGACGCTGGCACATGATAGCTGAAAGCCCATCTCGAACAGCACCGTCGGCCGCAGTAGCACAAAGATGGACATGGTTACGAAGAGTGCCGAAAGGCCGTGCCGACGACGCCCCGCGTCGTTTACGACAAGCGTCACGAACACCATGCAGCACGCGCGCGCGGCCGAGGGAGACGCGCCCGTAAATGCAGCGTAGCCCACAAGCGTTATCGCCAATATCGCCCGCTGAAGACCACGTGAGCACCGAGTCTTTTGCAATACGCCCTCGATTACAAACCCCACGATAGCCAAATGGCTGCCCGAGACGGCGATAAGATGTGCCGTTCCCGTCACAGAAAACCAGTCGCCCGCCGGCTGGGCGCGCAGCTCGGCCGAACGACCGCAGACGACACCGGCTATGAGCGCACGCGCCGGGTCGGTCGCAGGCGCGATGGACGCAAGCAGCCCATTTCGCAGCCGAAGCAGCGGCCCCGGAGAACCCTCATCGACCGACACAATCCGAACGGCTTTAACCTTACGCACCTCGCCTCGGAGCACGCGCGATCGTCCATATGCCTCGTTCTCAAAACGCGAAACGCGACCGATAACACGCACGTGCGCCCCGACCTTGAGCTCACGATCACACGATAGGCGAACCGTTGCCAAGTTCTTACCGTCCGCGCGTGCCTCGC
Source organism: Coriobacteriaceae bacterium AM49-12 (assembly GCA_027669365.1). Taxonomy (GTDB): domain Bacteria; phylum Actinomycetota; class Coriobacteriia; order Coriobacteriales; family Coriobacteriaceae; genus Collinsella. The sequence continues at coordinate 10,844 of JAQEDL010000010.1, read as the reverse complement.
AGGTATAGGAATACACGTCGTCGTTTATGGATGGATCACCCTGCACGAAAAACTCGAGGCCGCTTGCCGCTCGACCGTCGAGCGCCTTCGAGGCGCTGAGCACACCCACAGCCCACCACGCCGAGACGACCGCTCCCGCCACGAGACCGGCGGACGCGGCATACAGCCACCGCTTCAAAGGGGCAAGCCGCGCACAAGAGTGAGCCAGCACAACGAAAACCGCTGCCGCAACGGGAATGGACCATAGCGGCCCGACCGCCGTCGCCCGCTCCCTCAGCAGCGCATCAGCGGCTATGCTGAGCACCAAGCGCAGCTCACGCACATGCCGGCACACAGGGCCATCGTCCACGGAATCAGGGGTCGCGGAGGCATCACGTGCTCGCGCTCGGTCGCGCTCATACGCAGATGCAATCTTTGATTTTGGCAAGCTTCTTCTCGCCGATTCCCGACACACGCATCAGATCGTCAACCGAGGCGAAAGCACCGTTCTTTGTCCGCTCATCGATAATCGACTGGGCCATGGAGGGGCCGATGCCCGAAAGCGTCTGCAGCTCTTCTGCGCTTGCCGTATTGATGTTTACTAGGCTGTTGCGCCACTAACGCCCGACGATGCGGAAGTCCCACCATCAACACCGGCTTCCGCAATGGACGCCTGCTGCTCCCCTACCGTTGGAACGTGAATTTTTTGTCCATCAGTGACCTTGGATGCACGATTAAGCCCCGTAACGTCTGCTTCGGGCGCCAGTCCGCCGGCGGCATCAATCGCCTGAGCCACCCGCGCCCCGTCTTTGAGGCGATATACACCGGGTGACACCACGGCGCCATCAACATCGACATAGACCTCTGCCGCGGCAGACGCCTTAGGCGAAGAGCCTTCGGATGTCTTTCCGCTCGAAGCATCGCCGGATCCCGGCTCCACTAACGTGCCCGAACCATCAGTGCGCTCAAACGACACACCGCCGGCACCGCCGCCAAGGTTCGCCATCGCCAGCCCACTCGCCATCGCAATGACGACCAGTATCGCCATCACCACTGCCTTATGACCGAGCAGTTTGCCCGCCCAGCGGTCCATCTTTTTGACTCGTTCGTGTTGTTCGCGCTGCGCCATAGCAAAACCTCCCAACACCATCGTGTCAGGAAAGGAGCTCCACAACAGCCACGCCCCAAAACCGGTTTTTGCGGTCAAACCAAAAACCGACCAAAACCTTGCACAAATCTGTCCATTTATTCAGGCACACGTCAGCAAATGAACGCTTAGCCGCAAAATGCCCAGATAGCAAAAGACCGACGATGCAGGCGCATCGTCGGTCTATGCACAAATTTACTCGTAATCTTGGTAAATCTCACGCGGAGCAAGCTCCGAATGTTTGCGTTTTAAGGTCTTAGGGGCCTTATACGTGTTGCTCTCGAAGTCGATGTACTCGGTCTGCTTGAGCAGGCGCTCGATCATCTCCTCATGATCGAACAACTCCCAGGCCTCATGCACGGCATCGAGTTTAGCGTGCGTCTCGGGTCGGCGCGGCATAAACAGCGTGCAGCAGTCGGGAGCGGCCTCAGTCGAGATATCGAACGTACCGATCTCCTCAGCACGCGCGATGATCTCCTGCTTGTCCGAACCGATGAGAGGACGGAACACGGGGATCTTCACGGCCTCGTTGACGGCCATGATGTTCTCAAGCGTTTGGGAGGCAACCTGCCCAAGCGATTCGCCCGTAACGATGGCCTTGGCGCCCTCGATGCGCGCAATGCGCTCGGCAACCGAATACATAATGCGACGATACATGATCACACGCAGGTTGCTGGGGCAGGTGACCGAAATCTCACGCTGGCAGTCGCCAAACGGCACCACGTACAGGCGGCCGATCTGGACACCCGGCTCAAGCGCACGGATGATGTCCTGCACCAAATACTCGCTCGTATCAGGCGTCTGCGGACGACCGGAGAAATGCACCGGCACGCACACCGCGCCGCGACGCGCGAGCATCCAGGTCGCCACCGGAGAATCGATACCCGACGACAGCAGCGTCACGACCTTGCCGGCAGAACCCACCGGCAGACCGCCCACGCCGCGCTCGGAGCGCGCGTACACATAAACGCTACCCTGGACCACCAGTACGTGCACCATCACATCGGGGTCGTGCATTTGAACCTTTTTATCGGGGAAGGCCTCACACAGCACCTCGCCAACCCGTCGATTGATATCGATCGAGGTGAGCTCATAGTCAGTATTGGAGCGCTTGGCGTGCACCTTAAACGAATCGAAGGAACCAAACTCGCGCAGCGCCTTCACAGCGGCGGCGCAGTACTCCTGCGGGTCGCGGTTGGTGTGATACGCCAGGGACACACGGGCAACGCCGGGGACGGTGCGAATGACACGCGCCGCCTCGTCGGCTGATGCTCGTTAAAGGTCACGAGGATATAACCGGAAATTCGAGACACGGCGTTCACGGAAAAGGCGGCCAAGGCGCCTTGATGTTATCCATGAGGATATGCTCAAAATGTGCGCGGTTCTTGCCCTTCAGTCCAACCTCGTGATAGTGGACCAGGCAGACGCGAGCTGCCATTTAGGCTTCAGCAACCTTGTGGCCGAGCGCCTTCTCGTAACGGGCCTCGTCGTAAGAGATGTCGCCGTCGACAATCTCGTCCATAGCCATCGAGATGGTATCGGCACCGGAAAGCCCGATGGTGATGTCATCGACATCCTGGACGGCAAGCACGCGGTTGTGCTGGCCACGCAGCATGCTATTGATGTCGCAGGCGCGCTTGGAGGCAAGCGAAGCGAGCAGGAAGCGGTTGTGATCGGTCTTCTCCAGAAGATCGTCAATGCAAGGCTTTACAACGGACACGGACCTCAGATCCTTTCATGCATATCGAGAACGCGAACGAGCTCATCGGTCGCGCGGTCGAGATCGTCATTCACCACGACGTCGTCGTAGCGGTCGGCAAGGGCAAGCTCATCGGCGGCGTTTGCCATACGCAGCTCAATCGTCTCGGGCGTCTCGGTACCGCGACCGACTAGACGCTCGCGGAGCACCTCAAGCGAAGGCGGCTTGATAAAGATCAGCACGGCCTCGGGGAAACGCTCCTTCACCTGCAGGCGCCTGGACATCGATCTCCAAAATCAGAGACGAGCCCGAGGCGAGCTTGGATGTGACCTCGCTCACCAACGTGCCGTAGCAGTTACCGTGGACCTCGGCCCACTCAACAAACTCACCGTTTGCCACGCGGCGGTCGAACTCCTCGCGCGTCAGAAAAAAGTAGTTGACGCCGTCGACCTCACCTTTGCGTGGTGCTCGCGTGGTAGCCGAAACCGTCAGGCCCAGGTTCGAGCGGCGCTCGCGCACACGAGTGACGAGCGTACCCTTGCCTGCGCCTGACGGTCCAGAAATCACAAAGAGCTTGGAATCCTGAGCGCTCACTTATTTGGTCAGCTGCTCGAGGAGCTGCTCGCGCTGACGGACGCCGAGGCCCTGGACGCGACGGGTAGCGGAGATACCGAGCTCCTCCATGATCTTGGCGGCCTTGGCCTTGCCATAACCAGGGAGAGACTCGATGAGAGTGGAAACCTTCATGCGGGAAGCGATGGGGTCATCGGAGTTGAGCACGGACTCGAGGGACTTCTCGCCCTTCTTGATCTGCTCGCGAAGCTCAGCGCGGGCGTGACGTGCGGCAGCAGCCTTCTCAAGAGCCTGCTTGCGCTGCTCGTCGGTAAGCTGAGGGAGTGCCATTCGTACCTCCAAATAGTTGGGTTATATCTGATTCAATAATTAGCATTTTAGCACGTAGAACGTACAAAATGCCCAATCGCGGCTCCATAGGTTAGACGATACCCGCAAAAAGTGCAATATACTGCGCCCAAAGTTAAGCCCCTGACCTGCGATTCCACACAAAGGATGGGAAAGTTTACGCAGGCACAGGGGCTATTTTGTGCTAATGAGACCCAAAAGTGGTGACTTAGGGGAATCTTTTACGCGACGTTTTCGACCAGCTCGGCGACGATGGCGTCAAAGGCGGCAACCGGATCGTCGGCACCGGTGATGGGACGGCCCACCACAATGTGGCTTGCGCCACGCTCGATAGCCTGGGAAGGCGTCGCCACGCGGGACTGGTCACCAAGGGCGGCACCCACCGGACGCACACCCGGAGTCACGATCAGGGCATCAGGACCCAGCAGCTCACGCATGTCGTGAGCCTCCATCGGTGAGCACACGATGCCATCGATGCCATTGGCCTGAGCAAGCTTTGCCAAGCGGGCGGCCTCCTCGGCCACGGGCGACTCGACGCCGATCTCGCTCAAGGCATCCTGATTCATGCTCGTGAGCACGGTGATGGCGACGAGCTTGGCGCGGTCCTCACGCGCCTCCTCGGCACCCTCGCGGCAGGCAGCGAGCATAGCACCCGAGCCCAGGCCGTGGACCGAAAGCAGGTCGGCACCGGCAAGCGAAGCCGAGCGGGCAGCGCCGCGCACCTGATGCGGAATGTCATGGAACTTAAGGTCGAGGAAGACCTTAAAGCCCAGGTCCTTGAACGTCTTGACGATCTGGGGACCCTCAGCGTAATAGAGCGTCATGCCGACCTTGAGCCAGGCAGCATGACCCGAAAGCTCGTGGGCGAGCTCGAGCGCGCGCTCACGGTCGCAGTCGAGGGCGACGATAACACGGTCGCGGGCATCATTCTCTAGCATTCGAAAGCACCTACCAGCTCGTTGATGTCCTTCACGCCCTGGGACTCGGCCCAGGCCTCGAGCTCATGCGCGATCTTAAGCGAAGCACACGGATCGACGAAGTTGGCCATGCCGACCGACACGCAGGTGGCGCCGGCCAGGATAAACTCAGCCGCATCCTCGCCGGTCATGACACCGCCGACACCGTTGATGGGGATATCGACGGCCTGGGCAACCTCCCAGACCATGCGCACGGCGATGTGGTGGCACAGCGGGCCCGAAAGGCCGCCCTTGGGTTTGGCAACGCGGGACTTGCGGGTGTGCACGTCAATGGCCATGCCCTGGATGGAATTGATGACCGAAAGGCCGTCGGCGCCTGCGGCCTCGAGGGCTTTGGCAATCTCGGCAACGTTGACCGGAGCCATCTTTACGAACAGCGGCTTATCGGTCACCTTGCGGCAGGCAGCCATAACGGAAGAGGCGCCCTCGGGCGTTGATCCCATGGCGGCACCGCCGGCGGCAATATTAGGGCAGCTCACGTTGATCTCGTAGCCGGCAGCCCAGGGGCACAGCTCGACATACATCTCGAGTGCGCGGACAAACTCGTCAACGGAGTGGCCGGCAACCTGACAGATGACCTGGCAGCCGTCCTTGGACAGCTGTTCGAGCCAAGGACCGGACTCACGGGCAAAGGCGGCCACGCCGGGGTTCTGAAGGCCCACGGAGTTGATCATGCCGCCCGGGATCTCGGCCATGCGAGGCGCGGGATTGCCGGGCCAGGGCTCGGCAGCGCAACCCTTGGTGGTGATGGCGCCAGCTGGGAAACATCAAAGAAGTTCTGGAACTGCCAACCGTAGCCAAAGGTACCGGCTGCGGTGTTGATGGGGTTCTGCATCTTGACGCCGCCGAAATCGACGGCCATGTTCACGGTACCCACTAGAAGACCACCACCTTGGAAGCATCGAACACAGGGCCGCACATGCAGGCGCCCTTCATACCGTCGACCGTCTCGACATTGCAGGTGTTGCAGGCGCCAAAGCCACAGCTCATCATGCGCTCAAGCGACACCTCACAGTACGCACCGGCCTCGGCGGCTGCGGCGGCGACCTTCTTCATCATGACGGCGGGACCGCAGCTGGCCACGTAGTCGTAGCCGCCCTCGCCGAGCAGCTCGGCTGCCGGGTCGGTGCAAAAACCGTGCGTGCCGAGCGAACCGTCGTCGGTGCACACGTTAACCGTGGCGCCCAGCGCGCGGAACTCATCGACACCCACGGCCTTGGAAGCGGTGCCAAAGCCAGGCAAACGTCGACATCCACGCCCTGCTCGACAAGCTTGCCGGCGAGGCAGAGCACGGGCGGAACGCCGATGCCGCCCGCCACGAGCAGCGCCTTCCTGGTGCCTCGGGAACAAGCCAGCCGCGGCCGCCAGGGCCCAACAGGTTGGACTTGGAGCCGGGGGCCATCTGCGATAGACGACGGGTGTCGTCGCCCACGACGGCGTACCACAGCTCGACGGTACCGGCCTGGGCGTCGGCGCGATAGAAGCTCAGGGGCACGCGAAGCAGCGAGGACGCATCACCGGGCACGGCGATGTTCACAAACTGACCGGGCTTGAGCGCACTAGCAAGCTTGGGGGCCGAGATGACGAGCGAGAAGATGCCGTCGGCGATCTCCTGGTTCGAGACGACCTCGAAGTCGTGCATGCGTGCAGTGGAAGGTGTGGGCATAGACGCTCCAATCCCCCATGCGATTGCATGGTCAAAACGAACAGAAAGCGCGGCACCGCAAGGGCACCGCGCACAAAAGCGATAAGGCTATGCTAGCAGATGCAGCCGTCGGCGAGCGTCTGCTTACCGCCGACAAACACATCGGTGGCACGACCGGTGAGCATGCGGCCGGCAAAACCGGAGTTCTCGGCACGCGACTCGTAGCCATCCTCGCCGACCGTCCAGGTGGCGGACGCGTCGAAGACGGTCAGGTCGGCGACGGAACCCGCCTTGACCTGAACCTGGTCGAGACCCAGGATCTCACGCGGCTTGATGGCCATGAGCTCGACCATGCGGCCCATGCTCATCTTGCCCGTGTTGACCAGCTCGGTGAGCACGAGCGACAGCGAGGTCTCGAGGCCGATCATACCAAAGGGCGCAAGCTCGAACTCGCGGGCCTTCTCCCACGGGGTGTGAGGAGCGTGATCGGTGACGATAACGTCGACGGTACCGTCGATGACGCCCTGACGGATAGCCTCGGCATCCTCCTCGGTACGCAGCGGCGGATTGACCTTGAGCGAGGTGTTGTAGGTCTCGTCCAGGTCGTTCTCGGTCAGGAACATGTGGTGCGGGGTAGCCTCGCAGGTAACCTGAACGCCAGCGGCCTTACCGGCACGCACGATCTCCAGACCATGGGCGGTGGAGATGTGCTGGATGTGCAGCTTGGCACCGGTCAGCTTGGCGATCTCGATGTCGCGGGCGATCTGGAGCTCCTCGCCGGCAGCCGGCCAACCCTCGAGGGCCAGACGGGTCGAGACCTTGCCCTCGTTGATCTGGCCGTGGCCGACCAGGTCCTCGTCCTGGCAGTGGCTCATAAAGACCTTGCCGAACATCTTGCCGTAGTCCATGCAGCGACGGAGCATGCCCGCGCCCTGCACGCCGCGACCGTCATCGGTGAAGGCGACGGCGCCGTGGGCGACCATATCGCCCATCTCGGACATGGCCTCGCCCTTAAGACCGCGGGTCATGGCGCCCGACGGATAGACGCGGCAGTGGCCGACCTCGGCAGCGCGGGACTTGACGAACTCCACGACGGTGCCGTTATCGGTGACGGGATCGGTGTTGGGCATGGCGCACACGCCGGTAAAGCCGCCCTTGGCAGCTGCGCGGGTGCCGCTCTCGATGTCCTCTTTGACCTCGTAGCCGGGCTCGCGAAGGTGAACGTGCATGTCCACCAGGCCGGGGACGAGGTACTTGCCGGAAAGGTCGCGGACCTCGGCCCCCTCGACGGCGAGATTCTCGCCGACCTCGGCGATCTTGTCGCCGTCAATCAGGACGTCAACGACACCGTCAAGCTCGACGGACGGGTCGACGACGTGGGCATTCTTAAGAAGCAAGGCCATTATCGGCACCTCCAAGCAGCAGATACAGGATAGCCATACGCACGCAGATACCGGCGTAGACCTGCTCCAGGATGACGGAGCGTTGCGGGTGGTCGGCCATATAGGAATCGAACTCGACGCCGCGGTTGATGGGGCCCGGGTGGCAGATGATTGCGTCGGGCTTCATGAGCTTCTCGCGGTCCTTGGTCAGGCCGAAGAGCTTGTGGTACTCGCGAATGGTCGGGAACGGGGCACCCTCGAGGCGCTCCTGCTGCACGCGCAGCATGTAGACGACGTCCAGCTCGGGCAGGACGGAATCGAGGTCGCTCGTCACGTGGTCGCAGCCCAGGACCTCGGGCGACGGCGGCAGCAGCGTGCCGGGGGCGACGGCGTAGGTCTCGCAGCCATAATCTTAAGGGCGGGGATCAGCGAGCCGCAGACGCGGGAGTGCGCGATATCGCCGACGACGGCGACCTTCAAACCGTGGAAGTCACCCTTGTGCTCCCAGATGGTGTACAGGTCGAGCAGGGCCTGCGTGGGATGGTTGTGCTTGCCGTCGCCGGCGCAGATGACGCTCGCGGGCGAATTCTGCGTGACGATATAGGGCGCACCGGCGTGCTTGTCGCGCACGACGATGCAGTCGATCTTATAGGCGTTGAGGGTCTCGACGGTGTCGACGAGGCTCTCGCCCTTGACCGTGGAGGTCGAGGAGCCGCCAAAGTTGAGGCTGTCGGCCGAAAGACGCTTCTCGGCGAGCTCGAAGGAGCTGCGGGTGCGCGTCGAGGGCTCGTTGAACATGTTGACGATGGTCTTGCCCTTGAGCGTGGGGACCTTCTTGATGGCACGCTCGTTGACCTCGGAGAACGCCTTGGCGGTCTCGAGGATGAGCTTGATGTCCTCTTCGGAGTACTCGGTAATGTCGATCAGGTGCTTATGGTTGAACGCCACGGTACTACTCACCTCCCAGCGGCGCGGAGCCACGTGGAACCCGGCGCGACGTCGTTAATCTCGACGGCGGTGTGGCCGTCGACTTCCTTCATATATAGGTGCACGTTCTCCTCATGCGACGAGGGAACGTTCTTGCCGACAAAGTCCGGCGAGATGGGGAGCTCGCGGTGACCGCGGTCAACGAGAACTGCCAGCTCGATGCGGCTCGGACGGCCCAGGTCCATGACGGCGTCTAGAGCGGCGCGGATGGTACGACCCGTGTACAGGATGTCGTCCACCAAAACGACGCGTTTGCCATCGACGCTGAAGGGAATGTTGGTGGCGTGGATCGCGGGAGCGAAATTGGTAGCGTAGTCATCGCGGTAGAAGCTGATGTCGAGGCTGCCGAGCGGAACGTCGACGCCCTCGATCTCCTTGATCTCCTCGGCGAGCTTCTTTGCCAGAAGGTCGCCGCGCGTGACGATGCCGACCAGAGCGAGGTCTTCACAGCCCTCGTTGCGCTCGAGAATCTCGTGCGCGATGCGGGTCATCGCTCGATTGACGGCGGTCTCGTCCATGATGACCGCCTTGGGGGAAGTCGTGCCCATCGATCTCCTTCCTCACATGTCTTGACTGCTGACACAGTCAAAAAAATAGATGCCCGACCGCTTAAAGCGGACCAGACACCCACAGGAAGGGCTGCTCGCATGGCAGCTATGTAATTCCATGTGGGTATCTCGTACCCCTTTAATGGTCAAGGAATAGTGTAGCCAACCTCGAGCTTAATTGCGAGCATAAATACAGAGCAATCCGTAAACGGAGCCCAATGCTCAATAAACCTATATATATTTGTGGGACGAGCTTGAAAACGCACGCGCGAGCTGGCATAATCCCCTCTGCTGCACGCAAATCGGATCTACGTCCAGGGCCGTGGCGTGAGCACTATCGCCAAAAGAGGAATATCTCTGTGTAGATTACGCACAGGGAGCTGCTTCTGTGCTATAGTTCAGGCTTGTTTGTTAACGCGACATGTTCGTTTGTCGCCCAAGGAGGGTCAGTTATGTCCAAAGTTTGCGAAGTTTGCGGTAAGCACCCCGTTGCCGGTCGCTCCATCAGCCACTCTCACCGCGTCACCAACCGTAAGTTCCGCCCCAACATCCAGCGCGTCTACGTCGTCGTCGATGGTCACCGTCGCAAGATGAACGTTTGCTCCACCTGCCTCAAGTCCGGCAAGGTTGCGCGCTCCTAAATAAGGTCTTACCAACAAGTACCTCGGACTCTCCGGGTCAAAGACCTCGCGTTCATATAGAACTATAAGAAACCGCTTTCTTTTGAGAAGGCGGTTTCTTTTCTATCTATCCAGGAATGCAAAACCAGAGTGAAAAATGAACTGCGTCCCAAATCTTGGACGCCCTAAATAGCGACTAGGCCGCGAGGGCCTGATTCCGGAACTCCTCCGGGGTCAGGCCCTTCAATCTTACCTGCCTCCGGCTCGTGTCCAGTGGACTATGTATTCCTCCGGGTCGCGTTTGAAATCCTCGAACGTCTCCCACTCGCGGCCCCGGTAGAACTCGTCCTTGACGTGGCCGAAGAGCTGCTCGGTGGCGGCGTTGTCGATGCAGTTCGCCTTCCTGGACATGCTCTGGACGATGCCGGCGGCCTCGAGCCTGGATGTGTACGAGGCGTGCTGGTACTGCCAGCCCCGGTCCGAGTGCATGGTCGGGGCGGTGCCTCGGGGATCTTGGACAGCAGCTCGTCGAGCATCCTCACCTGCTGGGCCATGTCGGGCGTGGTCGATATGTCGCTCGCCACGATCTCCTTGGTGCAGAAGTCCAGCGTCGGGGCCCAGTAGGCCTTGCCGCCCGCCACCTTGAACTCGGTGACGTCCGTTCCCAGCTTCCGCCACGGGGCCCCGGCGTCGAAATCCCTCGCGATCACGTTCTCGAACGTCCTGCCGACGACGCCCCTGTACGAGTTGTACCTGTGGTAGGCCGTCTCGCGTCTGATACCGCAGCGAATCCCCATCTCGCGCATCATCTTGAGCACGGTCTTGTCGGCTGTTAGCGTCAATCTATTTTTCACCAGTTTCGCTAAACAGGCGCGCCGTTCGCGCAAAGGCGGTTTCACCGGTTGCGCTAACGTATTTTCACCGATTCCGGTCACGGCT
>JAQEDL010000001.1:0-142661 GCA_027669365.1 Coriobacteriaceae bacterium AM49-12 | reverse complement strand
CCGGTCCCGTTCCGAACCCGGAAGCTAAGCCCCATCGCGCCGAGAGTACTGCGGGGCCAGCCCGTGGGAGGCCAGGGCGCCGCTGACCGGTGGACGGCACCGAGCCGTCATTGGACTTAGAAGGGGGAGCCTCGCGGCTCCCCCTTTTTTGCGTTTTATAGAGAGCTGTAATACAAGAACTCGCCTTCTTTTAGCTTGTCTTACTGTTTGGCTGTATTTTGAGTCCTTCTTTTGTATTTGCGCGATAATAACTCCCATTGGCGTTAGGGAGGACTTGATGTTTACCGTTTTTGTTTTGGGCAATATTGCTTCGGGTAAGTCGACTGCCTGCCGCTATCTCGAATCTCATGGCGCCATGCTCATCGATCTGGACGAACTTGCCAAATCGCTGTATGTGCCAGGCTCAGATATCGTCAATGCCCTCGCGGAAGAATTTGGCTGGGATATTTTGGACGAGGAGGGCGGCGTTCGCCGTAACATACTCGCTTCTCGAGCTTTTGTTTCTCCTGATGCGGTCGCGAGGCTCAATAGCATTGTGCACCCCGTTCTCATTGAGCAACTGTCACTGAGGATTCTTGATCCGGTTTGCTGCACGGTTTCTTCCCCCCGTTATCCCTTTGCGGTGGTCGAGGTTTCTGCTCCGACTGGTTTTGAGGATGCATTTGGCTTGGCTGATGAAATTCTGGTCATCAGCGCCCCTTTGTCAGTTCGTCGCGAGCGTGCTATTCAGCGTGGCATGGAGCCATCTGATTTCGATGCCCGTTCTGCTTGCCAGCCCGATGAGTCTGCGCTGTGCAATCTCGCTACAACGGTGATTGATAATGCCGCAGGCGATAATTCGCTCTTTGAGCAGCTTGACTCATGGCTTGCATGCCATGGGTTTATAGACACTGCGAATAAGGAGGATGCCGATGCCTAAGACACGTTTCTTTGCGTGGTATCGCCTTATTCCGCTGGCTGCCGTTTTTGCCTTCGGCCTTATCTCATTCGTTTACTCGTGTGCTCCCGCGGCTTTCTTTAAGCCGCTGTATCCCATTGACCACGAGGCGTATGTAAAGCAATCGAGTATTTCGCATAATCTGGATCCGTATCTGGTGTGCGCTGTCATTAAGTCGGAATCGAATTGGGATCCCGAGGCTGAGTCGAATCAGGGTGCTCAGGGATTGATGCAGCTGATGCCTGTGACTGCTCAGGATATGATCGCCAAGGGTCTTGTCGACGGTGGGGAGTATTCGGCCGACAACCTTAACGATCCGGCTACGAATATCGAGTTTGGCTGTGCGTACCTCTCGTATCTCTTAACGTATTTCAACGGGTCGACGGATAGCGCTATTGCCGCCTATAACGCCGGCATGGGCAATGTCGACGGATGGGCGCAGCAAAGTACGTCGCTGCACAATGCAATCACCTTTCCCGAGACGCAGGCGTATCTGATTCGCGTCAATAATGCCTGGGTTCGCTATAAGACCCTCTATCCCGATCGGTTCGTATAGGACTATGCCTGCCGCCTGCGTATACTGCAGATATATGAGTTAGGAGTATCCATGGCGGAATTTGAAGTAGAACGCGTTGGCGGTGAACTTAAGCGCTTTGGCGTTGAGGGCGCTGAGGTGCCGTTTGAAGTCGTTTCTCCCTATGAGCCTGCAGGTTCTCAGCCTAAGGCCATTGAGTCGCTTGTGCAGGGTGTGAGGGACGGAGATCGCTATCAGGTTTTGCTGGGCGTGACTGGTTCGGGCAAGACCTTCACGATGGCTAAGACTATTGAGGCCCTGGGGAAGCCGACGCTGGTCATGGCTCCCAATAAAACGCTCGCCGCTCAGCTTGCGAGCGAGCTCAAAGAGTTCTTTCCCAACAACGCTGTGGTCTACTTTGTCTCGTACTACGACTACTATCAGCCCGAGGCGTATGTGCCGCAAAGCGATACATATATCGAGAAAGACTCCTCGATTAACGAAGAGGTCGAGATGCTGCGCCATCAGCGACCGCATCGCTGCTATCGCGACGCGATGTGATCGTTGTCGCATCGGTCTCGTGTATCTATGGCATTGGCTCTCCTGAGGACTATGCGGGTCTGGCTCCAAACGTCGACAAGAAGGTGCCGCTCGAGCGCGATGACTTTATCCATGCGCTTATCGACATTCAATATGATCGCAATGACTATGACCTGGCGCGCGGCACGTTCCGCGTGCGCGGTGATGTCGTCGACGTGTATCCGCCTTATGCCGAGCATCCGTTGCGGTTTGAGTTCTTTGGTGACGAGGTTGAACTGATAGCCGAGATCGATGAGGTCACCGGTGAGATGCTGCGTGAGTACGAAGCAATTCCCGTGTGGCCGGCCTCGCATTACGTGACCGAGAAGCCAAAGGTCAAGGCCGCTCTGAAATCAATCAGTGAAGAGTGCGAGAAGCGTGTGGCCGAGCTCAAGGCGACTGATAAGTTGCTCGAGGCACAGCGTCTGCAGCAGCGTACCGACTATGATCTCGAGATGCTCGAAACGATGGGCTTTTGCAACGGCATCGAGAACTACTCGCGTCATCTGGACGGGCGTAAGCCGGGTGAGCCGCCGTTTACCTTGATTGACTACTTTCCCAAGGACATGCTCTGCATCATCGACGAGAGCCATGTGACGGTGCCGCAGATTCGCGGTATGCACGAAGGCGACCGATCGCGTAAAGTGACCCTGGTGGAGCATGGTTTTCGCCTGCCCTCGGCGCTCGACAACCGTCCGCTTCGCTTCGATGAGTTTGAGGCAAGGATACCCCAGTTTATCTATGTTTCGGCCACACCGGGCGACTACGAGCTGCGGGTGAGCCAAAACGACGTGGAGCAGATTATTCGTCCGACCGGTCTGCTCGACCCCAAGATCGATGTGCGTCCGGTTCGTGGGCAGATTGACGATCTTGAGGACGAGATTCGCGAGCGCGTTGCCCGCAAGGAGCGCGTACTGGTGACCACGCTCACCAAGCGCATGGCCGAGGATCTGACCGACCATCTGCTTGATGCCGGCATTAAGGTCAATTACATGCACTCCGATACAGCGACGATGGACCGTGTCGAGATCCTGCGAACGCTGCGCGAGGGAAAGATTGATGTTCTCGTTGGCATCAACCTGCTTCGCGAGGGCTTGGATCTCCCCGAGGTCTCACTGGTGGCAATTCTCGATGCCGATAAGGAAGGCTTCTTGCGCAACCGCCGTTCGCTGATTCAGACGATTGGCCGCGCGGCCCGTAACGCCGATGGCGAAGTCATCATGTATGCAGACGTTGTGACCGATTCGATGAAAGAGGCCATCGAGGAGACGCAGCGCCGTCGCGAGATTCAGATGGCATATAACGAAGAGCATGGCATTGTGCCCAAGACGGTGCGCAAGGCCATCAACGACATCTCAAGTTTTATTGCCGAGGCCGAAAAAACCGTGGGTTCCAAGGGACGCTCGAAGGGCGACTCTCTTGGCCATGGCGCATTCTATACGCCCGATGAGTTGGGCGAGGGTGGCGTGCCGGAAACGGTGGCGCCCGAGCAGACACTTGCGGAGCAGTTGGAAGAACTGCCGCATGACGAGCTCGTGCGGATCGTCGAAACCATGGAAGAGGATATGCGTAACGCTTCTGCCGCCATGGACTTTGAGGAGGCGGCGCGCCTGCGCGATGCCGTCGTTCAGATTCGGGCGATGCTCGAGGGTGCGTCTGAGGACGAGACGATCGAGCGCTTACGTTCGCAGGCTCGCAAGGGTTCCACGTTCGCATCGGGCAGAAAACGCCAGGGTGCACGGTTTAAGAAATAGCGAACATGCCCCGAGTTCCCTGCGGAGCTCGGGGCATGCGTCTTTTGCGCGCTGGAATTCGTGCGTTAGAGGTCTGCGATCAGGCTTCGGCACAACGGATGCCGTCGGTGGCGGCGCTCATGATGCCGCCGGCATATCCAGCTCCCTCACCGCAAGGGTAGAGGCCCGGGGTCGACACGGCATGGCATGTTCGGTCTCGGGTGACGGTGACCGGTGAGCTCGAGCGAGTCTCCACGCCGGTAAGGACAGCATCGGAGCGGTCGTAGCCTCGTAGCTTTTTTCCAAGTAGGGGAAGTCCCAGGCGGAGCGACTCGACGATATGCTGCGGCAGGGCTTCGTCAATTGCCGTCCAGGTCACACCGAGCGGATAGGTGGGCTTTACCTTTCCGGGCGCCTTGCTGGCGCGTCCTGCGAGGAAATCTCCGACGAGCTGTGCCGGTGCGTTCCAGTTGGAACCGCCCAGGCGGTAGGCGGCCGCCTCGCAGGCGCGCTGGAGCTCGATGCCGGCGAGTGGGTCATTGTTGGGAAGGTCCTCAGGCGTGACGTTAACGAGCAGGGCGGCATTTGCGTTGCGTCCGTCGCGGGCATTGAGACTGGCGCCGTTGACGCACAAGTGGCCCTGCTCGGAAGAGGCGGCGACAACCTGCCCGCCGGGACACATGCAAAACGAGAACACGCTGCGGCCGTTGGGAAGATGGGCGACGAGCTTGTAGGGGCTGCTCCGAGCGCTGGATGTCCCGCCGAGGCTCCGAATTGGGCTCGGTCGATGTCGCGCTGCGGATGCTCGATGCGAACGCCCATGGCAAAGGTCTTTTGTGCGAGGACCACGTTGTGGTCCTTAAGGAGCTCAAAAATATCGCGAGCAGAATGCCCGCAGGCGAGGATGAGGTGCTTTGTCTCGATTGGCTCGCAAGCGGTGTCTTGGGACGATTGGACATCAATACCGGTGATGGCGCCAGACGCGTCGATGCGAATGTCGACGAGCTTCGTTCGATAACGGACGACACCTCCGAGCTGCTCGATGCGCTGGGATATAGCGGTGACGACCGTGGGAAGGATGTCGGAGCCAATGTGCGGCTTGGCATCCCACAGAATATCGCGGGGCGCACCCGCCTCGACGAAGGTTTCGAGGATAAGGCGATGGGCGGGATTTTTGGTTCCCGTATTGAGCTTGCCGTCCGAGAAGGTCCCCGCGCCGCCCAGGCCAAACTGGATATTGCTCTCGGGGTCGAGGATGCGCTCCTTTAGAAAGAGGTCGATCGCCTGCGAGCGGCGAAATGCCGGGTCGCCGCGCTCGATGAGCAAGGGCTTAAGACCTGCTTCGGCGAGCGTAAGCGCAGCGAAAAGGCCGGCGCATCCGGCGCCGACAACGACAGGGCGTTCTTGAGGTGCGTCGGAGGCGGGGGAGGGGAATGAAGGCTCATCGTCTTCTATCGCGCGTACGCGCGAGCGGTCACGCTCGGCAACGCTGTCGACCGCTTCTCGCTCGAGGTGGGGACTAGTCAGCTCAACACGAAAGCTCAGGATAAAATGGACGTCTCGTTTTTTGCGAGCGTCGATTGACTTGCGGTGGAGCTCGATGGACTTGATCTCGGAGTCCTTGCAACGTAGGACGCGCTTGGCGACTCGCTTGCCAACAATGAGACAGGCATTTTCATCGTCGGCTTCATCGAGCGACGCGTTGGCTTGGGTGATTTCGATCATCGAGGTCTCCTTAGAGGCAAGAAAGAGGCCGTCCGGTATTCCAGACGGCCCGAATGCGTTTTTGATTATAGACTGCGCGGCTACAGGCTGCTTGCAGCGCGAATGCCCGAGATCCAGGCCCACGCAAGGTTAAAGCCTCCGCAATCGGCGTCGATGTCGAGCGCTTCACCGCAAACGTAAAGCGGAGCGTCGACAACGCTGCGCGCGCGTAGGCTGGGTGTTGAGATACTCTTGACAGATACGCCACCACGCGTGACCTGCGCTGAGCGCTCCTCGGCTGTTCCCTCGACGAGCAACTTAAAGTGCTTGAGGATCGAGACCAGGTGGATGACATCGTTGGAGCCTGGATGGCACTGCTCGAACGCTGTGCAGACGACGCGGGAGAGTTGCGGGGCGAGCATGCCGTCGAGCCAACGGGGATCGCGGGGTGAAAAGTCACCGAACAGCTCAACGCGCCGGTTGAGGATATCGAGCAACTCGTCTTTGGAGAGGTCGGGGAAAACGTCGAGCAGGATCGTATCGCCGTGCTGGATACGACGAGAGAGGTTGAAGACAGCGACACCCGAGATACCGAAGGTTCGAAACAGCACTTCACCGTCTTCGTGCCAGAGCTCATTATGATTGCGGGCGAGCGTCAAGCGGGCACGGACGCGCAGGCCATCCAACGTCTTGAATGCCGCCCGATCGCCAACGACCGTTGCCGATACGGGGCAGAGGATGGGGCGCAACGAAGTGAGGGGGAGGCTAAACGTATCGGCGATACCGGTGGGGTTGCCGCCCGTGGCGATAATTACGGCATGTGCCTGCAGGGCCTCGTTCTTGCGAGGGACATCGGCGAGCGCTTTCCGAAGCGAGCGGAGCTCCGATTTTCGGTCGTCGTGCTTTTTTGCCTTGAGTGCCCGCGCTGGACGGTCTATTTGGAGTGCCCAGCCTTCGGAAGCTTTGTGCGCCGAGGCAACGTTGGCTCCGCAGATTAAGGTGATACCTAGGCGGTCGCAAACGCTGAGAAGCGCGTCGCGCACCGATTCGGCGCGAAGGGAGCGCGGGTACAGCCGGCCTTCCTCGGAGGTTGTCATGATGCCCAGCGAGGAGAAGAAACCCATAAGCTCTTGTTCGGGCTGGGGGCCCATGACGGATTCGACGAATGCGGGGTGGTTATACCGCTGAGGATCAATCGATTCGTTGGAGAGGTTGCAACGGCCGTTACCGGTCGCAAGGAGCTTGAGGCCGCAGGCGACATCGCGCTCAACGATGCAGACGCTTTTGCCAGCGCGTGCGGCCGTAATGGCGGCGGCGAGGCCTGAAGCCCCGCCGCCGATTACCAAGACGTCATAGAGGGCGCTCGCGTTCACTTAGGCCTCGTCGGTCTCGTGCGGGGTAATAGCCTCGACGGCAGAGACTGCCTTGGGCAACATGCCATCGGGCAGCGCGGTCTCGACCTCGCCCTTATCGCAGGCCTCGGCGAGTGCCGGATTAATGGGAAGCTGGCCCAAGATGTCGAGGTTATAGCGCTCTGCGACCTCGGGGAGCTTGCTCTTGCCAAAGACCTCGATCTTCTTGCCGCAGTCAGGGCACTCAATATAGCTCATGTTCTCGACAATGCCCAGAATGGGGACGTTCATCTTCTCGGCCATGTTGACCGCCTTGGCGACGATCATCGAGACCAGATCCTGCGGGCTCGTGACGATGACGATGCCGTCGACCGGCAGCGACTGGAAGACGGTGAGCGCGACGTCGCCTGTTCCCGGAGGCATGTCGACCAGTAGGTAGTCGATGGCCCCACGAGGTCTCGCTCCAGAACTGCCTAATGGCGCCTGCGATGACCGGACCGCGCCAAAGGACGGGGTCGGTCTCGTTTTGGAGCAGCAGGTTGGAGCTCATGACCTTGACGCCGTGCTCGGAGATTTCGGGCAGCATAAGGTTGCCAAGGGCATGGACGTGGCGTCCACTCATACCGAACATCTTGGGGATAGAGGGACCGGTGATGTCGGCATCGAGGACGCCGACCTTGTGGCCGTGACGGGCAAGCTCGGTGGCGATGGCACCGGTGACAAATGACTTGCCGACACCGCCCTTGCCGGAAAGCACGGCGATGACGCGCTTGACCTCGGACAGCGTGTTCTCCTCAAATTGCGACGGCGACGTTTGTCCGCCGGCGGCCTGTGCGTGTTCGCAACCCATGTATGACTCCTTTGTATATGCTGGGGCCGGGGCCCCGCGATGTGACACGAGCGTCATTGTACCCTCGTTTGCGAGCGGGAGTCATTTGCGATGCGTTTGGGCCGAGCGTGCTTGCAATACGATGGGCCCAAGCGAATGGGCGGGCTTACTGAACTTTGCTGGCGAACTCGAGGTATTGCATGCGCTGCAGCTTGTCGATCGTCGAGGCGTAGGGGCTGTCTTTCGATTCCAAGTCGTAGCGCAGCCCGTCGGCACCGAGATAGCCGGCGACATTGATGGTGGGCACATCTGACCTTGTCGCAAGCAGGGCCTTTTGGTAATTGGTGAGCGGGGCGCCGATCTTATTAAGGGTAATGGCTGCAATCTCGTTTGCCCCGACGGTGTCGTAGACGTTGAGCTCGGTATTGCCGGCGATCTCATAGTTAGCCCAGACGAGATATGTCGACTGATAGATACGGAAAGCGTGGCTTGCCGTATCTTCCTGAGGGTACAGCTCGTCGTTGAGAGTCGTTGCGGCGCTCGGCTGATGGTCGCCAAAAAAGACAAGAACAACCGGTCTGCCGATATTGCGGAGCTCGTTGATAAAGTACTCGAGGTCCCGGTCGGATGCGTTGATGCAGGTGAGATAGGTGTTGAGCGCGCTGTTGGCACCCTCACTGGCTCCCTCGACCCAATAGTTTGTCAGCTCTTCGGCGGGAACGGTGCCATAGTCGTAGCCGCCGTGATTTTGCATCGTGACGTCAAAGATGAACTGCGGGGCTTCGTTAGTTCTAAGCAGGTCGAGTATCTTGTCGTAGGTGGCGTAGTCGCATACGCCGGCATGGTAATAGGGCGCACCTTCGAAATCGCCGATTGAAAGAAAGTCTCCAAAGCCCAGCTGCTGATAGATTTTATCTCGATGGTAGTTGACGGGGTTTTGCGGGTGCATAGCGGTAGCGGTATACCCAAGCTCTTTAAGGTCCTTTGCCAGGCTGTTGACGCCATTCATCTGATACAGCTGATAGGGGATTTTGCCTAATCCGACAAAGGCCGTTGTCGCTCCGGTCAAAAATTCGAATTCGGAGTTCGCCGTTCCGCCACCGGCGACCGAAGCGAGCATGGTGCCGCGAACAAGTGTGTCGGGAAGCGAGTTGTAGAATGCGGGGCCGGTGTACCCGTCCGTCTGGAGCTGCTCAAAGCACGAAAGGTCGCTAAAACTCTCGTTCATGACGGCAACAATCGTCGGCTTGATTTCATTGAACTGGGCAACGGCCGCCGCGCGCTGTTCGCTCGAGCCATATGTGCTGTCGTAGACGGCGGCGAGCTCCTGCTCGATGCTCTGCGCCTCATCGGGCGTATAGTCTTTGGGCTTCTCAATGGGCAACTCGTTGACCATTTCGGTGAACGAAGTGATAAAACCCTGAGACGCATACGTGGTGATGGGCTGCCAACGGTCAAATCCAAAATCCAGCGCCTGCTCCAAGTCGATGTTGGAAAAGCCTGAGAGCCCCACAACGGTCACTAGCAGAAAAGCACAGAGGTTAGCGGCGATAGCGGGGAAGACATGGGTGGGCGTACGGAGCTTTCGCGGTCGGATGAGCGAAAGAAGCCCCAGGGAAATCTCCAGCAGGGCGAGAGAGGTTACGATTCCGGCGGTAAAGGTAAACTCGTATCCCTCGCTCACTTCCATTGCGGTGCCAAGGGCCAAGATATCGCTTGGCAGGATGGCTTCGCCTTTAAACGTTATGACGAAGTGCTCGGCAATGCCAAGGATGCAGCAGACGACGGGCACGAGGGCCATGACGCCTCCATGACGCTGTCCCAGCAAATAAAGGGAGAGCAGAACCGTCGCGAGCAGCCCGACGGAAAACCCGAATGAGTTGGCGGGAATGCGATAGAACGTTTCGTTGCAGGCAATTTCGAGTGAAACGAACGAGAGCGCTGAAACAGCGGCGATGACAAGGATGTCACGGCAAATACAGGCAACCGTTCCCGTCGCAAGGTCGGTTTGGTCGATAAGTCCCGAAACCAAGGGCTCGACAAGAAGCATGACGGCGGCAGCACCGAGCGCCGAATAAGAAAGGACCCATAGAGAGCTGCCCTCATTTACGAGCAATTGATTCGTAACCCATGCAGCTGCCACGCCGAGCGGGATGAGGAGCGTCGCGCACCAAAAGACGCGGGCAATGGGTGGCTTTTCGTTGCGTTTGATTGAAAAATACACGCGCACGACGACGGCGGCCACGATAAGGACGGCGATGAATATGGGCAGATTGGCCATGTCGCTCGAAGTGATTTCAAGGGGGATATCTTCGGTCATGGACGTTCCTCTGGTACAGCAAATTAAGTTCAGTATTAGACTACTGTAACCTTTCCACGGCATTTCGAGAAACAAAGCGCCCGATACGCAAAGCTAAAGGTCTGCGAATCTTGTATTACGAACATCTGTGCGCGTCGAGTGCGCTAAACTCATCGGCAGTATGATTCGATGCAATAGGAGGCAAGGAGCTTCCATGTCTGATTCTTCTATCGTTATTCGCGGCGCCCGTGAGCACAACCTCCGTGATATCGATGTTTCCATTCCGCGTGACCAACTCGTGGTCATTACCGGTCTTTCTGGCTCGGGCAAGAGTTCGCTGGCATTTGACACTATCTATGCCGAGGGCCAGCGTCGATACGTCGAGAGTCTTTCGAGCTATGCGCGCCAGTTCTTGGGACAGATGGACAAACCCGACTTGGATTCAATCGACGGCCTTTCGCCGGCGGTGTCGATCGACCAAAAGACGACGTCTAAAAACCCTCGCTCGACGGTTGGCACCGTAACCGAGATTTATGACTATCTGCGCCTGCTGTTCGCCCGTGTGGGCACCCCGCACTGTCCCGAATGCGGCCGTGTCATTGAGCGCCAGACGACCGACCAGGTTGCCGACAAGGTCTTGACGGCGGGGGAGGGCCGCCGCGCGTTTGTGCTGGCACCGGTGGTGCGCGGGCGAAAAGGCGAGTACACCAAACTGTTTGAGGATCTTCGCGCCGAGGGCTTTAGCCGCGTGCGTGTCGACGGTGAAGTGCGCTCGCTCGACGATCCGATCGATCTGGACAAGAAGTTCAAGCACGATATCGAGGTCGTGGTCGACCGCATCGTGATCCGTGAGAACTCTCTGGGCCGTATCGCCGAGTCTGTTGAGCAGGCGACCGCGCTGGCGCACGGCAATGTGAACGTATACTTGCTGCCCGACCGCGACGCTCCCGAGGGGACCGAAGGCGAGTTGCTGGAGTATTCGCTGGCGTTAGCGTGCCCGGAGCATGGGCACTCCATCGATGACCTGCAGCCGCGTGATTTCTCGTTCAACGCGCCCTATGGCGCGTGCCCAGAGTGCGATGGCCTGGGCTTTAAGAAGACGGTCGATGCCGAGGCCCTAATCGAAGACCCCTCGAAGTCGATCGCCGACGGGGTCTTTGGCAGCCTGTTTGGCAACTCTAACTACTATCCGCAGATTTTCGCTGCGGTCTGCAAACACTTTAAGGTGAGCGTCGATACGCCGTGGAAGGATCTGCCTCCGCGGGTGCGTCGCGCGTTTTTAGACGGCATGGGCGACCAGAAGATTTCGGTCGACTATCAAAAGCTCGATGGGCGCCGCAGCCAGTGGGACACCAAGTTCTCGGGCGTGCGCAATATCCTGTACGAGCGCTATACCGAGACGACGAATGAGAACACCAAGGCGCGCTTGGAGAAGTACATCCGCGAGGAGCCGTGCTCGAGCTGCCACGGCGCTCGTTTGCGCCCCGAGATGCTCGCTGTTACCGTAGGCGGTAAGTCCATTTACGAGGTCTGTTGCCTATCGTGCCGCGAGTCGCTCGAGTTTTTTGAGGGCTTGGAGCTTACCGAGCGCCAACAATTTATCGGCGGGCGCATCGTTAAGGAAATCCTGGAGCGCCTGCGCTTTCTGGTCGATGTCGGACTCGACTATCTGACCCTCGACCGTGCCTCGGCGACGCTTTCCGGAGGCGAGGCCCAGCGCATTCGCCTGGCAACGCAGATCGGCGCCGGCTCATGGGTGTGCTGTACATTTTGGACGAGCCGTCGATCGGCCTCCATCAGCGCGATAACGAGCGCCTGATCAAGACGCTTGAGCGCCTACGCGATATCGGCAATACCGTCATCGTCGTCGAGCATGATGAGGATACGATTCGTGCTGCCGACTATGTGATCGACATGGGCCCCGGTGCGGGCGTGAACGGCGGACACGTGGTCGCCGCGGGAACGCCTGCCGATATCATGGCGTGCCCCGATTCGATGACGGGTGCCTACCTGACCGGCAAGCGAATGATTCGGGTTCCCGATGAACGCCGCAAGCCCGGTCGCGGCTGCCTTAAGATCACGGGCGCCCGCGCCAACAACCTCAAAAACGTTACCGCCAAGATCGAGTTTGGTACGCTTACGGTCGTTACCGGCGTGTCGGGATCGGGTAAGAGCTCCCTGGTTACCGACACCATCGCACCTGCCCTTACGAATGCCATTCACCGTTCGACGCGCCCTGTGGGTCCGTATAAGAAAATCGAGGGCATCGAGTGTATCGATAAGGTGATCGATATCGACCAGTCGCCGATTGGTCGCACGCCGCGTTCCAACCCTGCTACGTACATTGGCCTGTGGGATGATCTTCGCGCGCTGTTTGCGAGTACGCCGGAGTCGAAGGCGCGTGGCTACTCGCCGGGACGTTTCTCCTTTAACGTGAGCGGCGGTCGCTGCGAAGCATGCAAGGGCGACGGACAAATTAAGATCGAGATGCACTTCCTTCCCGATATCTATGTCCCCTGTGAGGTCTGCGGCGGCAAACGCTATAACCGCGAGACGCTTGAGGTCACCTACCGTGGTAAGACCATCTCGGACGTGCTCGACATGAGCGTCACCGAGGCACTGGCCTTCTTTGGGAATATCCCGCAGATTAAGCGCAAGCTCCAGACGCTGTACGATGTAGGCTTGGGCTACGTGAGCCTGGGCCAGCCCGCTACGACGCTCTCGGGCGGCGAGGCGCAGCGTGTGAAGCTCGCCAAGGAGCTTCATCGACGCCAGACGGGCAAGACGTTCTATATTTTGGACGAGCCGACGACCGGCCTCATTTTGAGGACGTCCGCCAGCTGCTCGATGTGCTGCAGCGCTTGGTCGATGCGGGCAACACGGTGCTGGTGATTGAACACAACCTTGATGTCATCAAGGTTGCCGACCGCCTAATCGATATGGGCCCCGAGGGCGGTAACGGCGGCGGAACCGTCGTGGTTTCGGGCACACCGGAGCAGGTTGCGGACTGTCCGCAGAGTTATACGGGCAAGTTTTTGGCGCCGTTGCTCAGGCGTGACCGGGAGCGTCAGGCTCAACTTGATGCTCAATAAATAGGCGATTCAGTTTATGGGCGCCATCGACTCCTTGTGATTCGATGGCGCTTGCTGTGTCGAAGTGACGTATGCAGCCGAATTGGACATATACTTAATCCTCGCGTCCGAATGCGAGGGAAAGGATATGTCATGGCAAGGGCTGTAAAGACGCCAAAAACCAATGCGATGCGCGAGCTGGAAAGCGCCGACATTTCCTATGTCTACATACGTACGAAGACGATGGTGATGAGTCGGCGGGCCTGGGGGTCGCGATTTCGGAGCAGCTTGGCGAGGAGCCCGGTCAAGGATTTAAGACCTTGGTCTGCGTGACGTCGTCCAACGACCACGTCGTGTGCTGCATCCCTGTTGCCGACGAGCTCGATCTAAAGTCCGCTGCGCGTGCCGCGGGGGAGAAGTCCTTGGCCATGATGCATGTGAAGGATTTGCTTGCGGCGACTGGCTACGTTCGCGGCGGCTGCAGTCCGGTCGGTATGAAAAAACGTTACCGGACGCTCATTGATGAGACATGTGTCCTTTGGGATACCATTTTTATTTCGGGAGGCAAGCGTGGTTATCAGCTCGAGCTTGCACCTGATGATTTAATTGCATTTTGCGGGGCGACGGTCGCCCCAATTACGAGAGAGGACTGAGCGATGCCGCAGGAAGAATTGAAGTGCGGAGCTCATTTTGCAAAAGAATCTGCGCCTCAGACACCCTCATCCGAAACTTCTTCGTCGCGAGACGACACTGACGACATGGGCTCGTCGGACTACTCCACGGTTGGTCGTTCCGCCGGGCTTATGACCATCCTGACCATCGTGTCTCGCGTCACCGGTTTTATCCGCACGTGGGCAATGGCGGCCGCTATCGGCATGTCGCTGCTCTCGTCTTCCTATCAGGTCGCCAACAACCTGCCCAATATGCTCTACGAACTCGTGATGGGCGGCATGCTCGTGACGGCGTTTTTGCCCGTGTACATGGGCGTGAGGCGCGAGCAGGGTCGCGAGGCCTCTAACGAGTACGTGGCAACCTGCTCGGTATTCTGCTATTGGTGCTGGGTGGCATTTCGTTGCTGGGGACCGTGTTCGCCCCGGGCTTTATCTGGACGCAATCGTTCCTTTCGGGTGACGGCGGCAGCATGGATACCGCTGCGTTCATGTTCCGTTTCTTTGCCATCCAGATTCTGTTTTATGGTTTGGGCTCGGTGTTTTCGGGCGTCCTCAACGCACACCGCGACTACTTCTGGTCGACGTTTGCCCCGGTCCTCAACAATGTGATCGTCATTGCGAGCTTTATGGGCTTTGCGCCCGTGTCCGCACAGTTTGGCGAACGTGCCGGCATCATCTTGATTGCGGCCGGTACGACCCTCGGTGTCTTTGTTCAGATGGCATGTCAGATCCCCGCGCTTGGCAAGCACGGCGTGCATCCCCATATCCATATCGACTTTAAGGACCCCGCACTGCGCCAGACGATTGCGCTCGGTATCCCGACGCTGCTCGCCACGGTGTGCATGTTTGTCTCGACTTCTATCACCAACGCTGCTGCGCTGGTGGTCCAGCCCGAGACTGGTCCTTCCGTCATCGCCTATGCGCGCCTGTGGTACACGCTGCCCTACGCGCTGATTGCCGCCTCGCTTTCGACGGCGCTCTATACCGAGCTCTCTCACGACGCACAGGAGAAGGATTACGACAGCGTCCGCACGGGCATTTCGCGTGGCGTCGCCCAGATGCTGTTCTTCCTGATTCCATTCGCGCTGTACCTGATTGTCTTCGCGCGTCCGCTCAACATGATCTACTGCGCTGGCAAGTTCGATGAGTCCGGTGTGGCGCTGGTGTCGGAGTTCCTTATCTACCTGGCACTTTCCCTGCCGCTCTACGGCGTGGTCGTGCTGATGCAGAAGAGCTTCTCTGCCTTGCTCGACATGAAGCCCTATAGCCGCTATTGTCTGTATTCCGCCATCGGCCAGGCCGGCTCGGTTCTGCTGTTTGGCGTTGTGCTGGGCTTCGGTATGCCCGCAATCGCGCTTTCGTATGTCGTCGACTACGTGATCTTGGTCGGTTGCTCGCTGTGGTGGCTGCGTCGTCGTCTGCGTGGTCTTCAGGTTAAATCTATCCTGCATGGCGGTTTCTTTGGCCTTTTGCTCGGTGGCCTGGGTGCTGCCGCAGGCGCCGGCGTCATGTGGGCGCTTGAGCACTTTGTCGGGGCACTTGGCGGCTCGATTCTGATTACTCTTGGCTACGTTTGCGTTGCGGGTGTCGTCTCGCTTGCTGTTACCTTTGGCCTTGCCGTCGTCCTTAAGATGCCCGAGGTCTCGGCGCTGCTTCGTCGCAAGTAGGTGCGCGTGGCCGGTCACGACAACATTCCAACGCTTGCCGAGCAGGTTTCGCGCGTTCCCACGCAGCCCGGCTGCTACCTTTGGAAAGACGCCAAGGGCGATGTCATCTACGTGGGCAAGGCGAAAAACCTACGCGCCCGCATGCGTCAATACGTGACACTGCAGGATGAGCGTCAAAAGATCCCGCTGATGATGCAGCTGGTGGCGAGCTTTGACTATATCGTGGTGGAGACCGAGCATGAGGCGTTGGTGCTCGAGCGCAATTTGATTGGTCAGTACCATCCGTACTTTAACGTCGACCTCAAGGATGACAAGAGCTACCCCTTTATTGCCATTACAAAGGGCGACCTGTATCCCGCTATCAAATATACGCGTGAGCGTCATAAGCCGGGAACGCGCTATTTTGGACCCTATACCGATAGCCGTGCGGCACGTGAGACGATAGATACGCTGCGCAAGGTTATCCCCATCTGCTCCGCATCCTGTGCGGAGTGGCGTCGTTGTCGTCGTATCGTCGAGTCCCACAAGGGCGAGGAAGACATCGTCAATATGATTGCGCGCAAAACGGGCGTCCCTGCTTTGACTACCATGTCGGGCGCGGCCCGGGTGCGTGTGTCGGCGCGATTTCCCCGGCAGACTATGTCAAGAACGTCAAGCGTGTCGAGCGCTTTTTGTCGGGCCATCGCAAGGACGTCGTCGATGAGCTGACCTCCGAGATGACGGATGCCGCCGAGGCGCTCGACTTTGAGCGCGCGGCACGCGTCAAACGTCGTTTGGAGGTCATCAGGGGTCTGGACGATCGTCAGCAAGTCGTTTTTCCCTCCAGTGTCGATATCGATGTCATCGGGTTCTATCGCGAGGAGACCATCTCCGCCGCTTGCGTCTTCGTCGTTCGCGAGGGCCGAACAGTTCGCACCTGCGAGTTCATTCTCGACAAGGGTCTTGATGTTGACGAGGAAGAGCTCCAGTCGGGCTTTCTTAAGCGCTATTACGACGAGACGGCTGATATTCCAGCTGAGGTCAACCTTTCCGTCGAGCTTGAGGATGCGGAGGCGCTGGGGGAGTGGCTTGCGGGCAAGCGCGAGCGTTCCTGCCATCTCCATAGGCCGCAGCGTGGCGAAAAGCACCGTCTGCTCGATATGGCATCCAAAAATGCGCGCCATGCCCTCATGCGCTACATGATGCGAACGGGGTACGCTGACGACCGCACCAATCAAGCGCTCCTGGAGCTCGAAAGTGCGTTGGCGCTGCCATCGCCGCCGCTGCGTATCGAGTGCTTCGATATCTCTACACTGCATGGCACCTTTACGGTCGCCTCGATGGTGGTGTTTACCAACGGGCGCGCCGACAAGAGCCAGTACCGTCGTTTTAAAATTCAGGCCGAATTGGACGAGGCAAACGACTTCGTGTCGATGTCCGAGGTTTTGGGACGACGCTATGCTCCTGAGCGCATGGCCGACGAGCGCTTTGGCTCGCGCCCCGATTTGCTCGTTGTCGATGGCGGTAAGCCGCAATTGACCGCTGCGATCAAGCAACTTGAGGCTCTTGGGCTCGATATACCAGTTTGTGGTTTGGCAAAGGCCGATGAGGAGGTTTTCGTGCCTTGGGACGAGACTCCCGTCGTACTGCCGACGGGGTCTGCTTCGCTCTATCTGATTAAACAGGTGCGCGATGAATCGCACCGTTTTGCCATCACGTTCCATCGCGAATTGCGCGACAAGGCCATGACGGTTTCGGTACTCGATGACGTTCCAGGCGTGGGACCCACCAGAAAACGTGCCCTTATGCGCCATTTTGGCTCGATGAAGCGTTTGCGCGCGGCGAGCGAGCAAGAGATCGCGGAAGTTCGCGGCATACCTGCCGATGTTGCCAAGGCGGTCCACGAGGCACTTGTTGCATGGAATGCCGAGCGCGCCCAGACATCGGCCAACCGTTCCGAAAACTAAATGCGCTTCTAAACAACTGATATACATGATTGGTCGATTTTCAATCATTTATTTCGCGGCGATTACCAGCCGATTTCGGGTTCTATTAACGCTAAAACGTTTGACTAGCCATGGTGAACAACCCTGTTATCCTGCGGGTTGACGAAGACTGATATCTCACCTCGTCGATACATACTGTCTGGCGAATCGTTTGTCAATGAATTCGGTGAACGGTAGTAAATACCGTTCAAGCGTATGTATGTATCGGTCGCCGAGCGCGGCACCTCAGTTGGGTTCGTCGGTAGGTAAGGTATATATCGTCCGCAAGTTGCGCGGGGGCAAGTCTAGGTGCTCCCGAGTAAGATTCTCTATTGATAGGAGAAGACATGGCCATCATCAACAAGGGTATGTCCAGGCGTTCGTTCCTCGGTCTCACCGGCAGCGTCGCTGCTGTCGCAGGGCTTGGTCTCACCGGCTGCGGTGGCAGCTCTAGCGACGAGGGTTCCGCTTCCGGTTCCACCGATTCCGCCAATCGTGGCGGCGGCGTGATCACCGCTGGTTCCGCTTACGCTCCGTCCAGCTTCGATCCCGCCAGCACCGGCTCCGCTGTGGGCCTGGGTGCTAACTGGCACGTCGTCGAGGGCCTCTACGGCATCGATTACCACGACTACAGCACCTTCAACGAGCTCGCCACCGACGATCCCAAGTCTGTGGACGACACCACTTTCGAGGTCACCATCCGCAAGGGCGCCAAGTTCTCCGATGGCACCGAGGTCACCGCTGACGATGTTGTCGCCTCCTACACCGCTTGCGCCGCTTCCGCTACCTATGCTCCGTTCTTCCAGCCCTTCGAGTCCATCGAGGCCAAGGACGCCAGCACCGTGACGGTCAAGACCAAGGTCCCCAACTTCTCCCTGCTCAAGGATCGTCTGGCCATCGTCCGCGTTACCCCGGCCACCCAGACCGAGGAGGATCGCGCCAAGCAGCCGATCGGCTCCGGCCCCTGGATGTACGACTCTATCTCCGATACCGAGATCACCCTGGTTCCCAACCCCGAGTACAACGGTGAGTACGCTGCCGAGGATAAGAAGATCCAGTACAGCATCCTGACCGACCCCACCGCTCGCGTTACCGCTCAGCAGGAGGGCTCCACGCTCGTTATGGAGCTCGTTACCGCTGACGCCGTCGACCAGCTCGAGAGCGCCGGCTGCAAGATCGATAACGTTCAGGGTTTCGGCACCCGCTTCATCATGTTCAACGTCGCCAAGGAGCCTTGGAACAACGTCAAGGTCCGTCAGGCTGTCATGTATGCGCTCGACACCGAGAAGATGGTCAGCAACACCTTCGCCGGCCTTGCCACCGCTGCCAGCTGCTACCTGCCCAAGAGCTTCACCAACTATCATGAGGCTTCCACGGTGTACAAGACCGACGCCAAGAAGGCTAAGAAGCTCATCGAGGAGTCTGGCATCACCCCGGGTGCCATCACCCTGCGCACCACCGACAACGAGCAGATTAAGGGCATGGCCGCCCAGGTCAAGAACGACCTCGACGCTCTCGGCTTCGATGTGACCATCCAGACCGATACCTCGCCGGCCACTTACGCTGCCATCGACGGCGGCGAGGCCTACGATATCCTCCTTGCCCCTGGCGATCCTTCCTGCTTCGGCGCCGACCCCGACCTGCTGCTCAACTGGTGGTACGGCGACAACGTCTGGATGCAGACCCGTTGCCCGTGGAAGGAGTCCGCTGAGTGGCAGAAGCTCCACGGTCTCATGGACGAGGCTCTTGCCGCCGAGGGCGACGAGCAGCAGAAGAAGTGGAACGAGTGCTTCGACATCATTGCCGACAACGCCGTTCTGTACCCCGTTGTCCACGTCAAGACCGTCTCCGCTTCCTGGGACGATCCGTCCACTGCGCCCAACGGCGAGGCCCTCGATGGCTTCAAGGGCATCGGCACGACGAGCATGTCCTTCAGGGGCGTTGCGACCGTCAAGGCGTAAGACTCGCTTGAGTCTGTATGCAGGATGTCGGCCGTTGGGACCGTATCCTCATAGTTGAAACAAAGACCCGGGCGGCAACGATGTCGCTCGGGTCTTGTAATGAGTATCCGTACTCATATACCAGTTGGTCCTACCGACAAAAGAAAGGGGAGAGAACGTGAACAACTTGCTACGTTTGATTGGAAGGCGTCTTGTGGCGCTGCCGATCATGGCATTGGGCGTCACCGTCCTGGTGTTCTTCCTTATGTCGTTCTCCAAGACCGACCCCGCCTACACGGCGTTGGGTGACGGTGCCTCGCCCGAGGCGGTTGCCGAGTACCATGAGAAGTATGGTCTGGACGACCCCTGGCCCGTGCGCTACGTGCGCTATATGGGCGATCTGATCCATGGCGACATGGGCACCTATGGTGCTGCTCGCAACTCCGTTGCCAAGCGCATCTCCACGGCCCTGCCCGTCACGATGCAGCTGACCTTCATCGGTCTTGCCATCGGTGCGGTCGTTTCGTTTTTGCTCGGCGTCATCGCGGCACTGTATCGCGACAAATGGCCGGACCAAGTAATCCGTGTCTTTTCCATCGCCGGCTTGGCAACCCCGTCGTTCTGGCTTGCCGTTCTGTTGATCCTGCTGTTCTCTTCCTACCTTAAGGTGCTCCCGGCATCGGGTGCTCTGCCTCACTTCACCACGAATCCGGTTGGCTATCTGGGACGCATGATCATGCCCGCTATCGCCTTGGCATTTCCGCTGACGGGCCAGATGACTCGTATCGTGCGTACCGCCATGGTCGAGGAGCTCGACAAGGATTATGTCCGTATGGCTCGCGGCGCCGGCGTTCCCGAGAAGGTCGTCGTCGGCATCAACGTTCTTCGCAATGCGCTGATCACCCCGGTCACCACCCTCGGTCTTAAGATCGGTTACCTCATGGGCGGCGCCGTCGTCATCGAGGTTATCTTCAACCTCCCCGGCATGGGCACCGCGATTCTGCAGGGCGTTCAGGCAACGAGGCGAACCTGGTTCAGGCGTCGTTATCGTCGTTGCTCTCGCCTTCATCATCATCAACATCGTGGTTGACATGCTCTACCTGCTCATCAACCCGCGCATCAGGACGGTGTAGATTATGGTAAAGATTCGAGAGAAGCAAACCGAGCAGCTCGAGAAGGCTGCCTCCAAGGGGCTCAAGCTCGGTGGCTGGAAGAAGATGACGCTGTCTTCTAAGATTGCCGCCGTCGTGCTGGTGCTGGTCGCCCTGACTGCGATTCTGGCGCCCCTTCTTGCCCCCTATAGCCCGGTCGAGATCTTTACGGCTCGCCAGGCTCCCGGCAACGGATTTATCTTCGGGACCGACGATAAGGGTCGCGATATTCTGTCGCGTATGCTCTACGGTGGTCGTTACTCGCTGATTATCGGCTTTGGCGCCACTGCCATGGCTCTGGTCTGCGGCTCGGTCGTGGGCGCCCTTGCAGCGGTTTCGCGCAAGGCCGTCTCCGAGACGATCATGCGTATCTTGGACATCATCATGTCCATCCCGGGCATCGCCCTCGCGGCCGTCTTCGTCTCCATCCTGGGCAACTCCGTGCCGTCGATCATCTTCGCCATCGGCTTTATGTACACTCCGCAGATTGCCCGTATCGTGCGCGCCAACATCGTGTCCGAGTACGGCGAGGACTATGTCCGCGCGGTCATCGTTTCCGGCGCCAAGGCTCCGTGGATTTTGATCAAGCATGTTCTGCGTAACTGCATCGCCCCGATCATGGTCTTCACCGTTACCCTGGTCGCCGACGCCATCATCTTCGAGGCTTCGCTGACCTTCATCGGCGCTGGTATCCAGGAGCCACCGCTACCTGGGGCAACATCCTAGCGACGCCCGCGGCGGCGTGCTCGCCGGCCGTTGGTGGCAGGCGCTGTTCCCGGGCCTGGCCATCATGATCACCTGCCTGGCGCTCAACATCCTCTCCGAGGGCATTACCGACGCCATGGCCGCTGCTCCCTCCGCCGCCCTGGATCCGACCGATTCCTCCAAGCGCCGCGAGGCCGACCTGCTGGTCTCCGACCCCGTTCGCGCCTACAAGGAGCAGGCCCAGTCCCTCTCCGCTCGCCTTGGAGCCCTGCGCGATGTCGAGCTCAAGCGTGACGATCGCCATGTGCCCGACGAGTCTGTCGAACCGATCCTTTCGGTCCGTGACTTCTGCATCCAGTTTGAGCACCACGGCGATATCAACGTCGTCGACCATGTCAACTTTGACGTCCGTCCTGGTCAGACCATGGGCCTGGTGGGCGAGTCCGGTTGCGGTAAGTCCATCACCACGCTGGCCATCATGGGCCTGACCGACGACGATGAGCACCTTTCCGGCGAGGTCCTCTGGGAGGGCCGCGACCTGCTCAAGATGAGTAAGAAGGAGTGGTTCGGCCTGCGCGGTACCGATATCGCTATGGTCTATCAGGACGCCCTGTCCTCGCTCAATCCCTCCATGCTCATCTCTGCCCAGATGAAGCAGCTCACCAAGCGTGGCGGCACCCGTAGCGCCGAGGAGCTCCTGGAGCTCGTGGGCCTCGACCCCAAGCGTACGCTCGAGAGCTATCCGCACGAGCTTTCCGGTGGTCAGCGTCAGCGCGTTCTGATTGCTATGGCCCTTACCCGCGACCCCAAGCTGGTCATCTGCGACGAGCCCACGACCGCCCTGGACGTTACCGTCCAGAAGCAGGTCATCAAGCTGCTCAACGATCTTCAGGCCAAGCTCGGCTTTGCCATGATCTTCGTCTCGCATGACCTGGCGCTGGTCGCCGAGGTCGCCCATAACATCACGGTGATGTACGCCGGTCAGGTTATCGAGCAGGCGCCCACCAAGGAGCTGCTCACCAACCCGATCCACGAGTACACCCGCGGTCTTCTGGGTTCCGTCCTGTCCATCGAGAGCGGTTCGGGCCGCCTGCACCAGGTGCCCGGCGCCGTTCCGAGCCCGCGCGATTTCCCCAAGGGCGATCGCTTCGCGCCCCGCTCGAGCCATCCGCGCATTGGCCTGGACACCCGTCCGGTCTTCAAGCGCGTGCCCGGCACCGAGCACTTCTATTCCGAGCTCCCCGACGAGGTGCTCAAGGCAAATGGTTTGACCCCTCACGCGGAGGTGATGTAGATGAGCGAGACCGCAGTCAACGGCGTCGAGCCGATCATCTTCCTTGATGACGTCCACGTCACCTTTAGGACCCGTACCGGCTCGATTCTGCACCCCAACCTGGTTCACGCCGTCCAGGGTGTAACGATTAGGCTCATGCCCGGTCAGACGATCGGCATCGTCGGCGAGTCCGGTTGCGGTAAGTCCACCACCGCCAACGTCATGTGCGGCCTGCAGGCCCCCACGAGCGGCAAGGTCTACTTTAAGGGCAAGGACGTAACCAAGCGTACCGCCGAGGACCGTCGCCACATGGGCCGTGTCATCTCGGTTGTGTTCCAGAATCCGGCTACGGCGCTCAATCCCCGCATGGTCGTTCGCGAGCAACTGCTCGACCCCATGCGCGTCCACAACCTGGGTACCGAGGCCGAGCAGGAGAAGCGCGTCAAGGAGCTCTTGGAGCTCACCGGTCTGCCCAGCTCCGCCGCCGAGGTTCTTCCCGGCCAGCTTTCGGGCGGCCAGCGCCAGCGCGTCGCAATTGCCCGTGCCCTGTCGCTGAACCCCGATGCCATCATCGCCGACGAGCCAACCTCGGCTCTGGACGTTTCGGTCCGCGCGCAGATTCTGAACCTGCTGACCGACCTTAAGAAGGAGCTCGGCCTGGCCATGGTGTTCATCAGCCATGACATCCAGACGGTCCGCTATATCTCTGACGACATCATCGTTATGAATGGCGGCAAGATCGTCGAGCAGGGCGAGGCCAAGCAGGTCTTCCAGCACCCCCAGGACCCCTACACCAAGATGCTGCTCGGCGCTGCGCCGTCGCTGCTGCATCCCAAGCTCGGCGAGTAGCCTCGCTTTCCCTCCCGTGCGCCCGGTTCCCTTGCCGGGCGCACCTCCGTTGCGATTTCGAAAGGTTGGGTTCACGAGCCATGCCAAGTGCTCAGGAGCTACAACATCAATTTGGTGAATATCGAGGCGCCATGCCCCGTCCATCAGATTTCGATCTCTTTTGGAAGGATCGCATGGCCGAGGCCGACGCGGTCGGGCTTGACTATGCGATCGAGACGGCATCGGTCACAGATGCCGTGACCTGCCAGCTTTTCGACCTCTGGTATACCGGCATGTGTGGCGCTCGCCTGCATGCCAAGTACCTTAAACCCGTCTCGGACGAGCCCGTGCCATTGGTACTTCAGTTCCATGGATATCCGGGTGCAAGCCGCAGCTGGTTTGAGCAGGCGTCGTTTGCGGGCATGGGCATGGCACTCATCGCCCTCGACTGCCCCGGTCAAGGAGGTCCCTCCGAGGACATTGGTGGATTTGAGGGCACAACGGTCGCGGGCCATATCGTCGCCGGTATCGACGGCGACCCGGCCAACCTCTACTATGTCCGCTTGCACCAAGATATTCGCATCCTGTGTCGCATCGTTCGCGAGCTCGAGGGCATCAATCTTGCCCGTGTGTTTGTGAACGGCGCGTCGCAGGGCGGCGGTTTGGGCATTGCGACCTGTGCACTTAACAGCGAGCTTATCAATCGCGCCGCCATCCTCTATCCCTTCCTGTCGGATTTCCGCCTGGTCTGGGACTTGGATGCCGACGACATTGCCTACGAGGGCCTGCGCTATTGGTCTCGCTGGTTTGACGAGGACTCGACTCGTATCGACGAAGCCTATGCCAAGCTGGCGTACTTCGATTCCAAGAACTTTGCCCCTATGGTCAAATGCCCCGTGCTGTTTGGCACCGGCACAGCCGATACCGTCTGTCCGCCAGCGACGCAGTTTGCGGTCTATAACAACCTGACCTGTGAAAAGCGTCATGAGTTCTTTGAAGGCTTTGGCCACGAGGAGATTCAGGATTTTGACGATCTGATCATTCCGTTTTTCTGCAAGGGAGGGGAGGCTCATGTCTAAGTGCGAGAGCAATGTCGGCGAGCTGATTGTCCCCGACCTTGTGGGGATTCCCGGGACGGTTTCGTCAAGGCTCTCTGAATATCGGGACTGGCACGGTGATGTTCAGGCAGATGTTTCTGATTTGGAGACATGTGCTATGAATCTTGAGATTCAAGGCCTGGCCATTACGGCGATCGATTTCGCCAATCCGTATGCCCGCTACTCCGAGGTTTCCTTTGAGCTTGGTGGCGATGTGGTCCACGCACGTTTGATCGAGCCTGCCGGTCGCGCCCGAGCATCCGAGCTTGTGCCGCTATGTCTGATGTTTCACGACATCGACCGACCCGTGCGGGGATGGCATCACATGACGAGGTTTGCGGCCATGGGATATGCCGTGCTTGCGCTGGACGATGAGGCGATTGGACCCAGCGATCTGCGGCAGGGGATTACCTCGCCTGCTTTTGTCAGGCGCGTCCGTTGGGGCTGCGCGTTGGCGGAGGTCGCGCGCAATCTTGATGGCATGGACCCCGACCGCATCTTTGCATGGGGCGAGGGTCTTGGCGGCGGAGTCGCGCTGGCGGTTTCTGCTCTGGACGAGCGGGGCCTCGCCCGCACGGCGGTTGCCAATCCGCTTCCTGGCGGCCTCGAGGTGCTGTCGTCTCGGGTGCGCGGATCGGTGCTCATGGGCACATCGCTTATGGATACCGTGAGCGATCCCAAGGATCAGTTTGCCGTATTCAACGGTCTTGAGTGTGACCGGAGGCATATCATCTATGCAAAATACGCTCACGAGCGCATCAATGCGTTCGAAAACGAAGTCGTAGACTTTTTTAACCAAACGTTCCACTCGTGTTCTTTGGCCTAGACGGCCTGGACACTGCCAACAAGAGTGGGTGGCATAGGGCCGCCCGCCAGACAACTAAGGAGATTCTTGTGGCAACTCAGAAATTCACCGGCGTTATCCCTCCCGTCGTTGTTCCCGATACCGAAGATCACCAGCTCGATGTTGCCTCCTTTGAGCGCAGCATCAACCGCATGATCGATGCCGGCGTCGATGGCCTGTTCTTCTTGGGCTCTTCGGGTGAGGTCGTTTTCTCCACCGACGAGCGTCGTCGCCAGATCATCGCCGAGGCCGTCCGCATCGTCGACCACCGCGTGCCTGTTCTGGTCGGCATCATCGATACCGAGACCGAGCGCATGATTGAGCATGGCAAGGTCGCTCAGGAGCTGGGCGCCGATGCCCTCGTCGCCACCTGCCCGTTCTATGCCTGCAGGGCATGACCGAGGTCGAGGAGCACTTCCGCATCCTGCACGAGGAGCTTGACCTGCCCATCTTTGCCTATGACATCCCCGTCTGCGTTCACACCAAGCTCCCCTGGAAGCTCCTTGCCAAGCTCGGCGCCGAGGGCGTCCTTGCTGGCGTCAAGGATTCCTCGGGTGATGACATCTCGTTCCGCTACCTCGTTCAGGAGAACGAGAAGAACGGCCATCCGATGATTATCCTCACCGGCCACGAGGTTGTTGTCGACGGCGCTTACCTCGGTGGCGCCGACGGCTCTGTCCCGGGTCTCGCCAACGTTGAGCCCGAGGGCTACGTTCGTCAGTGGAAGGCCGCTCAGGCTGGTGACTGGGCTACCGTCAAGGCCGAGCAGGATCGCCTCAATGAGATTTCGCACATCTGGGATGTCACCTCGGGCGTCCAGGCTATGCCGGTGGCGTCGGCGCCTTCAAGACCGCTATGAACCTCATGGGTATCTTCGACAGCCCGACCATGCCGCGCCCGGTGAAGGCCATGACCGGCGAGAACGTCGAGGCTATTAGGAAGGTCCTCCAGGACAACGGTCTCCTGTAAAGCTTCCCCAGGCACCCGATCTTGGGGCTCAAGTGGTCGGGCGTGACCCATTAGGTCAACGCCCGACCACTTTCACCCCAACCTCGGGCACCTGGGAAACCTTTATCAACCTGTGGCGATTATTCTGCCCTCATTTCCTGTAGTTGTTTTTATCTCCGAAGGAGAGCGACATGGAGAACAAGTACGTCTGTTCTGTCGATATCGGCGGAACTAAGATCGCGACTGCCATCATGGAGTACCCGGCTGACGGTAGTGTGCCCCATCCCGTTTTTGAGGCCGAGGTTCCCACCGAGGCCCAAGAGGGCGGCGAGGCCGTCTTCCAGCGTATCGAGGCGTCCATCAAGGCTGCTCTCGAGGCGAATCCCGATGTCGAGGTCCTTGGCGTCGGTATCGGTGCCGCCGGCGTCGTCGATCCCAAGACGGGCGCCATCGCGTATGCCAATGAGATCATGCCCGGCTGGTCCGGCGTTCAGTTGGGGCCGCGTCTGCGCGAGGATCTCGGTCTTCCCGTTGCCGTTGTAGGCGACGTGCAAGCTCATGCTCTGGGCGAGGCCCACTGGGGCGTCGGCAAGGGCAAGTTCTCCGTCTTGTGTCTTGGCATCGGTACGGGCATCGGCGGCGCATATGTCGAGAACGGCCGCGTGATGCAGGGCTTCCATGGTGCTGCTGGCCATATGGGCCACATCGAGTGCTCGG
Organism: Coriobacteriaceae bacterium AM49-12; assembly: GCA_027669365.1. Classification (GTDB taxonomy): domain Bacteria; phylum Actinomycetota; class Coriobacteriia; order Coriobacteriales; family Coriobacteriaceae; genus Collinsella. Next base: position 115,838 of record JAQEDL010000001.1, on the reverse strand, counting down.
CTGCCGCCGGCATTCCCTGCGCCTGCGGGCGTTCCGGCCATCTGGAGTCGGTTGCTTCGGGCACTTCCATTGGTCGTATGTACGATGAGCGCTTTGGCCGTGTCGACCCCAGCCGTCCTTCGGTCGGTCGCGATGTGAACGACCTGTGCCGTGCAGGCGACGCAAAGGCGACCGAGGTCATCCATGATGCCGGCTTTGCGTTGGGTGCCAGCTTGGGCTCGCTCGCTAACATCCTGGACCCTGAGGTCATCGTGCTTTCGGGCGGCGTGATTCACCAAGGTCCCGATTGGCGTTCGCAGACGTGGAAGGATTCGGTGCACGAGGGCTATGCCAGCCAGGCGCTCGATCCGCTTCAGGACACGCCGATCCTCATCGGTTCTCTGGAGGGCGATGCTCCGCTCATCGGTGCCGCTGAGCATCTTCTTGCCTCGTTGAAGTAAACGTATCTGCTGTAGGAGCCTCCCGAGACAACACGCCTCGGGAGGCTGTTCTGAGAAAGGTTGCAGCCTTATGACCGTCGATCCTTTGATTCAATCCCTGAAGGGCAAGCTCGTCGTGAGCGTTCAGGCGTATATGGGCGAGCCGCTTCGTACGCCCGAGACCATGGCTCAAATGTCTCGCGCTTGCGAGCTTGGCGGCGCCGCCGCCATTCGCTGTCAGGGCCTTGCCGACATTGCCGCCATTAAGGGTCGCTGTGAGGTTCCTGTTATCGGCCTGTGGAAGGATGGGCACGAGGGCGTTTACATCACGCCGACGCTGCGTCACGCTCGCGCCTGCGTTGCCGCGGGTGCCGATATCGTGGCGATCGATGCCACCGATCGTCCGCGTCCCGATGGCAAGACCGTCGAGGACACCTTCCGTCCGCTGCACGAGGAGGGTGTGCTCCTGATGGCGGATTGTGCCACCATCGAGGACATTCGCCGTGCGGTTGATATGGGCTTCGACCTTGTATCCACCACGCTTTCTCATGGTGTCGCCGCCATCGACTGCACCATGGCCGATGGCCCCGATCTTCCGCTTCTGCGTCAGGCGACCGAGGAATTCCCCGGTCTTCCCATCATCTGCGAGGGCCGTGTGCACACGCCCGAGGAGGCTCGCGCCGCGATCGATGCTGGCGCTTGGGCCGTTGTCGTCGGCACTGCCATCACGCATCCCACGAGTATTACGAGTTGGTTCAAGGCTGCGCTTGAGGCGTAAGACAGGCCTCGTATCCGCTCGGGGCGGTATACTCAATATAGGCAATTGACCGCGCGGGATCCGGGTTGCTGGGTCCCGCGCTTGTTTTCGGGAGGCAGCACATGCAAAAGGGAGATGCCATGGATGCGGCGGAGCGCTCGGAGCGCATCCCCGATATCGTCATCATCACCGGAATGTCCGGATCGGGCCGCACGCAGGCTATGCACGTGTTCGAGGACATGGGCTATTTTTGCATCGATAACCTGCCTCCGCGTCTGATCGCCCAGCTTGCCGAGCTCGTCGGCATCAATACGGGCGTGGGCAGGCATCTCGCCGTCACCTGCGATTTGCGTAGCCAGGGACTGTTTGACGAGTTGCTCGATGCGGTCGCCGCGCTCGAAGAACGCGAGATGAGCTGCGACATCGTGTTCCTAGAGGCTTCTGACGAGGTGCTGATTCGTCGCTACAGCGAAAATCGCCGCCGTCATCCCATTGCCAAGCCGGGGGAGACTACGGCCGATGCCATTCAGCGCGAGCGCCTTCAGCTGCAGGGCGTGCGCGATCGAGCCGATATGATTATCGACACGAGCCGTCTGCGCACCTCTGCGCTGCGCAACAAGCTACGTATGGCATTTTCCGAACTGTCCGACCAACAGCTCATGGACGTCCATGTGTTCTCGTTTGGCTTTAAGCACGGTATGCCCGTCGAGGCGGACATTATGATCGACGTTCGCTTCCTGCCCAATCCGTTCTACGATCCCGAGATGCGCACCATGACCGGTCTCGATAAGAAAGTCTCCGACTTTGTTCTGGACCATCCCAAGACGCAGGAGTTCTGGAAGGCCTGGACGCAGCTGCTCGATACGGTCATGCCCGGTTATATCGCGGAGGGTAAACCGCAGCTTTCTATCGCCATCGGCTGCACGGGCGGACAGCACCGTAGCGTCGCCATTGCCGAGGCCACGGCCCGTTACCTGGAAGGCGCCCAGTATCACGTGAGCATCTCCCACCGCGATCTGTCGCGCGCCAACACGAAGGCATAGGCCTGCATGTCGTTTACCGCTGAGGTGCGCGACGAGCTTGCGCGCTGCGAACCCGAATGTGAATACTGCGACTTGTCGACACTTGCCGCCCTCACGCGCGTGAGTGGTACGCTCTCGCTTACCGGCTCTGGGCGGTATCGTTTGACAGTTGCGACTGAGACGGGAGCCGTCGCGCGCACGATGATCACGCTGACGCATCGCATCCTTAAGCTCAAAACGGAATTCACCGTTCGTAAATCGGTCTTGCATAAGGTCCGTAATTATCTCATTACCCTGCCCGATCAACCCGACCTGGACAAGGCTCTGGTGCTGCTGGGCATTCTAGACCGCAGGGGAGGGCTCGTCGCTGGTGTTCCCCGACACATCGTTGCCCGTCCCTGCTGCAGGCTTGCCTACATCCGCGGCGCGCTCATCGCGGGTGGCTTCGTGGCCGATCCACGCGGCGATTTTCATTTGGAGATCGCGGTGCAGGGCGAGCAATATGCTAAGGGGCTTTGCGACCTGTTGGGGCAGATTGGGGTCCATGCTCGTGTTAATGCACGGCGGGGGTCATATGCCGTGTACATTAAGAGCGCCGAGGAAATCGAGCATCTATTAAAGCTGATTGGTGCCAAGCGCAGCGTTGCCGAGATTGAGGAGGCGCGCGCGGTCAAGTTGGTTAAGAACGATGTGAACCGTCGCGTGAACGCCGAGCTCGCCAACCAGACCAGAAGCGCCGGTGCTGCCCAACATCAGCTTGCGCTTATCGATGAGCTCGAGCAGCGCGGCCTTCGCGATGCGCTTCCGGATGCCTTGGCGGTCTTTTGCGACCTGCGCGAGCGCTATCCCGATCTGTCGCTGCGTGATTTAGGGGAGATGGCTGACCCTCCCTTGTCGAAGTCGGCCCTCTACCATCGAGTTTTGAGGCTTGAAAAGCTCATTGAAGCAAACGGGTAGTTTAAAGTATCGACTTATACACGGATTTAGCTGCTATTTTATTCTTTAAAACGTTTTAACGTAAATTTGATTTTCAATTTCGACTATTCTCGTGAAATTCAAGTCCAAAAAAAGGTATATTAGGCGAGTGGTTAGTTTGTGGGCCTCAACGGCGGGCGCTGTAGCTTGCGGGGGCCTTACGAAAGGAGACACAATGGCAGTAAAGGTTGCTATTAACGGCTTCGGTCGCATCGGTCGTCTGGCTTTCCGTCAGATGTTCGGTCATGAGGGCTCCGAGATTGTCGCTATCAACGACCTCACCTCTCCCGATATGCTCGCTTACCTGCTGAAGTACGACTCCACGCAGGGCAACTACGCTCGCGATCACGAGGTCGTTGCTGGCGAGGATTCCATCACCGTTGACGGCAAGGAGATCAAGATCTACAAGGAGGCCGACGCCAACAACCTGCCTTGGGGCGACCTCGACGTCGACGTCGTTCTCGAGTGCACCGGCTTCTACACCAGCAAGGCTAAGGCTCAGGCCCACATCAACGCTGGCGCCAAGAAGGTCGTCATCTCCGCTCCGGCCGGCAGCGATCTGCCCACCATCGTGTACAACGTCAACCACGAGACGCTGACCGCTGAGGACAACATCATCTCCGCCGCTTCCTGCACCACCAACTGCCTCGCCCCGATGGCCAAGGGTCTGAACGACTTCGCTCCCATCGTGTCCGGCATCATGACCACCATTCACGCCTGGACTGGCGACCAGATGCCGCTCGATGGCCCGCAGCGCAAGGGCAACAAGCGTCGTAGCCGCGCCTGCGCCGTCAACATCGTCCCCAACACCACCGGTGCTGCCAAGGCTATCGGCCTGGTTCTCCCCGAGCTCAACGGTAAGCTCATCGGTGCCGCCCAGCGCGTCCCGACGCCGACCGGCTCCATCACCAACCTCTACGCTGTCGTTGACAAGAAGGTCACCGTCGACGAGGTCAACGCCGCTATGAAGGCCTACGCTGCCACCATCTCCGAGACCTTCGGTTACAACGAGGACGACATCGTCTCCACCGACATCATCGGCGAGACCCACGGCTCCATCTTCGACGCCACTCAGACCATGTGCTCTGACCTCGGCAACGGCCAGACCCTCGTTCAGGTCACCTCTTGGTACGACAACGAGAACTCTTACACCTCTCAGATGGTCCGCACCATCAAGTACTTCGAGAAGTTCGTTGCTTAATTTAGCTTTTAGCGAATAGCTCGTTGAGCGTCTAAAGAAGGGCGCGGCCTTATAGGCTTACACCCTAGGGTCGCGCCCTTTTTATAGGAAATCGTCTGCCGTAATGGGAGGCAGACACGTACGAAAGGTAGAAGCAAACATGGCCTTTACCAAGAAGACCGTCCGCGACATCGATGTCGACGGCAAGCGCGTTCTCGTCCGCGTTGACTTCAACGTGCCTATCAAGGATGGCGTCGTTGGCGATACCACCCGCATCAAGGCTGCCCTGCCCACCATCAACTACCTCGTTGAGCACAACGCTCGCGTCATCCTCATGAGCCACCTCGGCCGTCCCGATGGCACCGGCTTCCAGCCCGAGCTGTCCCTCGAGCCCGTCGCCAAGAAGCTCGCTGAGCTCTCTGGTCTCGATGTTGCCTTTGTCGCCGACACCTACGGCGAGAAGGCTGCTGAGGCTGTTGCCGCCGTCGAGCCGGGCAAGGTCCTCGTTCTCGAGAACGTCCGTTTTGACAAGCGTGAGAAGAAGAACGATCCCGAGATCGCCAAGAAGCTCGCTTCCTATGGTGACGTCTTCGTTCTCGATGCCTTCGGCACCGCTCACCGCGCCCAGGTTCCGTCGTGGGCCCCGCCGCTTACCTGCCTGCCGTCGCCGGCTTCCTGCTCGAGAAGGAGGTCGACACGCTGACCGGCATCTTCGCCGAGCCCGAGCGCCCCTTCGTCGCTATCGTCGGCGGTTCCAAGGTTTCCTCCAAGATCGGCGTTCTCGATCACCTCATCGACTCCGCTGATACCCTGATCATCGGTGGCGGCATGGCCTACACCTTCTTCCTGGCTCAGGGTCTGACCGTCGGTCAGTCCCTCAAGGAAGAGGACTGGGTCGAGCGCGCCGGCGAGATGCTCAAGAAGGCCGAGGAGAAGGGCGTCAAGATCCTGCTCCCCATCGACAACCGCGTTGCCGATCACTTTGGCGAGGACGCTGTCCCCGAGGTTGTCGCTTCCGACGCTATCCCCGACGATCGTGAGGGCATGGACATCGGCCCCAAGACCGAGGAGCTCTACGCCGAGGCCGTCAAGGGCGCCAAGACCGTGTTCTGGAACGGCCCCATGGGCGTCTTCGAGTTCGACAACTTCGCTCACGGCACCCAGCTATCGCCGAGGCCGTCGCCGAGGCCGACTGCACCTCGATCATCGGCGGTGGCGACTCTGTCGCGGCTGTCAACAAGTTCAACCTGGCCGACAAGATGAGCTGGATCTCCACCGGTGGTGGCGCTTCCATGGAGCTCGTCGAGGGTAAGGCCCTGCCCGGAGTGGAGGCGCTTCTCGATGCCTAATCGCACCCTTCTTATCGCTGGTAACTGGAAGATGAACAACGACGTCGCCGAGGCCGCCAAGCTCGCCGATGAGCTGGCTCAGGCTCTGCCCGAGGTTCCGGCTGGCATCGAGGTGCTCGTCTGCCCTCCGACCATTGACATCACCACGGTTCATGACCGTATTCAGGCTGCCCCCATCGCCCTCGGTGCTCAGAACGTGTACTGGGAGGCCAAGGGTGCCTTCACCGGTGAGTCCTCTTGCGACATGCTCAAGTCCGCTGGCTGCACCTACTGCATCATCGGTCACTCCGAGCGTCGTGACTACTTCCACGAGACCGACGAGGATCAGAACAAGAAGGCCAAGGCCCTCGTTGCCGCCGGTCTTGTTCCCGTCTTCTGCTGCGGCGAGTCCCTTGAGGTCCGCGAGGCCGGCACCTATGTCGAGCACGTCGTGAACCAGGTCAAGGCCGGCCTTGCTGGTCTTGAGATCACCTGCCCCAAGCAGGTCGTCGTCGCCTACGAGCCCATCTGGGCCATCGGCACCGGCAAGACCGCTACCGCCGAGGACGCTCAGGAGGTCTGCGGCGCTATCCGTGAGACCCTCAAGGAGATGTTCGGCGAGGAGCTCGCTAACGGCATCCGCGTCCTGTACGGTGGTTCCGCTAAGCCCGGCAACATCGCCGAGCTCGTCGCCAAGCCCGACGTTGACGGCGCCCTTGTGGGCGGCGCTTCGCTCAAGGCTTCCGACTTCGCCTCTATGGTCGTCAAGGCAGGCGAGTAGGACATATGGCACAGCGTCATCTTCCTGCACTCCTGATCATCATGGATGGTTGCGGCCTTGCTCCGGCCGATGGCGAGAACGCCGTCGCCGCTGCCAAGACGCCCTTCCTTGATAGCCTGTACGAGAAGTACCCCCACACCACGCTCGGCGCTTCGGGCGAGGACGTGGGTCTTCCCGATGGCCAGATGGGTAACTCCGAGGTGGGTCACCTCAACATCGGTGCCGGCCGCATCGTGTTCCAGGAGCTTTCGCGCATCAACAACGCCATCAAGGACGGCTCCATCGCCAAGAACGAGGTTTTCGTCAAGGCTATGGACGACGTCAAGGCTGACGGCAAGACCCTTCACCTCATGGGCCTTATGAGCCTGGCGGTGTTCATTCTCACATGAACCACGTCGAGGCTCTGGTCAAGATGGCTGCCGAGCATGGTGTCAAGACCGTTCGCGTCCACGCCTTCATGGATGGCCGCGACGTTGACCCGCAGTCCGGTGCCGGTTACATGAGTGAGTTCTGCGCCTTCCTGGCTAAGATTTCCGAGGAGACTGGTTGCGACGCTCGCGTTGCCACCGTCTCGGGCCGTTATTGGGCCATGGACCGCGATAATCGTTGGGAGCGCATCCAGCGCGCCTACGACGTCATGGTCAACGCGTCCGATGCCGATACCGACCCCGTTGCCGGTATCAAGGCCTACTATGAGAAGGATCCGCGCGGCGACGAGTTCGTCGAGCCCTTCGCTGCCCACAACGAGGGCATCCACGAGGGCGACGCGGCCATCTTCTTCAACTTCCGTCCCGACCGTGCTCGTCAGATGACCCGCGTGTTCACGGACAAGGAGTTCGACGGCTTTGAGCGCGAGCAGATCAAGCTTTCTCACTTTGTGACGATGACCGAGTACGATCCGACGTTTGACGTCGAGGTCGCCTTCCCCAAGACGTTCCCCGAGAACGTCCTGGCCGACGTTATCGCCGCCAACGGCCTGAAGCAGCTGCATACCGCCGAGACCGAGAAGTACGCCCACGTGACGTTCTTCCTCAACGGCGGCATCGAGGAGCCCAAGGAGGGCGAGGAGCGCGTGCTCGTCGCTTCCCCCAAGGTCGCTACCTATGATCTGCAGCCCGAGATGAGCGCTCCGGAGGTTACTGAGAAGCTCGTCGCTGCTATTAACGAGGATCGCGCTGATTTCTACATCGTGAACTTCGCGAACTGCGACATGGTTGGTCACACCGGTGTCTTCGACGCCGCCGTTAAGGCCGTCGAGGCTGTTGACGATGCCCTGTCCAAGGTTGTCCCGGCGATTCTCGCTAAGGGCGGCTTTGCGCTGATTACCGCCGACCATGGCAACGCCGATCACATGTTTGACGTTGCTTCCGACGGTTCCAAGCATCCGTTTACGGCTCACACCACCAACCGCGTGCCGTTCATCATCGTTGATGATAAGGCCAAGCTCACCGGTATCGAGGACGGCCGTCTTTCCGATATCGCTCCGACTATGCTCACCATGGCTGGTATTGAGCCTTCCGCCGAGATGACGGGTCGCGTGCTCGCCACCGAGCTAATAGAAAACAAATACCGTTTTCTAGTAAGGGGGTTGTCCACAACCGGACGACCCCCTTTTTGGTATTTCTGCCATTTCTACCCCGTCCCTAAATGGCAGGTGGGGGAGTGTTGGAGGTTGTGGTACAGTACTGGAGTTTGAATTGTTCTATTAAGGAGCTTATCTATGGGTCCGTTTCAGATTCTTCTGTTTGTCGTTTGGGCTATCTCTGCCGTGGCGCTGACGATTCTCGTTCTGATGCATTCCGGTAAGGGCACCGGCGTTTCGGATATGATCGCTAGCTCGCTGTATAACTCCAGCTCTGCCACGGGCGTCATGGAGCAGAACCTCGATCGCCTGACGGTAATTATGGCCGTCGTTTTTGCCGTGTGTGTCGTTCTGTGCATGTTTTTCTTCCCGCAGCATCGTCGGCTACTAAGCATCGGCGTATATACGTTTGTAAGGGGTCCCGCATGTGCGGGGCCCTTTTTGTTTACAGACTTGTAACAGAGCCAAAATATCCCCACATACTTCGCCCAACTAAAGAAATTCTCGACCGTTAACCGGAATCAGCGCCAAATTGTGCATAAAATGCGCTACTGTATTGCAAAACGTTGGCCCGCATTGCATAACCAGCCATAACAGCGGACCGCGTTTGAATGGTTCGATTGGGCTGTCTCGACGTTGCCCGGCCGAATTCACTTTGTCCTATCTCATAAGGAGGATGGCATGGCTGATTCTATGTTCCACCAGCCCGTTATGGGTCGTCGCGCCTTTGTTGGCGGCACCCTCGCTGCGAGCTCCATGGCTTTTCTTGCCGCATGCGGCAAGAAGGGCGGCGACGCTTCCGGTTCTGAGTCCGGTTCGACGCTGAACTTCTACATCAACAACCCGGTCTGCATCGACCCCTACAACGTCCAGGAGGATCAGGCACTCAGGTCGAGTACCAGCTCTTCGACGCTCTGACGGAGTACGACCCCGAGAAGGGCGAGATCGTTCCGCTGGCTTGCGAGTCCTTTGAGGCTAACGACGACGCCACCGAGTTCACCTTCAAGATCAAGAAGGCTAAGTTCCACAACGGTGACGACGTTACCTCCAAGTCCTTCAAGCTCGGTTGGGAGCGTCTAGTCAACACCAAGTCGGCCATCGCCACCGAGTATGGTCCTTCCGAGGTCTCCTATCACCTTTCCATGGTTGAGGGCTATGACGATCTGCTTGCCGGCAACGCTACCGAGCTCAGCGGTGTTACTTGCCCCGACGATGAGACCCTCGTCGTCAAGCTGTCTTCCGCTTACGCCGACTTCCCCTTCGTCGCCTCTCACCCGGCTCTGTCCCCGGTTCCCGAGTGCGCCGAGTCCGATGTCAAGAGCTTCTACCTTGCCCCGGTCGGTAACGGCCCGTTCATGATGGACGGTAAGTGGGAGGATGGCCAGGAGATCAACCTCAAGAAGTTTGACGATTACTATGGCGACAAGGCCAAGATCGATGGCATCCACTTCCAGGTCATCAAGGACATGGAGACCGCTTACAAGGAGTTCCAGGCCGGTAACCTCGATGTCTGCGACGTTCCCGTTGCTCAGATCGATGCCGCCAAGAAGGACCGTGGCGAGTCCAAGGACGGTTACACCATGGGTGACGGCGAGCATATGCTGCTCGGTGCCGAGCCTTCCACGTACTATCTGACCTGCAACACCACGGCCGAGCCGTTCAATAACGCCGACCTGCGCAAGGGCATCTCCCTGGCCATCAACCGTGAGGCCATCTGCAAGACCATCTTCAAGGGTACCCGTACCCCCGCCGACGGTATTGTTCCTCCGGGAATCGCCGGCTACAAGGAGGGCGCATGGGAGTTCTGCGCCTATGACGTCGACAAGGCTAACGAGTACCTCGACAAGGTCGCTCCCGCTGGCGCTAACGGCGATCGTGGCATTAGCGTGACCCTTTCCTACAACCAGGACGGTGGTCACAAGGAGATCATGGAGTCCATCATCGGCGACCTCGCCAAGGTTGGCGTTACCGCTGTCTCCGATACCCCTGAGTGGTCTGCCCTGCTCGAGCAGTATCAGAACTTCAACTATCAGTTCGGCCGTCTGGGCTGGATCGCCGATTACCCGATCATGGACAACTTCCTGTACCCGCTGTTCCACTCCGACTCCCTCGGTGGCGACAACCGCTCCGGTTACAGCAACCCCGAGTTCGATGCCAAGGTCGACGAGGCCCGCACCACGGTTGATGACGAGGAGCGCATCGCCAAGATGCGGGAGCCGACGCCATGGTCGCTGCTGACTGCCCGGTTATCCCGGTGATGTTCTACACGCACACCATCGCTGGCTCTGACCGCGTCAAGCATCTCTATGTTGATCCGCAGAAGCACGCCGATCTGGGTACCGCCGAGCTCGCCTAAGGGTTTTGCAGCTTCCGTGAGGGTCAAGTATTTACGTAGACTCATGGGAAACATACAGTTCTCCCTAACCTGGGGTAAACTGGCTGATGGTAATTTTGGGATGCCGGTCTGGCGATCGGCATCCCATTTAGGTTAATCCCTAGATAGGGGAGTGGTATGGGTAAGTACATCGTTAAACGTGTGCTTCAGTTCATCCCGGTGTTTTTGGGCGTTACGCTGATTCTGTTCGCCCTCCAGAATATCGTGCCGGGAGATCCGATCAAGCTGATCGGTGGAGACAAGGCTCTGTCCCCCGAGGTGGAGCTTCAGCTTCGCGTTCGCTATCACCTGGTCCAGACGGACGAGGACGGCAACGCGATCCTTGACGAGAACGGCGATCCCGTTCAGACGTCGCTTGTAGACCGTTATCTGTATTACATGAACGGTCTGCTTCATGGCGATCTGGGCAATTCGTACCAGCGCAAGCTGCCGGTTACGGAAATCTTTGCCCAAAAGTATCCGTATACGGTCAAACTTGCCGCGTGCGCCATCGTGCTCGAGGCAATCATGGGTATCGGTGCGGGTATCATTTCGGCGGTTAAGCGTTATTCCTTCTGGGATATTTTGGTAACGCTCACCACGTCGATTCTCGTTGCCGTCCCGGCCTTCTGGCTCGGTATGTTGCTGCAGCTGTTCTTTGGCGTCATTCTCAAGGACGCCACGGGCGGTGCATTCTCCATGCCGATCTCGGGTGCCGGCGGTTCCAGCTCTCAGTATCAGGATTGGATGCACTATGTGCTTCCGACCATTACGCTGGCTTCGGTTTCGACCGCTTATGCCGCCCGCATTATGCGCTCGCAGCTGCTTGACGTCATGAACCAGGATTACATCCGTACGGCAAAGGCCAAGGGTCTCTCCAATCGCGCGATCATTATCAAGCATGCGCTTAAGAATGCACTCATCCCCGTCGTTACCTATATTGGTGTCGACTTCGGCGGCATGCTTTCGGGTGCCATCCTGACCGAGACGGTCTTTAACTGGCCCGGCATCGGCTTCGAGGTCTACCGCGCCATTAGCATGCGCGACTGGCCCATCGTTATGGGCGGCGTTACGCTCATTGTTGTCGTCGTTATGGTGATCAACCTGCTCGTCGACATTAGCTATGCATTCCTCGACCCGCGCATCCGCCTTGGCGGTCCGTCGGATAAGGCCTAAGGGAGGTACGTCTCATGCAGGAAACTGATTCTCAGTCTCAGGAGCAGGCTACCGCCACCAAGGCCGCATCTGCTCCCGCCAAGTCCCGCACGCTGTGGGGCGACGCTTTTAAGCGTCTTCGTAAGAACAAGCTCGCCGTTATCGGTGTCTGCTGGATCATCATCGTTGTTGTGGTCGCCCTGACCGCCGATCTGTGGGCTAAGCCCTGGCTCGGCTCTCCTACGGCTTCTGACTCGACCACCATGGCCGAGACGTCGCTGCTGGCTCCGTGTGCCGAGCACCCGTTTGGCACCGACTCTCTTGGTCGTGACATTCTCGTCCGTGTTATCTACGGTGCACGCGTTTCGCTTTCCGTCGGTATTATGGCCACCGCCATCTCCACGGTGATCGGTCTGGTCATGGGCGCCTGGCCGGTTTCTATGGCGGCATCTGGGATACGATCATCATGCGCTGTGCGGACATCTTCCTGGCGTTCCCGTACGTGCTGTTCGTTGTTGCCATGATTGCCGTTATCGGTCGTGGTCTTCAGAATGTCTTTATCGCCATCGGCATTCTCGGCTGGCCTTCGATTGCGCGCGTCTTCCGATCCGCGATCCTGACGGTCAAAGAGAACGACTATGTTGACGCCGCTCGCGCTATGGGTGCATCCGATGCGCGTATCGTTATGCGCCATATCTTCCCGAACTCCGTTGCTTCTATCGTGGTCTATGCGACCATGAACATTGGTGGCGCTATTCTGACCGAGTCTGCCCTGTCCTTCCTCGGCATGGGCGTTATCCCGCCTACGCCTTCGTGGGGCTCCATGATTCAGGACGGTCAGCAGTATCTTCTGACTGCTCCCTGGATGATGATCATGCCCGGTCTGGCAATTCTCTCGACGGTGCTCGCCTTCACCCTGCTGGGTGACGGTTTGCGCGACGCCCTCGACGTCAAGATGAAGGACGCATAAGGATGAAGAAGAACAAGAACTATGTGGACCTGAAGGACCAGCCGGTTCCCGAGGGCCAGCATCTGCTCGAGGTCGATGACCTTAAGATGTATTTCCACACCGAAGATGGCGTTGTTCGCGCTGTCGACGGTGTCTCCTACACGCTCGATCGTGGCGAGACCCTCGGTGTCGTCGGTGAGTCCGGCTCCGGTAAGTCCGTGACTGCCATGACCATCATGGGTCTTATCTCGATGCCTCCGGGAAAGATTGAGGGCGGCGACGTTCGCTATCGCGGTCGTTCTATCCTCGAGATGACCGAGGAAGAGATGCAGCACATTCGCGGTAACGATATCGCGATGATCTTCCAGGATCCTATGACCTCCTTGAACCCGGTCTATAAGATCGGCAAGCAGGTGGGCGAGGGCCTTCGTCTGCACCGTGGCTACTCCAAGCAGGAGGCGCTCAAGCGCGCCACCGAGCTTTTGGACCTCGTGGGTATCCCCGAGCCCGAGAAGCGCGTCAATGAGTATCCGCACCAGTTCTCCGGCGGTATGCGTCAGCGCGTCATGATCGCTATGGCTCTTGCCTGCGATCCCGATATCCTGATTGCCGACGAGCCCACGACGGCTCTGGATGTTACCATTCAGGCTCAGATTATCGAGCTCATGCAGGAGATGCAGGAGAAGAACGGCAACGCCATTATTATGATTACCCATGACCTGGGCGTCGTCGCCGATATGGCCGATAAGATCATGGTTATGTACGCCGGACGTCCCGTCGAGTTCGGTACTGCTGAGGAAATCTTCTACGAGAGCCGCCATCCCTACACCTGGGTCTTATTCGCTCCATCCCGGAGCAGGCCATCGATGAGAAGAAGCCGCTGACGCCGATTCACGGCAACCCGCCTTCGCTCATGAACCTGCCCGAGGGCTGCGTCTTCTCTCCTCGCTGCCCCTATGCGACGGACAAGTGCCGCAAGCAGCGCCCCGAGCGCGTTGTTACCGAGTCCGGCCACTATTCTGCGTGCCATTATTCCGGTGACCCCGAGTTCCTCAAGAACGCCCCTGAGACGTCCCGCACGCGCAAGGATTCCAAGAAGGGAGGCGAGGCGTAATGGCAGATACCAACGAGCGTACTCCGCTGCTGAAGGTCGAGCACCTCTCTAAGGAGTTTCCCGCTGAGTCCGGCATGTTCGCCAAGCGTTTTTCCAAGCGCGTCGTCTCTGCTGTGAATGACATTTCGTTCGAGATTTATCCGGGCGAGACCTTTGGCCTGGTCGGCGAGTCTGGTTGCGGTAAGTCCACCACGGGCCGCACCATCATGCGCCTGACCAAGCCGACGGCAGGTAAGGTGTTCTTCCAGGGCAAAGACGTTGCGAGATGAGCAAGCATGAGATCAAGGACATGCGTCGTGAGATGCAGTTCATCTTCCAGGACCCCTATGCTTCGCTCAATCCTCGTATGACCATCGGCGAGATCGTCTCCGAGCCCATGACTATTCATGGCGTGGGCACCAAGGAGGAGCGCATTGAGCGTGTCCGTGAGCTGCTGGACGTCGTCGGCCTCAACCCCGAGCACATCAACCGCTATCCGCACGAGTTCTCGGGCGGTCAGCGTCAGCGTGTCGGCATCGCCCGCGCGTTCGCTCTGAAGCCCAAGCTGATCATCTGCGACGAGCCCGTTTCCGCTCTGGATGTTTCCATTCAGGCCCAGGTTCTGAACCTGCTCAAGGAACTTCAGGACAAGTTCGGTACGGCGTATCTGTTTATCGCCCACGACCTGTCCGTCGTGCAGCACATCTCCGATCGCGTTGCCGTTATGTATCTGGGTAAGATGGTCGAGGTTTCGGACTGGAAGACACTCTATAGCGAGCCGCACCACCCGTACACGCAGTCACTGCTGTCTGCCGTGCCGGTGCCCGATCCGGATATTCAGAAGACCCGCAAGCGCATCATCCTCGCTGGCGATCCGCCGTCGCCGCTAGATCCGCCGACCGGCTGCCGTTTCCACACGCGCTGTCCGATCGCGCAGGGCATCTGCTCCGAGAAGCTTCCTGAGTTTAAGGAAGTTGCCCCGGGCCACTGCTGCGCGTGCCACTTCGCGGAGCCGTTCCCGATTAAGGAATCGCACATCGACCTGTAGTCGGCTGTTTGTCCGGGCCCGTGCTGGACTTAGTTTTCAGAACGTCCTCGACCATGGAAACCCCCTTATCCTGCTCCTTCGGAGCTGTGGATAAGGGGGTTCCTGGTCTGCGGAATGTTCTGAAAACTAAGTCCAGCACGGGCTCTGTGTTACCGATGCAGGGGGGGTGTTCCTATAGTTTTGTCAACTGGGAAATGCTCTCCGTGCGACCGAATCGCGGCATGCTGACGCCAAGCCATTAGGCCGGTGGGCTTCAGTCTGCTCGGTGCGTTTCGGCTAGGCTGCGTAAGGCACCCTGTCTCGCATGACCGCGTAGATGACCTTCAGTCTCTTTCGCGCCAGCGCCTTGAGCGCCTTGCCGTGCGACATGCCCCGCTCCCGGCACCTGGTGTAGTAGTCGCCCCATCTCCCCTCTGTCCGGGTAAGGCAGTTACATGAGAATATGAGCAGGTTCTTCAGCCTCTTGTTGCCTTGGCGCGATGCCGTCACCGAGGAGATCGAGGTTCCCGACTGGCGGTTGCGCGGCGCCAGGCCGCAGTACGACGCGAGCCTGTCGTGACTGGGGAAGTCTTCGATGTCGATGGAGATCGCAAGCTCGGAAGCGGTTTTGGGCCCGATGCCCGGCACCGTCAGGAGGCATCGGTAGGTATCGTCGCCCTCGAGCAGGGCGGAGATCTCCGCCGTGATCGCCTCGATCTCCGCCGAGTTCTCGGATATCCTGCGCGCGAGCAGTTTCACCGCCCGGTCCTCGGCGGCGACGACCGACGCATCCGGCCTTGTCGAGGAGGTTGTCGAGCGGACGAGGGCCTCGATCTTACCGCGCGCCGCCCCACGCGTGAGCGCCGCCGCCTGCGGGGCCCGGCGTCGGCTACCGACCAGGCCCCGCCGAGGGATGCCATGAGCCTCAGCTGGGGCCCGTCGGACAGGTCGACCAGTGCCTCGAAGGCGGGGCACGATTCCAGCAGGATGCTGCGCAGCCGGTTCTTATTCCTAGTGTTCTCGCAGGTCAGGAAGTTCCTCTGGGCGGCCAGCGCCCTCGCCGCCGCAATCGTCGGACCCGGGTCTCCGACCGGCAGGAGCGCGTCGGGGATGCCAAGCGCCGTCTTCGCGATGACCATCGCGTCTCGCTCGTCGGTCTTGGCGTCGCCGGCGAAGAGCCTGGCGGCCCCGTGCGCCGCGAGTCCCGGCAGGTACGCCGCCGACATCCCGGCCGCCCTGGCGCGGGCGAGCGCGAGGGCGCCTATGTTGCGCGACTGGTCGACGACCACGAGCGCATCGGGGAAGCGGCCGAACAGCGAGTCCAGGTCGTCCTCCCTGTTCGCGACGGGGGTGCTCAACAGCACCTCGCCATCTCGAGTCGCGACGCATGCCCAGTGGGACGATTTCCCGACATCGAGCCCGATGACGGCTTCCGGCATTCTAATTGGTGCCACGGTGGTATCCTCCAATCGGTAGGCCGATCGGAACCCCTCCCCGCGACACCCACATTACCTGGCCGTGGCGCTTGCGCCCGGCAGTTTCCTATCAGTCGTCCGGAGCGGCGAGCGCCCCCGGTGGCAACACCCCCCGGGCCCTCTACGGGGCAGGGGCAGACGGCCATCCGGAGGCGCCCGATCGGCGGCCCCTCGGGGCTTGCCCGTATCGTAGGCAATGCGCCGAATGCTCGCCATCGAAATTTATCGATGGCCTATTTCAGACTGTAATGGGCGATTTCTTGATCGCTCACTTAATCTAATGGGATAGTTAGTGAGGCCGGAGCAAAAGCTCCGGGCTCCATATATAAGGGCTCGGCAAAGCCGAGCCACTAAATTTATATCAGCCCCAGAACATATTTGAGAACTGTGCCCGGAGTACATACTCCTAGGGCCGGAATGAGGTTGCTTTCCAACGCATTCCGCAGGGGGCGGCATTATTTTGTAGCGCGAAGCGCGAATCAAAATAATGCCGCATGCCCGAGGACGCGTTGGAAAGCAACCTCATTCCGACCCGAACAGGTCCGTCTACCAGCGCATTTACAAATTCGTAAACTTTTTTGAAAAAAGTGCTTGCACAGTTCTCGAATCATAGGTTATTATCTTCCTCGTTGAACGCGCGGGTTCAACAAAACGAACCGCGAATCAACAACATAGCATGTCGGAGTGGCGGAATTGGCAGACGCGCTAGCTTGAGGTGCTAGTGACCGCTTTTTGGTCATGCGGGTTCAAGTCCCGCCTCCGACACCATCGCATTTGAGAAGCCTCTTCGGAGGCTTTTTTGTTACCGATAGACGGTGAGGTCCACGATGGAAACGCTTGAACGCAACGAGTGGGCAGACGTTGCCCAACTAGTCGAGATCACGAGCGATGCTGTCATCATCTGCGAGCTCGACGGAACCATTCTGCATGTGAATAATCGCTTACTTGGTTTGATGTGCGAGGAACGCGCCGACGTCATCGGCGGAGATGTTAAAGACGTCCTGTACTCGTCCGCTTTTGAACGTGCGACGGAACATCGTCTGCCATTTGAAACTGATGGCTCCGAGAACGAACTGATGCTCAAGCTGAGTGACGGCTCTTTTATTCCCGTCTTGGTTCGTGCGGGCTCCGTAACGCCTCCACACATCTTTGGGCGCCGCGCACCACGTGTCCTGGTGGCGCTTCACAGTATCGAGGAACAGTATTCTCACGACCGGCAACTCAAGCGTGCGCTTTCGGAGCTTAGAGTGGCGAACAAGCGCCTCTCTGGCACGCTCTCGGTCATTATGAGTACCGTGGGCTCCGATGAGCTGCCCAGCCTACTTGATACCGTTTTGAACCAGCTTGTAGGAACGCTCGATGCTTCGGGTGCCGCTATCTATTTTTCTGAGAGCGGTGGTTTTAAACTTCGCGGTGTTTCCAAGGAGCTGTACGACAGCTACCTGCCTGAGTTTTTGCCGTATGGCGCTGGCATTCCGACGTATGTTCTTCGTGAGTCGCGTGCCTGTCGCTTGTCGATTCAACAGGACCTTGAGGGTGATAAGGTCGCCTCCGGTATGTTCATGGATCTGGACAATCGTTCTAAGCACCTGTTGCGCGTGCAGGATATGCCTCCGTACCGCAGCGAGATCTGTCTTCCCGTTTTTTACGGTACGCAGATCCTTGGCGTGCTGGAAGTTGGTTGGAAACGCCCTCAGGCACCGCTCGCCTATGACGTTAATGTGCTCGAGGTCATTTGCGATTACCTGTCTATCCAGCTGGTCGGCATGGCATCGAGCCTTCGCTCCCGTCGCACGGCCGAGCTTGGCCGCTCGCTCAATGTCTTGCGTGACGAGTTGTTTACCTTTCTAGACGATTCCGCCGCGGCTACCCAGGCGGTATCGTCCGAGATCTGCAATATGCTCAACTGCCATTTTTGCCCTATTGAGTATGACGCCAGTCTGGATTCCTACGTCATAGATTTTGAAGGCGGCAGTCGCGTTGCTTTGCCGGACGATCCCGAGAAGCTTTTCTTTTCCACGACGGCGCCAGCGGCACGTCTGGGGGCTGGCCCTGATGGCTTTGAGGCATCTGTTTTGGGCGGCACGAGCGCCGAGGACCTTAAACACGTCCGTATAACTCGCGTTGACGAATCGATGCCTATGGGAGGCTGGCTTAGGGCGCATGGCCTGCCTTGCCAGGGTCTCTACGTCGACGCCGGCATCGAGGCGGGGCGCCCGCGCTCTGAGGGCGATGGCAAGCACAGTAACGACGCGATCGTTCCTGCTTCTGTTGCGAAGGGCCCGACGACGCGCGCGCTGCTGCTTCGTGATGGTAGCCAAGAGCCGATTGATGACCTTGAATATGACTACTTGGTGCACTTGGCTCATGACTTTGAACTGATCTATGAAGGCGAATCTCAAAAGCGTGAGGAGCGCCATATCGCTCAGACCCTTCAGATTGGCATGAGAAATTCACTGGGGGATGTTCCGGGAATCGCCGCCGATTCGGTGTACCTGTCGGCCACGAACTCGGCGTTGGTCGGCGGCGATTTCTATACGCTCATCCGTCTTCCCGACGATTGCGCCGTCATGATTCTGGGCGATGTGTCTGGCAAAGGCATTGAGGCTGCATCGATGTCCGCGCTCGTCAAGACGGCCCTGACGGCATATGCCTGGGAGGGCGCTGGGCCGGCCCGCATGGCACGCTCCCTTAACAGCATGCTCATGGGCTTTTCAAGGGTCGAGACGTTCGTGACGGCCTTTATCGCCAAGATTGACCTTAAAGCTGGACGTGCAACGTATTGTTCGGCGGGCCATCCTCCGACCATGGTCATCAGGCCAGAGTCGATGCCGCTGGGTGGCGGCGAGGTTCGTGGGGGAGAGGTTGAGCTGCTTGGATGCCAATCGGGGGTAATCGGTGCCTTTGAGAGCATGGTGTACGAGACAGGCGTGTTTACGTTCGCTCCTGGTGACATGCTATTTATGTACACCGACGGAACAATCGAAGCACGTGACCGCTCGGGTGCTTTCTTTGGCGAGCAGCGCCTTCGTGACCTTCTGCTCTCTGTCTCGGGTGAGGGCGTATCGGGAATCTGCGGCAAGGTCTTGGGCGAGCTCGACCGATTTACCGAATCGGCGCTGGACGATGACATTGCATTGGTGTCCCTTGAGTTTTTACGGGGTCGTTCATAGACGACGCTGGGTGGGCTGAATCCGTACGGTTGGGGAAACGAATGCATCGAGTGGGCTTTTTTGGGGAACCATGGTCGTATGAATGAGTGGAATGACATAGCGGTTTTGACGCCACCAGGCGATATCGACATCGCCACGGTGCCTGCGCTGCGTCGGCGGTTGGATGCTTTGATTGGCCGCGGCGTGCGTCGTGTCGTCATCAACTGCCAGGCTGTTAGCTTTATCGATTCGACGGGCTTGGCATTCCTGCTTACGCGCGCTCGTGAGCTCATGAGGCGAGAAGGCCTGCTTTCGCTCGTCAATGCATCAGGTGAAGTTGTTCGCTTTTTGGAGATTGCCCGTCTTGTCGATATTCTTCATGTCGCGGGGCCGGCACGGGAGTCTATTCCCGCCATTCCGGTGGGGGAGCTGCCTCGCTGGAGTAAGAGCGTCGAGGTCCGTCAGGGTATCGAGAATCTTCCATACTACCGACATCGCATCGCCGAACTCCTTGAATCGCTTCCGTTGCGCCGTGACGAGCGCTACGATGTCGCGTTGGCGTCGGGGGAGGCGCTGGGTAATGCCTATGACCATGCGGGCGGTATCGGGTGCGTCCTGACGGTTCAGGCCTATGGCGATCGCGTTGTGGTTGAGGTGCTTGATCGAGGTGCCGGCTATTCTATCGATGAAACGAGCGAACCGGTCGCATCAGAGGAGCGCGGCCGTGGTATCAAGCTTATGCATATGCTCGTCGATAACGTGGAGGTTGCTCGTCGTACGGACGGCGTCGGTACGCGCGTGCAGATGGTGAAGCTGTTTAGCGGAGCGCTGGAGTCGTGTGCCTAGCCAATCGCTTTAGCGCGTTTAGCTACTAAGAACATGCGGCAGACAAGTTTTTTGAAAAAAGTACTTGCGTCTTTTGGACAACTCGCGTAAATTAATAACCCGCAAGCGGACATGGCTCAGTTGGTAGAGCACAACCTTGCCAAGGTTGGGGTCGCGGGTTCGAGCCCCGTTGTCCGCTCCATTGCATTTCCGGACCGTTTAGGCGGTCCTTTTTCGGCGAAGTGGCCAAGTGGTAAGGCAGAGGCCTGCAAAGCCTTTACCCCCGGTTCGAATCCGCTTCGCCTCCAGGCAACATCCGGGCGCTCCGGCGCCCGTTTTGTTTTACATATGCGGACATGGCTCAGTTGGTAGAGCACAACCTTGCCAAGGTTGGGGTCGCGGGTTCGAGCCCCGTTGTCCGCTCCAACTATCTTACGCGGTCTAACGAACCGCGTTTTTTGTTGACGCTGCGCGGGCCCCGGGCACCCATCTTGCCCCTCAATCGTCGGTCGCGTACATAAAGTACGCTTCCCTCCTCTTTCGCGGCAACCTGGGGCACCCGGAGCCCGCTCGCTGTCGTGGCCGGGGGAGTAAGTCTTCCGTTCTTTTCACTAATCGATCGATTCGTCCCAGGAGGCTCGAGCCCGAGAGGGGGCGAGCGTTTGGGGCGTGGCTGCGGCGTTGATTGCCGCGAATGTCCGCTTTGGGCGTATCATCGTGGGCATCTCGCAAAACCTCGTTGCAAGGGAGACTCATCCCATGGCTACAGAAAAGTCCTCGTCGCGCCCATGGATGTCCGATGCCGCGATCTATCAGATCTATCCGCGCTCGTTTAAGGATTCGACTGGTTCGGGTCTGGGCGATATCGCGGGCATTACCCAGCAGATGGACTATCTTGAGCAGCTGGGCATCGAGGCCATCTGGCTGAGCCCGTTTTACCCATCGCCTCTTGTCGATGGCGGCTATGATGTGGCGGACTACTGCGATGTCGACCCACGTCTCGGCTCGCTTGACGACTTCGATGACATGATCGCTGCGGCTCATGCGCACGGCATCAAGGTCATCGTCGACATCGTGCCCAACCATTCGTCCAACCAGCACCCCTGGTTCAAAGCCGCTCTTGCCGCCGGCCCCGGATCACCCGAGCGCGCCCGTTATATCTTCCGCGATGGTCGCGGCGAGCACGGCGAGCTGCCTCCCACCAATTGGAATGCCAACTTTGGCGGCCCCGCCTGGACGCGCGTCGCGGACGGTCAGTGGTATCTGCACATGTTTACGCCCGAGCAGCCGGACTTTGACTGGTCGTGTCCCGAGGTTCATGCGTTCTTTTGCGACGTCCTGGCGTTTTGGAGCGATCGAGCGTCGATGGCTTTCGCATTGATGTGGCGCACGGTCTCGCCAAGGATCTCGACCGCGATGACCTCGACCAGTGGCATCTCGCCGAGGGCGATGACATGGTTGAGGACGGCACCCATCCGCTGTGGGACCGCAACGAGGTCCATGAGATCTATCGCGAGTGGCGCCGCGTGTTCGACCGTTATGATCCGCCGCGCAGCGCCGTTGCCGAGGCGTGGGTTCTGCCCGAGCGCCAGTATCTCTACGCACGCCCCAGCGAGCTTGGCCAGACATTCAACTTTGAGTTCGCCAAGGCCACTTGGACCTATGATGACATGCACGCTGCAATCGAGAAGGGCTTGAAGGCGGCCATCGAATCCGGTTCCGCCTCGACCTGGGTACTCTCCAACCACGACGTGCCGCGCGTGGCGACACGCTATGCCCTGCCGCAAATCAAGGCGACGCGCTACCATCAGATTGCGCTCGACTGGCTCTTACGCGACGGGTCGTCTTATGACGAGGACCGTGAACTCGGCGAGCGCGCGCGCGGGCAGCCTTTTGCTTGAGTTGGCGCTTCCGGGCTCGGCATACGTGTATCAGGGTGAGGAGCTCGGCCTTTTTGAGGTGGCTGACATCCCGTGGGCTGCACTCGAAGATCCCACTGCGACCAATACGCACGGACCGAAGCGCGAGAAGGGGCGCGACGGCTGTCGTGTGCCCCTGCCGTGGGTGGCAGCGGACGATCCCGCGCAGGGCGGATCGTTTGGGTTTTCACCGGCGGACGCCGATGCGGCGCCCCATCTGCCACAGCCTGCATGGTTTTCCGATTACGCTGCCGATAGGGAAGAAGCGGACCCGGCATCGATGCTTGCGTTCTATCGCGACGCCCTCTGGCTGCGGCGCAAGCTGCGCGGGTGCGCCAACGATCTTGCGTGGCTCGATCTTGACGGGTGCACCGGCCTTGCGGATGGTGCCGAGGGCGCTGAGGGCGGCGTCATCGCCTATCGCCGCGACAACGGCTGGGCGTGTGTGACGAACTTCGGTGCAGCACCCGTGGAGCTGCCGGCGGGTAGGGTCCTGCTCACCTCATCACCGCTTGCAGATGGCAGGCTCGTGCAGGACAGCTCTGCCTGGATCATGCTCGCTGAGTTGTAGGGGCCTCTTGCGGCGAGTTTGCGTTTGCCTGCGCCTTCCGTGGTGTCTGATGCCTTCATGAGGCTCGCGAGGGCGTCGCGAAACTTTTCAAAAAAAGTTCTTGCATTTGGGTGGATCATCCCGTATATTAAATCCTCGCAGGCGGACATGGCTCAGTTGGTAGAGCACAACCTTGCCAAGGTTGGGGTCGCGGGTTCGAGCCCCGTTGTCCGCTCCATTTGGGCGTTTAGCTCAGGGGGAGAGCGCTTCCCTGACACGGAAGAGGTCAGAAGTTCAAATCTTCTAACGCCCACCAAATGTTCGCAGCTCAGAGGCATCGCCTCTGGGCTGTTTTGTTTTGGTCGCCAAATGGGTCGCCAAATACGTCACCAAATTTCGAGTTTTTGATCTTCCGGGATGCTTCTCAGTAGTCATCCGAGGAAACTCTCGTCTTCTCCGTTTGCATACACATATCTTTCAAGGATTCGTGCCGCGGTTGCATGAGGCTCGGCAAGGCACGACCGCAACATGTTGGTCAAGCATAATCTTTTGGATTCTTTTGGCGTGAGCGGCTTGGTTTTGGTAGGATTTGTCAGCGGCTTGACTAAGGGGGTTTTATAACTGCCATGCAGGTAGCCGTGTTGGTAACGTTTTACCGACTTGTCAAATACCCCTCATTTTTAATGCGTCTGCAAAATGACTAATTGCTTTGACCTGCTGAAACACTATATGTTGTGTTTGACCTAAAAAAAGAATACAGGATATAGATGCCTCTTTGTCGTATGATAGATGGCGGACAGAGAACGAAGACCTTAACTGCCTCTTTTGAACGTGTCCTTGAGCCGCTTGATCGGCTCTTGGGAATGTCCGCATGGAGGCTTATGGTTTATCGAGAACACAGATTGCGCGACGGCGCCGCAAGACGGGGGCAAGCCCTGCCGGGCATCGTTTGGCTCTGAAACGCAATGAGACTACGACGCGAAAGAGGCAAGAGGATGAAGATCATCAAGCGCAGCGGCACCGAGGTTGTCTTTGACATCGATAAGATCGTCAATGCGATTCGCGCCGCCAACTTGGAGGTCGAGGAGGGCTCTCGTCTTACCGACCGCCAGGTGGTTTATGCGGCGCAAAACGTCGCCGAGGCATGCGAGAACGCGGGCCACACCGTGTCGGTCGAGGAGATTCAGGATCTGGTCGAGGACGAGATCATGCGTCTCGACTGCTACGAGGTCGCTCGCCATTACATCATCTATCGCTATGTTCAGAGCCTGAAGCGCCAGAAGAACACGACCGACGACAAGATTCTGTCGCTCATCGAGTGCAACAACGAAGAGGTCAAGCAGGAGAACTCCAACAAGAACCCGACCGTCAATTCCGTTCAGCGTGACTACATGGCCGGCGAGATTTCCAAGGACCTGACTCAGCGTGTGCTGCTGCCCCAGGAGATCGTGGATGCTCACAATGAGGGTCTGATCCACTTCCATGATTCGGACTACTTTGCCCAGCACATGCATAACTGCGACCTGGTGAACCTGGAGGATATGCTCCAGAACGGTACTGTTATCTCGGGTACGCTGATTGAGAAGCCGCACAGCTTCTCGACGGCTTGCAACATCGCGACGCAGATCATCGCCCAGGTTGCTTCCTCCCAGTACGGTGGCCAGTCGATTTCGCTGACCCATCTTGCCCCGTTCGTCGAGGTGAGCCGTCAAAAGATTCGCGGCGAGGTCGCCCGCGAGCTCGAGGAGCTCGGCGTTTCCGCATCTCCCGAAAAGGTCCGCGAGGTTGTTGAGGACCGCCTGCGTGACGAGATCCGTCGCGGCGTCCAGACGATTCAGTATCAGGTCGTGACCCTTATGACCACCAACGGCCAAGCGCCGTTCGTGACGGTCTTCATGTATCTCAACGAGGCTCGCTCAGCGCAGGAGAAGCACGACCTTGCCATGATCGTGGAGGAGACGCTTCGTCAGCGCTACGAGGGCGTTAAGAACGAAGCCGGCGTGTGGATTACCCCGGCATTCCCCAAGCTTATCTATGTACTCGAGGACGATAACGTTCACGAGAATTCCCCGTACTTCTACCTGACCCAGCTGGCTGCCAAGTGCACCGCCAAGCGCATGGTGCCCGACTACATCTCCGAGAAGAAGATGCGCGAGCTCAAGCTGTCTAAGGGCGAGACCGCCGGCAACGGCGATTGCTACACCTGCATGGGTTGCCGCAGCTTCTTGACGCCCGACCGCTCGGGCAACGGCTTTAACAATGTCGCCAACGCGCTGAACTATGACCCGACCAAACCTAAGTACTATGGCCGCTTTAACCAGGGTGTTGTGACCATCAACCTGCCCGATGTCGCGCTGAGCTCGCATCAGGACATGGACAAGTTCTGGAAGATCTTCGACGAGCGCCTTGAGCTGTGCCACCGTGCCCTGCTGTGCCGTCATGAGCGCTGATGGGTACGCTTTCGGATGCCGCACCGATTTTGTGGCAGTACGGCGCCCTCGCTCGTCTGAAGAAGGGCGAGACGATCGACAAACTGCTCGTGGGCGGATACTCTACCATCAGCCTGGGCTATGCCGGTCTGTATGAGTGCGTCAAGTACATGACGGGCCATAGCCACACCGAGAAAGAGGGCACGCCGTTTGCCATGGCCGTCATGCAGCGCATGAACGACAAGTGCGCGGAGTGGAAGGCTGCGAGCGACATCGATTTCTCGCTGTACGGTACGCCGTTGGAGTCGACGACCTACAAGTTCGCCAAGTGCCTGCAGCGTCGTTTTGGCATTATCCCGGGCGTGACGGACAAGGGCTACATCACCAACAGCTACCACGTTCACGTGTCCGAGGAGATCGATGCCTTCGATAAGCTTAAGTTCGAGGGCATGTTCCAGCAGCTTTCGCCGGGCGGTGCTATCTCCTACGTCGAGGTTCCCAATATGCAGGACAACCTCAAGGCTGTCATTCGCGTGATGCAGTACATCTACGACAACATCATGTACGCCGAGCTCAACACCAAGAGCGACTACTGCCAGGTGTGCGGCTACGATGGCGAGATCAAGATTGTTGAGGACGATGGCAAGCTGGTGTGGGAGTGCCCCAACTGCGGCAACCGCGACCAGGAGAAGATGAATGTCGCCCGTCGCACGTGCGGCTACATCGGTACCCAGTTCTGGAACCAGGGTCGAACCGAGGAGATCCGCGACCGCGTGCTGCATCTCTAATAGTCATCCCAGGCCGCCCCGTAGCGAGGCCCCGGACCTTTACTCGCTATTTCGGACAGTCCTGGCTCACGATGGAGGCGCCACTGGCGCCTCCTGTTCGTGCGGAACTCATATCGAGCAAAGGTCCGGGGCCTCGCTACGGGGCGGCCAAGTTGATGTAGCTGAGATGCAGCATGCGGTCTGCTCACTCCTCGAAGTTCTTAGCGGAAATAATTCGAGCTGCAGCTGCGATTTACTTGCGATGGCGGTTGAGCCGCAACCCAGTTTTTATTGGACCTCGAACCCTATACTCGATGTTCGCTTCGTTCATTGAGTTGCCTTTTGCATGAGGCCGGGACATATCGTTCCGCCCGCAGTTTCGCAGGCCAAAGGCCGAGAATGTTTGAGGACGGAATGATATACTCCAGACCCCCCAGGAAGGTTACTTATGAACTACGCGAACATTAAGTATTTCGACATTGCTGATGGGGAAGGCGTCCGCACTTCTCTGTTTGTGAGCGGGTGCCGTCGTGGGTGCAAGAATTGCTTTAACTCTGTTGCGTGGGACTTTGCTGCGGGCGAGCCTTTGATCGTGCCGTCGAGGACAAGATTATCGAGAGCCTCGATCATCCCTTTATCGATGGCCTGACGATTCTGGGCGGCGAGCCTATGGAGCCCGAGAATCAGGCGGGGCTCGTTGATTTCATTGAGCGCGTGCGTGCGGCTTACCCGATGGAGTCGGGGAAGACTATTTGGTGCTTTACCGGCGATGTGCTCGAGGAGCTTATGCCGGGCGGTTGCCATCATACCGAGGTGACGGATCGCATCCTTGCCTGCCTTGACATGTTGGTGGACGGCCCGTTTGTTCAGGACCTGTACGATATCTCGTTGCGCTTTAGGGGCTCGAGCAACCAGCGCGTGATCGATATGAACGCTACGCGCGCCCGTGCTGAGCGCGAGGGCGTTGCGCTTTGTGATGCGGTTGAACTTTGGCGTGATGATCCGGTCTATTCGACCCATACTATGTAGCTTGTGGTCGATGCCGAAGGGCGTGGTACCATAGCGCGAACGTGAAATCGGAAAAGTGAGGCCCAGATGGTCGATCAGGAAAAAGTCGAGGCCGCCATTAAGCTGTTGCTTGAGGGCATAGGCGAGGACCCAACTCGTGAGGGCCTGCTGGAGACCCCGGCGCGCGTTGCCCGTATGTATGGTGAGATCGCCGGCGGTATGGACCAGAGTGCCGAGGAACACCTGTCCAAAACCTTTGCCGTCGCTTCGAACGATTTGGTTATCGAGCGCGACATCACGTTCTACTCGCTGTGCGAACATCATCTGCTGCCGTTTTATGGTAAGGCCGCCATTGGTTATATCCCTAACGGTCGGGTGGCTGGGCTTTCCAAGCTCGCCCGCACGGTTGAGGTTTATGCCCGCCGTCTTCAGCTGCAGGAGCAACTGTGCGCACAGGTTGCCGATGCCCTCATGGATTATCTCGCTCCCCAGGGAGCGATTGTGTTGATGGAGGCCGAGCATATGTGCATGACGATGCGTGGCGTGCAAAAGCCCGGCACCAAGACCGTGACGCTTGCTCGCCGCGGCGTCTTTGAGACCGATCCCGCGCTCGAGGAGCGTTTCTTTAGGATGCTGGGCCGATAACCATGAGAGTCGTCAACGACTTTACATCGAAGACCGATGAGGGGACGTCGCGTCGCGGCTTTATGGCTTCGGGCTTGGCCCCCTTTGGTGCCATGCCTCGCATTGATTACATTTGTGCCAACGGGCTGTTCCGGCGGCACCTGGGCAACATCGTACAGTTGGAATCGGGGCGCATCTTCTGCCGCCACGGTATTGACCATCTGCTCGATGTCGCTCGCATTATGTGGATCAAGAATCTCGAGGAACAGCTCGAATTTGACCGCGAGGTCATCTACGCCACGGCACTTCTTCACGATATCGGCAAAGATGAACAGTATGAATCGGGTATATCCCATGATGTTGCAAGCGAACGCGTCGCTGATGCGATTCTCGGCGGCATGCCCGATGACGTGGCGTTTGAGCCGGCCGATGCCGCAGCCATTAAGACGGCCATTCTGGGCCATCGAAAGCTGCGCGTGAACAGCCAACCGCTTGAGCGTCTGCTCTATGCAGCCGACAAAGCGTCGCGTGCCTGCTTTGCATGCCCCGCGCGCAACGCTTGCAACTGGAGCGATGATAAAAAGAACCTGTCGATTCGCGTGTAGTTAGTTTGCGCGGTCGGGGTTCTAAACGAAGGAGACGATCGCGTTGAGTAACAAGAAACTGCCCGAGAATGCAACCAAGACCGAAGGCGCCGAGCTCGCCCGCCGTGGAAGGGGCGAAATATCCACCGCAACGGCGGTGCCTCACGTGAGCTATGACGATTTGCGCCATGCCGATCGTATTGTCATTGACGGTCTTGAGGTTTTTGCCAACCATGGCGTGTATCCCGAGGAGAACGCGCTGGGTCAGAAGTTCATCGTTTCTCTGGTGCTCTATGCCGACCTGCGCGCGGCGGGGGAGCACGATAACCTGGACGCTCGATTGACTACGGCTCGGTGTGCCACGATGTCGATGGCTATCTGCGCGAGCATACGTTTAAGCTCATCGAGGCGGCAGCCGAGGGGACAGCCCAGATGCTGCTGCGCCGTTATCCCTCGCTGCTTGGTGTGCGCATAAAGCTCGATAAGCCGTGGGCTCCTGTTGGCCTGCCCCTGGCAAGCTGCGGCGTCGAGATCGAGCGCGTGCGCTAGTCGACGCTAGAGCTTGTTGAGGGGTGGCTGCTTGAGCCGCTGAGACAGTGCTCTATTGTTGGGACAGTACGTGTCGAGCAGGGCGTGAAAGCGCTGATTGTGGCTCGGCTCGAGCAGATGGACGAGCTCGTGGGCGACAACCATGTCGAGGCATTCGACATGGTAGGCGGCGAGCTCGCGCGCGATGCGAATGGCGCCGGTTTTGGGTGTGCAGGAGCCCCAACGCGTTTTCATGCTGCGCACGGAGACGCGGGCCACGGTGACGCCCATTGCGATTTCGTACGCGTGCACGATGTCGCGTAGCGCTGCGGTGACCTCGGACGCGTAGAGCTGGTCGATGTGGGCTTGGAGCTCGTCGGACGTTAGGCCGTCGAGGATTGCGTGCCGCTTGGCCTGCGGGCCTTCGTCCGATTCATCGGTACCCATAAAACTTGCGAAGGTGGCATGTTTGGGTCGCGGTGCGGGTGATGCAAAGTTGTGATCGAGTGCGTCCTGTACCGTGATGGGCTTGCCCCAAAGTGCAATGATGGACGAGGAGCTGAGCGGCTCTCGCGCCGTCGCCTGACGTTGTTCGCGCTGGGCAAGTCGGCTGATAATCCAGGCGCTGTTGCGCTTCACAAACGCTTCGATACGCTCGCGGCTGGCGCCGATCGGTGCGCTGGCGTGGACCTCGCCGCTCGATGTGACGCGTAGGTTGAAGTTCTTGACGCGCTTTTTGGTAACGACGACGGGCAAGGACGTCCCATCCGGTCGGGAGACGGAAATCGTAAATTGCTGCGTCAAAAGCGGTCCTTCAGATTGGAGACGGGCCGGCATATCGACCGTTCGGCATGCGGCCCGCTCAAGGGATGTGAAATTAATAACGCTCAAAGAAGGCAAGGGCATTATCGCTGCAGAGCTTCTGCATCACGGTCTTGCCAAAGTGCTTGGAAAGCATGTTCTGGAACTCGGGCATCTTGCTGGCATCGGAGAGGAAGGCGGGCACAGTTGCGCCGTCCCAGTCGCCGCCGAGCGCGATGACGTCCTCGCCACCCAGGTCGAGCCAGTGTTCGATATGTGCTGCCAGTTGATCGAAGGTGACGTCTGCGGCGGTCTCGTCGGTTGCGTCGTTGGATAGGAACTCGCTGCAGTAGTTGAGGCCGACGATGCCGCCCATGTCGCGAATGGTGCGGAACTGGTCGTCGGTGAGGTTGCGCTTGACTCTGCAGACGGTACGGGAGTTGGAGTGGCTGGCGACGAAGGGGCGCGTGGCGTGGGCGACAACCTCGTCAAAGCACTCATCGTTGAGGTGGGAGACGTCGAGCACCATGCCGGCGTGCTCCATCTGCGTGAGCGCCTCGATGCCGGCGGCGGTGAGGCCGGCGTGGGTGTCGTGGCCGCTCGCGAGCGGCCCCTGCGCGTTCCAGCTGAGTGATGACATGAGTACGCCCAGGCCCTTGAGCACCTCGATCAGCGCGGGGTCCTCGGCAAAGAACGTGGCGTTTTCGATGGTGTGGATGCAGGCGACCTTGCCCTCCTTGAGCGCGGGGCGAATGTCTGCGGCGCTGCGCACGTTGACCATGCGGTCGTGGTTGAGCATTGCCTGGCCGCTCATATGCGCCATGATCTGCGCCTGGAAGCGCGCGGCGTGGGCGGTGGGAATCTCGTCGGGGACAAACGTGGCGAAGCACTGTGCCCATGGCGTGTTGCCGATCTTTGCGAGCGAGATGGCGCAGGCGTTGCCCTCGATGAGGTCGAAATCTTGCGGATGCGTCTCGTCGCCGGGAAAATAACCGTCGGTGCCGGCGGTAAAGCGCAGGTCGAGATCGAGCGTGGCCCAGCCGATGCGGTCGGCGGTGTCACAGTGTAGGTCAAATACGGGAAATGCCATAGTTCCTCCGGTTGCAGCGTTTCTTTGCAAACTGTCCTTGAATTGTATGACTAGGGTATAGTTAGCGCCATATGTTCATGGCGGTCCGCGTTGTGCGCCGCCCTTATCACGGAGGTTACCATGTCCAACCAGGGCAAGAAGGTTAAGACTCATTATCGCGGCACGCTCGATGACGGCACGCAGTTCGATAGCTCCTACGATCGCGGCGAGCCGCTGGAGTTCACCTGCGGCGCCGGCCAGATGATCAAGGGCTTCGACGCTGCTGTTGTCGACATGCAGGTGGGCGAGAAGAAGACTGTGCACATCCCGGCTGCCGATGCCTACGGCGAGCACAACCCCGAGATGGTCCTGACCTTCCCGGCCGAGCAGGTTCCCAACATCGAGCAGATCGAGAAGGGCATGAAGCTCTTCCTGTCCACGCCGAGCGGTATGCCCGTCCCCGCCGTCGTCATTGACGTGACGCCCGAGGCTGTGACGCTCGACGCCAACCACGAGCTGGCCGGCAAGGACCTCAACTTTGATATCGAGCTCGTCGAGGTCGAGGGCTAGAGCATGCCTGAACGCTTGGTTTCGACGACATGCTTGGGAAATCTCAACGATCCGTCCTATGAACTCCTGCTTCGCCGGGAGCTGGGTGGTGTCTTTGAAGTTGACGAGCTGCTGCTCGATTGGGACCAGGCTGATGTATGCGCGTTTGCGGGCGTGACGGAGCTGGGGCGCACGGTCGATGTTCGGCTGGCGTCCGACGGCGGTCGTCTTGCCGACGGCGACGTGCTCGCCATTGACCGTTCGGGCATGGCGCCCGTGGCGGTTGTCGTGCGCCTGCGCAGCGCCGAGGTTTATTTAGTTGAAGTTGACCGCATGGACCCGATTGCGCTCGCGCATGCGTGCTGGGAGATCGGCAATATGCACGCGCCGCTTTTCCGAGGCGACTCGGACGAGCATACCGTGCGCATGTATACGCCGGTGCAGCCTGTTTTGGGCCGCATGCTCCGGGGTGTCGAGGGTGTTCGGCTCTCGGTGGTTACGCGCGAGCTCGATGCCAGTCGGCGCTTTGCGTCGAGCGCGGCGGATGTTGTCGTGAGTATGGCTCCCGACTTTACAATCGTAAAGGCGGCGCGTGGTTAACGCGCATATATGCAAGACGACTTTGAGAGGCAACGATTCAAAGTCCGTCTTGCTGTTGATGAGATGTTTTGGGGGAAACATATGGGTCTTGAGGGAATCAAGCTGATCGCCTGCGATTTGGATGGCACGTTGCTGCATCCGGGGGAGCGCGAGCCGCGTTCCGAGGCGTTTGAGCTCATCGATGAGCTACATCGTCGCGGCATTGTGTTTATGCCGGCGAGCGGCCGTCAATATGCGAGCCTGCGCTACCTGTTTGCCCCGGTGGCCGATGAGCTCGCCTATGTATGCGAAAACGGAGCCTGGTGATGAGCGAGGGGCATGCCGTTGTCAAGCGTTCCATGGAGCGTAGCCTTGCTATGGATATCGCGAATGCCGTGGTTGCGTATCCCCATGCCGACGTGACCCTTTCGTGCGAGGGGCACCTCTACACCATGAGCGGCAACGATGCGTTCGTCGACCATTTGCGCTATGAGGTCCACTGCGATGTGGCGGTGGTCGACCGTCCCGAGGACATCGACGAGGATGTCATTAAGATTGCCTTCCAGACGCCCGAAATTGATCAGCCGGTGGCCCTGGAGTATTTCGAGCGTCTCTTTAGCGACCGAGTCGATGTGATGACGTCGGGAACCGAATGGACTGACTTTATCGGCTTTGACTCGGGCAAGGGGTCCGCGCTTGCCGATTATGGTTGTGCCCTGGGGATCTCGCCCGATGCGATGATGGCGTTTGGCGACAATGAGAACGATCGCGACATGCTCAACGTCGTGGGCCATCCCTATCTGATGGAGAGCTGCAACCCTACCATGCGCGGTGTCAATGACCGTGTCCGCTACGTGCGCACGGTCGAAGAGGAACTGCATCGCCTGCTCGCCGAGTAGATATATGTGGCATGCCTAGAAATCTACTTTTTGCCGCCATCGGTGGAAAGGGAGATTTTAAGGCATGTCCCAAACATCTACCGGCAGTTGGGGCAGAGGCCCTCGAAGATGGTGTAGTGCGAGGTGACGTCCCAGCCGATTTGCTCGGACGCTTGTCGTCGAGCTGGGCATCGAAGGGGAGCGGCACGTCGATGACGCGGCTGCACGAGGTGCAGATGATATGTGCGTGCGGCTCGATGGTGCGATCGAAGCGGCTGCCGCCCGGCGTCTTAATAGAGAGAATCTCCCCTGCGTCGGCTAAGAGATTGAGGTTGCGGTAGACCGTGCCGCGGCTGATCTTGTCATCCTGTTCGCGTACGGCGTTGTAGATTTCGTCGGCGGTGGGATGGTTATAGCTTTGGCGCACAGCGTCAAGAACCAGCTTTCGCTGCTTGGTATTCCTTCTTTGCACCGCCATGCGCCTCGCCTCTTTTCTATCAACGGTCGTAGGTAAATGATACCGTATTTAGCACACAATACTAATAACGAGGAATGAAACCGTCTTCATTGGCAAGTGGGGCTCGGGTCTGGGCGTCTACGAGGCGAAAACGCGTTCCCATGCGCTCATAGGAGGCATGAAGCGCCTCGAGATGAGACAGGATGTTTGCCGGAGCTCCCTGTATCTCCATCTCGACTGACCCGTCTTCCATGTTACTCACCCAGCCGGTGAGTGCGCGTGCCTGTGCGAGGTTGGTGTTGGTAAAGCGAAAACCAACGCCTTGGACTTGCCCCTCCCAGCGTAGGAAATAGCGCAGGGGAGTGTCTTGAGTGGCCTCGTCGCTTGCGAGCACAGTAAGCCTGCGGCGCAGCTCGAGCTCGACGTTTGATGGTTTTTGAGGCTCTCGACTGCCGACGGTGACGCTGGAGAAGAACGTATCGAAGAAGCCCATCGCTAGGCCTGCTTGACTGAATCAGCGGGGAAGGTAATGCCGGCCTGCTGGCGCACGGCATCCATGATACGCAGCGAGACAAGCGTGACATCGCGGTAGTGGCCAAGCTCGTGACGTCCCGCCGGGGTCTCCCAAATCTCTTCCTTAACGTTATCGATGCCGCCGATGGCGGTGATAAAGTCCGCGAGCTCGTATTCCATAGTGTTGCTCGATTTGGGAAGGTCGAGCGCGCGTCCGTTGTCGCCTTGCTCGCGCGGCGCCTCGGTTGCCGATCCGCGCACGACGTCGCCGCGATAATCGATGCGTACGTTGCGGGGCGTGGACAGATGGTCAATCTGGATGGTGCCACGCTCGCCTTCGATCTGCGAGGGCAGCAGGTCATTCGTAATTTTGGAGTGCGCGAGCTCGACGGAGATACGGCCACCGCCGTAGCTGGCGAGGACGGAACCGCAGCCGTCGATGGGGCCGTGCGTGAGCTGTCGCGTGGTGGGGTCGAGCAGGGTAGTCATGCTCGTAAGGCCGGAGGCATGCCGAAAATCTCGACCATGGGCTCGACGGTGTAGACGCCAATGTCCATGAGGGAACCCGATGCCATATTGCAGTCGAAGATATTGGTGGCGCGTCCTGCGAGGATTTCGTTGTAGCGCGAGGAGTACTTGCCAAAGCGCAGTGAGGCGCGGCGAATGGGCGCAATTTCGCCCAGAGCGTCCTCGATGGCGTGGAAAGCGGGGTCGTGGAGCGGGCGCATGGCCTCGAGGGCCACGACACCTGCTGCCTCGGCAGCGCGGAAGACTTCCAGCGCATGCGCTTCGGTGGCGCAGAAGGGCTTTTCGACGATAACGTGCTTGCCGCCGGCGATGCAGGCGAGCGCCTGCTCGTAATGGAGCGCGTTGGGGCTGCCGATGTAGACGGCGTCGACGTCGGCGGCGGACGCGAGCTCGTCGAGTGCGGTGAAGTTGCGCTCGCCGCCGCGCTCAGCGGTAAAGGCAGCGCCGCGCTCGGCGTTGCGTGAGAGCGTGCCTACGAATACAGCCTGGTCGTTTGCATTGACGACTTGGATAAAGTCGTCGGTGATCATGGATGTGCCGATGGTCGCTATGCGCAGCATGTGTCCCCCTTGCATTGTTTGGTCTACAGGACGAGTGTAGCGCGAGGGGGACGCAAAAGCGTGCGAAAACGCCGCTACAGGTCGCTCTCGTTAAAGCCGGCGTCGATATCGAGGTTGGCTCCGTCGGCTGCGGTGGTGGCAAGCTCGTCGCAGCGCTCATTGAGCTCATGGCCGGCATGCCCCTTCACCCAGATGAACTCCACCTTATGCTGGCTCTTTGCGGCAAGCAGACGCTCCCACAGGTCGCGGTTCTTAACGGGCTGCTTGTTGGAGGTTTTCCACCCGCGCTTTTTCCAGCCGTCGATCCAGTGCTTGTTAAAGGCGTTGACGACGTACTGCGAATCGGAATGGACTTCGACGTCGCAGGGGCGGTTGAGTGCCTCGAGCGCCACGATGACGGCCATGAGCTCCATGCGGTTGTTGGTGGTCTTGGCGTAGCCGCGCGAAAGCTCGGAGGTAAAGGTCTTGCCGGCGGGGTTGGTGTATTTGAGCACGGCGCCGTAGCCGCCGCGTCCCGGATTTGATCGGGCCGAGCCGTCGGTATAGATGATGACCTTCACGGGCTTCCTTTCGTTGAGTGCGTTTCATGTGAGTGACCATTGTAGCGCCATGCCCGCCGGGGGCTAGCAATCTATGATTTCTGCCCCGTCTTCCGACGGCTAGTTGGCATGGATGGTGAGGTTGAGCTCGTCGAGGTATTGCTGCAAGAGGGGAGAGGGCTTGCGCTCGTCGTGCATGATATAGCCTACGTGCATCGTTGGGGCGTCTGCTAACGGGATCGATGCCATGCCCCATTGCATTTCATTGGAGAGGACGCCGGTCGACAGAGTGTAACCGTTCGACGTGATAAGTAAGTTAGTAAGTGTTCCGCGGTCCGAGATTCGTATGTTGCGGTCGCAAGGGATATAGCTAAAAGGTTCCTCGGCGTAATAGAAGGAGTTTGAGGTTCCCTGCTCAAAGCTGTAGCGCGTATAGGGCGTGAGGTCGGCAAGGGACAGCTGAGGGCGGCGTGCGAGCGGGTGGCGCTCGCTCACGAAGACGTGGACCGTCGCGTCGAAGAGGGGATGGAAGCTTGCACGGGCATCGGCGAAGGCCTTCTGCAGAACGCGGGCGTTAAAGTCATCCAGATACAGAATGCCGATATCGCTGCGAAACGCACGGACGTCATCGATGATCTGCGATGTGGTGGTCTCGCGCATGATGAACTCGAACTTGCTGTCGCGGCAGCGCTCGACCACGTTGACAAAGGCCTCGACCGAAAAGGCGTAGTGCTGGGCGGAAATGGCGAGGCGGGCTTGCGGGGTGCCGCCGTCCTCGTAGCGCGCCTCGAGCATGTCGGCCTGCTCTACGACCTGGCGCGCATAGCCCAAAAGCTCGGTGCCGTCGTTGGTGAGCGTGACGCCGCGGCTGGAGCGCGTAAAGATCTCCAGATGGAGCTCCTGCTCTAGGCTTTTGACGGCGTTTGAGATGTTGGACTGAGCGGTATAAAGGCGCTGAGCTGCGGCGTTGATTGAGCCGGACTCTGCCACGGCGATCAAAAAGCGAAGCTGCTGGAGGGTCATTGGCGCCCGTCCTTTCGATAGCTATCTAAAAAACCGATAACAGGTTAGCGCTTTTAAGTGATTGACCGAGGGAGACAATGCCCGTACTATTCAAAACACACAAAGGCGGTAGGTTATTAAGCCGACCACGGAATCGGGACGCGAAAGGAGGCCCGCATATGAATTGCTTACCAAGACGAATGCCGGGCTCCTGTTTGCGCCCGTCGGCGTGATCAGGAGACAGCGACTTACTTCTCTCTTTTTACTTACTTTCGTTCGATCAAGGAGATCATCATGAGCCAGTTCATCAACAACCCCGAACACACCTTTGGTTTCGATACCCTGCAGCTGCACGTTGGCCAGGAGAGCGCCGATCCCGCATCCGACTCCCGTGCCGTGCCGATCTACCAGACCACGAGCTATGTGTTCCGCAACTCCCAGCACGCCGCCGACCGCTTTGGTCTTGCCGACGCCGGTAACATCTACGGCCGTCTGACCAACTCCACCCAGGGCGTCTTCGAGGACCGTATCGCCGCGCTCGAGGGCGCGTGGCAGGTCTTGCCGTCGCCTCCGGCGCTGCTGCCATCACCTATACCCTGCAGGCTCTTGCCCAGGCTGGTGACCACGTGGTGGCTCAGAAGACCATCTACGGTGGCTCCTACAACCTGCTGGAGCATACGCTCTCCCAGTTTGGCGTCGAGACCACGTTTGTCGATGCCCATAACCTGGAAGAGGTTGAGGGTGCCATCAAGGACAGCACCACGGTCATCTATCTCGAGACGCTCGGCAACCCCAACTCCGACATCCCCAACATCGACGCCATCTCCGAGATTGCCAAGAAGCACGGTCTGCCGGTTGTCGTCGACAACACCTTCGGCACCCCGTATCTGTTCCGTCCGCTGGAGCACGGCGCCAACATCGTCGTCCACTCCGCAACTAAGTTCATCGGCGGCCACGGTACCTCGCTGGGCGGTGTGATCGTCGACGGCGGTAACTTCGATTGGAAGGCGAGTGGCAAGTACGCCCAGATCGCTGAGCCCAACCCCTCCTACCATGGTGTTTCGTTTGCCGAGGCTGCCGGTCCCACCGCCTTCGCAACCTATGTCCGCGCTATCCTGCTGCGTGACGAGGGCGCCTGCATCAGCCCGTTCAACGCCTGGGTCCTGCTCCAGGGCACCGAGACTCTGTCGCTGCGCGTCGACCGTCATGTCGAGAACACCAAGAAGGTCGTTGAGTTCCTGGCTGGCGACAGCCACGTCGCCAAGGTGAATCACCCGAGCCTGCCTGAGCACCCCGATCACGAGCTCTATCAGAAGTACTTCCCCCGTGGCGGTGCTTCGATCTTTACCTTTGAGATTAAGGGTGGCCAGG
This sequence comes from Coriobacteriaceae bacterium AM49-12, assembly GCA_027669365.1. Classification (GTDB taxonomy): domain Bacteria; phylum Actinomycetota; class Coriobacteriia; order Coriobacteriales; family Coriobacteriaceae; genus Collinsella. The sequence goes on along the minus strand of JAQEDL010000001.1, from coordinate 78,489 downwards.
AGGCTGCATGGAAGTTCATCGATCATCTGCAGGTGTTCTCGCTGCTCGCCAACGTGGCCGACGTCAAGTCGCTCGTCGTGCACCCGGCTACCACCACGCACTCCCAGCTCTCTGCCGAGGAGCTCGCCGAGCAGAACATCACGCCCTCCACGATCCGTCTTTCCATCGGTACCGAGAACGCCGAGGATATCATTTGGGATCTGAAGCAGGCCTTTGCCGCGCTGGACGAGTAAGGCGACTTGTGCAAGGACCCCTTGCGACTCGATAGGTATAACTGCATAAAATGCCTGCTCAAGGCGCTGTGCGAACAATGGTTGCACAGGCGTCGTTTTTGCATAGAGAGGGTGCAAAAACAGGGTTTTTGACACGCTTTATGCAATCGAGATGTGGAAAACTCCTGTTGAGAGGATGTGAGTTTTACGCAATTGACGTGCGCCTTTTGAGTAAAACCGCAGGTCGCGATTTGCTCGGGGTACTATGCAGCGCGATTAAATCACACGCAGCTCAAACGCAGCAAAAACGCACTACGGAGGTTTCCAGCTACATGAGGATCGATTCACGAAAACCGAAAGCCGCCGCCCTTTCCGCCGCTCTGACCGTGGCACTTTTGGCGGGCGCCGGCGCAACTGATGCCCACGCGGCAACACTATCCGATACGGTCGGATCTGCGCCGTCCGAGGCGACGCTGGTGCAGCCCGTCGACTACCGCGGCGACGGTTATGGCTCTATGCAGGAGTGGAACGCCTCGATGGGGGCAAAGCGCGATTCCCTGGAGATGCGCGCTCAGATCATTATGAATATGTATGGCGACTATGCTACCGATGACGAGCGCGCTGTGTTGCAGGGTTGCATCGACGGTGCGGGTAGCCTGTTGACGATGGGGGAAGTCGACGCCAAGTCGACCGAGCTCGACGAGCTTCGCTCCACGCTTGAGGATGCCAAGCGCGAGGCGCTCGAGGCTGCCGCAGCCGAAGCCGAGGCCGCTGAGGCCGTTCAGGCTTCGTATTACAACGCCGGCTCCGGCTCGTCTTATACGTCTGCTGCGTATTACGCGAACGGCTCGGGTCTGACGCGCTCGAGCGGCGTCAATAACTATAACGGCCGCCGCGAGACTTATTACAGCAGCAACGTGTTGTATCACCACCGCACGGGCGAGTGGACGCAGGATTCCGAGGGCTTTTGGCGCGATTCCGATGGTTACTACGTCGTTGCCGCGGGCGATAGGGCCCAAGGCTCTACGTTTACCGGTTCCAAGGGCGAGTGCAAGGTCTATGACTCCGGCTGCGCTGCCGGAACCACCGACTACTACACTGGCTGGTAATCTGCCATAAGCCAATAGGACATGACGGGCGGGCGTCTTTACCGAGCCTTTGGGCAACGTAAAGGCGTTCGTTTTTTGTGCGTGCTTGAGTTAACAGAGCGCTTACCGTGGCAGTACGCCGCGCATATGGGCGCGGGGCACACTAGTTCATGAGAAATAAGGTCTTTCTCTTGGAGGAAGTGGTCTTGTGAACGCTCGAGATATCGCCGTTGCCGCCGTCGCATTGGTGCTTGGTTGCCTTGGTCCTACGGCCGCGCTCATTGCGGGCATGCAGGGGTCATGCGGGGCTGCTCCAATCGTGGTTGGCGCGCTGATTGCGGCCGCGCTGCTGGGAAGTGCGGGTGTAGTCCTTTGTCGCGACGATGAGGGCCAGGCCTCGGAGTCGCAGCTCTGACCGTCGGGACATCGACTACTGGTTATAGATGAAGATGAAAGCCGCCGTAAGGGGAGTGCCCTTGCGGCGGCTTTGCTGTTGAGTCTGTTGACGTGGTGAGTCGGGCGCTACCAGCTTGCCTCGATATCGCGAATGCGCTGATAGAGCCATTCGTTCTGCGGTGCCTGGATATCGTGCTTGGCCGCCAGACGGCAGATGGTGCCGGCGAACTCCTCGACCTCGGTTTTGCGCCGCGCGACGCGGTCTTGCGCCATCGAGGGCATGCCGGCGGGATCGATTCCTTCGATGAGGTGCACCATCTGCGTCAGGTCTGCCTCGGTCAGCTCAACGCCCTCGGCGTTGGCGACCGCAAGCGTTTCGCGCATGGCGGAAACAAGGCAGCGACGCTGCTCGGAGCCCGGCTCCGTGGCACTTCCGTACGTGCGCCGTAGGCCATGCAGGTCTGGTTGATGCCGTCGTTGAGCATGAGTTTGGCCCACATGCGGTGCGCAATGTCGCTCTCGACGGTGTGTGCGATGCCGCAGCGCCAAAGCGGATTTCGCCCGTGTTGGTAAAGGTGAGCTCTCCGTTGAGAAACACAGCGTCCATGCCCTGGCAAATACCAAGAACGGTATGCTCCCAGCCAAAGCGCTCGGCAATCTTTTGCTCGCTCGTGATGCCGTTGCACAGCGAGGCGATGAGCGTATTGGGTCCCACGACGCGCTCCATAGTCTTGAGTGCTTGGTCGAGACCGGTGGTCTTGACCGTCAGGATGACCAGATCGGCGGGCGTTGCCTTGCTGGCGCGGACGGACTTGAGCGCACAGGGCTTGCCGTTGACGGTGAGCGCATCGTTTGCGTGACGCTCAAAACGGGCGTCATCCATAACGTATTCGACGGCGTCATTGCCGAGGCTTGGCAATCATGCTGCCGTAGAGCAGGCCGACGCCGCCCTTGCCGATAAAGGCGATCTTGTTGATCTGCATGCGAATCATCTCCCCATATAAAAGGCGCCCGCGTAAGGGGCGCCTGATGGATTGTATGCTGCCGGACCATGCTGCGTGAACCGGATGGCCGTATTTGTTTGTTGCTCCTTTCATCGGGCTTTTTGCTGATGTTAAAGCGGTGCCGTGACAGCTCGATTTCTGCTGCGTTACGATACGTTCTCGATTGCGATTCCACGATGTTTCGGCCGCGTGACCATTGTGTTTCGTCTTGCCGGGGCGCTGATGGCGAAAGGAGGGGCCGTGCAATACCGCGTTGACCCCAAAAGTGGTAACCGAATATCTGCTCTGGGTCTGGGCTGCATGAGATTTCCCGGTGCGCCGGGACACCCCGATGCGAAGACGGCCGATGCCATCATTTCCCGTGCGGTGGAACAGGGGATTAATTATCTGGATACTGCGTATCTTTATCCCGGTAACGAGGTGTGCGTGGGCGCCTCACTTGAGCGCTTGGGGCTGCGTGACCGGGTGTTGCTGGCGACTAAGTTGCCGCACGCTTCGTGCAAATGTGCGGAGGATTTCGACCGCTTTTTTGACGAGCAGCTGCACCGTTTGCGGACCGACCATATCGACTACTACCTTATGCACAACATCACCTCGCCCGCCCAGTGGGAGCGCGTGGTGGCGTTGGGCATCGAGGACTGGATTGCGCACCAAAAGGCTGCGGGGCGTATTCGCCAGATAGGTTTTTCGTATCACGCAGTGCGGCGGACTTCCTCACGATGCTTGACGCGTGTGACTGGGATTTTTGCCAGATCCAGTACAACTACGCTGGAGAGCGCTACCAAGCGGGGACGGCGGGACTCATGGCGGCTGCGGAGCGCGGGCTCGCGGTGTTTGTGATGGAGCCGCTGCTGGGCGGGCGTTTAGCGGGCAAGCTGCCGCCGCGGGCCCGCGCTGTGCTCGATGGCGCCCCTGACCCGCATTTGCGCACTCCTGCCGCCTGGGGCCTTTCGTGGGTGTGGAACCATCCTCAAGTCACGATGCTGCTTTCGGGCATGACCGATACCACGCAGGTGGACGAGAACGCGGCATTGGCGGATCGCGCACTGCCGAATTCGATGACGACAGAGCAGCTCGATACCATCGCGCGTGTGCTGGGAGAGTTTGAGAAATCGAATCGCGTGCCCTGTACGGGCTGCGGCTACTGCATGCCGTGTCCCAAAGGCATCAATATCCCTGGGTGTTTCGCCGCCTACAACGCAAGCTATGCGCACAGCTGGTTTACGGGCCTGTCGCAGTATTTTACGGCGAGCGCGGTGCGGACGAGTGAGCCCAAGTTGGTGAGCAATTGCGTCAAATGCGGCAAATGCGCACGTCACTGCCCGCAGCACATCGATATTCCTGAGCGTCTCGACGATGTGCGCCGACGTTTCCAGCCTGGCCCCGTAACGGCCGCGCTTAAAGCCTTTTGCAAAACGCGTTCCTGATGCCCCTTTTATAAGTTGCGGTGGAATAGTTCCTGTTTGCGGCAGAATAGGGCATCGACAGGAACTATTTCACCGCAACTGATGAGGGGGAGCTGGAGATGCTGACGATTGGGTGTCATCTTTCGACGACGAAGGGCTATCGGGCGATGGGGGAGACGGCGCTATCCATTGGCGCCAACACCTTTGCATTCTTCACGCGCAACCCGCGCGGCGGCAAGGCGAAAGATCTTGACATGGATGACGTGGCGGCCCTGCGCGAGCTTATGGAGAAAAACGACTTTGGCCCGCTTGTGGCTCATGCCCCCTATACCTACAACCCCTGTTCTGCCAAAGAGCGGGCACGCGAGTTTGCCTTGGAGGCAATGGCCGAGGACTTGCAGCGTCTGGAAGCGCTGCCCGGCAACTACTACAACTTCCACCCCGGCGCGCATGTGGGGCAGGGGACTGATGCCGGCATTCAGATGATCGTCGACACCTTGTGTCAGGTGATGTTTGAGGGGCAGCAGACGACGGTGCTGCTCGAGACCATGGCGGGAAAGGGTACCGAGGTGGGCCGTAGCTTTGAAGAGCTGGCGCGCATTATCGAGGGTGCTGCCGCCAGGCGTCCAGAGCTATCGGACAAGCTGGGCGTGTGTCTGGACACCTGCCATGTGAGCGATGCCGGCTACGACATCATCCATGATCTGGACGGCGTACTCGACGAGTTCGACCGCGTGGTGGGTATCGACCGCTTGCGTGCCGTACACATCAACGATTCGAAGAACCCCAGTGGTGCCCATAAAGATCGTCACGAGTGCATCGGCAAGGGCTACCTTGGCAGCGAGGAGTTTGGCGGCGGTATGCAGGTTATGCAGAATATTGTATCGAATGGCCGCTTGCGCGCATTGCCATTCATTTTGGAGACACCGAACGAACTTGCAGGTTATGCGGCTGAAATCAAACTGTTAAGGTCATTGCAGCAGTAATGACTGTCATAAAGTGGAGTGTTCCATTCACGTTATGGGTTTGTTTCAATCAGTTTTCTAATTGCGGATTCTTCCAAACGGGCGCATAATATCCAACAGTTTTTGCAGACCTCTGAATCAAACGGGGTCACCGGAAGGAGACTGATTATGAAGCTGAAGAAGCTTGGCGCATTTGCCGCCACGGGCGCCATGGCACTCGCCCTCGCACTGACGGGCTGCGGCTCGTCCAACGCCACCTCTGGTTTTGATGCCGGTTCCAGCAGCTCTGACGACGCTAAGGTCGAGAAGGTCGACGGCTCCAAGGAGTACGCGCTCGTCAAGGACGGTACGCTGACCGTCGGCACCTCTGCCGAGTACGCTCCGTTTGAGTACAAGGATGACAACGGCGATTATCAGGGCTTTGACCTTGAGCTTATCAAGGCTATCGGCGACAAGCTGGGCCTGGATGTCGAGTACGTCAACAATGACTTTGACACGCTGGTTCCGGGTGTCGCTTCGGGCGCCAAATATGACGTTTCCATCGCGGCTATCACCGACACGCCCGAGCGTGAGAAGGAAGTCACTTTCTCCGATTCCTACTACATGGACGATCAGGCTATCGTGACCAAGGTCGATAACACCGACATCACGGCCGACAACTACAGCGAGAAGCTCAACAACGCCGACGCTACCATCGTCGTCCAGTCTGGATCGACCGCCGAGGCCTTTGCTCAGGAAAACTTCCCCAAGGCTAAGATCGTTCCCTACAAGGACGCCACCGAGTGCTTCAGCGCCCTGCAGTCCGATAAGGGCGATGCCGTAGTCACCAACCGCTCCGTTGCCAGCCAGCTGACCGCCGAGCAGTTCAACACCTGCCAGACCATCAAGCAGGTCAGCACCGGCGAGGAGTACGCCATCGCCATCAACCAGGGCAACACCAAGCTCAAGGACGACATCAACCAGGCCATCAAGGACCTGACCGACGACGGTACCGTTGACGCCCTCATGGCTAAGTACAACATCAAGTAAATTAATGCTTGATTGCGCGCGGGCCCTTTCCGTTTTGCGGAGAGGGCCTTTGCGCCTCTCTTGACGGAGAGCGTTTCCGTCTCGTTTTGTCGGCAACTTCTACGATAGGAGCCACCTTGTCTCGACTGAACAAAGGGGCCACGGAGCAGCGTTTTTCACTGCCCGCCTTGCCCCAAAAGCTAGCCTGCGTCATGGCCGTGGCGCTCGCGCTGGTGTGCGCGGGGGCATATGCGCCCACGACCGCCCAGGCGCTTGAGACCGCAAAGATTACTGCCCGACCCAACACCGGTTCGGGCAGCGCTGTGGTCGGCGGCACCGAGACGCGCATTACCTGGGAAGTTCAGGCCGATGCCGACGAGGAGCTGAGCGGTCTATCGCTGACGTTTGTCGACGGCACGACGTTTGGTACCGATGACACGCGATTGACGATGCTCTCGGGCGAGGACCTCATGGACCGTACGCCCATGAAGCCTACGTGCAAGGTCGACGGCCAGACGCTCAAGATCGATTTTGGCGAGACGGCTCCGGCCGGCGGCTATTTCCGTGTCGAGGTCTACGGCGTGACCTTCCCCGTCGAGGGCGGCGACGAGGCTTTTAGCGGCACCTACACGTTGGCTGACGGTTCAACCAAGAAGATCTCCAAGATTCCTTCCGTCGAGATTAAGGGCGTGACGGCATTCGATAACTTCCTGGCCGACCTTAAGGAGCAGCCGTGGGTCGAGGCATGGAATTCCAACATGTTCCTTCGCCTGTTCCTGAACCCGGTCATTTTGGTTCAGAGCCTGCCGATCGTATTCAAAGGCTTCCTCATGTCGCTCTCGATCGTGCTCGTGGCATTTCCGTTGGCCATTCCCTTTGGCTTTGCCTTGTCACTCATGCGCATCTCCAAGTCGCGCATCCTGCGTTGCCTTGCCGGCATCTATGTGAATATCATCCGCGGTACGCCGGCGTTCCTGCAGATCTACATCGCGTTCTTTGGCCTGCCGCTGGCCGGCGTCAAGGTTGACGATTATGTGCTGGGCGTCATCGTCATGGCCATGAACTCGTCCGCCTACCTGTGCGAGATCTTCCGCGCCGGTATTCAGTCGATCCCCAAGGGCCAGAACGAGGCCGCGCGCTCGCTGGGCATGAACGCCTTCCAGACGCTGCTCTACGTTATGATTCCGCAGACGTTCCGCAATGTCCTGCCTACGCTGACCAGCGAGTTTATCCTGCTTTACAAGGATACGTCGCTGCTCGCGGCCGTGGGCGTGGTCGAGATCGTCATGAACGCCCGTACCATTGTGGCCACGACGGGTTCCATTACGCCATATGTGGTTGCCGCGCTGTTCTACCTGGTCATCACCCTGCCGCTTGCTCGCTTGGTGAGCGGTCTTGAGGCGAGGCTTCTGGGGACGGCCGAAACCAAGAAGAAGCGTCCCGCCAAGAGCGCTGGACAGGTCGTCGCGACGCCCGCCGACCACATCGCCGGTCTGTAAGGAGGTCCTATCATGAGCGAAACCAATAACTCGAACGAGGTCGTCGTCAGCATCAAGAACCTCCAGAAGCCTCGGCGATAACGTGGTCCTGCGCGACATCGATCTGGATGTGCACAAGGGCGAGGTCGTCGTAGTCCTGGGTCCTCGGGCTCGGGCAAGTCGACGATGCTTCGCTGCATCAATCGTCTGGAGCATCCCACGAGCGGCTCGATCGTCGTTGAGGGCGTGGACGTTTGCGCCAAGGGCGTCGACCTTAACAAGGTACGTACGCATCTGGGTATGGTGTTCCAGCAGTTCAATTTGTTCCCGCACCTGTCAGTCAAAAAGAACGTCATGCTCGCACAGCAAAAGGTACTCAAGCGCAGCAAGGAAGAGGCCGAGAAAATCGCTATCGAGGAGCTGACCAAGGTCGGTCTTGCCGAGCGCATCGACTTTATGCCGAGCCAGCTCTCGGGTGGCCAGCAGCAGCGCGTTGCCATCGCCCGCGCCCTGTCGATGAACCCTCACGTCATGCTCTTTGACGAGGCCACGTCGGCGCTCGACCCCGAGCTGGTTCGCGACGTTCTTGGCGTTATGCGCGATCTTGCGCGTGACGGTATGACCATGATCGTCGTGACGCATGAGATGGGCTTTGCCCGCGACGTCGCCGACCGCGTCGTCTTTATGGACGGCGGCGTTATCGTGGAAGAGGGTACGCCGAGCGAGGTCTTCGACCACCCCAAGAGCGAGCGCACCAAGCGTTTTTGGGCAATATCTCGTAGCCGCTTTATATGACTGACATAACAGAAAACGGGAGCCGGATGTGATCCGGCTCCCGTTTTTGTTGGGATGCGAATGTGTTTTGGTGCAGAGCTCGTTATGGGCGGAGCTCATTGCCGCTAGGCGAGCTCGGCTCCAAGGGCGCGGCAGGCCGCCTCGCCCTCATCGTCGGGAGCGTCGTAGCAGATGACGGAATCGACGACGTTGACGCCCGCCTCGTCGGCGTCGGCCTTCCAGTTGTCCATCCACTCGCCCTCGGCCCACGAATAGGAGCCAAAGAGGACGACCTTCTTGTCGCCGAGAACCTCCTTGACCTCGTCCCACATCGGCTGGAACTCATCGTACTCGAGTTCCTCGGAGCCCATGGCGGGGCAGCCGAAGGCGAAGGCGTCGTAGTCGGCGGCCCTGTCGGCAGAGAAGTCGGCGCAGGGGATGACCTCGGTCTCGGCACCCGCGGACGTGGCGCCTTCGGCGACGAGGTTTGCCATGGCCTCGGTATTGCCCGTGCCGCTCCAGTAGACGACTGCGATCTTGCTCATATGTTTTCCTTTCGGTTGTGCGGCGTGCGGCCGCGTTTTGTATGCTCTATCGGGTTGCCTGGACAAGTTGTCCCAGGGTGCAGCCCTGTTGATAGATGTACGTAAGGTATTGCGTGCATGCGCGATAGGAATCGAAGGTCGTGAGCGCCTGCTCAACGTTTGTGTATACCTTCCATGCGCCAAAGACCTTATAGTTTTCGCCGTGCTGGACGATAAACTGATGGACATCTTCGTAGGGATAGCCCAAAAAATAGCCAATTTCGTGGGGGAACTCGCACATGCACCCCGTATCGCAGTGCCTATTTCGCGCGAGTGCGCAGACGCTGCTGTCATAGGCGCTTTCTGCGGCATTGCTGCTTGCCAGCGTGATGCGCGCGGCGAGATGCACCAGGGATGCGGGCAGGTTGTGGACATCGTAACCTTCGGCGGTAAGCGCCGTCGTGGCGCGGGGGTCGGAGAGGTATCGCATGAGGTCCGCAGGGCGGTACACATAGATGAGCGCTCCGCAGGGGCGCCAGACCAAAACGCTCATATGGATCCCGAGTGGCTGGAGCTCGCGGTTGCATTGGGCAATGACCGCGAGCAGGCGAGAGCGTCGCTCTTCGATATGGGCGGCGCCGGATTTTCCGTTTTGGTTGGCGTAAACGCCGGGATAGGTAAAGAGCGAAGCCGGCTTGATACCTGCGAGCGTAGGGGAGCAGTTGCGCACGACAGCCGTTTGGTATGTTGGGATGTCAATGGTTCGAGTCACGGCGCTCCTTACGGATCTAAACTGTTAGCCTAGGAAAACTTATACACGAAAGTAAGCCCTGGTCAACTAAAAAGTAAGAAAAGGGAAACTAATTGATCGAACGGACATGGTTTTGGGTTAAGATGGGGACACCCCATGGGGGTATCTAGATAGGGCTACTTGAAAGGGGAACGCATGAGTGACTTGCTCAACCCTGCGAATCTCATCGTGCTGGCCGTCATTGCCGTCGGCATGTTTTTTGGACTGCGTCGCATTGCCGCTTCGACACACGGGAAGAGTTGTTGCAGCGATGGTGCGAGCGGCAAGAAGGCCAAAAAGGTTGTTGTGACGGATACCGATGCGTCACACTATCCCTATAGCGATGAGCTGCTCATCGGCGGCATGAGCTGTGACGGCTGCGCTCAGAACGTAGCCAATGCCCTCAATGCGCTGGATGGCGTGTGGGCAACGGTGACGTATGCGGACCACACGGCACGCGTGCGCTCTAAGCGTCCGGTTGATCGCGGTGTCCTCGAGACGGCCGTGAAAGACGCGGGCTACTACGTCATGACGCTGTAAGCGCCGCCCTGGATGCGCTTCCTTGGCTAGGCTCGTCCGCGAAGTTCGATGTCTTGGATGTCGTCGAAGTCGATGGCGATATCCTTGAGCTTGAGCAGTTTGAAGGCGGGGAGCACTTCGTCAAGGATGCCCGTGCGAGCGCGATAGCCGTACGTATCGTAATAGGTGACGCGGACCAGGTCGCCACGTTTGAGGCCCTCGAGCTTATGCGAAAGCTCGAGGGCTTTTTCTTCCGTGAGTTCGCATTTGGGCTCGACAGTGATTTCTTGCTTGCGTACGAGCTCGTAGTATCCCGTGAGGGCGGCAAAGGGCATAAACTGTGCGGCGCGGTTGGCGCGCACGGCACCGTTGGCGGTGAGTCTGGGGTCGGCGGCGCGGTGTCTTCCCTCGGGGTCCGCTAGGCGTTCAAAAGGTGTCGGTGGCCGCATCGGCTGCTGTTGGGGCTTAGGCACGATGTCCTCCTACCTGGTCGTTGCGTTCGCGTGCGGTGGCGCCGGCGGTAAAGCTCAGCCCCTTGACGAGCGCGTTTTTGCCGTATTTACCCTTTACGGCCAGGACGGCACGGGCCAGGTCGCGCTCGCGCTCATCGGCCTCGACGTCGCTAAACAGATCGATGGTGGCAAATTCTTCGGGCACCAGATTGCCAAATCCCAGGTTGATGCGCTTGACCGGTCGTTTGGGATCGACAGTCTGCGCCCAGAGCTCATCGAAATAGCCCATGATCTTCTTAAATGAATTGGTGCGCTCGGGCAGTTTTCGCGAGGCGTTGGAGTGCGCGAAGAGTGCGGCATAGCCACCGCGCGGTTTGCCGCCGTGTTCCCCCACAAAGATGCCGTCGATTGCCTGCGCCTCGCGCACCAAGCGGCGCCGTTCGTCATCGCGTTGGACGGGCTTGGGCGCACGGGGCGCGAGTTCGGGGCCGGCGGTTGCGGTGGGTTCGATACTCGACGTGCTCGAGCGTAGGTGTCCGCATCCGTCTACATATTGCGCCGTGCCGCTGGCATCGAGTCGGCGTATGTCGGCTCGCTCGCTCGCGTAGCCCACGAAGAGCGAGATGCTGTCACACACCACGTGCTTATCGATCAAGTCCAGTACGGCGTTGTCGACCATCTCGCGTAAGACGGTGTAGGCCTGCTCGTAGGCATAGCCCTTCGAGAGCACCTGTCCTGTGGTGGTTGAGGTTGCCTGCGGGCGATAGGCTTGGATATCGGCGATGGTTGTCGGCTCACGCCCGAAGGCGTGGTCGATGAGATATTCGGCATTGACGCCGAGCTCATCGTAAAGCAGGTTTTCGTCGAGCGCGGCGACACCCATCAGTCGTAGACGCCGTACTTTTCGAGCCGGGCTGCCACACCGGGGCCGATACCCCAGATGTCGGTGATGGGTCGATGCGGCCAGATCTCCTTGCGAAAGGTTTCGTTATCGAGTATGCCGATGCGGCTGGGTACGTGCTTTGCGGTAATATCGAGCGCTACTTTAGCCTGGAATAGGTTGGGGCCGATACCGACGGTGGCCGTGATGCCGGTGCGCGCGAGGACCTCGTCGCGCAGCATGCAGGCGAAGCCCTCCGCATCGGTGTGATAGAGGTCCAGATAGGGTGTCACGTCGATAAAGCACTCGTCAATTGAGTAGACGTGAATGTCTTGCGGACTGACGTATTCCAGGTAGATACCGTAGATTTGCGCCGACACCTCCATGTAGTGCTGCATGCGCGGTACGGCCTTAATGTAGTCGAGGCCATCGGGTATTTCGAACAGGCGACAGCGGTTGTGTATCCCGAGGTCCTTCATAGCCTGCGTGATAGCGAGACAGATGGTCGTGCGTCCGCGCGATTCATCGGCAACGACCAGGCACGTGGTGAGTGGGTCGAGCCCGCGGTCGACACACTCGACGCTGGCGTAAAACGTCTTAAGGTCGATGCAGATATAGGTATGCTGCTCGTGCGCCATCCGTGCCCCTTCATCAAACACATGTTCTTATCGAATACCTGTTCGATAATACCTGCTTGCGCGGACACCGTCAAAACCTGTCAGGAAGGGACAGGTTATTTTTGGTTGGTAAAGCGTTTGACCTGCCAAAATAAACCTGTCCCTTTTTGGTCGGTTGCCGTTTGGGGGCCGATTGGCAACGCTCGCTGATTATAGTCTTGACCTGCGCTAGAATAGTGGCATCTGAATGTCCGGGCGCATGGAGGCGTGCGCTCGTATGCTGAGGAGGACTCTATGGCAACTGTTGCCGCACCTATCGATGCTACGTCGACTGCCGCTTGGAAGGCGCTCGAGGCTCATCAGGAGAAGCTCGAGGCCGAAGGTATCGACCTCAAGGCCTGGTTCGCCGCCGATGCCGAGCGCGTGAACAAGCTGAGCTTTGACGCCGGTGACCTGCATTTCGATCTGTCCAAGAACCTGGTGACCGACGAGACCGTCAAGCTGCTGTGCGATCTTGCCCGCGAGGTGAAGCTCGAGGAGCGCCGCGACGCCATGTTCTCCGGCGAGCACATCAACACCACCGAGGACCGCGCCGTCCTGCACACCGCGCTGCGCCGTCCGGCGAGCGAGAAAGGCCAGCTCATCGTTGACGGCCAGGACGTCGTCGCCGACGTGCACGAGGTCCTCGATCGCATGTATGCTTTCGCCGAGCGCGTGCGCTCCGGTGAGTGGAAGGGCGTTACCGGCAAGAAGATCGAGCACCTGGTGTCCATCGGCATCGGCGGCTCCGATCTGGGCCCGGTCATGGCTTACGAGGCTCTGCGCCCCTATGCCGACGCCGGTATCGACTGCCGCTATATCTCCAACATCGACCCCAACGACCAGGCCGAGAAGCTCAAGGGTTTGGATCCCGAGACCACGCTCGTGATCATCGTCTCCAAGACCTTCACCACGCTCGAGACCCTCACCAACGCCCGCGAGGTCAAGACCTGGATGCTCGAGCAGCTCAAGGCTCAGGGCGCATCGATGGCTCCGATGAGCAGAACGCCGAGGCTGTGGCAAAGCACTTCGTCGCCGTTTCCACCGCACTCGAGAAGGTCGAGGCTTTCGGTATCGACCCGGCTAACGCCTTTGGTTTCTGGAACTGGGTCGGCGGCCGCTACTCCGTCGACTCCGCCGTGGGCCTGTCGCTGATCGTCGTGCTCGGCCCCGAGCGTTTCCAGCAGTTCCTTGAGGGCTTCCACGCCATCGACGAGTACTTCTGCAACACGCCGCTCGAGAACAATGCCGTCGCGCTGATGGGTTTGTTCAACGTCTGGTACGTCAACTTCTTCGGTTCCAAGAGCCACGCCGTGCTTCCGTACTGCCAGTATCTGCACCGTTTCCCGGCCTACCTGCAGCAGCTCACCATGGAGTCCAACGGCAAGCATGTCCGCTGGGACGGCAGCGCCGTGACCTCCGACACCGGTGAAATCTTCTGGGGCGAGCCCGGCACCAACGGCCAGCATGCCTTCTACCAGCTGCTGCACCAGGGCACCGTGGTGGTTCCGGCCGACTTCATCGCCTTCGCCAACACCGCCAACCCTGCAACCGACAACGGCCAGGACGTGCACGAGCTGTTCCTGGGCAACTTCCTGGCCCAGACCAAGGCGCTCGCCTTTGGCAAGACGGCCGATGAGGTGCGCGCCGAGGGCACGCCCGAGCAGATCGTCCCGGCTCGCTGCTTTGAGGGCAACCGTCCGACGACCTCGATCTTTGGCGACACGCTGACCCCGTTCGCGCTTGGCGAGCTCATCGCCCTGTACGAGCACATCACGTTTGTCGAGGGTACGGTCTGGGGCATCGACTCCTACGACCAGTGGGGCGTTGAGCTGGGCAAGCAGCTTGCCAAGCAGATCACCCCTGCCTTCCACGACGACGCCGCCAAGGCCGAGCAGGACGCTTCGACCCAGGCGCTCATCGAGTTCTATCGCGCGCACCGTAAGTAGGATTCGCTGCGAAAACTAACGCATAGCCGACAAGGGCCCGTATCCGTTGGGATGCGGGCCCTTTGCTATCTGGATAGAATGGAATGTATCGGGAGGCGCCTCGACGGGCATCGCAATCGTCGAAGGCACGCCGTTCATGTTTGGGACAATATGACATTTTTTCCGTTGCAAACAGCGCCGCCGTGGGTGTTCTGTATGATGGCTCAGACAAGGTTGCTCAATGACAGGGAGGCATATATGGCAATCAAAGCCATCGCAATGGATATCGACGGTACGCTCACCAACGACCAAAAGGTCATCAGCCCGCGTACGCGCGAGAAACTGCTCGCGGCGCAGGAGTCGGGCATTAAGCTCATCTTGGCTTCGGGCCGTCCCGCATGGGGGCTGCACGCCTTGGCGCAGGAGCTCGACCTTCAAAACCATGACGGTCTGCTAGTTGCCTTTAATGGCGCGCATGTGGTCGATGCCCAGACCGACGAGGTGCTGTTCGATCAGGCTATGCCTGCCGACGAATTGCATCGCCTGATTGATCACCTGCGTAATTTTGACGTGATCCCTATGATTTCGCTTGGTCGCGATTTGCACGTCGAGGACTCGTACCATTGCATGATCACGCTGCCTGACAGCTCGCAGAAGAATATCGTCAAGTATGAGCGCGACGCGTGCGATCTTAAGATTCGCGAGGTGGAGAGCCTGCATGAGGTCGCTGATGCTTATCCCGTGGACAAGCTGCTGACGGCGGGCGATCCGACCTACCTGCAGGCGCATCACGAGGAGATGTATGCGCCCTTTAAGCAGACGCTTTCGGGCATGTTTACGGCTGACTGGTACTTTGAGTACACGGCGCCCGGTATCGACAAGGCCCGCGCGCTCGAGGGTGCCCTGCCCAAGCTCGGCATCGATGCCAGCGAGGTCGTCTCGTTTGGCGACGGCCAGAACGACAAGTCCATGATCGAGTGGGCTGGTACCGGCGTCGCCATGGGTAACGCTGTCGATGAAGTCAAGGCCGTGGCCCAGATGGTGACCGCCAACAACAACGAAGACGGTATCGCGGTAGCACTTGACCAACTGCTGGGTTAGAATCGCCGATAGTGCATGGTTCGGGCGTCCGCTTGCGGGCGCCCTTTTGCTAGGGAGGGTGCCGTGTCCGCATTTCCGTTCGACGCCGTTATCTTTGACATGGACGGCGTCATTGTCGATACCGAGTATTACTACCTGGGCGAGACTGCCGCGTTTGCCAAGGAGCTTGGTTGAATCTGACCCAAGAGGAGTTGAACGGGCAGGTTGGTACCTCACATCAGTTCTTCCTGCATATGCTGGTCGATTGGTTTGAGCGCGCCGGTAAAGGGCACTTCACTGGCGAGGAAGCATTGGCCCGTTGGGACGAGTGGGCGCATAAGCGTCCGCGTGACTACCAGGCTTTGATTAACCCGGGCGCTGTGGATACGATTCGCGAGCTGCCGCGCCGCGGCGTTCGCGTGGCGCTTGCCAGCTCGTCTCCCATGGATAGCATCGAGGAAGTGCTCAATGCATGCGGGCTGTCGGATGCCTTTGAGTATGTGGTGAGCGGCGAGCAGTTTAAGGAGAGCAAGCCCGAGCCCGACATCTACCTGCATGCGCTGGACCTGTTGGGGCTGCCTGCGGTCCGTTGCTGCTGCGTTGAGGATTCGGTGCCTGGCATCACTGCCGGCAAGCGTGCCGGCCTGACGGTCATTGCCAAGCGCGAGGAGCGCTTTGGCTTTAGCCAGGATGCCGCGGACAAGATCATCGATCAGCTGCCGGAGCTGCTCACGCTTTCTTAGGAGCGCGGTAGTTGCGCGTTTTTCGGGTCTGATGAGTAAATAGCCGACATTTTGGTGCGACACCTAGCATACTTTAAGCTAATGCGGGCTTAAGGACTTGTTGAATGCCCTTAAGCCCGTTTTAGACTAAATTGTGCTTGGAGAGGGTATATGCCACCGACTGAAGGGCTAACTGACGGTAAAGCAGCGATACCGCTGTACCAACAGGTTATCGATATCATCAAAAACGAAATCAACTCCGGTGCATACAAGGCAGGTGCGCGGATACCCAACGAATTCGAATTGGCTGAGAGCTATAAAGTTGGCCGCGTTACCGTGCGACGCGCTATTGAGGAGCTCGTCCAACAGGGCTATCTAACGAAGCGACAGGGGAAAGGCACGTTTGTCAATGCCCCCAAGCTCAAGCGCAAGATTCGCCAGAAGGATGACGTCCAGAGTTTTTCGGACGCATGCCGCGTTAACGGAATGGAACCGGGGGCGCGTGTCATTTCGAGAAAGATACTGCCGGCGGATTCCACCGAGGCACAGTTCTTTGGTGTTGCCGTTGGAACTGACTTGATCTGCGTTGAGCGCGTGCGTACTGCCGATGGCGTCCCTGTCATGCTCGAGAACAACATATATGTTTACGAGGACAACGCCTATCTATCAACGGCACCTCTATCTAACCAATCCATTTTTGAGTTCGTGCGCAACCGGACGGGCCGCACGCCCGCGTTTACCGACCCATGCACGCTTGAGATCGCGTGTGCGTCGCCCGAGGTCGCTCGGTTGTTGGCAGTTCCCGTTGGCGAACCCTTGTTTTATATGGAAGCTTCTTTTTCGATGAGCAGCGGCGGCCGTTTATCATCGGTCGTCAGCGGATCGTTGGGTCTCGCTACGTTTTTGACATCTAGGACATTGCGTATGAAAGCGCCCGGTGGATCATCTCACCGGGCGTTTCCATACCGTTCACGGCGCAAACGCAACCGTTCAACCGCGTTGCGGCAATCAGTTTGAAATTATCTTGATGACGAGAAAAGCTGCTGGTAACCTATAGAACGTCATAGAACGTTTGCCTTGTGCAAACGTTGAAGCGAGATGCGATGCAGTCTCGAGTTCTTTGGAGGTATCTATGTCAGATACGAAGGCGAAGAAGACAAACAGACGTTTTAAGTTCAAATTACCGCATGTCTATACGATCATGTTCTTGCTGATCGTTGTCTTTGCGGTCTTGACTTGGATCGTTCCCTCTGGTCAGTATCAGCGCAAGACGATTTCGACAGCGGCGGGCGAGCGTGAAGTCGCCGTTGCTGGAACCTATGAACAGGTCGATAAGAACTACACCGATTCCGAGACCGGCGAGACCATCAATTTGGGGCAGGATATCTTCGCGGTCCTGCAAGCGCCCACTAAGGGCATCCAGGAGGCTGCCGACGTCGTTGCGTTCGTCTTATTGATTGGCGGGTCGTTCGCAATCATCACCAAGACCAACGCTTTGAATGCCGGCATGAGCCGTGTGATTAAAAAGCTCAAGAACAAGGACATCCTCATCATTCCCATCACGATGACGTTGCTGTCCATTTGCGGCACCACGTTTGGTATGTCTGAGGAAGCCCTGCCGTTCTATGCCATCTTCATTCCCATCATGATGGGTATCGGTTATGACTCGATGACGGCATTCATCATCTGCTTCCTTGGTCCTAACCTGGGATATTGCGCTTCGACCATCGATCCGTTTAATGTTTTGATCGCCCAGGGCATCATTGGCATCGAGGGCAATCCGCAACTGTGGCTGCGCGCCGTTTCTTGGGTCATCTTCACTGCCGTCGGTATCGCATGGGCCATGCGCTACGCCATGCGCGTCAAGAAAAACCCCGAGTCGTCCATTACGTACGAGACGATAAGCTCAAGCGTATCGAGTTTTCCGTGACCGATGCCTCCATCGAGGAAGAGTTCACTACCCGTCAGAAGCTCGTGCTTATCGATTTTGCTTGCGGTATGGGCATTATCGTCTGGGGTCTTGTTACCCAGGGTTGGTACATGAATGAGATTTCCGCCGTGTTCCTTGGCATGGGCTTGCTTGCCGGTATCCTGGGCGGTCTTGACCAGCAGACGATTGCTGAGGAGTTCGTTAAAGGTCTCGCCGACTTTGCGTACGCCGCCATCGTTATCGGTATCGCTCGCGGTATTCTGGTCATCGCCGAGGGCGGCATGATCATCGACACCATCCTCCAGGCGCTCGCTACTGCGCTCGCCGGTGCACCCGCCGCCGTCTACACCACGTTTATGTATATCGTCCTTGGCCTGCTCTCTTTGCTGGTTCCCTCGAGTTCTGGCCTGGCGGCACTCACCATGCCCGTTATGGGCCCCCTGACCGAGCTCATGGGCCTCAATCCCGAGGCGGCCGTTACCGCGCTCCAGTTTGCCAACCAGACCATCAACACCATCAGTCCCGTGGCGGGCATGACGGTTGCCGGCCTTGGCGTGGCTAAGATTTCGTTTGGCCAATGGTGGAAGACCATTTGGAAGTTCTTCATCTTCATGGTCGTCTTTGGCCTGATCGTAACTGCAATTTCTGGCATGCTTCCGGCGTAGGTGGTTGTGATGTCTGATCGTTTGACGGTCCTGACGTCTAAGAGCGTCTTTACCGGTACGGGGGACCTGCCGTTTGAAGGTTTCGTAGCGGTCCGTGACAATCGAATTGAGGCGGTTGGCACCAAGTGTGAGGCAGCTTCGTATTTGACCCAGGCGGACGAGGTAGTTGACCTGGGCGACCGCACCGTCATGCCTGGCCTGATCGATGTACATACCTTCTATACAGGCTGGGCGCTGCGGACGTTGGGGTCTGATCTGTCCGGCATCGCCGATGCCAAAGAGGCCGTGTCGCTCTTGCGTGCATGGAAAGAAGATCATCCGGATTGCGCGGCGGCTTTTGGCCGCAACCTGCCCGAAACGTTGGCATCGGATGCCGAGAACGCAAATACGGCGGCTGTGTTTGACGATTGTTTTGGCGATATCCCTGTCGTCTGCTTTACACCGGGTGCGGAGACCTGCGTTCTCAATGCTGCCGCCAGTGCGCGATACGGCTTCACGCCCCAGGCGTGCTATGCCGAGAAGATCTGGCGCATGATGAGCGATTTCCTCGCGCTGCCCGAGGTACGTGCGGGGTATTCGGACTACATGAGCATGCTTAACGAGCGCGGCGTTACCGCCATCAAGGAGATGGCGTTTGATGACTACTACGGTTTTGCCGACGAAATGGCTCGCCGTGAAGAATCTGGCGAGCTGACGGTTCGCGTCTCTATGATGTCGCAGCCGGTGGGTGCCGGTGCAAATCTGTCGTATGCTCGCGAGGCACGAGAGCGCTTCCGGGGACCGTTCGTTCGTTTTTCTGGCTTCAACCGTATGACCGATCGCGGCGTATGGGCGGGGCTTGCCGAGATGATTGACCCCTATGAGGACACGGCCGATGCGGGGGCTGCCGGCAAGACGGTTGTCGAGGAGCCCGAGTGGGATCTGATTGAGAACGAGCTGCGCGCAATTGATGCTGACGGCTTCCGATATTCTTTGCATTGCCAGGGCGATGGCGCCGTTCGTCGCACCGTGGCACTCTATGCCTCGCTGCCTCGAGACGAGCATGGACGGTTGCTTCGCCGCCATGCGATTACCGATCTCGAGAACTCTGACCCGACCGATCTTGTCGAGTTTGGCAAGTTAGGTGGAATTTGCGAGGTCTATCCGCAGATTCTGACGCTGGACCGGCGCGAGGATTGCCTGTCGATGATGCGTCGACAAATTGGCGAGACGCGACTTTTGCACAGCTGGAATCGCCGCGGCATGGAAGATTCCGGATGCACGGTGTGCTGTGGTACGGATTTGCCACTGCTGATTCCGAGCCTGGGCGAGTCAATCTACAGCGCGTGCGGTGGATACTTCGACGATGGACTGCCCGTGAATGAGGCCAACGCGCTGACGCTTGTCGAGCTCTTGCGTGCTTGGACTGCCGGGGGCGCGTACGATCTGATGCGCGAAGACGAACTGGGTACGCTTGAGGTCGCAAGCTTGCCGATATCTGCGTGCTCGATCGGGATGTGTTCGACCTCGATTATCGCGACGCACGCGATCTTTCGGTTGATATGACGATGTCGGACGGACAAATCGTGTTCGATCGAAATAAGGAGGCATAAGATGTCTGAATCCAAACCGACGCTGCGCCGCGAACAGATTGCGGGCATGAATATCCACTACATCATGTGGTCGCTCGATTACTTCCTTGATGTGCAGCAGCGTTTGGGCTTTGAGTCCATTGAGCTGTGGTGTGCGGAGCCGCATGTGACGCTCGACCACACGGGCTACTTTGAGGCTGAGGTCCTGGCGAAAAAGGCTGCAGACCGTGGGCTTAGGTATCGTACTCTGTGCCCCGAGAATGTTGTCTATCCTTGGCAGTACTGCGCACGCAAACCGCTGCATGAACAGCGCAGCCTGGCGTACTTTAAGCACGGCATTGAGCTTGCCGAGGTACTTGGGTGCGACCGTATGTCCGTCAACTCGGGCTGGGGCGACTGGGACGAGGACCGCGAGGAAGCCTGGAAGCGCAGCCGCGAGCACTTGTCCATTCTGGCGGAGTATGCCGGTGAGCACGGTCTGGTGCTTACGATGGAAAGCCTGCGTCCCGAGGAGAGCAACCTTGTAACGACGGTTTCCGATGCGAAGCGCATGATTGACGAGGTCGCGAGCCCGTACTTACAGCCCATGGTTGATACAACCGCGATGGGCGTTGCGGGCGAGACGCTCGAGGACTGGTTTGCCGCCTTTGGTGATGGGGCAATTCACGAGATGCACTTTATCGACGGTGACCCGTATGGCCATCTGGTGTGGGGCGATGGCAAGCACGATATGGACGCCTTCGTCGCCACGCTTAATGCCCATGGTTTCGATGGCATGCTGGGCCAGGAAATCACGGACGGGCGTTACTACGATGACCCGGCGGCGGCAGATGCCAAGAACATGGCCGCATTCGAGAAATATCTGATTGACTAAAACAACTATCGGCCACGCAGCCAACGTCATTGATTGCGGACCAAACAAGAAAGGAACTGGATATGAACGCACACGATCTGATCAAAGAGGCAATTGCCGAGAAGGGCAAGTTCGACAGCGTCTACTGGATTGCTTGCGGTGGCTCCATGATCGATTTGATCCCGGCTCATGAGCTTCTGCAGCGCGAGGCAACCACCTTCACTTCGTATATCTATACGGCTCGCGAGTTTGATATCATGCGCCCGCGCCGCTTGGGCGAGAAATCCCTGGTCATTGCTTGCAGCCACAGTGGCAACACCCCCGAGGTCGTCGAGGGCTGCGAGATTGCCCTTGCTGCCGGCGCTACGGTGATCGCCCAGACCGACAACGCTGGATCCAAGATTGACTCCGGCAAGTGGACCACGTGGGTCTACCCGTGGGGCGAGGGCGTGCCGCAGGCCGAGGTCCCCGCTGGCATTTCGCTGTCGCTTGCGGCCGAGCTGCTCGATCAGCAGGAGGGCTACGCCGATCTTGCCGATATGTATGCCGGTATCGCCGAGATGGATAAGATTCTTCCCCCGGCACGTGAGAAGGTAAATGCCGAGCTAGGTGATCGTTTTGCCAAGCTTTGCCAGGAGCACGAGTTCTTCTACATTCTGGGCAGCGGTCCCAACTTTAGCCAGACCTACGGTTTCGCTATCTGCTCTCTTATGGAGATGCAGTGGCAGCACTGCAGCTACATCCACTCTGCCGAGTACTTCCACGGCCCCTTCGAGGCTACTCAGGATGGCGTTTTTTACTTCCTGCAGATGGGCTCCAGCGAGTGCCGTGCTATGGACGAGCGCGCCCTTGCGTTCCTTAAGACGCATACCGATACGCTGATGGTGCTCGATGCCAAGGAGTACGGTATGGAAGCCGTGCCGGCGAGCGTCCGTGCCTATCTGGACCCGGTGCTGTTCTACGCCATGAACTGCGAGCTGCGTGCTGCACGCGGCAAGGTGTTTGATCACGATCCCGATTTCCGTCGCTATATGGGTGTTGTCGAGTACTAGAAGGGGCAAAGGCCATGGCATTTAACGTTAACGCGCTCGGATTTGGCGACAACGTCGTCGATCGCTACGAGCATATCCACACCATGTATCCCGGCGGCAATGCGGTGAACTTCGCCGTTTATGCCAAGAAATGCGGTGCCGCACGCTCTGCATACATGGGCATTTTTGGCAATGACGCCGCTGCCGAGCATGTCATTGCAAGCCTCGAGGATGAGGGTATCGAGCTTGACAAGTGCGAGCAGATGATTGGCGAGAACGGAGCGGCTCGCGTGACCGTCGTTGACGGTGACCGTGTCTTCCTCGGCTCCAACGAGGGCGGTATCCGTGGCGATGCGCGCTATGTTCTCGATCGCTTTGACCTTTCGTACATGAAGCAGTTCGATGTGGTTCATTCGGGCAACTATTGCTTCACCGAGCGCGAGCTGCCCAAGTTGAAGGCTGCGGGCGTCACGGTCTCTTTTGACTTTTCGGACGACTCCACCGACGAGTACTACGAGCAGATTGCGCCCTATGTCGATTTTGCTTTCTTTAGTGCGGCGGATGCCGCGAGTGAGGACGAGATTCGCGAGCGTCTGGCATGGGTGAAGGGTCTGGGTCCGCGTTTTGTGTCGGCTACGGCGGGCGCCGAGGGCTGCATCGCTTACGACGGCGAGCGTTATTACCGCCAGCTGGCTAAACCGGTAACGGACATGAAGGATACCATGGGGGCGGGCGACTCGTTCCTCACCTCGTTTTTGATGTGCTATCTCGATTCCGCCAAGCGTGGTGAGGGTGGCGCCGAGGCCATCGAGCGCGCGCTCGACTTTGCTGCCGGGTTTGCCTCGACCGTGTGCGGCATGGAAGGTTCTTGGGGCCACGGAGCACCAATCGTCGAATAGCTTAAGAAAGCGTACGGCGGTCTGGCTATGAGGCCTTGGACAGCCGATGCAAAACAATAAGCGAAACGCGAAAAGGGGGCTCGCCATGTGGTGGGTCCCCTTTTGAACATTGGAGAAGACCATGGGTATTAAAGCGTGTGCGGCTGGTTTTTGCTGTGCGGACGTCTATCAAAACATCGGCGTGTTCTATCCGACTGGTAATGGCATTGACTGGGGTATCCATCTTGCACGAATGGGCGTTTCGGTATCCGCCGTGTCGGTTGTCGGCAAGGACGAGTACGGAGACAAGATGAGAGAGGCGCTGGCCGCCGAGGGGTTTGATATCTCTCATCTGCGGGTGGAGGATGGCGACACCTCGGTGATGCTCATGGCATTGAAAGACGGCGTCGATCGCGTGCATCTCGAGGCAATCGATGGCGTAATGGAGACATATCGTCCGAATGAAGATGACCGGGCGTTTATCCTAGAGCATGACATCATTCATACCGACCTGTTTGGCAATTGTTTGGACCTCCTGCCCGAGTGGCATGATGCGGGCAAGACGGTGGTTATGGACTTCTCGGTGTTCAGCCAGGATCCCGAATATGCCTGCGAGAATCATTTTCCCTACGTTGACTACGCATTTATGTCGTTTGAAGATGACACTCCGGAGCTGCGGGACTGGGTACGTCACGCGCAGGAATTGGGGCCGCGCGTTGCGGTTGCCACGCTTGGCGAGAAGGGAAGCATTGCCTATGACGGTGAGCGCTTCTATGAGTGCGGGATCGTGCCGGCGGAGAAGGTCGTTAATACCGTGGGTGCCGGCGACTCGTATATCGCCGGGTTTACCAAGGGCGTGATCGATGGCCTTGATATTCCGGCGTGTATGAAGGCGGGCGCTGAGCTGTCGTCCCGAGTGATTGGTTCGTTTGAGCCGTACTAGGGTCAAATGCCTGGAAAGGAGTACGAAATGGTTATCGACATGTTGGTCCATCCTATGCTCTACGGCGAGATCTGTACGCCGGGTGATGAGCCTGATGGATTCGGTTTTTGGTCACGAGAATTTGGTATGGGGCATATGGGCCCCATGGATTGGGATGAGCTTCAAGTCGAGATGGACGTCTGCGATGTGCAGAAGAGCGTGCTCATGCCGCTCGATGTAACCACGGCATGCGGAGGGCACTTTGGCACCAATGACCAGATTGCCATGCTGGTTGCCGCACATCCCGATCGTCTGTGGGGATTTGCGAGCGTAGACCCGCAGGTGAGCGGTGCCGCAGACGAATTGGAGCGCGCCTTTATCGAGTTGGGGGCAAAGGGGCTTTGCCTGCATCCTGCAAAGCAGGGTTTTGCCCCCGATGATGCTGTGGCCGAGCCGCTTTACGAACTGTGCGAGCGCTATAACAAGCCGGTGGTTTTCCATGCCGGTATGTCTTGGGAGCCGGGCGCAGAGCTCTCGCGCAGTAACCCGCTTGCATTTGAGCACACAATCGCAACGCATCCAAATGTGCGTTTTAGTTTGACCCATTTTGGCTGGCCCTGGGTGCGCGAGACCGTGGCGATGCTGCTCAAGTATCCCAACTGCTACGCGGACACCTCTATCACTTACATCGATTCGCCCGAGGAGATGATTCAGCGTCTTTTCACGGTCGATATGGGGCCGCTGTGGTATGAGCGCGCGCTATCGCACCAAGTGATGTTCGCCAGCAATACGCCGCGCTTCCGTGCATTCAAACTCAAGCGGGCGCTCGATACCGTGCCCATGCGCGATGATGCGCGAGAAAGGCTCTACTGGGGTAATGCCCTGCGTTTTCTTGAAGGGGATGAGTGAACATGGTGACGCTCGAGACATTGAGCTATCTATCGACTGCTCCGGACCAGTTCATCGATATTACCGAGGACGTGCACGCTGCCATCGAACGCAGCTCGGTGACCAATGGCTTGGCGGCGATTATTTTGTCGCATACGACCTGCGGAATCGTGGTAAACGAGGGGCTGCCCTGCGTGGAGACGGATCTTATGGAGACGCTTGATCGCATCGCCCCACTCGATGCCCCCTATGCGCATGCACACTTCCTGCCGAGCTATGGAGCCACCGGTAACAACTCCTGTGGGCATATCAAGAGCATGATTTGTGGAAACAGTTGCTTCTTTCCCGTCCAAGATGGCCACATCGTGTGCGGAAGTGCCCAGAACATCTATCTTGCGGAGTTTGACGGTCCGCAGAAGCGAAAAGTGTACGTCGAGGTGCTGGGGGAGTAACGTCCCTGCAATAACCCTATGAAGGAGCACGTTATGTCGTTTCTAACTTCGATGTTCAAGAACGAAAAGCCGGTTATCGGAATGCTGCACCTGCGTCCTCTGCCGGGCGATCCGCTGTATTACCCGGGCGGAAGCGTATCGCAGGTCGTGGAAGCCGCCAAGCGCGATCTCGAGGCGTTGCAGCAGGGCGGTGTCGATGGCATTTTGATTACCAATGAGCTCTCGATGCCCTATGAGCAGCATGTTTCTCCCTCAACCCTTGCATCGATGGGCTATGTAATCGGGGCTCTGTCCCATGATCTGTCGACTCCTTGGGGAGCTGAGGCAATTTACGATGGTGATGCCACAATCGAGCTGTGCGCTGCCGTCGACGCGCAGTTCACGCGCTGCAATTTTTGCGGTGCCTGGGCCGGTGATCTCGGGCTGATTAACCGAGATTTCGCTCACACCATGCGTCGCAAGGCGGCGCTGCGCTTGGACGACCTCAAGCTTTTTCACTTCATCACGAGCGAGGGCGAGGTTTATCTCAACGACCGCACGACCGCGGACATTGCCGATTCACTTCTCTTTAATTGCCTACCGGATGCGATGGTCATCGGCGGTTCGGCTGCCGGTCGTGGCGCTTCGGGCGAGCTTGCCGACGAGGTCCGCGAGCGTGTTGGCGAAGTGCCCGTGGTATGTGGCACCGGTTGTCGCGAAAATACCGTGGCTGACGTATTTGCTCACTACGATGGCGCGTTTGTCGGCACGTGCTTAAAGCGCGACGGAAAACTGGATGCCCCGATTGATGTTGAGCGAGTGGTTCGTTTTATGGCTGCCGCTCGTACGGCGCGAGGGGAGTAGGCACCTATGGCGCTCTATCTGGGTATTGATATTGGGACAAGCGCCTCTAAAGGCGTTTTAATCGATGATCGATGCAACATCGTTTGCCAAGCCTCTTGTGGACATGAGACGGACAACCCGTGTGATGGATGGTACCAGCATGATGCTGAGGCAGTTTGGTGGGGCGATTTTTGCCGCTTGTCGCGCGAGCTGGTGATGCGATCGGGGGTTAACGCGGCGCAGATCGGATGCGTGGGCCTTTCCGCATTGGGTTGCGACTGTGTGCCGGTCGATACCGAGTGCAACGCGCTGGCGCCCGCGATTTTGTATGGAGTCGATGCACGTTCGAAGCCGCAGATTGACGAGCTCCTTTCCGAATATGGGTCAGGTCGCGCACGCGAACTTTTCGGGCACGATCCCTGCTCATCAGATATTGCTCCTAAGATCTTATGGTTTAAGGAGAATATGCCGAGGTGCACGAACGTGCCGCGAAGTTCCTGACGGCATCATCGTTTCTATGCGCAAAGTTGACGGGGCGTTTTACGGTGGACCGTTACTTGGCGGAGGATTATCTTCCCCTATACGACCGCTACACTTGGAGGGTTGATGCTCGGGAATGTGCTCGTTTCTGCCGGCCTGACCAGATGGCGGAGGTAATGTCGGCTACCGATATTGCCGGGGCGATTACGCAGCGCGCGGCTGAGGCGACAGGGCTCGCGGCAGGGACACCTGTCTTAGTGGGAACGGGCGACTCTGGTGCCGAGGCCATTTCGACGGGTGTATTTCGTCCCGGCGATATGATGGTTCAGTTGGGGAGCACGGCGTATTTCATCTACCTAGCTGATCATATGGTCGATGATGCCCGCCTGTGGCCAGGGACGTTTATCATTCCCGGAACTTACGGGATCTGCGCGGGGACCAATACGGCGGGTGCACTCACATCGTGGCTGCGCCAAGAGCTGTATCGCGACGCCGTGGAGGCCGAGGGCCACGGTGGCCCCGATGCATATTCGGTCATGGCGCATGATGCCGCCGATGTGGCGCCGGGTGCCGATGGGCTCCTGTGCCTGCCGTACTTTGCGGGGGAGCGTACTCCGCTCAACGATCCCGAGGCACGTGGCGTCTTCTTTGGCCTGACCGGAAGGCATACGCGAGCCCATATGGTTCGCGCCGCCTTGGAAGGCGTCGCGTATACCGTTGCATCCCATGTCGACATTATCGAGCGAGAGCATGGACTGCCAATTGGGCGCATTATGCTTGTCGGAGGTGGAACCAAGAATCCAGTTTGGATGCAGGCTATCGCCGACGTATGCGGGCGCGAGGTCTCGGTTGCCAAGGTTACGGTGGGCGCATGCTTCGGTGATGCCATCATGGCAGCTCTCGCAGGTGGCGCCTATGCATCATGGGATGAACTCGCCCAAGTCCTTGGCGTTGCACAAACAATCGTGCCCGATATGGATGCCCACGAGCTATATGCGTCGCGTCGTCATATCTTTGACGAATTGTATGCACGCAACCGTGATCTCATGCACGAATTGGTGTAATGCTGCCGAATTGTACTGCCTGCCAATAGGGACTGCGTTGTGCGATTCGCATGTCCCTTGGCATTTTTGCCCACAGGGGTTAGCGAAGGTCAAAAACAGAGTGCGCATTTGCTAAAACTACCGACTCGATGCGCTTTGCGTCACAGTTTTTGAGTGAGGCAATGTGCATCGAGGTCCTTGCGAGCGATCTGATGAGCGATTGCACACTTGTTTCTGTGTTTGGCTCGGCCGGCGCATCGGTCTCGAGCAGTAGACGGTCGAGTGGAATCTGTCGGGCATATTCGCGACCGCGCTTGGTGGCGAGCATACGCTCGTTCACGGAAAAATAGCAGCCTGCGTTTCGCGCACGGACGAACTCGTTCGAGGTACCGCTAAACCAGTGAAAGATGACGGCGGGGGAGTTGGGGCTTGGGGTGAGCAATCCATATGACTCAAGGGCGTCCAGTACGGTTCCTGCCGAACGAACAGCGTGAATTGATATCACGCGCCCGGCAAGAGGGTGCTGCACGAGTGCATCGCAGAGCCGGTCAAATGCCTGTACTTGTAGCGGCTCGCTTCCGGCAAAACGAACGGAAAAGTCGAGCCCGATCTCGCCGATCAAGCGTTCTTGTGCAGCGACTTCGCAAAGCAGATTGATTTCAGCGTTGCCACATCGTCCGTCGGCGAGCCACCAGGGATGGAGGCCGATGCCGGCAAAGATATTTGAACGGCCGCAGGCGCGCTTCTTGGCGCGTGCAAAGTCGTGCGGATCGACGCCGCAGTCAAATAGAATCAGGCCCAGCGCCGTTGCCTCATCGGCAACGGCGTCCGGGTGAGCCATTAGATCAAGATGGCAGTGTGCATCAAATAACCGGGGCTCCATCTCGGCGCGCTCCGCTAGTCTAGGCGCTGGCCATCGGCGCGCACGCGCTCGGTGCCGCGGCCACTGATCTGACGGATAACCTCGCCGGCGATCATCTGCCCATGATGGGCGGCATAAAGCTGGCGGTTCCCAGCTCGGTGCGCTCGTGGATGTTGGAAGGATCGCGGGGCTGTGTCTTAACCGATTCCTCGCAGCTAAACAGTACGTGTAGGCTCTTGATTCCGCGCTTCTTACATTCTTTGCGCATAATGCGGCTCATGGGGTCACGTACCGTATCGAAGATGTCGGCAAAGCGGAGGCACTCGGGATGGAGTTTGTTGGCCCCGCCCATGGAGCTAACCAAACGGATGTCATGGTCCTGAGCATATTTGGCAATGGTGAGCTTGGCCGAGATGGTGTCGATGGCGTCGACGACGTAGTCGAGCTTGCCACCCGTCTGCTCCAAAACGCCCGCGAAGAACTCGTCGATGTTGTCGCTCAGCAGGTATTCGGTGCGCTTGATAACGCTGGCGGCGGGATTGATGTCGTGGATCATGGCTTCCATCACGTCAACCTTGCGCTTGCCGACGGTGCTATGAAAGGCGATGGCCTGGCGATTGATATTGCTGGGCGCGATGATGTCCTTGTCCAGAATGACGAAATGACCGATGCCGCCGCGGGCGAGTGCCTCGCAGCAGTTGGAGCCCACGCCTCCGCAGCCGAGCACCAACACCGTAGCATCGGCGAGCTTATCGAGTGCCTCGCGGCCCATGATGATCTCGAGCTTGGTGTCGCGTGTCTCGATGGCGGCTACGGCAGTGGTTTCGGTCATAAATATCCTCCGATGGGGAAGCAGGTCGTGTTTTAGCTATCGCCATTATAGGTATTATTACGATTCCATTTGAACCCTTGGGGTTTGTTGAAATGGGATCGGGATTCGCATAAGATAAAGTAGATGGCACCCGTTGCAGCGGGTTGGCCAACTCCCAAACACGTTTGTAGCGTGAGAAGTGGCCGTCTTCGCATTACGCGGAGGCGGCTATTTTTTTTGAGTACAAGATTAGACAGTTAGACAAACATCTAAATATCGAGTATAGTGTGCGCGTCATGAGAGATGATGAGAGGAGGTCTTATGCCGGGAGAGGGTTTTAAGGCGCTTGCCGATCCAACGCGACGGCGCATTTTGGAGTTGCTGCGCGAGGGCAATTGTACGGCCGGGGAGCTTGCCGAGCATTTTGACATCAGCAAGCCGTCATTGAGCCATCATTTGGCGACGCTCAAAAACGCCGGGCTGGTGACCGACGAGCGCCATGGCCAAAACATCGTTTACAGCTTAAACACCACCGTCATGCAGGACTTGATTGGCTGGTTTATGGGCTTTACAGACACTGAAGGTGATGAGGATGAATAACGAAAACAAGGGCATACACGCCACGGGGGTATCGCCGCGTGTATGGGCCATGCTTGTTGTGGTCTGCGCTATTAATGTCGCGGCGCACCTTATGGTGATGCCGAGCTTGCCTGCACAGATTCCTACGCACTGGGGAGCGAACGGCGCCGTCGACGGTTGGGGCCCTAGCTGGATGGCCTCCGCGCTCGGCGTGCTGCCTCTGGCACTTCTTGCAATGTTCTACGTGGTGCCACGCATTGACCCCAAAGGTGAGGCATATCGAACCTCGGGCAAGTTCTATCAGGGCTTCGTAATCGCCTTCACCTTGTTCATGTGTGCCATAAGCTGGTTGGGTGAGCTTACGGTCTGGGGCGTGGTGCCGGCGGTCGGTTCGGTCAACGTGCTGATTTCCGGTGCTATCGGTTTGCTGTTCATCGGCGTAGGCAACTACTTGCCGCGTGTGAAGCAGAACTATACGCTCGGTATCAAGACGCCTTGGGCGCTTGCCGATCCCGAGAACTGGCGCCGTACGCAGCGTTTTGGCGGCGCCTGCTTTATGGTGCTGGGTGTTGGTTTGATTGTGATGGGCGTGGCGGGTAGCGTGCTTTCGAGTGAAGTCGTCGCCGCGGTGATTGCGGTTCTGGCGTTTGGTTCAGCTGGAGCTGCCTACGTCTATTCGTATCTGCTGTGGCGCAAATCGCAGCGAGCCGCTCGTTAAGGTTGCGGAAAACTAGCGTACGCAGTTCATAGTGTGTTAAGGGGGACTTTTCCCAGGTAGTATTAGGGGGTGTGGGCAACCATGCCCCTTTTTCGTTAAGTTTCAGAGCTGGTTTCCTCATTTCGTTTCCACTAAAGCGAATCAAGAATAGGGAAACAGCAGGTAGAAAGGATAAAACAGGCAAATGGCAGAGTTTATCTACCAGATGTATCAGGCTCGCAAGGCCCATGGCGACAAGGTAATCCTTGACGACGTGACCCTGAGCTTCTACCCCGGTGCCAAGATCGGTGTCGTGGGCCCCAACGGCATGGGCAAGTCGACCCTGCTCAAGATTATGGCCGGCATTGAGGAGGTCTCCAACGGCGATGCCAGGCTCACCCCCGGCTACACCGTGGGTATCCTGCAGCAGGAGCCGCCGCTCGACGACGACAAGACCGTCATCGAGAACGTGCGCATGGCGTTTGGCGACATGATCGCCAAGGTCGATCGCTTCAACAAGATCGGCGAGGAGATGTGCGACCCGGACTGCGACATGGACGCCCTCATGGCCGAGATGGGCAAGCTCCAGGACGAGATCGACGCCGCTGATGGCTGGGATATCGATTCCAAGCTCGGCCAGGCCATGGACGCCCTGCAGCTGCCCGATTCCGACATGCCGGTCAACGTGCTTTCCGGCGGCGAGCGCCGTCGCGTGGCCCTGTGCAAGCTGCTGCTCGAGGCTCCCGACCTGCTGCTGCTTGACGAGCCCACAAACCACCTAGACGCTGAGTCGATCCTGTGGCTCGAGCACTTCCTTCACAACTACCAGGCGCGGTGCTTGCCGTCACGCACGATCGCTACTTCCTGGATAACGTTGCCGAGTGGATCTGCGAGGTCGACCGCGGTCACCTTTATCCCTACAAGGGCAACTACTCCACGTATCTGGAGACCAAGGCCGCCCGTATCGAGGCGCAGGGCAACCGCGACGCCAAGCTCGCCAAGCGCATGGAGGCCGAGCTCGAGTGGGTACGCAGCTCGCCCAAGGCTCGCCAGGCCAAGAACAAGGCTCGTCTGGCTCGCTACGAGGAGATGGAGGCCGAGGCCCGCGCAAGCCAGAAGCTCGACTGGACCGATATCCGCATTCCCGTTGGACCGCGTTTGGGCAACAAGGTGCTCGAGGCCCATCACCTGCACAAGGAGTTCGATGGCCGCGTGCTCATCGACGACCTTTCATTCACCCTGCCGCGTAACGGCATCGTGGGCGTCATCGGCCCCAACGGTGTCGGCAAGACCACGCTCTTCAAGACCATCGTGGGTTTGGAGCCGCTGACTTCGGGCGAGCTCGAGGTGGGCGAGACCGTCAAGATTTCTTACGTCGACCAGAACCGTTCCGGCATCGACCCCGATAAGAACCTATGGGAGGTCGTCTCGGACGGCCTGGACCACATGATGGTGGGCGAGACCGAGGTTCCGAGCCGCGCGTATGTGGCGAGCTTTGGCTTTAAGGGCCAGGACCAGCAGAAGCGCGCTGGCGTACTCTCCGGTGGCGAGCGCAACCGTCTGAACTTGGCGCTTACGCTCAAGCAGGGCGGCAACCTGCTGCTCCTCGACGAGCCCACGAACGACCTCGACGTCGAGACGCTGTCCTCGCTCGAGGCGGCGCTGCTCGAGTTCCCGGGCTGCTCGGTGGTCATTAGCCACGACCGTATGTTCCTGGACCGCGTCGCCACGCACATTCTGGCGTGGGAGGGCACCGACGAGAATCCGGGCAACTGGTATTGGTTCGAGGGCAACTTCGAGGCCTATCAGGCCAACCGTATCGAGCGCTTGGGCGAGGACGCAGCCCAGCCGCATCGTATTCACCGCAAGCTGACGCGTGACTAGGTTTGTTACGCGGTTTTACCAAACCGCGTAACGAGATGATGCTGCGCGAGCCGCAAGCACCCCATCTTGTCGTTCAAACCGTCGCTCGCGTACCAAAGTACGCGTCGCTCCTCTTTCACGGCAACCTGGGGCACTTGCGGCTCGCTCGCTGTTGGTTACGATGCATCGACAAATGAGCAATTTAAACGAATGAGCAAAAACGGCTCAAATCCTGATTTGGATTTGAGCCGTTTGTCGTTACTGCTCGGGTTCTTCGACTTTATCGATGGTCCAGGCGGCTCCGAGGCCGCCGGCGGTGTTGCGGCGAATGCGCACGGTAACCTCGCGGCGCTCGCCGGCTTGCGTGTAGCGCAGGGGGAAGCTTGCGCGGTTTCGCGCGGCCTCGATGGTGCCGCGCTCGCGGGCGATCCAGTAGTACTCGCCGACGATGCCGAGGGTGTCGGCGCCGTAGGGGAGATAGGTCGACAGCTGGTGCAGCAACGGGCCGGGGCAGAAGACCTCGGTTGCGAAATCGACGGGGAAGTCCTCGGGGATGGTCGGTGCTGCGGGTACCGAAGCCGGTGCCGGTGCGGGAATTTGGTCATAGACAGGTGCGGATGCGGACTCGATGACGGGTGCGGGCTCGGGCGCGGTTCCGGCTTAACTGCGGAATCTGTCGGTTCCACGGAGACGGATGTGTCTTCAGTCTCGGTTTTGGCATCGGCTTGCGGGGCGTCCTCCGCCTCGACAGACGGCTTTGTCTCGACCGGCGTGGACGCCATGGTGGTGATGCCGGCGTTGGCGTTCTCGGGGTCATAGACAACCGTAAGCGAGATGGCAGGCCGCGGCGTCTCAGGCTCCGGCGTCGACTCAGTAGCGTCTTGATTGGCGGGCTCGTCGGGCTGATCGTCCTCGGCCTCGTTGCCAAAGACATCGCTGTTTTGGAACGCAGGCGTCTCGGGTTGGTTGGCGGCTTCTTCGGTTGTCGACTTGGGGGCCTCGTTGAGCCCCGCAGTGGCTTCCTGTTCTGACATGACTTCGGGATTGGTCATGGCGGCGATTTCGGTTTCGGCTTCTGCTGCCACCTCAATAGCGACTTCGATCTCTGTCTCGGGCTCGGGCTCCGGCACAGCTTCAACCGCGGCTTCTGGTTCGGGACGCTTAACGTGCTTGGGGCGTACAGCCTTGAGGTCCTTCTCGCCGCGCTTTTTCTTTTTATAGGACTGCTTGGCTCCCTTGGCAGCCTTGGGCTTGTCCTCGCCCTTGGCAAGTGCGGCATCCCATGCCTCGTTGGCGATGACCGTGGCATACAGCGACCGCCCTTAAAGACAGTCAGCTTAATACAGCCGTCGAGTTCCTCGAGCAACTCGCGCGTGGACTCGAAGCCCAGGTCATAAGGAGTCATGTCGCCAACGGCGAGAGCCTCTTCGACCTGCGTCATAAACGTTTGCTTGCCACACCCAATCGCATCGCGCAGCAGGCGATACAGATAGATGTGGTTGCCCAGCGAAAGCGTGGGCCTAACTATTGTCTTGCTCATGGCAAATCTCCTCTTTACACATGTAAAGCATCTTACCATCGCATGGCGTTCGCCATGACGGCGCCCAAGGCAAACGGGCGCGAACCGCTTTCGATTCGCGCCCGTTGTACAGGTCGGTTATCTATGAGAGGCAAATGTGCTTAGTTGCCCGATGCCGTGCCTTGGCTCGAGTTGTCAGATGCCGTGCCGGACGCGGTTCCGCTCGAGCCGTTCGAGCTGTTGGTGTTGCTACTGTCTGCTGTGCCCGTTCCCGAAGCGGTGTCGCTCGTCTGGCCGCCCGTGCTCGGCTGCGAACCGTCAGTCGTTTGGCTTGAGTCGGTCGTGCCGGACGGCGTGCTGCTGTTGGCCGTAGAGGAAGCGGTGCCCTGCGATTGGTTTTGGGTGTTCGAGGACGAATTGGCAGAGGTAGAACTGTCTTGCGTATCGTCCGTCTGTGCCTGCTGATTCTGCGACTGGGTGTTGCCATTTGCATCGCTCTCGGTCGTGCGCGACGAAAGGATCGGCTCGGGACGCTCGCCCAGGCCCTCACCGGCAGTGGTGATAAGGATGGCGCCGGCGCAGGCGATGACCGCGACGATGGCGATAGCGATCGAGAATATGATGACCTTCTTTTGCGTCTGGCTGCGCTCAGCCGCCGCCTTGGCGCGCAGGCTGTTGGGAGCGACGCGCGCCGTGGTCGCGCGTCCCGCAACCTGGCGCATTTCCTGCGTGGTTGCGGCGCCACCTAGGTGCTCCTCGACATTGGGCTCAACGGGCTCGTAGGCGCCGGTAGGGTAGTCGACAGCGGCATGCGTGCCCTTGATTGCTTCGGCGCTGGCGGAGATAAAGTGGCGGTAGACCTGCGAGGATACAACGGTGATGACCGAGCTTACGGCGGCGCCGATCACCGATCCAGCGATGCCGATCTTGGAAGCAAGCGCGACACTCGTTGCGGCAGCTGCGGCGCCGGCGATGATCTGGGGAATGGAAATGTCGTCGAACAGGCCCTTTTTGGGCGCGATGGCCATGGTCTGGCCGATGGAATGGTTTTCGTGAACGCCGTTGTTCAGTGCGGCGGGAGTCATGACGCGTGTACGCGGCGCGTCGGTGTACTTGGTTGTCATACGGGGTCCTCCCGGTGTAAATCTGCTTCGTTTCGTGTAGCCATCAGGGTACCCACCAGATGTGAATCGTACGTGATATTTAACAGATACCATCAACTCATCAATAGCTCACCAAGTTGGTGGGATGCGGTTCCACCCGGTAGTTGAACTACAATAGGGCTTGCTAATTGTGTTGAATAGCGTCTACGCACGGGAGCATTCTTATGAATCTTCACCTTTCTCAGTCTGATGGCTTTTTGCGTGTGGCGGCGGCGTCGCCGCAGATTCGCGTGGCCGATGTCGAGGGCAATGCCGAGGTTGCGCTGGCGGCTGTTCGCGAGGCTACCGAGCGCGGCGTTCGCGCGCTGGTGCTGCCCGAGCTTAACCTGACCGGCTATACCGCGGCCGACCTGTTCCATAACCGCACATTACTGCATGCCTGCGAGACCGCACTGGCACATATTCTCGATGAAACCCGCGGGCTGCGATTGTCTTTACCATCGGTCTTCCCGTTGCAGTTGCCGAGAATATCTACAACTGCGCTGCCGTGTGCTGTGCGGGCGAGCTTTTGGGCCTTACGGCTAAGAAATATTTGCCCAACTACGGTGAGTTCTATGAGCGCCGCTGGTTTGCTCCGGCGCCCGCCGATCCCGTGTGGATTGAATTTGCCGGTCAGGGTCCGGTGCCGCTTGGCTCGGGGCTTGTCTACCGCTGCTGTGATGAAGGCGCCGAGGACCTGGTGCTGGGCATCGAGGTTTGTGAGGACTGTGGGTGCCGGCACCCCCTCGACCGAGATGGCGCTTGCTGGCGCGACGGTGATTCTCAATTCGTCGGCCTCGGACGAGATTATCGGTAAGGCAGATTACCGCCGCAGCCTCATCTCCAATCAGAGCGCACGCCTGTACTGCGTCTATGTCTACGCGGACGCGAGCGAGGGCGAGTCCACGACCGACATGGTCTTTGCGGGCGAGAACCTCGTCTACGAAAACGGTTCGAAACTCGCCGCGACGAAGCTCCTCACTTGCGATATGGCCGTCGCCGACGTCGATCTTGACCGCCTGGTTGCCGAGCGCCGTCGCTCGACGACATGGACGCGCTCGGACGATGCGCCGGAGGCCGTGACCGTCGAGTTCTCGTTTGGGGGCTCGCTCGCCAAAGAGCCTGTCCTGCGCGATGCCTGCGATATCGACCGCGTTTTCCCGCGCGCGCCCTTTGTGCCGGCCGACCATGGCGACCTGGCCGAGCGCTGCGAGACCATTCTCGACTTGCAGACCGCGGGCCTCAAGACCCGCCTCGCCCACACGGGCACCAAGGCGGCTGTCATCGGTCTTTCGGGCGGCCTCGACTCCACGCTGGCACTGCTCGTGACCGTGCGTGCCTTCGATGCGCTGGGCCTGCCGCGCACGGGTATCACGGCGGTCTCCATGCCCGGCTTTGGCACGACACACCGTACCAAGTCCAATGCCGAGTCGCTTGCTCGCGATTTGGGTGTGAGCTTCCGCGAGGTCTCGATCCATGCGGCCGTGGAGCAGCACTTTGAGGACATCGAGCACGACCCGGCCATTCAGGACGTGACCTACGAAAACAGCCAGGCGCGCGAGCGTACGCAGATTCTCATGGATCTGGCCAACCAGGCTGGCGGCTTTGTCATCGGCACCGGTGACCTGTCGGAGCTGGCGCTCGGCTGGGCTACCTATAACGGCGACCACATGAGTATGTATGCCGTCAACGCGAGCGTGCCCAAGACGCTCGTGCGCCATCTGGTGCGCTATGCGGCTGATGTCTTTGGCGGGCGTATTGCCGAGGTTTTGCTCGACATCCTTGATACGCCGGTGTCTCCCGAACTTCTGCCGCCCACGGGCGACGGCGAGATCGCTCAGAAGACCGAGGACTTGGTGGGTCCCTACGAGCTGCACGACTACTTCCTCTACTACCTGCTGCGCTTTGGCTTTGAGCCGGGCAAGATCTACCGCATGGCGCTCAAAAGCTTCGAGGGCGTCTATGACGAGGTGACGATTCATGCGTGGCTACGTACGTTCTACCGTCGCTTCTTTGCCCAGCAGTTTAAGCGTAGCTGCCTGCCCGACGGTCCCAAGGTGGGTTCGGTGACGCTCAGCCCGCGCGGCGATTGGCGTATGCCGAGTGACGCCAGCTCGCGTTTGTGGCTTGCGCAGATCGACGCGCTCAATCCAGTTGACTAAGGTTGGCTAAATTGAACCAATATAGGGGTTGCAAGCGGTACACTTTTGCAATCTGATGGCCCGTATCGCGCGGCGCTCTTGTCGGAGCGCCGCGTTTTTTATATCGAAAGGTGGCACCATGCAGGCATCGCAGCGTCTCGACCGCTTTGGCGCGGAGGTCTTCGCCTCGCTCAACAACAAGCTTCTCGCGCTGAAGGCTCAAGGCAAGACCATTTACAACATGAGCGTGGGCACGCCCGACTTTAAGCCGTACGACCACGTGGTCGAAGCGCTCATGCAGGCAGCCCAAGATCCCGAGATGTGGAAGTATGCCCTGCGCGACCTGCCCGAACTCAAGCAGGCCGTGTGCGATTACTATGAGCGTCGCTTTGGCGTTTCGGGCATTACGCCGTCCATGGTGCAGTCGTGCAACGGCACGCAGGAGGGCGTGGGTCATTTGGGCCTGGCCCTGCTCGATCCGGGCGACACCATTCTGGTTCCCGATCCGTGCTACCCGGTCTTTGAGGCGGGTGCCAAGATCGCCGATGCCAAGCTCGAATACTATCCGCTGGTGGCGGAGCACAATTACCTGCCCTATGTGGCGGGTATCGATCCCGAGGTGGCCGATCGTGCCAAGTATATGATCGTGTCGCTGCCCGCGAACCCGGTCGGCTCGGTGGGCACGCCCGAGGTCTACGAGGAGATCATCGCTTTCGCCCGCGAGCACGACCTGCTCATCGTCCATGACAACGCGTATTCCGATATCGTGTTTGACGGCGAGCCGGGCGGAAGCTTTTTGCAGTATCCCGGCGCGCTCGAGGTGGGCGTGGAGTTCTTCTCGCTTTCCAAGTCGTTTAACGTCACCGGTGCTCGCATCGGCTTTTTGGTCGGTCGCGAGGACGTTGTCCAGGCCTTTGCCAAGCTGCGCAGCCAGATCGACTTTGGCATGTTCTTCCCGGTCCAGAAGGCTGCTATCGCCTGCCTGAACGGTCCGCGCGATGAGGTCGAGGCGCAGCGTCTGAAGTACCAGGAGCGCCGCGATGCCCTGTGCGACGGTCTTGAGGGCCTGGGCTGGGAGCGTCCCAACGCGCATGGCTCTATGTTTGTGTGGGCCAAGCTTCCCGGTGGTCGCACCGATTCCATGGCGTTTTGCGAGGAGCTCATGGAGAAGGCCGGCGTTGTGGTGACGCCGGGCGCGAGCTTTGGTCCTTCGGGCGAGGGGCACGTGCGCATGGCGCTGGTCCTGCCGCCCGATCAGATTGCTTTGGCTGTCGAGGCCATCCGCGAGGCGGGTCTGTATTAGAAACCTGTTTCGACTCGTCAATAGCTCGAAACCGATTTCGTGCAGTTATTTTACGATTTCTGCAAACAATTTCGGTAAACGGTCGATTTTTGGCTGCGAATAGGAGCATAATCAAAGTCCCGATTGGATGTATTGGGATTACGGCAAGCCGCTCGGGTCGTTCCCGGGCGGCTTGCTTGTGGAGAGAGATGGGAGTTTCTAATGGTTAACGAGAAGAAGGTCGCTATTGTCGGCTGCGGTTTCGTTGGTTCGTCTTCGGCGTTCGCGCTGATGCAGAGTGGTCTGTTCTCCGAGATGGTCCTCATCGACGTGGACAAGAACCGCGCCGAGGGTGAGGCCCTGGATATCGCGCACGGCATGACGTTTGCCGAGCCGATGAAGATCTACGCCGGCGATTATTCCGATGTCGCCGACGCCGCCATGATCGTCGTCACCGCTGGCGCTGCCCAGAAGCCCGGTGAGACTCGCCTGGACCTGGTCAACAAGAACGTCAGCATCTTTAAGTCCATTATCCCCGAGATTAAGAAGTCCGGCTTCGACGGCATTCTGCTCATCGTCTCCAACCCGGTCGATGTTCTGACCTACGCCGCCATCAAGATGTCCGGCCTGCCCGAGGGCCACGTCATCGGTTCCGGTACCGTGCTCGACACCGGCCGTCTGCAGCAGATGCTTGGTGCCCATGTCGAGGTCGACCCGCGCGATGTCCAGGCTTATGTCATGGGTGAGCACGGCGATTCCGAGTTTGTCGCTTGGTCCAGCGCTCAGGTTGCCGGCGTTCCGCTGAACACCTTCTGCGAGCTTCACGGTCATCTGGAGCATGAGGCTGCCGAGAAGCGCATCGCCGAGGACGTCAAGAACTCCGCCTACACCATCATCGAGAAGAAGCACGCCACCTACTATGGCGTCGCCATGGCCGTCAAGCGCATCTGCACCGCCGTCATGCGCGATGAGCAGACCGTTCTGCCCGTCTCCTCGCTCATGGTGGGCGAGTATGGCCTGTCCGATCTTGCCATCTCCATGCCGACGGTCGTTGGCCGCGACGGCGTCGTCTGTCGCGTCCCCGTGCCGCTGAACGATGACGAGCAGCATGAGCTCACCGCCTCCGCCAAGGCCCTCAAGGACATCATCGACAGCGTCGACTTCTCCTGCTAAATCAAGCTCGCTAGAGCGAAAAGCTACAATGAAGGCGTCCGGGTCCACACGGCCCGGGCGCCTTTTTGGTGCAAAGTAACCTGACCCCAATGCACCATAGTTGCCCCAATGCACCATAGTTGATGGGAGGGCCATGTCGGATTCGCCTAATTTTTTAACCTTTGCCCAGACGGCGTTTGATCCGTTTGAGGAGAGGCCGTTCTGCGCGGTGGATAGCCTCGTCTTTGCGTGGTTGTCCTATTTGCGTTTGCCGGGTGATATGGCGGAGCTGACGAACTGGCAGGGCCTAGACGTACGCGAGCTGCTGCGTGCCGAGTGCTACCGGGACATGATTGACGACTTGTGGGACCCGGAGGGGAGCAAGGCCTTGCTGGAGGCCGTGGCAGCAAGTCCTCGCTACCGTGGCGTGCACGTTTGCGGCTATCGTGCCGTGAGCGATGTGGTGGCGACAGAGCAGTTTGCAGCCATGGCGTTCCGGTTTCCGGCGGGGTTTAGCTATCTTTCCTTCCGGGGGACCGACAGCACGATTGTGGGCTGGAAAGAGGACTTTAACATGGCGTTCCGGTATCCTGTGCCGGCCCAGAATCCGCGGCGCGTTATGTGGACGAGGCGGCGGATGCGATTGACGGGCCGCTTTTGTGCGGAGGTCATTCCAAGGGTGGAAACCTTGCGGTGTACGGTGCGACGATGTGCTCCGATGTTGCCCGTGAGCGAATCGAACGGGTGTATTCCCATGATAGTCCGGGCTTCGTCGAGGAGTTTCTGAACGGCAACGCCTTTGCCGATCTTTCCGGTCGAATCGACAAGACGCTACCTCGGTCGTCGATCTTTGGCATGATGTTCGAGACGCAGGAGGACTATGCCATCGTTGAGAGCACCGAGTTCAGCCTGCTGCAGCACAATCCCTTTAGCTGGGTGGTTGATGGTCGTGACTTCGTGTACTGTGAGCGCCTGTCCGCCGGTGCTCGATACGTTGATGGCTCCATTCGCGAGATGCTGCTTACAGTGGGGCCTGCCGAGCGCGAGCGTTTTGTAGATGCATTGTTCTCCGTGTTTGAGGCTACGGGTGCTGAGCGGTTTGCGGATATCGCTGGGAATCTGCGCGAGAGCCTGCCCGTGATGCTCCAGACTGCGCAAGGTTTCGACAAGGATACACGACGCTTTGTCTCGCAGACCATCGTGGCAATCCTTAAGTGCGCACTGCTGCCCAAACGACCCCAGATCGACATGCCCGCTGCCGGCAAGAGTTTGGCAGAACAGCTCGAGGCTTGGCAGTCCGAGCTCCTGCGCTAACCATTGGTGCAAAGCAACCTGTCCCCGATGCACCAAGCTTCGATGCGCCTGGGGCGGGCTCGACCGCTATACTGGTTCGTGCCGAAATCGATCTAGAACGGAATGCCGTATATGAAAATCAATCACGCGATTCTGCATATCCTGGACTTTGACTCTGCCGTCAACGTTATGAGCCAGCGCGAGCTCGATATCGAGAGCCGTACCGTGCGCAACTTCGTGACCACGCATCTGCGCCGCGCACGTACCTCGGCCGACAATAAACGCGCCACGTTTGCCGAGAACTCTGCGTTTGGCGGCGAGCTCAAGGGCTATTTCTTTGGCGAGCGCGAGTTCGTGGACCTGTCGCAGCAGATTGCGGAGTTTATCTCCTCCGAGCTCACCAAAGCCGAGAAAGCCGAGTCAACCGACGTGCTCGTGGCCGATTTTGACGACGATGAGGATGCCCGCTGGTTTGCCGTGATGCTGCTGGGCTCCAAGCAGGCTTTTATGCACGAAGTGGGCCGCGAGGAGGGGGAGGTGCGCAACGACATCGCGCGCCACTACGCCATTCTGCCGAACCCCTCGCAAAAGGTGCCGAGCTATGCCATCGTGCGTGCGAGCACCATGGAGATCGGTTACGTGGACAAGAAGCGTAAGATTGCCGGTGAGGACCGTATGCTTATCCCCGATGGCCTGCTGCAGTGCGACACGGGCGTATCAGGCAAGGAGGTCATCGACACCGTGACGCGTGTGGTCGAGGAAGTCGCCGAGGAGCACGGTGCCAATACGGCCGTGGCGCTCGCCAAGGTTAAGGCTGCCGTCGCCGAGAAAGTCGAGGATGACGAGGAGCTGCCGCCCTGGGATATCGTCGATGAGGTCTTTGAGGACGAACCGGTTATCAAGGAGAGCGTGCGCGCGGCACTGACTGAGGAGAAGGTGCCCGAGCGTGTGCCCGTGGAGCGCAAGCAGGTCGAACGCGCGGCCGTGCGCAACCACAAGATTCGTACCGATACGGGCATCGAGATCAGCTTTCCGGCCGAGATGGGCTCGAACTCCGAGTACATCGAGTTCGTCAACGAGCCCAACGGCCTCATTTCCATCGAACTCAAAAACATCGGCAGCATCGAGAACCGATAAACTGCTCTTGGACGCTGCAGAAAAACAAAGGCCGAAGCCTCGGATGAGGCTTCGGCCTTTTTACTTGGGGCTTAATTACGCTACTGGTTGAGCATAAGTCAGCGAAAACGCCCAGAGCGAGCAAGGTGACGTGAAAGAGGAGGGCATTGACCTTTTGGTCATGCCCGACGATTGAACGTCAGATTGCCGCTCTGGGGCGTTTGCAGCGTCGAGTCGTTACGGCGTTTGGTAAAACGCCGTAACTATTAAAGCTGGCGCAGACCTTCCTCGAGACCGGTCTTGCTGTCGGTCTTCTCGTCGCGCATCTTGATAACGCGGGCGGGGACGCCGGCCACGACGGCACCGGCGGGGACATCCTCGACGCACACGGCGCCGGCGGCAACGACAGCGCCCTTGCCTACGTGCACGCCCTCCAAGACCACGGCGTTGGCGCCGATCATGACATCGTCCTCGATGATGACGGGCGTGGCGCTGGCGGGCTCCACAACGCCTGCCAGCACGGTGCCGGCGCCGATGTGGCAGTTCTTACCCACGGTGGCGCGGCCGCCCAGCACGGCGCCCATGTCGATCATGGAGCCCTCGCCGATAACGGAGCCGATGTTGATGATGGCGCCCATCATGATGACGGCGCGGTCGCCGATCTCGACGCGGTCGCGGATGATTGCGCCCGGCTCGATGCGGGCATTGATGCCCTTAAGGTCGAGCATGGGCACGGCAGAGTTGCGGCAGTCGTTCTCCACATCGTAGTAGTCGATGGAGTCGGCATTGGCATCGAGGATGGCCTTGAGCTCTTCCCAGTCGCCAAAGACGGTCTTGCCACGACGGCCGCCGTAGACGTGCGCATTGCCCCACTGGACCTTCATGCCGGGCTTCTCGCGCACATACAGCTTGACGGGCGTCTTTTTGGGCGCGGTGGCGATGTAATTGATAATCTCCTGGGCATCCATCTCGGCTGCGTTACTCATATGCTGTTTCTCCTTTGCGTGGGTACGGTAGGTAACTGGTTAGGCGAACATGACCTGGTCGAAGGTGTAGAAGCCGGGGTCGCGGACGACGAGCTTTTGAGCGGCGGCCAGAGCGCCGTTGACAAAAATCTGGCGGCTTGTGGCGCGATGGCTAAGCGTGACTTCCTCGTCCTGGCCAAAGAAGCTTACCTCGTGCACGCCGGCGACGGTGCCGCCGCGCAGCGAGTGCATACCGATCTCCTTGGGGTCACGCGCGCCGCACATGCCCTCGCGACCGTAGACAGGATGATAGCCAGCCTCAGGCTCGGCCTCGACCACGGCGTCGAGCAGCAGCTTTGCAGTGCCGCTGGGGGCGTCGACCTTTTGGTTATGGTGCGTCTCGACGATTTCGCAGTCAAAGCCGGGCAGCTCGCGTGTGGCCTGTGCTACCAGATGACGCAGAGCTGCGATACCGATGGAGTAATTTCCGGAGTGCATGACGCGGGCGTTTTGACCCAGCTCGCGCAGGCGATCCATCTGCTCGGGTGTGTAGCCCGTGGTGCCCGAGACCAATGCGGCGCCTGTACGCTCGACATAGGCGACGACGGCGTCGAAGGTCACGACGTTCGAGAAGTCGATGATTACATTGGCCGTCGGTGCGCTCTCGAGCTCGGACAAGTCGAAGCCGATCTGGGCGACGATGTCAAAAACGGGCTCTCCAGCGGCGTTGACAATGCCCTCGGCGGTAGTGCGGATCAGCGAGCCCATGCGGCCCGTTCCCATAATGACGGTCTTAATCAA
Organism: Coriobacteriaceae bacterium AM49-12; assembly: GCA_027669365.1. Classification (GTDB taxonomy): domain Bacteria; phylum Actinomycetota; class Coriobacteriia; order Coriobacteriales; family Coriobacteriaceae; genus Collinsella. The sequence continues at coordinate 34,849 of JAQEDL010000001.1, read as the reverse complement.
GCAGACCAGCTCCCTTCAGAGCATCGGTAAGTGCGGCTCGCGTGTCGTTGGCCATGGGGCACAGCGGCATGCGGTAGTTTGCCTCGATCATACCCATCTGGGCGAGCGCCTCTTTGACGGGGATGGGGTTGACCTCGCTAAAGAGGGCATTGATGAGCGGCTGGCCGGCAATCTGGATATCGCGGGCGCGCGCTACGTCGCCGTCCAGATAGGCGCGGCACATGTCGTGCACGAGCTGCGGCTGAACATCGGCCCACACACTGATGGTGCCCGAGGCGCCCAGGCTCATGAGCGGCACGGTGAGGGCGTCCTCGCCCGAGTACATGCGGAAGTCATCGGACAGCAGGTGGGCGATCTTGGCCGCGTAGGCGACGTTGCCCGAGGCTTCTTTAATACCCATGATGTTGGGGTGCGCGGCCAAGCGCTCTACGTTGCGCTCGCTGATGCTGCAGCCGCAGCGGCCGGGGATGTTGTACAGGATGCAGGGGATGTCCACGGCGTCGGCGACGGTCTTAAAGTGCCGATAGATACCCTCTTCATTGGACTTGTTGTAGTAGGGGGTAATGAGCAGCAGGCCGTCGGCTCCCAGGCCCTGGTAGGTGAGCGACTTGGTGAGCATGGTCTGCGTAGAGTTGGAGCCCGAGCCGGCAATGACGGGGACGCGGCCTGCAACCTGCTTGACCACGGCGGCGACAACGGAGTTGTCCTCGTCATCGGTCATCGTGGCGCTTTCGCCGGTGGTGCCCAGGGTGAGGATGGCGTCGGTGCCGTTTTGCAAGTGGAAATCGATAAGGCGCTCGAGCGCGTCAAAGTCGACGCTGCCGTCCTTTTTAAACGGCGTGACGAGGGCGACGATCGAGCCCCCGAGGTTGCGGATGTCCATGTTCTTCTCCTTCGCTTCCGCGATCTGGATGCGCTTGTTCCACTGAGCGGCGACGGCCAGGCGTTCGTCCTGGGCGCGACGACGAGCACTTTCGGCGCGCGACTTTGCCAGCAGCTCGCGGCCGCACGGCAGCACGTCGAGCGTGGCAAAATAATCGCCCGGGCGCTCGGCGCGGCGGATAAGGTCGGCCGAGCCGTCGGGGCGCAGCAGCACCTCGGCGGAGCGCAGACGGCCGTTGTAGTTGTAGCCCATGGAGTAACCATGCGCGCCGGTATCGTGGATCACGAGCACATCACCCATGTCGACCCGCGGTAGCTCGCGGTCGATGGCGAACTTGTCGTTGTTCTCGCACAGATTGCCCGTAATGTCGTACGTGTTTGTGACAGGCGCCGCGGTCTTGTCGGAGCCACCCGGCTGGCCCATCACCGTAATGTGGTGGTAGGCGCCATACATGGCAGGGCGGATCAGATCGACGGCGCTTGCGTCGACACCGATATAGTCCTTGTAGATTTGCTTCTCGTGGATGGCCTTGGTGACCAGGCAGCCGTAGGGGCCCATCATAAAGCGGCCCATCTCGGTGCAGATTGCCACATCGCCCATGCCGGCGGGAACCAGAATCTCGTCGTAGGCCGCATGCACTCCTTCGCCGATGGCATGGATATCGTTGGCCTGCTGCTCGGGCAGGTAGGGGATGCCGACGCCGCCGGACAGATTGATAAAGGCGACGTGTGCGCCGGTCTCGCGCTCCAGGCGCACGGCAAGCTCAAAGAGGATGCGCGCGAGCTTGGGGTAGTAGTCGTTGGTGACGGTGTTGCTGGCAAGGAATGCGTGGATGCCAAAGTTTTCGGCGCCCTTGGCCTTGAGCGTGCGAAAGGCCTCGAAGAGCTGCTCGGTGGTCATGCCGTATTTGGAGTCGCCGGGGTTGTCCATGATGCCGTTGGAGAGCTGGAACAGACCGCCCGGATTAAAGCGGCAGCTGACCGTCTTGGGGATGGGGCCTGCGACGCGCTCAAAGAACTCGATGTGGCTGATGTCGTCAAAGTTGACGATGGCGCCCAGCTTGTCGGCGAGCTCAAAGTCCGCTGCCGGCGTGTCGTTGGATGAGAACATGATGTCGTGTCCCGTGATACCCAGCGAGCGGGCGATCATGAGCTCGGTATAGCTCGAGCAATCGCAGCCGCAGCCGTATTCGTTGAGAATGGAGATGAGCGCCGGGTTGGGATTGGCCTTGACGGCAAAGTATTCCTTAAAGCCCGGGTTCCATGCGAAGGCGTCGCGCACCTCTTGCATGTTGCGTCGGATGCCCGCCTCGTCGTATAGATGAAACGGCGTGGGGAACTGCTCGACGATATGCTCGAGCGTCTCCTTGTCCACAAACGGCTGCTTGGCCGCATATGCCTCGTTGGGGGTTAATGCCATGTCCCGTAAACCTCGCTATCCAGACGGCGCCATCTGCGCATCGAATCCGCATAGCGTGGACCCAATGTCCGGATAGCGCTCCCGCATTGCTGCAGACAGTCCTGCGGGTGTTTCCCGCAGGCCCACCAGGTTGTTCGTGCCCGAAAAGCCCAGTTCGGCGGGTTTCGCCTCCCCACGGGGTCAAAGCCTGCCGGCTCACCCGCGGTTCTTCGTGCCCGCGCCTCTATCAAGTGGTAACGACCCTACCACGTTGCACTTTACCAAACAAGAGTATTCGTATATAACGTTTAAAAAATGCAGGGATATGCTGGAAATAAGGGTGCGGCAATCTTGCGGCACAATAAGATGACAACTGGCGCGCACCTATGAAAGGAACCAATATGGCCGAGCTCCAAGAACTCCGTCGTTATCGTCGCGACCTGCACCGCATTCCGGAGCTCGACTTCGATCTTCCGCAGACGATCGCCTATATCGAGGGCGTGTTGGCACCGCTCACCTGCGAGGTGACCCATCCGTGCCCCGGCTGCGTCTGCGCTTTCTTCGACGCTGGCGTTGGCGCCGCGCATGCCACGGCGATTCGCGCCGATATGGATGCGCTGCCCATTGCCGAGGCAACGGGGGCAGCGTTCGCTTCGACCCATCCCGGCAAGATGCATGCTTGCGGGCACGATGGACACATGGCCATGGCGCTTTCGGCGGCAACCTTTGTCGACCGTACGATCCGTGAGCAGCCGGGCGCCATTAAGCGCAATGTGCTCTTTGTGTTTCAGCCGGCCGAGGAGACGACTGGTGGTGCCAAGACGGTGTGCGAGAGCGGCGTGTTCGAGCGCTACGGGGTGGATCGCATCTTCGGCTTCCACGTGTGGCCCGATCTGCCCGCCGGCACGTTGGCGAGCTGCTCCGGTCCGTTGCTGGCGCGTTCGAGTGAGACACACATTCATATCCATGGCACGAGCATCCATATCGCTAAGACCTATGGCGTTCCGGTCGAGGAGTCGCACGATGCGGCGCTGGCGGCTGCCAAGTTCTTGGTTTCCGAGCGCGAGCTCATGGACGAGTTGGGTGTCGACGAGCCCTGCATTGGTAAGTTCGGCTGCTGCAGGCCGGCACCGTCTGCAATGCGGTGGCGGGGGAGGCCCATGTTGCCGGCAGCCTACGTGTGTTTACGGACGACATGTTCGACCGCGCGCGCGAGGGCGTGCGCCGCGTGCTGGACGATGCCTGCGTCGCAACGGGCTGCACATATGACCTCGATTTTGCCGAGGGCTATCCGCCGGTCGATAACGACCCCGAGCTGTTCGCCCACATTGCGCCTGTCTTGTCCGAGCTGCAACTCGTGGATGAGCCTTTGCTGATTGCCGAGGACTTCGCTTTCTATCAGCGCCATCTGCCAGGCGTGTTCTTCCTCCTGGGTACGGGCGTGCCGGAGGGACAAGATAATCCGATCGATTCGGATGGCTGTCCCGCCTATGCCACGAGCGCCCTTCACACTGATACCATGCTCTTTGACGAGGAAATCCTACTCAAAGGCCTCGATGTCTACAAACGATTGCTTTTGCTTGACTAAGGCGTGAAGGACTATTTGTTCTAGAAAATACGAACAAACGTACGATATAATAGAGATGTAAGTCTATAGAAACGTTTGACGTTACTAACGTAAGGCGATACTATGATTGCATCGTATAAAGATGAGGATACCGAACGCTTTGCCATGGGTGTGCGGGTCAGGAAGTTCGTGCCCTTTGAGCGTGTTGCGTTGAGGAAGATTCGCCAACTGCAGGTTTGTGCATCGCTTGATGATCTTCGCGTTCCACCAGGCAACCGCCTAGAAGCTTTGAAGGGCGATCGTGCCGGTCAATATAGCATCCGTGTTAACGAGCGCTATCGGGTCTGTTTTGAGTGGAGACAGGAGATGGCTTGGAATGTCGAAATCGTCGATTATCACAAGTGATGAGGCTTCGGCCAATTTGCTGTCGCCGGTGACTCCCGGTGAGCTTCTCAAAGAGGAGTTTCTTGTTCCCATGGGCATTTCTCAATATCGCCTTGCGAAAGAGACCGGGATTCCGGCTCAGCGTATCGGGCAGATTGTCCTGGGAAAACGTCGCGTGACGGCCGACACTGACCTCCGTCTTTGCCGTTATTTTGGCCTGACGGATGGTTATTGGCTGCGCGCTCAGGTGGCGTTTGACCTTGAGGCCGAGAAAAGGCGGATCGAACCGGAACTCGATAAGATCGTTCCTGTTCAGCAGGCCATCGCACTGTAGTGCTCAAAGATGATGGGGCGACGATGAGGCGACGCCGACAGTCTGCCGTATATAGTCCGGGTGGATGCGGGTGCGGTTTGCTACTGCTTCCGGTCATCGCTGTGAGCATTGGCGTGATGTTTGCGCTTGCTGGGCTTGCCGCGGCGGCGCTCGTGCTGTTTATCACTGCCATCGGCGTGACGATTTGGCTCTGTCGCAATCGCGAGCAACGCCGTGCCGACGGTAAAACCAATGTCGGCTGGGTCGTCTTCCTGATTATTGCGTACCCGCTGAGTGCCAGCTACCTGGTGTTCTTTGTCCTGTTGATGATCAGTGCTTTTACCGGGGAATCCGTCACGGTGGGTTGATCACTGCTGGCAGACGGTCGCGCAAAGTGCGTTTGCTAGGCGTTTGGATAACTGCATTGGCCGTTTACCGCAACCTTAGCTCTCAGCTAATGAATTCAAGTTCAATCCTTCCTACGATGTGCTGTGTGCCGGCACGGTAGCCGGATCGTAGGAAGGATGAATAATGGCAAAAGAGGGAAAGAAGCCGATCGGCAAGATTGTCCTAGGCATCATCGTGGTGCTGGTTATTGTCGGTGCCGTGGGCTCTATGGGCGGCAACTCAACCGATTCGTCTGCGAGCGATTCGGCAAAACCTGCCGAGACGACACAGCAGGCTGAGGAGCAAAAAGAACCGCAAGAACCGTATACCATTGCTGACGAGGCTGAAGACACTTCCAATCAGTTTACCTATAAGATCACGGGCACGCTGACCAATAACACGGACAAGGAAAAGAGCTACATTCAGATTGAATATGTTCTGTATGATGCCGATGGCAACCAGGTTGGAACGGCTCTTGCAAACACCAATCATCTGAAGGCGGGCGGCTCCTGGAAGTTCGAGGCGCTGGGTACGGCGTCTCCCGACCAGGTTGCTAGCTGGGAGCGTTCGGACGTAAGCGGTTTCTAGCATGTTGCATGCACTGGGGGAGGTGAAGTCGTATGCCCGATAAAAAGCTGACCGAGGAGTTGCTCAATGAGCTTCTCGATGCGCCGAACATCGATGGCTATATCAGGGAGCACGACTTTGCCGCCCCGTCGCTTTCGGACTACCTGAAGCAGCTACTGCAGGAAAAGGGCTTGGAGCGCTCGCGCGTGGTTCGTATGGCCGATCTCAATGAGACCTTTGGCTATCAGATCTTTACCGGTGCGCGTCATCCGAGTCGCAATAAGGTGCTGCAGATTGCCTTTGCGATGGCGCTGACGCTCAAAGAGGCCAACCGTGCGCTGACGGCTGCCGGGGTAAGCGTCCTTAACTGCAAGGACCGCCGCGATGCGATTATCATCTTTTGCATCGATCGCGGGTGCAGCCTCCAAAAGGTCAACGAGGAGCTGTATCGCTTTGGCGAGGAGACGGTGAGTTAGCGGCTGATATCTGAGCCGGCGGAGCTGCCGAACAACGATGCAAACGAACGGGGCGCGGATGCCATGGGGTGTCTGCGCCCTGCGCTATGATGGAGGCTATGGATACTCAGACCACAACATATTCCGATGACGAGCTGACTGCAGCGCTTGCCGAGCACCTGGCGTCGCTCGGTCGCGACGACAGCTATCGCGTGGAGCGTGTACTTAAGCGCTCGTCCGTTGAAACAACCGAGCTCGTGTACTTTGAAGGAACCGGCGGTGGTTCGCTCGGCCCCTTTGTCCGTAAACGCATCGATGCTTCGGCTCAAATCGGCGGGGCATACGGGCGTCTGTTTGCCGCCCAGCGGGCAGGCAGGCGTTTTGAGCACCTGCCAGAATCGTCGATTGTCATCGTGTGGGCGACGAGCTCAACGTGGTTATGGAATACATCGAAGGGGAGACGCTCAGGGCGCTGGTGGACCGTCTGGGAGCCACCCCCGATTATGCGCGTGAATTGTATCCTGCCCTATGCGATGCCGTGGGCGAGCTCCACGCCGGTTTTGCAATGGCGGGGGAGACGTCGGCGCCGGTGATCCATCGCGACCTCAAACCGTCGAATATCATCGTGACGGGTGCGAACTGTACGCTCGATGAGGGCCTGACGTTTTCGTCGCTGGTGATTATCGACTTGGGGATCGCGCGCGTATGGCGCGATGGCGCCGATGCCGACACCGTCAAGTTTGGCACGCGACCCTATGCGCCGCCCGAGCAGTATGGGTTTGGGCAGACGAGTGTGCGCAGCGACGTCTACGCACTGGGCGCCTGTTGTTCTTCTGCTTGACGGGAGTCGACCCTAAACCAGGGCTCGACATGCGCGAGCAATGCGAGGCGCGTGGCATTCCCACTCCACTTGCCGATGCCGTCTGCATGTCGATGGCGCTCGACCCGGCCAAGCGTTTTGCGAGTGCGGAAGCGTTGGGACGGGCGACGCGCTCGGCATACGATCTGAGCCGCCCCGTGCGGCCTCCTACACCTGCGCCTGTCCGTACTCCGGCCTCGGAGACGGTGTTGACGCTCCAAGGGCTCCAGAACCCCGCAGGGCTTCCTAGGCCTGCCGCCTCCGCTGCATGCGGTCCGCTCTCTCGCGTTCCGGAGTCTCTGGGGCGCATTTGGAATACGCTTGTCTGCTTCTCCCTACTTGTGTTCTTTGCCGGAAGTCACTTTGCCGTCTTTCACCCCACGGGAGCAAACCAAAGCTACCCGACGTGGTTTCTCATAATCGAGTATTTTTTCTTTGTCGATGGCCTTATGGTGCTTATGCATTTTGCGCTGCTCGATAAGCGCCGCCTTCGTCGGCGATTCGCACTGCTCGACAGCTATCGCGGCAAGAAACTCGCGAAACTCTGGCTCAAGGCATTGGGCGTGCTGCTCCTATGCATGATCGTCATAGTCGCGGTTGCCAATGCGACCGGCGTCGTCGATACTTCCGCTACCTAAAAGAAAAGGGCCCCATTGGGGCCCTTTGCAGTTGCACTTAGATGCGGTTCATCTGAGCGGCGACTTTGTTGTACCAGTCCTGCCACGTGGGCGGGCAGTACTTTTTGGCCGCTGCCGGGGTAAGGGTGGAGCCGTAGTTGGCGCCCAGATAGGCAACGTGAGCGGAGATGCCCTCGCTCCAGCTGCCAAAGCTGCGCCAACCGCCGCCACGGGCACTCCAGCCCCAGGCGTTGTAAGAATTGGCGCAATAAGCACCCTTGGTGCTCTCGATGCAGGCGATGGCGGGGGACCAACGGGGGTCGACACCGGTATTCCAAGCGGCGACGGCAAAGTTATAGCCCTGGCCTGCCATGGGGGAGCCGGCGAGATAATTGTCGATGCGGCTCGTCCACTCATTAATGAACGAATCGTAATCGGAGTTACCGGTATTGGAGTTGTTCACCGTGGTGTCGATGGTGGTGTTGGTGTTGGTGGCCTGGCTGCTGGAATTGCTGCCGCTTACGCCCTCGCCCGAGAGCTTCTCGGCGGCAGCGGCCTTATCGGCCTCAAGCTTGGCAAGCTCGGCGGCATTTTCCTGCTCGGCTTTTGCCTGTGCCTCGCTGCGGAGCTGCTGGGCCTGCGCCAGCGCATCCTCGGCGTTTTTCTGCTCCGCCTCAAGCTGAGACTTGGCCTGCTGGAGCTCGGCCTTGTTCTGCTCGAGTTCGGTTTGCATGTTATTGAGCTCTTCGATCTCGTCGACGCTCGAGCTCGTGATCTGGTTGGTGTATTTGCAGGTCGTGATGAACTCACCCAGGCTCTGCGCGTTGACCAGGAAGCTCACGATGGGATTGGTGCCCTTCTGATACTTGTACAGATCGCGCATGGCAGAGCTTGCCTTGGCCTGCTGCTCGGGAAGCTTAGCCTCGATTTCCTCGATGCTCGCCTCATTGGAGTCAATCTGCTTTTGCAGGTCATCGAGTTTGGTGCGGGCGTCGTTGTAGGCGCTCGTGGCGGCTTCGATCTTCTGCTGGGCTGCGGAAAGCTGGTCCTGCGTTGCCTGCGAGGCGGCACACGCCGCAACGGGGGAGAGCATCGGTGTGGCCGTCAGCGCAACGGCGAGTGCGGCGCTCGTGATGATACGAGCCGGCTTCGACGCGATGAGCGCTGCGGTGCGATGATTCGAATGCTGCATCCAGTCCCTCTGCAATCAATCGTAGGTTATGGTTCGAACGGTATTCTACTACTGCTTTCGACCTCAACTTGAACCTTAAAGGTTCCAAAGGGTCAAGTTGAACTTGAGGCTTTGGCCTTGACCTGCGGGAATGGTGAATTGTTGAGAAACCATAGAGTTCAACTTTAACGTTACGGAACCCTGTCGAGAGGGTTTTTGTTTATCAAAAGTCGCCTCATGTGGGGTTTTGCAACTACAGGGTCCCATCACGGCGAGGGCGGATTTCATGCTGGATAATTGCGCTGATTGCCATAGATACGGTGGAGCTTTGGGCGCCGGCGGTTTGGCACGCTAGAATAAATCAGTTGCGCAAAGACCGCCCGTTGTGTGGGCAGTTCATGATAGGAAGTTTCCATGGCATTGCAGTTTACAGAGCGCGAGTTTATTCCCGTGCTGCTCGGTGGCGACATCAACGCCTATTCGGTGGCGCGCGCTTCTACGAGGAGTACCAGGTCAAGAGCCTGTCTTTGGCAAGTACCAGACGGGTCCCGCGTACCGCAGCCAGATTATCGACTACACGCCCAACGTGGATATCGATACCATGCCCGTGATGCTCAGGACCGTCAACGGCATTGCCCAAGCGCATGCCGATAAGACGATTGTTCTTGTGGGCTGTGGCGATAACTATGTTGCCTCGTGGCTCAGGCCAAGGATGCCCATGAGTTGGCGGATAACATCGTCGCGCCTTACGCTCCCTACAGCATGCTTGAGCAGTGTCAGAAGAAGGAGATCTTCTACGAGCTGTGCGAGAAGCATGGCGTGCCCTATCCGCATACCTTTACCTTCACCATGGCGATGCTGAACGCCCAAGGCGAGGCACCTGCCGAAGTGCTCGACCAGATCGATTTTCCTTACCCGATGATTCTGAAGCCTTCTGACGGCATCATGTGGTGGCAGCACGAGTTCGAGGGCCAGAAAAAGGCCTATGAGATTGCCGACCGTGCCGAGCTGGAACAGGTCATTCGCGACTCGTATGCCAGCGGCTACACCGACGACCTGATCTTGCAGGATCGCGTGCCCGGCAATGACGAGTACATGCGCGTGCTCACCAGTTATTCCGACCGCAACGGCAAGGTGCGCATGATGTGCCTGGGTCACGTGCTGCTCGAGGAGCATCAGCCTCACGGTGTCGGCAACCACGCCTGTATCATCACCGAGCCCAATGACGAGCTCATGGGCGGCGTGCGCAAGTTGCTCGAGGACCTTCACTTTGTGGGTTATTCCAACTTTGACGTTAAGTACGACGAACGCGACGGCTCGTTTAAGTTCTTCGATTTCAACACGCGCCAAGGTCGCAGCAACTACTACGTCACTAACAGCGGATTTAACGTTGCCAAGTATGTGGTGGACGAGTATGTGTTCAACCGCCCGTTTGAGCCGGAGTTTGTGACGGCGCAGGACGAGGCGCTGTGGATGGTCGTTCCCATGGGCGTTGTCGACAAGTACGTCAAGGATCCCGAGCTGCGCGCTAAGGTGCATCGCCTGGACAAGGAAGGCAAGGGCGCCGACCTTCGTTTATGAAGGGCGACTTTGTCTTTAACCGCTGGCTGCGCATGTGGCACACCAAGCTGCGCCACTTTAAGCTGTTCAAGACGTATTACAAGTAGATGAGTGCGGCGCCCGTCCGGTTTACATCGGGCGGGCGCGGGTATGATACGCGCAATTGCGCAAGCGTCACCAAGGAGGCGGCGATGGAAAAGCTGGGAGTTATCGGCGGCATGGGCGCCGAGGCCACGTCGTATTACTACGACCAGGTGGTGCGCCATACGGCTGCTGCCTGCGATCAGGAACATATCGACATGGTGGTGCTCTCCAAGTCGACCATGCCCGACCGCACGCTTGCCATTAAGACCGGCGAGCATGCCAAGCTGCTGGCGACCATGAAAGAGTGTGCCAGGCACTCGAGTCGCTGGGCTGTGCGCACATTGCCATTCCCTGCAACACGTCTCACTACTTCTACGACCAGATCCAGTCGTTTACGAAGGTGCCGATTATCCACATGCCGCGTGAGTCGGTGCGCTATGCCCTTGCGGGTGCGGTGATGGGGGAGTGCGAGTTCGACCCCAACCTGAGTATGCCGGCCGAGCCGGTGCACAAGATTGGCATTATGGGCACCGACGGAACCGTGGGCGCGGGCGTCTACGGCCGCGAATGCGAGGCTGCGGGTGTTGAGGTCGTCTACCCCAGCGAGAAACGTCAGAACGATGTGATGTCGCTTATCTACGATGATGTGAAAGCCGGACGTGAGCCCGATATGGATAAGTTCGACCGCGTGATGTGGGAGTTCGCCCGTAGCGGCTGCGACCGTGTCATTCTGGCCTGCACCGAGCTATCGGTGCTGCAGAAGTATCGAGAGATGCCCGAGATCACCCTCGATGCCATGGATGTCCTGGTGCGCGAATCCATCATCTGCAGCGGCGCCCCCTACCGCCTCTAGCTTCCGACCTGCCAAAAAGGGACAGGTTTATTTTGGTAGGTTTTATCTGGTGAAACAGTAAAGGCTCGGCTCGTTTGGTGCGAGCCGAGGCCTTTTGCGTTGGGCGGTTGCTGTCGGTGGTGAACTAGAAAAGGAAGCCGATGGAGATAAGGGCGATACTGACGATAAGTACGGCGATATCCAGGCCTTTGATGGGGTAGCGCTTATACGAACTCGCACGCGTGCGCAGGTAGAAGCCGCGCTGCTCGGCGGCAAGCGCGGTGGCATCGGTCTTGCCCACGCTCGAGATGAGCAGTGGCACGCACAGTGGCAGCATGAGCTTAAGCTTCTTGATGGGGTTCTTGGTGTCGTACTCGACGCCGCGTGCTGTCTGCGCCTCCATGATGGCGTTCATCTCCTGACCAAACACCGGCACAAAGCGCAGCGCCGTGGTAAAGGTGAAGGCATAGCGATACGGTACGTGCAGCACCTCGACGCAGGCGTTGGCAAGGTCGTTGAGCTTGGTCACCATGAGCATGAGGATGAGCGGTAACGCCACACCCAGCAGGCGCAGACAGGCCTTCGATCCTGTGATGAGGCCCGTGTCGGTGATAAAGCCCCACACAACGTTGCCATCGCGCATAAAGGCAAGCTGGAGCACCAGCATGATAAGCGCGAGCGGAATCAGCAACTTGAGCAGCGAGAACAGACGGTCGACGACGCCGGCATAGGCACCCAGCGCAAGGGTGAGCACCAAAAAGCCCAGCAGCGCCACGTAGGTGTCGGACAAGAAGATGCCGACGATGATGGCGGCGGCGAGGCCCAATTTGACGACGGGGTTCAGGCGATGCAGCAGCGTATCGCCTGGCATGTAGTCGATGACGTTAACCACGGCGGACCATCTCCTTGGTAATGCGAACGACATCGCTGACCTCGCTCACCTGTGCAAAAGCGGGCGAGACGGAAGATGCCAGACGGCGCGAGAGTTCAATAACCTGGGGCGGCTCAACATAGGCACGCTGCATGAGATCGATGTTCGAGAATAGCTCGTGCGTGCGGCCGCGGTCGAGGATGCTACCGTCGGCCATTACCACAATGCGCTCGGCAAAATCCGAGACGACTTCCATATCGTGGCAGACCATGATAACGGCGCAGCCGCGCTCGGCCATGGTGCGCACCGTTTCCATGACGGTCATGCACTCGCGGTAATCAAGGCCGCTCGTGGGCTCGTCGAGCACGACGATCTTGGGCTCAACCACTACGACGGAGGCAAGCGCCACCATTTGTCGCTGGCCGCGCGAAAGCGAGAAAGGTGCCTCATCGGCAGGCAGGCCAAAGCGGTCGATAACGAGTCGAGCGCGACGCAGAGCCTCGGCACGGTCGATGCCGGCAAGCTCCAGGCCAAAAGCGACCTCGTCGAGTACGGTATCCTTGCAGATCTGGCGGTCGGGGTTTTGGAAGAGGGTTGCGACTTCGCGGGCGATGCGGCTCGTGGGAACGGCCGCGGTATCCAGTCCCGTGACGCGCACGCTGCCCGAGGCGGGCTTGAGCAGGCCTGTGAGCAGCTTGGTGAGCGTGGTCTTGCCGGCACCGTTTTGGCCGACGATGCCCACGAGCTCGCCGGGATAGAGCGTCAGGCTAAGGTCGTGTACGGCGGCGCCGCCATTGGGATAGGCAAACTCAACATGGTCGAAGGTGAGTACGGGTTCGGCGTCCTTGGCATGAGGGCGCAACGACGGTGCGTGCGGTGAGCCGGCGGGCGCCTGGGCTTCGCTGGCCGCGTGTGCGGGGTCGACGATGCCCGAAATCAGGCGCTCGGCCTCATCGACATCCAAGCAAGGGGTACCGCTTACCAGGCCATCGGCCTCGAGGCTATTGAAGATACGCGTGACGCGAGGGCAGTCGACGCCGATGGCACGGAGCTCGTCGGTATGCGCGAAGACCTCGTGTGGTTCGCCCTGCAGCGCGATTTCGCCATGGTTGAGCACGAGCACGCGGTTGCAGTACTCCGAGAGCAGGGCGACCTTTTGCTCAACGACGACGATGGTGATTCCAAGTGCGCGGTTTGCCTCACGCAGCGTCTCGAAGACCAGCGTGGAGCTGGCAGGGTCGAGTGCCGCGGTGGGCTCGTCGAGAACCAAGACGCGCGGACGCATAGCGAGAATGGCGGCGATGGCTACCTTTTGCTTCTGTCCGCCCGAGAGGGTGGCAATCTCGCGGTCGCGCAGGTCGCTGATGCCGACGGTCTCGAGCGTTTCGCTCACGCGCTGCTCGATCTGGTCATGGGGGACGCCAAAGTTCTCGAGGCCAAAGAGCATCTCGTCCTCGACGACCGAGGCGACCATTTGCGTGTCGATATCCTGCAGCACGCTGCCGACGATTTGCGACACGTCGGTCAACGAGACCTCGCAGGTGTCGTGGCCGTCAACCATGACGGACCCAAAGAACGTGCCGGTGTAGTGGTGGGGCACGGCGCCCGACAGGCAGGCGGCAAGCGTGGACTTGCCGGCGCCCGAGGGCCCGATGATGCCGATGAAATCTCCCTTGTTCACGCTGAGTGAGATGTGGCTGAGCGCCTGCTCGGTCTGCGTGCCATAGGAGAACGAGACATCGTCGACGTTGATGATCGTTTCCATGGATACCTTTCATAGTCATCGGGGACGTTCTTTAATGACTAGTCGTTTAAGAACGTCCCCAAGAGCTAGTTGTTTGGGACAGTCTTTGTTGGTGGAGTGCGGAGACGGCTTTACGAGGGGCCCCAGGTTGGCGCGAAAGAGGAGCGAAGCGTACTTGGGTACGCGAGCGACGAATGAACGCCAAGATGGGGTGGCTCATAAAGCCGAGCGGGTTAGTTGAGCTTCAGGGCCTTCTGAATGGGCAGATAGAGGGCGCCGACCAGAATGGCGTTAAAGACGGCGGTCATGGCGACGACGGGCAGCATAGCGGCGGCGAGCTCGCCGACCACGCCAAGCATGGCCATCTTGATAACCATGAAGATGACGCCGGAGACAAAGGTGGTCACGAAGGTAGCGACGATGGCGACGGCAGGCTTGACCTGACCGTTCTTGCCGGCGGCGTTGACGATGCCGGCCATGAGCATGGCGGCGATGCCCTCGGCGGCAAAATCGACGAACGGCGAAGTGGTGGTGATCTGGATCACGGCAGCCGAGATGAGGCCAATGACGAGCGCCTGGCCGATGTTGGGGCGAACGACCAGGATGGTGAGGCAGAAGGCCGAGATGATGAACTCGGGGCTGATCATGCCGCCCGAGATGCCCGAGATTGCCTTGCCGACGGTGAAGTTGAGGATGAAGCCGGCGGCGAGCAGGATGGCGAGCAGGACGAGGGCGCGGACATCGAGTTTGCCACGGTCGGCGGTCTGGACGGTGCGGGGCTGGGTGGCGGTGGTGTTCTGAGACATGGTGAAAATCCTTTCGGAAGGGGATTGCAAGAGAAAAGCGGAGGCGCGTGATGCGAATGCGATCGGGCTCGAGATAGAAAAAGGCCCCCGGTCGAAACCGGAGGCCTTCCAATCACCTAGAGCGCAAAAACAGGCGTGAGGGACTCACTGTCGACCGATCGTATTCGCATCACGCCACCACCAGTTGTTGAGAGATTTCATCGTGTTCTTCATGTTGGTGGCTCCTTTCGTGATGCCGTGGCGCGGTCGCACCTAGTTGCTGTTGCGCTGCACTATAGCACAGCGAAGTGTGTGCGGGGAAATCTTTTTTAAAAAGATTTCAGGCGGGTTTCCCGTGGGTTTCCCGTCGGCCAAAAAGGCGGGTTAAGCGGGCGAGGCTGCCATTGCTGCCTCGCCCGCTCAGCTAAGACGTTACTCCTTATTGCGACGGTAGAGGAAGTAACCGCCTGCGGAGATGACGGCAACGCCAGCGATGGCGAATGCGGCCACCATGCGGCCATCAAAACGATCGCCAGTGGTGGGCAGGCCGCCCTTGGTGTTCGTCTTGTTGGTGGTTACTGTGGTCGTGGTGTCGGACTTGCCAGGCTTCTCGGGCTTGGTGGTGGGCTGCTCGGGCTTAGCGGGCTGCTCGGGCTTAGCGGGCTGCTCGGGGGTACCGGGCTGCTCAGGAGTACCAGGCTGCTCGGGGGTGCCAGGCTGATCCGGGGTTACCGGGTCGGTGGCAAGAGCGTCCTTGGCGTAGGTGATGGACACCTTGAGGCCGTTGGTCTCGGTGTTCAGGTCGCTCGGGGTGAAGGGCGTGCTGAAATCCTCAGCTTCAGATAAGCGCGCATCTCCTGGAGCAGGGCCTTGCACTTGACGTAGGTGTTCTCAGTGGCAGCCTTGCCGGCCTTGTTTGCCAGGGCGGTGCGGCCTCAGTGGTGGTCTCGGCCTGCATAGCAGCATCGACCTCAAGGTTCTGTTCGATGAGCTCGTTCTGGAGAGCGTCGAGGTAGGCGCGAACGCCGGTGCCGAGCTGCTCGCGGTGCTCGTAGCAGAGGGAACTAATGTCCATGAGGACGTAGTTGATGGAGTTCTCGGGCTCCTCGTTGTTCACGATGTCCGTCTCTTCGCAGTGATCGTAGGAGACATCCTGATTGCTGAAGTAGGGGCTGACCTCGGTGAGCAGTGCAGAGTACAGAGGAATAGCGACGGAGTAGGCGGCGCGGGAGAGCATCTCCCACTGAATGGTCGCGATCTCGGGGTCCATGTCCTGACGGATCTGGAAGAGGTTGGTCTCGGTGCTTCTTTCGGTGCCGATGGCGTAGACACCGTCGGTGTTGGCGTTGAGGCCGGGGACATTTTCGCCGCGGTTGCCAAATGCACGGATCATCTCAAAGGTGTTCCAGTCGGACTTGCCGGGCTGGAAGAACAGGGGCTGGATCTCGCTGACCATGGCCCCGATTTGGTCGGGGCCTTTTTTCGGTTTAACCGTGACGATGTCGTAATCCGCGCCCTTGGTCAACGGGGCCATGAAGTAATCGCGGCCCTGGACATAGCGAGTCCACTGATGAACGCCGGAATCGGCGACGCTTTTGCCATAGGTCTTGGCAACGTCGAACTTGCCGTCGGTGTACTCGGCGAAGCATTTTTCTCGGGCATGGTCTGGATGCCCTCGGAGTGGAGGCAGTTCTCGGTGTCATCAAGGTTGACATCGTAATTGAGTCCGCCGATGTTGGGGTTGAGTGAGGCGACGTCATCGGCGAGCTTCATGGCGATCCACTGGTGGCCGGAAAGTGCGGCAAACAGCCAAGTCTCGTTGCTGTCGGCGATGATAATCTGATCGTTGCCGTTGGCGCCCTGCTCGTCGATGATCTTGCCGAGGAGCTCGACACCCTCACGTGCTTTGGCACTTTCGCCTAAGATAACGCTGCCGTAGCTATACTCGCCAATGCCAGTGTCGGTCAGGGGGTCTGCCTTGGCGGCTTTATCGTTCATGTTGGTGGTCAGCGTTGCGGAGCAGGACACGCCCTTCTCATTGATGCCTGCCTCAGAGTAGGCATCATAGCGCCCGTGCCACTGCGAAGGATGATCGCGCACGTAGCTATAACGATATGTAGTCTTGGTCGACCTGTATGAGAAGCCGGACTCGTCTGAGCCGTAGGTATACCCGGGGGCATGCGACGGCTCAATGCCAAAGTGCTTGAGGTAGCGCGGGCCAAAGTCCTCGGCGCGACCATAGTACGTGTTGTTGTCGGCCGTAAGGTTTTTGCCCATGTACATTTGCGTGCAGGCGAGCGCAGATGTCGGCATGGACATGATGGTCGCAGCTCCAAAGGCGAGGCCTATGCCTAGCTTCTTGAGCGCGTTGACGGGGCGAGTTTTCCTCATTTTCCCTCCCAGCGTGCGAAAGCCCTCTGTCGCCAGAGGGCTTCAGCCAATAAAGACACCTCATTAGCGTAACGAACTGGAAACAATATTCATCTATGAAAGAAACTTACTCGATAAGCGTGATGAAATATGCGATGAGCGGTTAATCGTACTCAGTTTGCAGCTTTACTTTAATAAAGACGCCCTGTAATTACTGTAGCCGAATAAAGTAGCTGGGAATGCCCGAAATGAAAATCCCCCGCTGTTTGACGAATGCATAAACAGCGGGAGAGGCCATAACTGGATGAATATCATACCAATGTGGATTTACTTCTTTCGGCGGTGAATCACGTTGATGGCGTAACCGACGAGCATGGCCAAGACGATGACAATAAAGCCGATCAGGGGATTGTCGTTCATGGGGTCCTCCTATTTTCCGAGCGGTGAGAATTCGTCGACGATGAGGTCGAGGCATTGCGGAAGCGCGCGGGCTCCAAAGACGCCCGAATTGCTGGAGATAATCTCGCCATCGAACTGCATGCCCAGCGACGGGGTGCAGGTGATCTTGGCTTCCTTGGTCTGGATGATCTTGAACTGCGGGCGCCCGAGTACCTTGCCGGCGGGGTCAAGCGCAGCGGTGATCACAGTAGGCAGCAGCTGCACGGTGCGCACGGGTTCTATGACCGCAATGTCGACCATGCCATCGTTCATGCGGCAGTCGGGGAACAGGTTGATGTCGTTTTGGATGACCGAGGTGTTGCCGGCCATGCAGCAGATGCCGTCGAGCTCCTCGACAATGCCGTCATGCTCAATCGTAAAGTGCGCCACCGTGGGGTTGGGCGTGGCGAGCGCAGAGAGGAAGTAGGCGATCTCGCCGATGTCGTTTTTGGTGGGAGCGGCCTTCATCATGATCTCGGCGTCGAAGCCCGAGCCGGCGATGATGATAAAGCGTGGCGCTTTTCGTTGCCGTTCTCATCGAGCCAAAAGAGCTCGCCCATGTCCGCCTTGACGGTACGGCCGACGCGGCAGGCCTTGGCGAGCGCCGCGGCCTCGGGGGCATTACCGATGTTGTTGAAGAACAGGCAGGCCGTGCCGGAGGGGAAGACGAGCGTGGGGACGCCGCATCCGCGCATTTGGTCGAGCACGTTGGAGACGGTGCCGTCGCCGCCCGAAATCACCACGCGGTCGAACTCGCGCACGTCTGCCACGGCGTCCTCGGGTTCCATGCCATCGCCGATAAAACGCATCACGACCTCGTCGCCGCCCTGCGCGAGGGCGTGCGTGAACGCGTAGATTTCATCTGAGCTGGGGCCCGATGCCGGGTTGTGGATGATAAGGCAGCGCATACTTACGTTCCCGTTCTGTGACTAACCGAGTATAGTTGTAGGGCAATGCCGATATCCTACCCGTGTTTTTCGGGCCTAACCTTATTCGATGGGTTGATATGTACATTTCCACACATCAGGCTCTGCTCGACTTTTGTCAGCGCTCCCACGAGTTCGACGCGATTGCCGTCGATACCGAGTTTTTGCGCGAGCGCACGTTCCATCCGCGCCTGTGCCTGGTTCAGATTGCCACCCCTGCCGAGAGCGTCGCGGTCGATCCTCTGGTGATCGACGACCTATCGCCGCTGGCAGAGCTTATGGCCGACGAGAGCGTGACCAAGGTCTTCCACGCCTGCTCGCAGGATATGGAGGTTATGCTCCATACCGTGGGCGTGCTGCCGCGTCCGATTTTTGACACACAGGTCGCCGCCGCCTTTTTGGGCGAGCGCCAGCAGATTTCCTACGGCGCGCTCGTGCAGACGTTTTGCGGTGTCTCATTGCCCAAGACCGAGTCGCTGACCGATTGGTCGCGCCGCCCGCTGACCGACAAGCAGATTGAGTACGCGATCGATGACGTCAAGTATCTGATCGTCGCCTATACCGAGATGATGAGTCGCCTGCGCGAGCTGGGCCGGGTGGACTGGGTGCTCGACGAGTTGCGTCCGTTGGCCGACGAGTCGCATTACCGCGCCGATCGTCACGAGGCGTTCCGCAAGGTCAAGCGCATCAACTCCTGCAGCCGCCATCAGCTGGGTATCGCGCGCGAGCTCGCCGCCTGGCGCGAAGACCGCGCCGAGCGCCGCAACATCCCGCGCAAGTGGGTCATGTCCGACGATACGCTGCTGGCGCTCGTCAAGCGCAATCCCGTGCGCGTCGAGGAGTTCCGCAGCATCCGCGGCACCGACCAGCTGGGGGAGCGCGATGTGGACGGCGCGCTCATGGCCATCAAACGCGGCGCGAGCTGCCCGCACGACCGCCTGCCGCTCATGGTGCGCGGGCATCGCCAGATTTCGCCGGAGTTGGAGAGCGTGACCGACCTTATGTATGCGCTTATTCGCTTGGTCTCCGAGCGCTCGGGCGTAGCGACCTCGGTCATTGCCTCGCGCGATGACCTGGCCGACTACATTGAGCATCCCGAGCAGAGCCGCCTGCGTGAAGGTTGGCGTTTTGAGCTTGTGGCTCGCGCCTGGACGATCTGCTCTCGGGCAACATGGGACTCACCGTGAAGGACGGCAAAATCGAGCTCCTGTAGGGAAGCCTAGCCGCTTGAGTGGGTAGAATGCCTCCAACGTGTAACTCGATTCGGAGGAATTCGCATGCCTTATTACTATGGATACGGTTTTGGCATCGACCCGCTGTACCTGCTGGTTGTTCTTGTCTGCACGGTGCTTGGCCTTGCCGCGCAGAGCTATATCAACTCGACGTACAAGACGTGGTCTAAGGTGCGCTCGGACGGCGATACGGGCGCCACGGTCGCTCGTCGCATGCTCGATGCCAACGGCTGTAGCGCCGTGGGCATTAAGGGCGTTGCCGGCGAGCTTACCGATCATTACAACCCGCAGGATAACAACCTGTATCTCTCGGACGCCAACCGTTCGGGCGGTTCGGTTGCAAGCGTTGCCGTCGCCTGCCACGAGGCGGGTCATGCCGCCCAGCGTCAAAGCGGCTATGCCATGATGAAGGTGCGCACCGCCTTGGTCCCCGTCGTCAACTTTACCCAGAACACCTGGACGATCGTGCTGCTCATGGGCCTGTTCATGAACATTGCGGGGCTCACGACCCTCGCGCTGGTCTTCTTCTCGTTTAGCGTGCTGTTCCAGCTGGTTACGCTGCCGGTTGAGATTGATGCCAGTCGCGCGCCGTGGCGTATATCGAGCAGTCGGGCATGAGTTCCAAGCAGGTCAACGGTGCCAAGAAGGTGCTGACGGCAGCCGCGCTCACCTACGTGGCTGCGGCGCTCACCTCGATTATTCAGCTGCTCTACCTTATGGCTCGTTACAACAGAAACTCCAACCGATAACAAATGGGACCGACGGGCGCCGTGGGGATTTGTGTCCCCGCGGCGCTGTACTATGTGTAGGACTTGAATTAGCGCAGGGCCGAAGCCCTTGTGCACGATAACGGAAGGAGGCTGCGTGGCAGGCTGGAATCTAACCGGCAATGCCGTTTCCGCCGAGTTCGACGGTTCGGACGATCAGGAGCGCAAGGAGCTCAGCGTGAGCCAGGCGGTGGAGATCGCCGCCGGCGCGCTCGATGCCATTCCGCAGCTGAGCGTTTTAGGCGAGGTCACGGGTTTCCGTGGTCCCAACGCCCGAAGCGGCCACTGCTACTTTCAGATCAAGGACGACTCGGCCGCCGTCGACTGCATCATCTGGAAGGGCGCCTACCTTAAGCGCACTTTCGACTTGCGCGACGGCATGCAGGTAAGCTTTAAGGGCAGCTTCAATCTCTACAAGCCTACGGGTCGCATGAGCTTCGTCGCCCGCTCGTTCTCGCTGGCGGGGGAGGGCCTGCTGCGTCAGCAGGTGGCTCAGTTGGCCGAAAAGCTGCGTCGCGAGGGTCTGATGGACGAGGCGCGCAAACGTCGCATTCCGGTGTTTTGCTCGCGCGTGGCAGTTGTCACCTCGCTTTCGGGTGCCGTAATCGACGACGTCAAGCGCACATTGCGTCGTCGCAACCCGCTCGTCGAGCTCATCTGCGTGGGTGCCAAGGTACAAGGCGAGGGTGCGCCGACAGAGCTCATTGAGGGCCTGCGCCGCGCCTCTTCCATTACGCCGGCGCCCGATTGCATTTTGCTCGTGCGCGGCGGTGGCTCCTTCGAGGACCTCATGACCTTTAACGACGAGGAGCTTGCCCGCGCGGTGGCAGCTTGCCCCGTGCCTGTGGTGACGGGTATTGGGCATGAGCCCGATACCTCGATCTGCGATATGGTGAGCGACCGTCGCGCTTCCACGCCAACGGCAGCGGCAGAATCGGTGGCGCCGGCTATGACGGAGTTGGCCGACGTGCTCGAGACGCGCCATCAGCGTCTGGGCGCCGCGATGGCTTCGATGATCGGGTCGGATCAGGTCGATCTGGAAATGCTCGACCAACGCGGTCGTCGTGCCTGGGACACCTATACGGCTCGCTTAGGCGATGCACTCGATGCGGCTGCGTGCCGCCCGTGCCTCAACGACCCAACGTTTATGGTCGAGCGTCGCGAGTCCGAGCTTGCTCTGACGGCTGATCGTCTGTCCGGCGCCATAACGCGTTCGGTTGGGGCCTTCCGCTCCAACTTCGAACGTCTGCCCGAGCGCTTGATCGCAAGCACTTCAGGACTCGATGGCAAGCGCCATGCGCTCACGCTCGCGAGCTCTCGCCTGGAGCATCAGGGGCGCACGATGCTCAGCAAACCCGCGTCCGACCTGGGCCGAGCTGCCGCGTCGCTCGATGCCCTGTCGCCGCTCAAGGTGCTTGCCCGTGGCTACTCCATCGCGTACAGCGATGATGGTGTGGCTACGAGCGCCAAGACCTTTAAGCCCGGCGACGCCATCCGCGTACGCATGGCGGACGGCAACGTGGCAGCAACCGTCGATACGGTCGAGTAGACCTCGTTTCACAGTGATAGACCTTTAGGAAAGGAAACAGATATGGCAGAGAAGACCCCGGTCGAGCAGCTTACGTACAAGCAGGCTTCGCAAGAGCTGGAGCTCATCATCCGCAGCCTTGAGTCGGGCGATATGGAGCTCGAGGAGTCGCTCGAGAGCTACACCCGCGGCGTCGAGCTCCTCAAGAGCCTGCGCACCCGCCTGTCCGATGCCGAGCAAAAGGTCTCGGTGCTCCTTAAGGACGTCGACGGCAACGACGTGCTCGCCGACGGCGAAGCCGCCAACACGGACGACAACCTCTCGTTCTAACCGTCCCGACCAAATATAATTACCTTGGTCTGTGAGAAAGGAACCAACCATGTGCGATTGCATCTTCTGCAAAATTGCCAACCACGAGATCCCCTCGACCGTTGTCTATGAGGACGATCAGGTCATCGCCTTCGACGACCTTAACCCCCAGGCGCCGGTCCACACGCTCGTGATCCCCAAGAAGCACTACAGCGACATCGCCGACAACGTACCTGCCGAGACCATGGGCGCCATGCTCACGCCATCCAGGAGGTCGCCAAGGCCAAGGGTCTGGAGGACGGTTTCCGCGTCATCTCCAACAAGGGTGTCAACGCCGGTCAGACCGTCATGCACTTCCACATGCACGTCCTCGGCGGCAAGAACCTGGGCGAGAACCTGATCTGAGGGTGCGTAGCCCGTCGACTTGGCTGCCTTTGGAGTAATCTATGCAGCTTTCTCAACTCGAATACCTTCAAGCGGTAGCGAACTATGGCGGCGTGCGCAAAGCGGCTCGCGCCGTTCATGTGAGTCCGCAGGCCGTTTCGTCGGCAATCAAAAAGTTGGAATCTGAGTATCAGATTGGTTTGCTCGACCGATCGGCGGGGGAGGCTGTTTTGTCTCCGGCGGGCAGAGAATTTGCGCGTCGTGCACGCGTGATCCTGGCACAAGTCGACGATCTCAAAAAGTACGCTCAATCGAGGGGCGACGGCGTCTCCCCCGATGGCCACTTTCGTCTTTACGCCCCCTGTCTTCATGGGCGGGGGCGCCTTTTTGCCGAAAACTGGTATGACTCGTTTGAACGCTCGCACCCTCAGATTCATCTTGATGTGTGGCATCAGCCAACGGTAACATGCTTTGAATCACTTATACTTGGAATTTCGGACGCGGCTATCTCGTTTGAGGAACCACGGGACAGCGTCCTTTCTTCAAAATATTTGGGTGAAAAGGAGCTCAAGGTTCTTTCATGCCCAGCGGGTCATCAATCTGTTGACGCTATGACCATTCGTGAGTTACTGGGCGGCAGGCTTGCTGTTCCCATTAATTTGTCACCCTGTCTCAATGCGATTAACCAATGCCCTGAAGCCCAGCTCGTCAATTTTCGCTTCCGTGATGTTGAATACGGAAGTAGGGCTCAGACTGAGTTTCTTCAAGGCGGGGGATTGATATTGAGTTTGTCTGGGTCCTTTCTCGCATCGGATGGGTCAGAAGTGAGTGAGTGCTCCATTGAAGGTTCGCGTGATGTAACCTTGCCTATCTACTTTTGCTATCGGCAGAATTCCTGGACTGATCGACACCAGACGGTTTTTCTGCACCTATTGCGTCACCTTGCTTCGTGAGATTAATTGGCTTCGAGACGTCAAGTGATTATTGACGCCTTGTAACACACAACTGACAGCTTTGCCCTCATGCTTTTCCAAGATTCCGATTTAGATTGCTGACTCTTGGAGGGCGGAGTATGAAAAATCGTACGACTTTGCTTTATATGATGTTCGTTTTTCTGTCGAACTTCAGCACCATTTTGTATTTCCTAACTGTCTACCTTGAGTTCGTCGGGCTTTCGATGGTGGCGATTTCTAGCATGATGATTGCATATCAAGTGAGCAAATTCATTCTTGAGGTTCCTACTGGTTATATTGCTGACAGGTTTGGACGAAAGACAAGCGGCCTCGTTGGCATTGTGGGAATGCTTGGGTACTACGCCGCCCTGCTCCTCGTCCGATCTCCTCTGCTTTTAATCGGTGCGTTTGCTCTCAAGGGTTTTGCCGTTGCATGTGTGAGCGGATCCATCGAAGCGATTTACATCGATAGCGTCTCTCGGGACCAGCTCGTAAGACTTAATGTCGTTGAGCGATTTGTTTTCTATGCCTCTTATGCCATCTCCGCTTGCGTGGGCGGTTTCATTTCGTCTGTCGGTGCATATCTCATTGGTCTTTCGGCAGATATCATCGCAATGGTGTTGACGTTGGTTGTCGTTGTCTGCATTCCTGAGATGCGAAGAGAGGGCACTGCGGCGACACCTGAACGTGGAATGAGCCCGAAGACAATCGGAGCCGCTATTGCGTGTAATGGCATTCTTCGGTCAGCGTTCATCATGGACTGTTCTCAGGCATTTGCCTTCGTCGCTCTGGAAGACTTTTTCTCGCTGTTGCTTGCAGGCCGCGGAATGAATGCCGTCGCTTCGGGCGTGACCATTGCGATCCAGCTCCTTGCCTCCGCCTCCATAGGGTTTATTGTGCCCCGTGTGATTGCTCGTGTCGACAAGGGCCGTTTTGCGCGTATTTGCGGCATCATTCGCTTAGCATTGACAGCTTTGTTTTTGATTCCCCTTACTCCGGTTAATTTGCTGCCCGTGTTCTATGTGCTGCAGACGGTTGCGTACTCGTTGTTTGCCCCAATCAAATACTCAATTTTTCAAAATGCTGCCGATTCTTCGATGCGCTGTTCACTGATTTCGGTTCAAAGCCAGATGGTGGCGGTGGGTGCCGTTCTTTTCTATCTGCTCAACGCTGTGTTGAGTAGCGTTGCGGGCATTCGAGTCGTATTGCTTGTTGCGCTCGGGATTTCTTCTTTGGTGTATATCCCCGCGCTATTTCGTCTTACAAGTCAAAGGCCATGAGTATTTGGGCACCGATAACTTATATATCAACGCAATAAACCCGAGCGCGAGGGCGTTTGGGTTTATTATTGAAGCGTATGTAACCTGGCGGCGCCACACCGCCTGTTAGTAGGGAGACACATGAACGTTCTGGTCGTCAACGCAGGATCTTCGACGCTTAAGTATCAGGTCATCGATACCAAGTCCCACAAGGTGTCCGCAAAGGCTCCTGCGAGCGCGTCTGCTTTACCGGCGGTACCTTCACCCACGCTGCCAACGGTTCCAAGAAGGTGACCGAGAACATCGAGTTCCCCGACCACAAGGTCGCCATCGAGGTCGTCCTGAAGGACCTCGAGGCCAACGGCGTCAAGATCGAGGGCATCGGCCACCGTATCGTTCAGGGCGGTTGGTACTTCGGCGACTCCTCCCTCGTCGACGAGGACGTCCTCGCCAAGATCCGCGAGGTCGCTCCGCTCGCCCCGCTGCACAACAACCCCGAGGCCAACGTTATCGAGTACTGCCTCGAGCAGTATCCCGATCTGCCCAACGTTACGGTCTACGACACTGCTTTCCACTTCAATATGCCCGAGGTCGCCAAGACCTACGCCCTGCCCAAGGACGTCTGTGACAAGCTGCACATCCGTAAGTACGGCGCCCACGGCACCAGCTACCGTTACATCTCCAAGAAGGTTGCCGAGATGACCAACGGCGAGGCTCGCAAGGTCGTTGTGTGCCACATCGGTTCCGGTGCCTCCCTGTGCGCCATCGAGGACGGCAAGTGCATGGACACCACCATGGGCTTGACGCCGCTCGACGGTGTCATGATGGGCACCCGCTGCGGCTCCATCGACCCTGCTACTGTGTGCTACCTGCAGCGCGAGGGCGGCTACACCTTCGACGAGGTCGACGAGATGATGAACAAGAAGTCCGGCCTTTTGGCTGTGACCGGCGGCAAGACCAACGACTGCCGCAACGTCGAGGAGCTTGCCGCCGCTGGCGACCCCGAGGCTCAGCTGGCCTTCGACATGTTTGTCTACAAGATTGCCGCCAAGGCTGCCGAGATGGCCACTTCCATGTGCGGCATGGACACCCTGGTCTTTACCGCCGGCATCGGCGAGCACGCTCCGGCCGTTCGCGCCGGCGTGGCCGACCGTCTGGCCTTTATGGGCGTCAAGATGGACCATGCCCGCAACGCCCTGCGTGGCGACGGCGCTTGGTGCCTGTCCGCCAAGGATTCCAAGGTCAAGATCTTCGTCATCCCCACGGACGAGGAGTTCATGATCGCTTCCGACGTTGAGCGCATCGTCAACGGCAAGTAATTGCAAGAGGGGAGGGGCTGGACGACCGAGCGCCGTTCGGCCCCTCTTTTGCGCTCGTTGGGCGATATGCCTGATAGCTATTTATCAAGATGTGATAACTTCTTATTAAAATGCGGTCGCTTTAAGGGGTCTGCGTCGACCGTATTGCACTGCAAAGGAGTCTCATGAACGTACTTGTTGTCAACGCCGGCAGCTCAAGCCTTAAATATCAGCTTTTGGATACCGATACCCGCAAGGTTTTCGCCAAGGGCAACTGCGAGCGTATCGGATCGGACATGGGCATCTTTGGCCACTCCGAGAACGGTGGCGCCAAGCAGACCGAGGAGGTTCCCTTCCCCGATCATCGCTCTGCTATCGCTCGTGTGCTCGAGGAGCTTGAGAAGACCGACTTTACGATTGATGGCATTGGGCATCGTATCGTTCAGGGCGGCTGGCACTTCGATGATTCCGCAGTTGTCGACGACGAGGTTATGGCCAAGATTCTTGAGGTGGCACCGCTTGCTCCGCTGCACAACTACGGCGAGGCCGCGGCAATCGAATATTGCCGCGAGAAGTATCCGGAGCTGCCCAACGTGGCCGTCTTCGACACCTCGTTCCACATGACCATGCCCGAGGTCGCCTACACCTACGCGCTGCCCAAGGACGTGTGCGACAAGTACCACGTGCGCAAGTACGGCGCACACGGTACGAGCCACCGCTACGAGTGATGATGGCCAAGGAGATCCTGGGCTCGCGCTGCCACCGTCTGCTTTCGTGCCATCTGGGCAACGGTGCTTCGCTCGCCGCCATCGAGGACGGCGTGTGCCGCGACACCACGATGGGCCTCACGCCGCTCGATGGCCTGATGATGGGCACCCGTTGTGGTTCCATTGACCCGGCCACCGTGTGCTACCTCCAGCGCGAGGGCGGCTACAGCTATCAGGAAGTCGATGACATGATGAACAAGCAGTCCGGTCTGCTTGCCATCTCGGGTATCTCCAACGACGCCCGCGACATCCGTACGCGCGCCTCCGAGGGTGACGAGCGCTGCCTGCTCGCCTTCGACATGTTCGCCTACAAGGCCATGCAGCAGGCCGGTTCCATGATCGCATCCATGGCGGGCGTGGACACCATCACCTTTACCGCCGGCATCGGCGAGAACGACTGGTCGATCCGCAAGGCCTTCTGCGACTGCTTTGAGTGGCTGGGCGTGCGCATCGACAACAACAAGAACCGCGAGGCCGTGGGCAACGGCCCGCAGGTCATCAGCGCCGCCGGTTCCGCCGTCACCGT
Source organism: Coriobacteriaceae bacterium AM49-12 (assembly GCA_027669365.1). GTDB lineage: Bacteria > Actinomycetota > Coriobacteriia > Coriobacteriales > Coriobacteriaceae > Collinsella. The sequence continues at coordinate 7,615 of JAQEDL010000001.1, read as the reverse complement.
CATGGTCATCCCCACCGACGAGGAATACATGATCGCCCACGACGTCGAGCGTCTGACCGCGAACAATTAGCGCGCCGATTGCATGTAAACGAAAGGCCTCCTGAGCAACAGCTCGGGAGGCTTTTTTCGGGTATGTAAAATCTCTGGTTGAATGACGGGTTTCGAAGAACGTTCATCCTCTAAGTTCCAGAAGGAACCGTCTGGTTGAAAATCGTTTGAGACGTGTTTCCGTTTCAACCAGAGATTTACCGTTAGTTGAGTATCTCGCCGGTGGTTTCGTCCACCTCGTATTCAGGTTCGGGGAACGGCTCCCATTCGTCTTCCTCGTTGCTCTCGTCTTCCGCTTCGGTGGTGAACAGCGCGCCTTTGGTGAGGATTCGGGGACCGATGCTTATGCCGCCGCTGTTGATGATGTTGAGGAGGTTGGTCTTTCGGTACAGGCTTCTTCCCCGCAACGTTTCAAAGGAGTATCCGCGTCCTTTCATGTTGGATTCGCGTATGAGTCTGTTGGCGCATTCGGTGTAGCCGTTGCTTATGGCTATGGGGCAGTCCCAGTATTGGAAGATCTGGGTGTAGAAGTTGCGTACCGTTTTGGCGAGGGTTCTGAACGAGTCGAACAATTCGCCTTCGGGAATGTTGTTCTCCCATGTTTGGAACGCTTTCTGGGCGTTGCGTTTCGATGTGGGGTTCTCGTCCCAGATGTCGAAGAAGTCCTCCTTGACGTCGAAGGCCGTGGCGAGGGGCTTGAGCTCGTCGACGCCGCGCAGCAGGCGTATTTTCTCGGCCTCCTCGCCTGTGAGGTCGCGACGTCGGGTTTTGAGCGTGTAGGCAAGTCCGCGCTTGGTTTTGATGCGGTCCTTCTTGGTCATGGTCGTTTGCAGGGACCGTCTCACGGAGTCGACGGCTTCGTTGGCCTTCATGACGACGTGGAAGTGGTCGATGGCCCAGCGTGCGTTCGGCATGGCCGTGGCGATGCTTTTCTCGAATGGCCGATACATGTCCGAGCACACCCACATGACCTTGTCCCTGTCGGGCATGTTCATGAAGTATTCTGTGAGGGTCCTTTGGTTTCGGCCGTTGAGCATGTCGTAGAGCGTGCGGTGTTCGAGGTCGGTGATGACGGTGACCTCTCCGATGCGCTTGATCTTGATCTCGTCGATGCCGAGGAATGCGGGCGTGCGGAACCGCAGCTTCTCGTCATAGTCGCGGATGTATTCCTCGAACACGTTCTTGACGGTCACATGGGTCAACGCGTAGTCGACGGCCACGTCGCGGAACGTGGTGCGCAGGGAACGTTGCGCAATGTCCGCGTAGGCGCGCGAGGTCATCATGCGTTTCTGGTTCACGCCGTCGATGTCGGGCTGCCAGATGTCGTTGCACTGGCTGCAACGCCTTCGGGGAAACTCGATGATCAGGCGGGTTGGTACGCCTCCCATGGGGGTGTCCGCGATTTTGAGCGCGCGTCTGCCGTGGCTGTACGTCTTTCCGCCGCAAACCCCGCAAGCCTCGGGCACCGGACCGCAGTACGCGAGCCGTATGTTCTTGACCCGCTTGCCCTTGTCGATCGTCTCCTCGGTGCCCATCAGCTCGCAGTCCGCGATGCCGAACAGGTCCTTGACGATGGAACCGGAATCATTGGCTGTCATGATCGCGCTCCATCCGCTTCATATACTCCTGAAGTTTCGGGATGTCGTAGCGTTTTCCGGAACGTAGCTGGTCATAGGCCTGATCGGCGAGGGAGTCGATGGCCTGCGGGTCGTTCATGACCTTCGCGGCGAGGTCTCCCAGCTCGTTGCTCACGAGGTTCACGAGGCCCGCCTTGACGATGCTCTTCAGTCTTCCGTCGTTGAGTATGGACTCCTTCGAGTTGTTGGAATTCGTGATTCTGGTCTGGGTGATGTTGTCGCCCGCCACATAGTCGGAGATGAAGTTCACGGCCCTCGCGGCGGAGATCACGTTCACGTCGGTGCCCCATGTCTCGTTGAGCTTTTCGACGATCCTCTTCAGACTCTGCTGCTTGGGAGCGGTCGAACGCCCGAGGCCGGCCCCCATGGGTTTGAGCTCGCGGTCCTGCTGGTCGTCGGCGCGACGCAGCCTGTTGATCCTGTAGTCGGAGAGCACGAGGCCCTTGATGTCGATCTCGTCGACGCTGGTGTTGCTGATCCGGTGATAGAGCAGTTTCGCGAACCCGTGGAACACTTCCAGATCCGGTTCTCCCAGATCGACGATCTGGCTGATGAACATGTAGGCGGAGCAGTAGCGTTTCAGGAGTTTGCGGAACGTGACGAGACCGTCGCGGGCCTCCTGTTCCTCGTCCATGCGCTGCTGGGCGTATCGGATGGTCTCCTTGTCGCCGTCGGCTTTGGCGTGTTCGAGGGTGTCGGCCCATGTCGCGTATGCGGTGGTGTGAGCCTTGTATTCGCTGCTCCAGCGTTCCGCGGGAAGGCTCACGGCCTTGTAGAGGCGCTTGCGGTACGAGTCCCGTTCCTCTCCCGTGGAAAGCTGCGCTATGGCCCGGTACTGGGCGTCGCGGTACTGAGAGAAGTCCTCCTGCGTGTAGATTCCCGTCTTATCGAGCCGCTTCTTGATCTCGTACACCATGTTCGGATCCTGCGCCTCGCTCATGGCCGCGCCGGTGTCGTATTTGCGGAACGCGTTGACCACGGTGTCGGCCTTGTTCACAAAATCGAGGATGAACACTTGGTCCTTGCCGGGGTAGATCCGGTTGACGCGCGAATAGGTCTGCACGATCTCGATGTCGTTGGCGATGGGCTTGTCGATGTACAAGGCGCAGAGCTTGGGCTGGTCGAATCCGGTCTGGAACTTGTTCGCCACGATCATGAGCCTGTACTGCGGGGTGTCGAACGCGTTCTCGATGGTCTCGTAGCCGAGGTTGTTCATGTTCGACTCGGTGTAGTCGTAGTCCGGGTTGATCGCCGCGAACGGGTTGTCCCTGAGGTATTCGTCCTCCGGGACCACGCACTGGGAGCCCTTGACCTTGTCGGAGAACGCCACCAGCGGCTCTCCGGGAACCTTGAATTGCAGGTGAGGCTCGATCCTGCTGCGGTCCAGTTCGGGATGGGCCCGCAGGTACGCGTCGAACGCATACTTGTAACGGACCACGGCCGGGCGCGACGGCGTGATAATCATGGCCTTGGCCTGACCGTCGAGCAACGGAGCCACGTTCCTGACGAAATGCTCGATGATCAGCGCGGTCTTCTCCATCACGTTCGTCGGATGCAACGCCTTCCACTTCGCGATGACGCGGCGCGCGGCGTTCTCGTCGACGAGTTTGTCGGGCGCGTACTCCTCGGCGAGCCTGAACGCGGTCGAATAGGGCATGTACCCGGACAGCGGGTCGATGATGTACCTTCCTCGATGGCTTGCCGCATCGGGTACTTGTGGAACGATTCCGGGATGCTCCTGCCCTTCTTGTCGAGCTTGTCTCCGGGACGGCCGAACAGGGTCATGGTCTCGGCCTTCGGGGTCGCGGTGAACGCGAAGAACGACACGTTCCGCGGCATCACGTTGCCAGCCTGCATGCGGGTGAAGTACTCGGAAATCACGTCCTCGTCGGTCAGGTCTCCCTCCTCGCCGGTCTCGGAGGGCAGGGGCCGCGCCTCGGGAAGGTTGAGCTTGTCCGCCGCCGCGTTGAACGCGCTCTTCAGCGCCGCGGCGCTGCTGCCTTCCTGTGAGGAGTGGGCCTCGTCGATGATGACGGCGAAGTCCCGGCCCGTCAGACGGGGGTCTGCGGCGATCATGGGCCATGCGTACAGGAACGTCTGCAAGGTGACCACGATGATCTCCCTGCGGTCGCCCAACGCCTTGGCCAGCTGCCGGCTCTTCGCCGCGTCGGACGTCCGACGTCCCTCGGAGTCGGTGCCGATGTCCATGACGTAACCGGGGGCGTTCCTCAGCTGGCCTATAGTCTTCTTGATGTTCGTGTCAAGGCTCAGACGGTCGGTCACGACCACCACGCTGGAGAACAGTCGTTCTCCGTTGTCCTGCCTGACGTCGGCGAGCTCGTGCGCGGTCCACGTGATCGTCTCGGTCTTGCCCGACCCCGCGGAATGCTCAATCAGATACCTTTGCCCGGCCCCGTTGGCGCGCACGTCGGCGATCATCTTGGTCACGGCGTCCCACTGATGGTAGCGGGGGAAGATCTGCGTGCAGCGCGTGCGCATGCGGCCGGTCGCGTCCTCCTTGCGGCTGGTCTCCTCGAACACGAAGTTCTGGAAGATGTGCAGCCAGTTGTCCCTCTGGCAGATTTCCTTCCAGAAGTACGAGGTCCGATAGCCGCCGTCCTCGGCGGGGGGATTGCCGGCGTGCCCGTCCGCGGTGCCCTTGTTGAATGGCAGGAACCGGGGCACGTCCGCCTCCAGATTGGTGCACATCCACACCTCGTCCTCGCTGATCGCGAAATGCACCACCGCACCGCTCTTGTACATCAGCAGCCAGTTGCGCCGGTTCGTGCCCGGTTCGATGGGCTTGCGTTCGGTCTGGTACTCCTCGATGGCGTCCTGCACCGTCTGGGTCAGCTCGGTCTTGACCTCCGCGGTCGCCACCGGGATGCCGTTGATGAAGAACACCAGATCCAGCGATTTGTTGCCTTGCGTCTGGTAATGCACCTGATGCATCACCCGCAGGATGTTCGCCTCGTAGTCGACTTGCGCGTTCCTGATGCGCTTGTCCGCCGGATACGGGGCCGAACCCATGATCGTCTGATAGCCCGCCATTTTGAATCCGTGGCGAATCACGTCTATCGTGCCGTCGTCCCGCAAGGCGGAAACCAGCTGCATGCGCAGGTTGTTCTCCCAGTTCCCGCCCATGGACGCACGCATCTTCTCCAGCTTCTCCGGCGCGACCCGTTCCTGGAACTCGATGAAGTCCGGCATGTACAACGCCGTTTGCGGGTCGAACCCCGTATCGTCCGGGCTCACCCTCCAGCCGTTCTCACCCTCCAGCCCCGCGATAGAACGCGACAAGTACCGTTCGAACGCATCCTCCCTGTGCAGACTGTCGTTCACGCTCATCACGCACCTCCCATACAATCAATACGACCAGTCACCGCATGGAAAATCAGACTCCTGCGATACTCCTCAAGCCTCGCAATCACCTGTTCCTGACGATCAACACCCTCATCAATCGCAGCACACTTGTAATCAAGTTGGGAGATGATTTCCAATTGGTCTTGACGAGGCGGAACGAAAACTTTTAAATTCCCCAGTTCCTGCTGGTTAATCTTCGGCATCTTGATTCGTATGTCTGATACCAGCCCTGCTTGTTCGACGAACTGATCTGAAAGCATATAATATTTAAGCCACTCAGGAAATTGACTGGTTGAGATTGGATACATGTCGGCACTACATAATCCATCATCCGGGGCTATTATCACCTTATTTAGTCTCGGTCTTACTTTCGAATAAAGAATCGCGCCTTTATGGAATAGATGATTGCAGCTAGTGACGCCATCTTCGTAGACGGTGCTGGTACGCAGCAGCCTTCCATTTCCCTTGCTTATTGATTCTGGAGAAATATGCAACCAATGCTGATAGTTATCCGGTTCGACTAAGTTGGAATCTACGTGTGCGATGAACTTGAATCTCTTCCATGTCCAACGGGTATTATCCAAACCGTTTGAATCTCCGGCGACTGTGTGCGAAATGACGGCCTTCCGATAGTCCTCCAGCTTGTCGATGATCATCCGATGGCGGGCGATGGCCTCATTGATCGGCTTACACCGCGAATCCAAGAAAGCAACAATCGAACGCTGAACATCGCGAGGCGGCACTACCACATAAGTTTCTTTCAAATCTCTGGGATTGACGTGAAATACTTTAACATCAACAAGATTTCGGCGAATCTGAGATCTCCAATTATCAGTCGAAAACAAATATGCAAAATACTTGTTATCGAAAGTCTGTAGCGGAATCAGCTGCGTCGTATCACCTCCTGCATACACTTCAATATTGCTATCTAGATAGATGCAATTTCCGCAACCTTTGAGGTCTTCAGATGTACTTGCAAAGATGAAACCACCTTTGCTAATTGGAATAGTATTATCTGGAATTATGTCTGGTGAGACATATCGGATTAGCTCTCTATGGATAGAGAATCCATCGTTGAGCTTTGAATGAACTTGTCCGTAATTAACAACTGGCACACCGTGTTCAATCAAATCGGCCTTTGTAACCGTGATTCCTTTTCCAATGGAAAACAAACTCTTCAAAGGCTTCATTTCCCAACCGTCGGGCATATGGCCGAACCATTCGGTGTTGTTGATTTCGTTCCGGGTTCTCATTTGAGGAATTCTTTCATGAAGTCTTCGATGCCGTCTTCGAGGTTGAGGATTTCCGCTGCGATGTCCTGTGGGTCGCGTGGCTGTTCGTACTTGTAGAAGTATCGGTTGAAGCTGATGTTGGTGCCGACCACGCCGGTCTGTCCGTCCTGTAGCGGCCCGTGGTCGTCCCTGACCTTGTAGTCGATGACGGCGTCCGGCGCGTAGGGAAGCACCTCCGTGACCATGTATTCGTCGAAGTCCATGCCGTAGGGGATGTTTTCCTTGTCGCTGGCCTCGGGGTCGTAGACCGTGTCGCCTTCCGGCGTTCGGGCGGCGTCGGCTTCGGGATCCCGGACGCCGAACACTCTGACGATGGCCTTCTGGAGCTGGTCTCTCGTGGGTTTCGGCTTGTCCATGAGCTTGCCGAGCTCCTTGCACGCGGTGTGCGACCATTCGTAAGTCCAAGTCTCGCCAGCGTGCTCGGCGAAGTAGTTCCTGATCGCCTGCTTGTTGGCCTCCGACAGGTTCTTCATGGGCTTGGAGGACTCGAACAGGTCATCGGTCCTCGACTTGTCGATGGTGATGTACATGAGCAGGGGACGCCGCGTGGTGACTTGGCGGTACATGAATTCGCTGGCGGGCACGATGACGCTGTTGCCGTGGTCATGCCCGTCGATATAGGTGCGGGTGATCCAGTCGATTTGCTCGTCGCTGATCTCGTACCGTTTGTTTCCCAGATTCCTTTTCAAGGGGACGCGTTTGTCCGACGCGTCTATGAGCTGGATCATGCCCCGGCGTCCTTCGGGTTTCTTGTTCGACAGTATCCAGATGTATGTGCTGATGCCAGTGCGGAAGAAGATCTCGGTGGGCAGTTTCACGATGCAGTCGATGTAGTCCTTCTCGAACAGCCACCGGCGAATGTTCGACGGCCCGGAGCCGGCGTCGCCGTTGAACAGGGGGCTGCCGGAAAGCACGATCGCAGCCTTGCCTCCGCCCTGCTCGATGGGGGCGAGCTTGGCGGCCACGTTCTGGATGAACAGCATGCTGCCGTCGCTGATGGCAGGCAGCCCAGCTCCGAAACGGCCCTTGAAGCCAAGCTTGGCCTCCTCAAGCACCGCTTTTTTCTCTTTCTTCCATTCCTTGCCGTAGGAGGATTGGTCAGCTGATAGTTGAACGTCTCGCCCTCGAATTTGTCGTCGGAGAGGGTGTCCCCGTGCATGATGTGCGGGTTAAGGGTCAAAAAGTGTGTCCGGAATCGCGGATTTTCACGGATTGACCTGTAGGTTTCCGGAAAGTATATGCTCCGGAAGCATATATCTAGCCCCCGACGGGAAA